>NZ_AUMD01000011.1 GCF_000430505.1 Eisenibacter elegans DSM 3317 | reverse complement strand
CCCTTTTCAACTTTCTTCCCCTCTGATTTCCCCGAATTGGGAGTGCAAAGGTAAGTGGTATTTTTTAAACCACCAAATAAAAGTGAAAAAAAATTTGAGATTGTTTCGAAGCTCACTGCTGTAAAACTTGATTTTTACAAAGGGTTCGGAGTGCAAAGGTAAGCGCCGTTATTAAACTGTGCAAGCTTTTGGACAACTTTATTTTTTCAACAAACTTCTGCAATCCCTTTCTCAAACATCCCCATCGTTTTGGGAGTGCAAAGGTAAGCAAGCTTTTGTTAACTCCAAACTTTTTAGCAAACTTTTTTCAACCTCTCTCTCGCGGCAAATGCCACATCCCATCGTTTTGGGAGTGCAAAGGTAAGCACGCAACACCAATTCGCAAGCAGCATACCCCGTTTTTTTTGCCCAAAAACCCTAAACCACTGACTGTCATAGAGAAAAATCTTTGATAGAAGATGAAATAGGAAGCTTACACAGGCATAAGCGGCTTAGGAACATCCGAGCACGAGAGTGCGAAGGATGCTAGCGCAAGCGATGCCCGGCTCGAAGGGTAAGCCCCTCCAAAAAAATCGTCTTTTGCTTATGAGGCAACAGCACATAAAGCGAAAAACCCTGCCATTTTCTTGACAGGGTTTTGTGGTTTATTAGCAGCATACAGGGTTTACTTGCCGAATTTGTTTTTGAGGGCGGCGAGTTTGGCTTGTAGGTCTCCTTCGGGAACCTCCTGTGTGTTTTCGCGCCGTCCGGCAGGGCGGGTATTGTTACTTCCTTTTTGGGCAGGTTTGCCGCTGGGTTTGGCTCCTCCTCCGCCGCCTTTGCGATTGTCTTTGCCTACGAGTGAAAGACCAATGCGCTTGCGCTCTAGATCTACTTCGAGCACAGTTACTTTTACCTGCTGGTTTACCTTTACGACTTCGGCAGGGTTGGCTACATATTCATTCGATAGATTGCTGATATGAATCAGGCCATTGACGTGTACCCCAAGGTCTACAAAAGCACCGAAGTTGGTTACGTTGGTGATGATGCCGTTGAGCTCCATCCCTACACGTACGTCTTCGATTTCGTTTACACCTTCGGCAAAGGAGAAGGTTTCAAAGCCTTCACGTGGGTCACGCCCGGGCTTGGCCAGCTCTTGGAGAATATCTTGCAGCGTAGGCAGGCCGACGGTATCGGTGATGTAACGCTTGAGGTCAATTTGTTTGCGGAGCGCTTCTTTTTCCATCAGGTCGGTAATGGAGCAGTTAAGGTCTTTGGCCATTTGCGCTACCACAGGATAGCTTTCGGGGTGAACAGCACTGCGGTCGAGAGGGTGTTCGGCATTTTGGATGCGTAAGAATCCGGCGCACTGTTCAAAGGCTTTGTCGCCCAAGCGGCTGACCTTTTTGAGTTCTGTACGCGACTTGAAAGGTCCGTTTTGGCGGCGGTATTCTACGATATTCTGCGCCAACTGTGGCCCTAAGCCCGATACATAGGTCAGGAGTTGTTTGCTGGCAGTGTTGACTTCTACCCCTACGGCGTTTACGCAGCTTACTACTACATCATCGAGGCTTTGTTTGAGAGCGTTTTGGTCTACATCGTGTTGGTATTGCCCTACGCCGATGGCTTTGGGGTCAATTTTGACCAGCTCGGCTAGGGGGTCGGCTAGGCGGCGACCGATAGAGACAGCGCCGCGCACGGTCAAGTCGTAATCGGCAAACTCCTCACGCGCTACCTCAGAAGCAGAATAGACCGAAGCGCCGCTTTCGTTGACAATTACGATGGGGATGTTGGAGGGCAAGCCTACTGCTTTGACGAAGGTTTCGGTTTCGCGGCTGGCAGTACCGTTGCCGATGGCCACGGCCTCGATTTGATACTCTTGGCAATACTGTAAGAGCTTGGCAGAGGCTTCGATAGCACGGCGGTCGGGGAAGATGACATCGTTGTGCAGGAGGTTGCCTTGGGCATCGAGGCAAACGACTTTGCAACCAGTACGGAAGGCCGGGTCGATGGCCAGAATGCGCTTTTGCCCCAAGGGGGAAGCGAGTAGCAGCTCGCGCAGGTTGTCGGCAAATACACGGATGGCTTCTGTCTCGGCGCGTTTTTTGGATTCCAGACGCACTTCAGTTTCCATCGAAGACTTCATCAGGCGTTTGTAGCTGTCTTTGACGGCGAGTTTGACTTGCTCGGCAGTACTGTGATGGCCTTTGACAAATTTGCGCTCTAGGACCTCGATGGCGTGGTCATCATCAGGGCTGATTTCGAGGGCGATTATCCCTTCTTTTTCGGCGCGGCGCATAGCTAGGATGCGGTGAGAAGGAGCGCTTTCGAGCGGCTCACTCCACTCAAAATAGTCTTTGTATTTGAGAGCTTTGGAGTCGTTCTCTTTATCAGGCAAGACACGGGTTTTGAATGTGCCTTGTTGGTAGAAGAGTTCGCGCACGGCCGCACGCGCCTCTTGGTGTTCGTTGATGTGCTCGGCGATGATGTCTCTAGCGCCTGCCAAAGCCTCGTCGATATTGGCTACTCCTTTTTCCTCGTCGATAAAGGCGGCTGCGATGGTTTCAAGGTCGAGCGATTCTTGGCTGAAAATCTGGTCGGCGAGTGGCTCCAAGCCTTTTTCTCTGGCGATGGTAGCGCGGGTGCGTCGCTTGGGCTTGTAAGGCAGGTACAAATCTTCGAGGATAGTCATTGTTTCGGCTTGGGCGATTTTGTCGACCAATTCGGGGGTAAGTTTACCCTGCTCTTCGATAGATTTGAGGATGGCCTCTCGGCGTTTGTCAAGCTCGCGCAGCTGCGCAATGCGGTCTCTGATTTGGGTAATGAAGACCTCGTCGAGGGAGTCTGTAACTTCCTTGCGATAGCGTGCGATAAAGGGTACGGTCGCTCCTTCGTCCAACAGGTGTACCGTAGCACGTACTTGACGGTCAGTGATTTGCAGCTCCTCTGCGATTTTTTGGGCGTGCGTGAGTTGTGTCATAACAGAAGTCCCAAGAGTGAAGAAATTGAGTATGTAGTAATGTAATGAGAAACTAATGCGATTCTTATGAGCAAAGATACGGCTTTTTTGGCAAAAGTGTTGATTAAGGCCTCAAAGTCAAAGGCGTATTTTTAGCGTGATGGCATACTATTGGGGTTTGAGCCTAAAACCAATGACCAAGACATCGTCTACCTGTGGGTACAAACCGTGGGCAGTCCATTCATCAAAAGCTGCTTCAAGATGACGGCGTTGGGTGTCTACCTCTAGTTGGGCATTTTGGGCTAATAGTTGGGCGAGGCGTTTGCGCATAAACTTACGCCCTTCGGATCCGCCAAATTGCGAAGCAAAACCATCGGAAAAAATATAGCACATTGTAGGCTCTGTGATAGGCAAAGTGTGGAGATCATACTTAGGTTGGATATCGAGTTGCGAACCGCCTACGGCAAAACGCCCGGCGGGGATTTCGGTCAGTTGGCCATCAAGAGCCACCCAAAAAAGTGGGTTTTTGGCACCGGAGAAATAGAGTGTTTGGTTTTCTGAGTCATAGACACAAATGGCGGCATCCATTCCGTCGTGTGTATCTGTTTCGTTGGGATTGAGCGATTCGAGCAGCGCTTCGTGAACAGCAGCGAGGATTTGATCTGGACTGTGGATATTTCTTTCATGGATGATGTTGTTGAGGTAAGCGTGAATGAGCATACTCATAAAAGCCCCGGGTACACCGTGGCCGGTACAATCGAGCGCTGCGATGATGCTCTTTGGGCTGGTAAAGCCTTCTAGGACAGAGGCCGTTTGTCCACCGGTAAGGTTTTGCTGTCGATAAATGGGCTGTGGTTCAATTTCACCAAACCAATAAAAATCGCCTGAAACGATGTCCTTGGGTCGAAAGAAGACAAAATGCTCGGGCAAGCCTTCTTGAATCCGTTTTTGGGTTGGGAGGATGGCCTGTTGGATACGTCTGGCGTAGTTGATGCTGGCCGTGATGTTGTTGTTGTTTTCTTGAATGATTTTGCTCTTCTCCTCGATGACTTGGTTTTGTGCTGCCAGTTGTTCGTAAGAAGCTTGCAAGGCCAAACTATTGAGGAAGTTTTTCTTAGCAGAATGATACCGGACAATCACCACGCCCACAAAGACCGCATCCATTGTCAGGATGACTACTCCCCCCCCTATCAAAAAATAATCTGCTACAGACCAGCCATACCCATAATAACTCACTGCTAGGTTGATTATGAAAATATAAAGTGCATATCCTACAACTATGGGAGGTTTGACGAATATCTGTACAGCACTTGCAATAAAACACACTGCATTGGTAATAAGATATACCAACAAGAGCATTTCTGGGTTGTGTATCCGATAGGTGGCCGCAGTAAACACGCTTGCCACCAAAACAAAAGTTACTATCTCATGCCGCATAGGCACAAAGCGCCAGAGCAATAATGTGAGGGCTACTATGATAGAGGGCGCAACATACACCGCAATATAAATAGGTAGCAAGTTTGCGTCTACATCCGCTAGGTTGGGGAAAATACTGGCCGGATATGAAAAGATGATAATCCAAGCCGCTATCTTGACATTGAGTGCGCCTATACGATGATACTCCTCCTGCCAAGCGCTAGCCAGCTTGGCGCGGGCGTTGCTGGCTAGTTGTTGGGGAGATAGATGAAAGGGTGCTGTTTGCATGTTTAAGACAATACCTGTTTATTGTCCGACAAGGTACGAAAAATGTGCCATATGTACTTGGCTCACTTTGGTACTTGGTACGTCTTATCTCATACACCCTACAGTTGCGCTTCTAAGCTATCGATTTGCTCTGCAATCCTTTCCCAATTTTGGTGGGCTTTTTCTAAGGCTTGGAGGGTAGCCTGATAACGTGTCTGGAAGTCTTGCATTTGGGAGCCATCTTGGTATACCGAAGGGTCGGCCATAGCGTGCTCGTACTCGTTTTTGGCGCTTTCGAGTGTTTCTATATGCACTTCGGCATCTGATAGTTGCTGTTTTAGCTTACGCAAATCATTCTTAATGGCCTTTTGTTGTTCGGTATTGGCCGTAGGTTTGGGTTTGGGTTCAGGTTTGGGTGCGGCGGGAGTAGGCGCATTTGCCGGGCTTGCCCCTAGTTGTGTCTCACGTTCGGCCTGCCATTGGTTATATTCGGCAAAAGTACCGGGGTATTCCTTAAGTTGGTGGTCTTCGATGTACCAAATCTTGTTGGCCACGTGCTGTACGAAGTAACGGTCGTGGGATACCACTACGTAAGTGCCTTCATATTGATTGAGCGCCTGTATGAGGATATTGACTGACTGCATATCCAAGTGGTTGGTCGGTTCGTCAAGTAGGAGGAAATTGGCCTCTTCGATCAGCATTTTGGCCAAGGCCACGCGTGATTTTTCCCCTCCGGAAAGGACTTTGATTTTTTTGAATACCTCTTCATCTTTGAACAAAAAGCAGCCCAGTACACTTCGTAGTTCGGTATCCGTTTTGCCACTACCCGACTGTTTGAGCTCTTCAAGGATTTCGTTTTCCACATTAAGGCTTTCGAGCTGGTGTTGTGCATAAAAAGCTGTATTGACATTGTGGCCCACAATACGCTCGCCCGAGATGGGCTCTGTGCCGGCAATGATGCGCAAGAGTGTTGATTTTCCTTTGCCATTCGCCCCGATAAGGGCAATTTTATCACCACGCTCGATACGCCCTTGGGCGTTATCCAGAATTTTTAGGTCTCCAAATGATTTGCTAATATCTTTGAGCTGGAGCACATCTCGGCCTGATTGGCGGCCAAAGTTAAACTTGAAATACACGGTAGCGTTTTCGTCGATTACTTCATCAATACGATCCAGACGGTCGAGGGCTTTTACGCGTGATTGTACCTGTCGCGATTTAGAGGCTTTGGCACGGAAGCGCTCAATAAAGCGCTCTGTTTGACGAATTTTGGCCTGTTGGTTTTCGTAAGCTGCCTGTTGTATCTCACGGCGGAGCTCGCGCTCTTCGAGGTAAAAGCTATAATTACCGGCGTAATAGTGCATCTGTTGACCAGATACTTCGACGGTGATGTTGGTACATTTTTCGAGAAAATGACGGTCGTGTGAGACGACAATAACGGCACCTTCGTAGTGGTTGAGATAGTTTTCGAGCCATTGGATAGAGGGCATATCCAAGTGGTTGGTTGGTTCGTCGAGCAAGAGCAATGAGGGTTTTTGCAAAAGCAACTTGGCCAACATCACACGCATACGCCAGCCGCCCGAAAACTCCTGTAGTGGGCGCTCAAGGTCAGCTGTACGGAAACCCAGCCCCTCCAAAATTTCTTCGGCTTTGGACTGTAGGCTGTAGCCATCGAGCATTGCAAACTCCTCTTGTAAGGTCGAGAGTTGTTCCACGAGCTTGTCGGTATAGTCGGTTTCAAGCTTTTTGAGGATGCGGTTGATGTCTGCCTGTAGCGCATTTTGACGCTCAAAAGCTTCCATCGCCACAGCGCGGATGCTTTGAGTACTTTGGTAAGACAGCAGGTCTTGATTCAGAAAGCCAATGGTGCAATCATTGCTATAAGCAATAGACCCTTCATCAGGCGTATATTCTTTGGTAATCAGCCGCAGCAAGGTCGATTTGCCGGTGCCATTGGCTCCGATTAATGCAATGCGCTCTTTGGGGCGGATATGTAGGTTGACATTTTCGTAGAGTAGGCGGCTGCCAAAGTAAAAAGAAAGGTTATGAATGGTAAGCACGGCTTCTGTGGGAACTTAGTAAAACGTATCAAACCACAAAGATACGATTCTCGTGTTGAGTTTTACTAATGATAGTTGATGGGAGATAAATTATGAGGGCGTTTTTTAGCAAGCTTGATTGGCCGTTGTTTGATTATTGATTCAATCTATGCTTCATATTGCGCCCAAAAAGCCAATACAGCCTCATTGAACGCTTGGGGTTGGTCTAGCGGGCTTATGTGGCGGGAGTTAGGGATGATGTGGAGATATGCGTGTGGGAGTTTGTGTACAAAGCGTTCTTTTTGGGCGACGCTGGTATAGTCACTGCCAGAGCCTATCATCAGTACTGGCGCTGGTATGCGGAAGTATTCGGGATAACAACGCCACGCTATAAGGGCTTTGAAACTATTACGATACATTGTAGGGTCGTTTTTCATCCATTCTATCTGAAAACGCTCGCGGGTAGGCGCTTGCGCAGCTTCGGGGAACAGGCGGCTGGCCAAAAATTGGGCTATTTTTTCGATGCTAAAATGATGGATAAACCATTCGCGTTGCCAAAATAGCGCGCTCGTTTGGGCGCAGTCCATCTCCAGCTCGGGGCCGGTATTGGCAATCACAAGGCTGCGCACCAAGTCGGGGCGTAGGCCGGCCACTCGGAAGGCAATAATGCCACCCATCGACAGGCCTACGAGGTGGCAAGGAGGCAATGCCAAGGCTTCTATTTGTTGGATGACCACCTGCGCAAAATCATCAATCTGATAGCAACAGTTTGGATGCTCAGAGCGCCCGTGACCGGGCAAGTCTAAGGTGATTACTTCGTGGGCTTGGGTGAAGGCCGGTATTTGATTTTCCCAACTCCAAACCGCCCCCCCCAGTCCGTGTATCAAGACTACAGGAGGTTTGTTGGTTTGGGTATTGCCCTGTCGCTCATAGTATAGTGAGAGCGAAGGTTTGGTGTTGATGTAGTCGGTTTTCATTGATATTTTTGTTTAGTGAGGTTTAAACAAAAATAACAATTTTACACCAAGATTTATCTGTTTTTCTTGATTTTCAAAGATTTTTGGCGCGCACTCATTTCCCCAACTATATCAATATTCAATGGATGAGGCTTTTCGGTGAGCTCGGTGATAAGATTTGTACCAAAGCTCCAGAAAAGCCTACCTAGATTTGATGCTCTTATTTCCATTATTCACAAATGGTTATGCCAATCGTTTATCTCACTATTAGCTTTTCTACAAAGCTATGTCCTTCGCTGACGGCTTCAACCAGATAAGCTCCAGCAGGGAGTTTTTGGGGAAATACGAGCGTTTCTTGCCACCTTCCGGCGCTGTCAGTACGGACATTGAGCCGCCTGATTGTCTGCCCGTCCATTGCACGAATGCTGATTTGGACTCCCACACTGCTTTCCTCCTGAAGGCGAAGACCCAACGCATACCCATCCGAAGGGTTGGGCAAGACTTGTAGCCCATACATCTGTTGGAACTGTACGGCCACTGTACGATAGATTTGGGCTTCGCCAGATATATCTACTTGCCGCAAACGGTAATAAGACGTACCGGGCAGTGGCGCTTGGTCGACATACTGATAGCGACGCAGGCGCAGGTCTTGGGTGTTGGCAGGAACTTGGGCAATGCTTGCAAAAGTTCTCCCATCGGCAGAGCGCTCCACGACAAAGTGGGCGTTGTTTTGTTCGTGTGCCGTAGTCCAATCTACCTGCACTGCCTGACGCTCGGGCAGCGCCTGCACCTCAAAGTTGAGCAGGGTTACGGGCAAGGGCTGACTCGCCAAGGTAATGACAAAGGGACTGAAAGCCTGTACACCTTGGGCATCGACTGTTCCGATGCCGCTGCTCACTCCTGTCCCCCCTCCTGAGAAGGGGCTTAGCCAATCGGCAAAGCTGAAATCAAACTTTTGTACGGCCAAAGCCTGCACAGGGTCTGGCAGCGTATTTTCAGCTGCCCGATAAGTAAAGCGAATATCTACACCGGGAGCCGGCAGCGGATTGACACTGGAGGTGATGTTCCACCAACGGTCTACCGTAAACAAAGGGCCACCACCTACGATACTGTTCATATGTGTGCTTTGGGCAAAAGGCACATTGTCTACTCCAGTAGCGCGTGTAGCCACACAGAACTGTGTATTGGTTGTAATGGCTGTTTTTTGGATAGTCAATGGGATATATCCGGCAGCGTTCTCAGCCGTACCAAAGGGATATACGTAGTTGCCGGTATTGGTGCCAGTATTCCAGCACACAATGCTCGGGTTTATCGCCGCATTAGTTTCACTTCGGATGAAGGCATTATTTTCACGTGTAATGGCCGTGGTGGCGGGGTTTTGAATGGTGAGGGTTTGGTTATTGAGCATCAGCTCTCCATTGCGCAGCACCAACTGCTCTGCCACACTCACAGGCCGCTCCAACCGTAGGCGGCGGCCTCCGGTTTTGTCTACTACTAACCGATGGAAGTTTTGCGTACCTGCTCCGGCCAGATTGGCATTGGCAGTTCCCAGAAAGCGTACCGTAGCGCCTGTAAGTGAGCTTGTGCCATTGTTTTGCCAATCCCCATAAACCCCCAACTCAAAGCCGGGCTGAATCATCAGGCTTGCCCCTGCATCAATTTGCAAGCCTTCACACACTGCTCCGTTAGCCGCGATGACAGGCATTTGGGGAACGCCTGCTCCCGGAATGATGACGCGGGTAGTGGCGGTGGGTGCGCTCGGACACCAATTGAGGGGGTTGAACCAATCTGTGTTTTGTGCGCCTGTCCAAATGGCGGTAGTAGCTGAAGCCAAGGAAAACCCGATACTCAACCCGCCGTGGGAACCGCCGGCGGTTTCCTGCCAAATAAACTCGATGGTCGCATGCTCATCCAAAAGCCCCGACCACACATTGGGCTGTGAGGTACAGCATCCATTGTTGGACGAAACTAGGATACCATTGACCAGCAGACGGTAAGCATCGTCGTGGTTGGACACACTGATAGTATATACTCCACAAGGGAAGTTGGTTCGTTTGTAAATCACCGAGTGATTGTCGACCCCTACAGGGCAGCCGACATACCCTTGCGAGCCATCGGGGCGAGCAGTGGCGCTAGAGGGCGTTCCGTTAGCATTCCAACGATTGCGGGAATCAAAGCTGATGCTTTTTTCGGTATAATGACCTTTGAGCGGTAGCGCCGGATTGGTGATGATATTGCCATCATAGACAAACACATTCCACTCCCCATCGCCGAAGGTCGTGGCTGGAATGGTAGGCTTGAGTACGGTGATGGTTACGCTGTCGCGTTTGACATTGCAGTTGTTGGAGCCGTCTACATAATAAGTAGTCGTTTCGGTGGGACTGACTGTAATGCTGTTGCCGGTGGTGGCACTTAGGTTGGCTACGCCCGGCGCAGTAGAGGCAGACCAGCTGTAGGTGTTGGCTCCAGTAGCCACAAAAGTAACCGACTCGCCTATACACACCTGTGATACGGGGGCGCTAAGCGTGGTATTGGCCAATGGATCTACGGTGATGGTAGTGTTTCGGTCTACCGTGCAGCCCGTTGTTAAATCTACCAATCGGCAGGTAACTGTCCTTACGCCATTGGCACCAGGCCGCGCTGTAGCGGTTACGTTGTTGCCTGTAGTACTGCTCAACTCAATAAAAGCAGGGTCAGTAATCCATTCAAAGGTTACACCACTGACGGTCGGGATATTGGCACTGAGGTTGGTACTAGAGCCTTCACAGATGGTTACATCGGGGGAGGTGAAGCCTAGCGTGGTGGCCAAGTCTGTAAAACGTAATGTGCCATTAGAGCCTCCCGAACCTTCCCCCCAGCGAAACTCTACCTCACTATTAGGCCCTAAAAAACCACGCCATACATTGCTGACCTCGTTGGGGTTCCAGGTTGCCCGCGAGTAGACCGTAACGCCATCGATGATGAGCCAACATTCGTCGTCGTGGCGGACGACATCGATTTGATAATAGCCACAAGGGAATCCACGACGCTTGTAACGCACCGAGTGCAGGTCATTCGGCACTACACAGCCTACGTAGCCCGAGGCTTGTGAGGGACTACCATTGTTGGGCCAGCGATTAAGGGAGTTAAAGCTGAGCACCGGCTCTACATACATGCCAAAATAACGGTTGAATGCGCGCCCGTCATAGGCATACACATTCCAGACATTGTTGCCAAACTCGTTGGGGTCGCCCATACCGCCTACCGTTACCGTAGTTGTGGCCGTTCCGCTGGCGCACCCAATGCTGCCTACAACGGAGTATGTTGTGGTGAGTGCAGGGCTTACTGTAATGGTATTGTTGGTGCCGATAATGTTGTTGGACGCATCGCGCCAGATATAGGTATTGGCTCCAGTGGCGGTAAGGGTTACGCTTTGCCCACCACAAATTTGCGGCGAAGCCGGCGTAATTATTACTACGGGCGAGCTGTTGTCTACAGTAATGAGGACGGTATTCGTAACCACACAAGTTCCTTTCGTAACCCGCAGGGTGTAGGTTGTGGTAGCAGTAGGGCTGACACTTACTGTAGGGTTTGTTCCGATAATGTTATTGGATGCATCGCGCCATTCATAAGTAGCTGTAGGGTCGTTCTGAGCCAAAAGGTTGATAGCATCTCCTAGGCATACCGTCGAAGGAGGTGTCAAAATCGGATTGATAGGAACAAAAGTCACCCCACCCCTAGAGTTGCCCGCTTCTTCGCGCCAGCGGAATTCCACCCGGCTATTTTCGTTCAAAATACCTCTCCAAGCATTGTTACTCCCACCACAACAGTTGCCCGAAGCCACTAAATTGCCGTCAATATAAAGCCAGTATTGATCATCGTGATGGGGGATGTTGATTTGATAAAAATCACAAGGGAAGCCCTCACGTCGATAACTGACTACGTGGAAGTCATTGGGTACGGGACAACCCACGTAGCCTGTGGCGGCAGAAGGCGAAGCTGTCTGCCCCCAACGATCGTTGGAGTCAAAGCTCAGGCCATTGTGTACATAACTACCCAACAAAGTAGCTGTAGCAAAGTTGAGTGGTGCTGTATACGCATAAGCATATACATTCCAAGTATTGATGCCATATACATTAGGGTCTACGCTTGGCGGTGCACCTACATTGATGGTAATAGTGGTAGTGGCCGTATTACTACAGCCATCGCTGCCTGTCAAGGTATAGGTGGTGGTGGTAGTGGGGGTGGCTATCACCGAAACGCCTGCGCTGCTACTCAACCCCGCACCGCTCCAAGTATAAGTAGCCGCACCAGAAGCCGTAAGTGTTACCGACTGCCCGGGGCAGATATTCAGGTCTGTGGCCGCAATACTGACATTTAGCGGGCTGGGGTCATCGATAATGACCTCGACTGTACGGCTGACTTGGCAACCCGTAACGGGGTCAGTGCCCGTAACGGTATACGTAGTATTGGTTGTAACATTGGTACTGACGGTTGCCCCCGTAGTGCTGCTCAAGCCCACCGCCGGAGACCAAGTATAGTTTAGAGGCATTGGGGCTGATACTGTCATCGCTACTGTAGCCGCAGCACACTTGATAACGGCATTGGTAAGTACCAATGGATTGGGTGCAGGGATAAGGGTCAGTGATGCGCGTGATTCGTTGTTATTCACCTTTCGTACCCGAAAACTCACCTGTGAGCTAGGTCCTAAAAAGCCTCTCCAAACATTGTTATGAGGACCACCAGCTCCGGTTTGGCTGAAAACAGTCGTTCCGTTGATAATCAACTCACAGTGGTCTTCGTGTGTCGGAATATTGATTTGGTAATAATCGCAGGGAAAGTTTGTACGGCGATAATCTACTGAATGGTTGTTGTTTTGGGTTTGGCATCCGACATAGCCCGTGGCCTCCGAAGGGCGGCTATTGCGGGGGTAATAGTCTTCAGAATTAAAGCTCAGCGCTGTTCCGGTCTGAAAAGCGCCTACATACTGCGTAAAATCATTGGCGCGGTAAGTATGTGCCAACCAGCGGCCATTGCCAAAAGTATTGGGGTCGCTCGTAAAATTTCCCACAATAAACGCCGTCGTTACATTGGTACTGAGCACTACAGGGTCATTGGCGCGAATGCGCACTCGATAGCCCGTACCGGCAGGGGTGGCTGGGGGTAAAGTAGCAAATATGGTTCCGGCGGTAGTCCCTATTCGGCTGCCTATGACCGTAGGGCTGCTAAAGCTTCCAGAGGCATCGGACAGCTCTGCAAAAAAAGTATTGCCACTATTGAAAGTACCCCCAATTATGAAGTTGACCGAAATCACATCTCCAGCACAAAAAGGCGATCCGCTGACATTGTTTACGTTGATGGTTTGTGCTTGTATTTGATGCGAAAACAATATTACTACCACAAGCAAAAGCTTTTTCACAAAATATTGTTCTGTATGTGAAGCTATTTTGGATACAAACATCAAGTAATTTTTTTCCAAAATATTAAATGAGTAGTTCATTATTTGGCGTGTTTTAGCTGCTTGGTCTGCACTGTAATCAATACCAGATTATTTTGATAATTGATACGCTTTGCCACCAGATGGTAAGCCTGTATTCTACAAACCTATATTAAACATCGACAAACCTCGGTATTTTAAAGACTACGAAACCAGTTTCAATTTAATAACTCAGGGTTATACTTTAATGTACAATAAATTTCTGCGAAAAGCGGTGCTCACCTGACTTCGTTTCGACGATGTAAGCTCCCGTACTTAATTTGACCGGAAAGCGCACATCTCCCTGCCAAAAGCCCGCAGCATCTGTTTGAAGACTCAGCTGATGTATCCTATTGCCACTGATACTCACAAAGTTGACTTGTACGGTGGCGTTGGGTGT
This sequence comes from Eisenibacter elegans DSM 3317, assembly GCF_000430505.1. NCBI lineage: Bacteria > Pseudomonadati > Bacteroidota > Cytophagia > Cytophagales > Microscillaceae > Eisenibacter > Eisenibacter elegans. Next base: position 648,551 of record NZ_AUMD01000011.1, on the reverse strand, counting down.
ATCGTGCAAGCGTAATTGCACAAAATACCCATCCGAAGGGTTGGGCAAGACTTGTAGCCCTATGTCAGGTCTGAGGCTTACCGACACAATCCTCTGTGGGTTTGCCTGTCCGGAAATGTCTACCTGTACCAAACGGTAGTAAGAAGTACCAGCCAGTGGCGCATCATCGACATGTTGATAGCGGCGCACCCCGATAGGACTTGTATCGGGCAGTACTCGTGCGAAGGGCTCAAACCGCTCTCCATCGCCGGAGCGCTCCAAGACAAACATTTGGTTGTTTTGCTCATAAGCCGTACTCCAGTCGAGCTGCACAGCGCGGTCGTTATTGATGGCTCTAGCGTCAAAGTTGATGAGCGTAACAGGCAGCGGTGTAGACGCTAAGGTAATCACGAAAGGACTAAAGCGTCGCACACCTAAAGCCTGCACGGCTCCTACCCCAGTGGTTACGCCGTTGGCTCCTCCAGAGAAGGGACTTTCCCAGTCGTTGAAACTGGCTTCAAATTTCTGAACTGCCAGCTGTTCTGTGTTGGCAGGTGCTGGAAGTGTGTTCTCTACCCCTCGATAACGGAAGGTAATGTCCACGCCGGGTGCGGGCAAAGGGTTGACACTAGAGGTGATGTTCCACCAACGGTCTACCACAAAGAGCGGTCCGCCACCAACAACACTGTTCATATTGGTACCAGTGGCATAGGGCACATTATTAAATGTTGCTGTAGCGCGGGTAGCCACACAAAAGCGGGTGTTGGTCGTAATCGCTGTTTTGTGAATGCTCAAGGGGATATAGCCATCGGCATTGGGCGCAGTACCGAAGGGATAGACATAGGTTCCGGTGGTGGTTCCGGTTTCCCAACAAACGATGCTTGTATTGTTGGCCGCATTGGTTTCGCTACGGATAAAGGCGTTGTTCTCCCGCACGATAGCCGTTGTTGCGGGGTTGGTAATGGTGAGTGTGCGCGTGTTAAGATTCAACTCTCCATTGGTCAAGCGCAATTGTCCATTGATTGTAATGGGGCTATTGAGTTGCACCTGATGCGCCAGCTTATTCACGACCAAGTTGTAAAAAGCTCCTGTGCCTGACACCTGCACGGTGATGTCATTGGGAGTAGTGTTGTGTTGTAAGGTAATGGTACTGTTGTTCGCTACCAATATCCCCTCTTGCAAGTAACTGCCGTGTACTTCTAGCGTGCGCGTGCCTAGAATGGTCAGGGTAGCACCTGCGGCAATCTGTAAGTCCTTAGTAACAGCCCCCTCCTCATCAATAATGGGCATGAACGTTACCCCAGCTCCGGGAATGACCACATCCGTAGTGGCGGTAGGTACTTGTGGGCACCAGTTGAGGGCGTTGAACCAATCGCTGCTCACCCCACCCCTCCAGACAGACTGTGTGGTAGAGCCAAGCAAAAAGCCTATGCTTATCTGTCCATAGGAGTTTCCTGTACCTTCTTGTATCACCAACTCTACATTTGAGGATTCGTCCAACAATCCCTCCCACACATTGGGCGTAAAACCAGCCACTGCTGAAGCTGCTACTTGCACTCCATTGATACGCAAGACAAACCGGTCGTCGCGCCCTACACTGATGACATAAAAGCCACAAGGAAAATTGGTGCGCCTAAACGAGATGGAGTGGTTGTCGTTCCCTATGGCACAGCCTATGTATGCCGCAGAGCCGTCGGGGAGGGTGGTGGTTGCTGCGGAAGGGCTGAGATTTTGCGCCCAGCGCGAGCGCGAGTCAAAGCTTAAGCTTTTGTGAGTGTAGTGCCCCCGATATATGGCGTTGCCCGGGTCGGTAATCAGTGCGCCATCGTAACTATGTGCAATCCATTCGTCATTCCCAAACTCCGTGCCTGCGAGCGTAGGTCCCAGCACGGTAATGGTAATCGTTTGGGCGATGGTTGCGCAATTGTTGTTCCCCTCCAGCCTGTAAGTCGTCGTTGTCGTAGGGCTGACTGTCAGGTTAAGCCCTGTACCCAGCAGGTTGCCACCAGTGGCAGCATCATACCAAGCATAAGTATTGGCGCCACTGGCGGTAAGGTTTACACTCCCACCAACGCAGATAGTCGTTGCTGAAGCGACAATCGCCGGACTAGGCAGCGGATCCACCCGTATGTTGAGGGTTTTGTCTACCACACAACCCGAAGCTGGATCGGTAAACCGATAACGGATTGTAGCCGGATTGGGGCTGGGGGTATTGTCGGCTGTAATAACAGCGCCGGTGGCATTGGGCGTGATGGTAAAATCAGCCGGGCTGCCCGTAATCACAGACCAGCTGACAGGCGTAGCCGCGCCTTGGCCTGTAGGGTCTCCGGCAGCGTTGAAAAAGCGTTGTACCGGTAGCGGATTTAGGACGGCGGTAGTGCTCGTGCCTTGGCATATCGTAACCGTTGCCGGGCTGGTCAGTGGCTGTAGCTCTGAGACGATTGTAGTAAACTCCAAGCTGCCTCGGGAGTTGCCGGTTCCTTCGCGCCAACGAAACTCCACCGTGGAGCCTGCACCCAAAAAGCCCTCCCAAGCCGTAACGGCAGTGGTCGATGAGCTAAGCCGTTCCCAAACAACAACCCCATTGACTAGCAGGTAACCTTGGTCGTCATTCTGACGGGTGGTGATGCGGTAATACCCACAAGGAAAGTTACGGCGGCGGTAGCTGACCGAATGTTGGTCTACAGGCACTGTACAGCTCAGTGGACTGGTATAGGGCAACCCCGAAGCAGCGTTTGCGCTCGAAGGGCTGCCGGCAATCGGCCAACGATCAGAGGCGCTAAAGCTGAGGTTGTTTTCAGTATAATAGCCATAATAGCGATCAAAATTATTCCCATCATAACAGGCCACAAACCAAAAACCATCGCCAAAAGTACCGGGGTCGGTAGGGGCAGGATTTACATTGATGGTGAAAGTAGTTGTCGTATTGGTACAGCCATCACTACCAATAACATTGTAGGTAGTCGTAACCAAGGGGTTGAGCGTAACGGTAGCGCCCATAGCTACTTGTACATTGGTCGCGGCATTACGCCAAGAATAGGTGGTAGCGCCCGTGGCCGTAAGGGTAACACGCTCCCCTGCGCAGATGGTCGGACTGGTAGGCGTAACGGCGACAGAGGGAGGAGGCGCTAAAGCCACGACAACATTGGTCGAGATAGAACAACCGTTGGTATTGTGTGTGGCTGTGAGGGTGTAGGTGCCGTGCCCCCCGATGGCTGTGGTCATCGAAGTCCCATCAGCATTAGTAGTAAACCCTGCGGGGCCACTCCAAGTAAAGGTGTAGGCCGTAGGGTTTACCCTAAAGTCTATTGGGTTGTTAGCGGTAGTGCTAGTGATTAGGTTTACCGTCCGTTGGGTATTGGCGCAAATAGGCAACACAGGCTGCACCACCAAGGCTTCAGGAGCCAATATGTTGAAGGTGGCCTGAAAGCGGGAGTTGACATTGGGCGCAGTGTCATCATACCACCGGATTTCCATCTCCGTATTGGGGCCCAAAAGCCCACGCCAGCGGTTGTTGATTGTGCCGCTACCGGTATTGGTAGCTACTACTACCCCATCGATAAGGATTTGATACGTGTCTGTGCGGATAATGTCGACTTGATAAAATCCACAAGGAAAGCCACGGCGTTTGTAGCTCACAGAATGAAAATCTAGCGCTACATCACAACCTTGATAAGCAGCGCCTCCAGTAGCATTGGCCACACTAGGGGTGTTGCCCTGTGCCCAACGTGCTGCGGAGTTGAAGCTCAAGTTGGTTTCGGTATAAAACCCACGGTACTCGGCTGTTCCGGCCAAAATATTCCCATCAAAAGCATATACCCGCCATTCGTTATTGCCAAACACACTGGGGTCGCCGGCTTGTGCCGAGATGCGGATAGCCACACTCGTGTTGCCACTCATCACTGCCGGGTCTTCTGCCCGTACCCTGATGCGATAGTTGTTGCCGGTGGGGATACTCACTGGTACCGTACCTACGATGGTGCCATTGGTAGTGCCAATGAGTGTACCGATGGCTATTGGGCTGGCAAAACTACCGGCTGCGTCCGAAAGCTCTGCCGTAAAAAAGTTGCCGGGCTGAAAGCCTGCCGTAGCTGTAATCGGGATGAGAATAGTAGAGCCGGAGCACACTGTAGTGGGACTGACTGTTCCTACCGTGATGGTTTGTGCAGATACTGTCCCGATCACATTCCAATAAAACAAGCTCAATACAAACACAAAGAATATTGTTGAGCCCAAAGATTTACGAGCACCTTTCATACAATATGAGGTGATTTTAAGTATATGTGATTTTTTAGTAAGTTTTTGGCTTTTTACAAATCGCAGCCAAATTGCTCTACAAGCACTGTATACGTGAAAACATTAGCACGGTAACCAAGTAAAAATACACAATAGTCAACTATTACAATTAATGTGCTGATTTTTAGCTATTTACAAAAAGTAAGTAGCCGAAAATACTGTTTTCATTTTATATTATCTTCTCAAAACACAAAGCCAAATCTGCTTATTATGTTCTTCTGCTTATTATGTTCTTCGATAACTAGCAGAGTAAGCGATTGGCTCTTTAATAAAAATTTAATTTTGATAAGATTGTATTCTCAAAAATAACAACTACAAACAAAGCTTACAGTCATATAATCCAACTGTATTAGTGTAATGAAACAAAATTTAAAGCTATTTCGAAGACATATCGTCGGGTATTTTCTCTCCGGATTTATATAATTGAAGGACTCGCCAGCGTTGGCTCATCACCGCCTGCGTTTGTATTTCCACAGACGGTGTTATACCAAGATTCACAAGATTTGATTTTCTTGATTATCAAGGATTTTCAGCACACACATTTCTCAAACCAATTGTGGTTGAATATAGATTTCATACATTCGGCCAAGCTCTGCGTGTTGTTATTAAAAAGCAGCCTGTCTTTGGGGCATATTCCAGCGGATGGCCATAGAACTAAAGTTGGTGCGGTCGGCAATGGAGAGGTCTGGCACATCGTTGCGTCTGATGACCTGTACCAAATCTACAAAGAGATTGTGTCGTACTTGATAGCTAGCCGTCAGTTGTGCCATTAGCCAGCGGCGTTCAAAGCCTTGGGTGAGCGTATTGCCAAACTCTTGTACAAAATCGCCGTTGTTTCGGAAGATGTCCGAGCCCCAGTTGTTGCCGTCCGGCCCGTCTATACCTTGGCGAGCAATAAAGGCCTTGGCCTGTAGCTGTAGGCGTGGTAGGGGTTGATAACGCACAATGGCGATGCCTTCATAAAAATTTGCTCCCAGCGGATGCGCCAGTTCCTGCTGGTAGTGGCTTTGCTCGCGGTAGGTGAAGTTGTGCGAATAGGTATAGGGGCGTGCCATATTGGCCTCCAGTTGGAGGTCGAGGTTACGGATACCGGCCACGTTGATGTATTTCAGCCCTCCTTGTAGGGCATATTTGTTGCCGCGCCAGCCTCTGTTGCTTCTCAGCTCCGACACCACGAGCTCGCCCAAATACACCTGTCCGTAGAGTTGAAGGCGCTTCCAGAGATTCCATCGGAAATCCAGCCCCACCCCTACATTGTCGGGGCTGCCAAGTTGTTGTTCTACAAAACGGTAAAAAATCACAGGGTTGAGATAAGCCAAATCAATCCCTCCGCTGCCCCGCCCATTGGTGAGGTTGGTTGTATCGGCACGACTGAGGATGACCTGCTCATAAACTCCGATGTTGAGCTTGGGCGTAAGGTCGAAGCTGAGGTGGTGCATCACCATAAACTTTTGTGGGTAAAAACCATCCGCATTGAAAGCCTCGGCCGTCATTTGCGCAAAAATGCTTTGGTACTTGAATTTCCACGCTTGGGTATTGAGGCGCAAAAAAGTATAGTTGGCCGCATTGTCCGACAGTGCCAACGAACGATAGCCATTGCCTATGAAGAGTTTGTCGTGGCCAAATTGCAAATCGATGAGGTTGGGGAGGATATCAAAGGTCAAGTAGCCGCGTGCGGTCAAGAAATCGACCTTGGTTTCGCCGGGTTTTTGCTTGAAATAGCCCTCGCCGGGCATCGCACCTTGGCGGGCAATACGCTCATTGACATAGCCCGGCAACTCGGCCTGTGTGTCTGTTACGTAGCTGTAAAAAGACACCCTGCGGCCTATACTCCCACGCAGCTCCACACCTCGGGTATTGGTATAGAGCCATTGGTCGCGGCCTTGCTCGCGGCCTAGGCGTACATCCAACACCGGACGGATGACCAACTCAAAGTCTTTGTCGCGATAGTGGTAGAGATCTGATTTTTTCTCAAAAAATATCTTCCAAATCGGGCGGCGCGCCTCAGCGGCATTGCCCTCGCTCCATTCGTGGTTATCGATTTGGAGGTAGGTCAAGTTGAACTTATCCGCACGGCTCCAGTTATCTTCAGACAATAAGAGGCTATCGGCCATTTGTGCTAAGGCTTTGCGCTCCAAAGGCTGCGCACTGCTTTGTAGACGAGGCTGAAACGAACCTGAAAGGATTTCGTAGCGCTCGGCCAAATGTTTGTAATTCGCATCGACAGGGGTGTAGAGTCGTTGGGCAGTAGCCGAAAAACTGCCCACATATAGCAGCAACAGGCTTAAAAAGCTGATTTGTAGCAATCGCATAAGTTTACACAGTTGGATTGAGGGGCGAAGTTATGCCAAGATTTATTTGATTTGATGGTTTTCGTGATTTGATTTTCGATGCTTCCTTGATTTTCTTGATTCTCAGAGATTTTCAACATACACATGTCCCACACCACTGGGCATTTCCCCAAATCCCACGGCGGGCTAAGTCATATATTACCCTCCAAATAAGGCCTCAGCTTATCTTGGAGTTGGAGCTCCGAGATGCTTTTCCCAAAATATCCAGTGGCATATACATTTCCCCAACTAAATTTGATGGGGTATAATTTCCATTGAGTCCACAACATAAATGCCAAGCTTTATTTTGCATCACCAAGGATTTGCGTATTTTAGTAGCCGGCTGTGTAGGCAAACCCAAAAATGACACCCCGCCCCTTGCCTACCCTGTTGGATAAGCGCTGTTTTTCTTAAATTTATTGTACTTTTCTGTTATTTTTTGGTATTTATCAAATTTTTCAGAAAAAACTTAGCAATAACTGTACCAAAAACTAGTCTTATCCGTAAATTGGGGAAAAAAGAACAAAAGGCACTGAAACTATGTCCAAACTCGGCATTAACCAAACCCAAAAGCTCACTACCACCCTCTCCCCTCAACAAATTCAGTTTATCAAGCTCTTACAAATACCGACCGCAGAGCTAAACACCCGCATTGAGGAGGAACTAGAAATCAATCCCGCTCTCGAAGAAGGAAAAGAGGAGGAGGATATGGCTGACAGCGAATATGATGATGATGACCCGCTCGACGACTATGACGAGTACGAAGACAATGACCCGCTCGACGACATCAGCATCGAAGATTACCTCAATGAAGAGGAGCTCCACGGCTATAAAATGCATGGCGATGGCAATGGCCAGCGCGAAGAAGAGCGTGAAATCCCTATTCCGAGCTTGCCCACGCTCAACGAAGGGCTATTATCGCAGTTGTCATTCTTGGGCTTGGATGACCATCACCGCGCCATTGGCAGGCAGATTATCGGCAGCCTAGATGATGACGGCTACCTGCGTCGCCCACTCGAAGCCATTGTCAATGACTTGGCTTTTGGCCAAAACCTCATCACTACCGAAGAAGAGGTAGAGGAGATGCTCAAGAAAATTCAGTATTTTGACCCACCCGGCATTGGTGCCCGCGACCTGCGCGAATGCTTGCTCATACAGCTCAAACGCAAAGATGAAGACCTCGAAACCAACGCCCTAGCCATCCGCATCTTGGATAGCTGCTTTGAGGAGTTTACCAAAAAACATTACGACAAAATCAAAAAACGGGTCGGCCTTGATGAAGACCAGCTCAAGGCAGCCATCGGGGTCATTACCAAGCTCAACCCCAAACCCGGCGATATCTCTACGTCTTTTGCCCGTAGGCAATACATCATCCCTGATTTTATCTTGGTCAATAACAACAACAAACTTGAGCTGAGTCTCAACTCACGCAATGCGCCAGAGCTGAAAATCAACCATACCTATGCCGAAATGCTGGACTCTTACAGCAAGAGTGTCAAAAAAGACAAACAGACCCGAGAGGCTGTCTCGTTTGTCAAACAAAAGATTGATGCGGCCAAATGGTTTATTGATGCCATCAAACAACGGCAGCAAACCCTGCTACGCACGATGAACGCCATTATTGAGTACCAATACGAGTTTTTCTTGGATGGCGACGAGAGCAAGTTCAAGCCAATGATTCTCAAAGATATAGCCGACAAAATCAATATGGATATCTCTACCATCTCGCGTGTGGCCAATAGCAAGTCTATCCAAACTGATTTTGGCATTTACCCGCTCAAATACTTCTTCTCTGAAGGGATTGCGACCGACTCAGGCGAGGATGTCAGCAGCCGAGAAGTCAAAAACGCGCTCAAAGAGCTGGTAGACAACGAAGACAAACGCAAACCTCTCTCCGATGATAAGCTCGAAAAAGCACTACAACAAAAAGGCTACAAAATAGCCCGCCGTACTGTAGCCAAATACCGCGAGCAGCTCGGTATCCCCGTGGCCCGCCTCCGCAAAGAACTATAAACAACACACAATAAACCAAACTTTAGCCCTATTTTTGGGGTTTTGTAAATATTCGGCAGCTTATTTGCAGGCTTAATCTGCCTACATTATTTACTGCCCAATGACGACATCAAACCCTACTGTATACACCTTGAACGACACCCCTACCCCTTCCGAACAACCGCCCTCAGGTCTAGAAGCGCCCTCGCTCTCGTGGCAGGCGGCTTACCAAGGTTATCGCCCTGCCGACTGGGTCGCCTTGGGGCTTTCAGTGGTTTTTCACCCCCTTGGTCTGACAAGCCTCTTTGTGGGACTGCTGATTGCTTTTTATCCTGATAAACTGACCTACCAAGGCGGATATTTCAGCCAAATTACCCTTTGGAAGCTTTGGCTGATGCTCTGGCTGACGACCTTCATGATGCCTATGCTGAGCCTCTTGGTCTTCTACCTCTTTCATTATATCAACGACCTCGGAATGCCCAAGCTCGAAGAACGCCGGATGCCCTTTGCCCTGACAACACTCTTCTATGGCATTGCCGCCTATTTGTTTTATGAGCGTGTGCCTGTATTGCCGCTCATCTCTTGGATACTCATCGCCGTAACGCTAGTACTGGCCTTGGTAACAGTGGTCAGCTTCTGGTGGAAAATCAGCGCCCACAGCGCCGCTATGGGAGGGATTGTAGGTCTGTTTTTGGCGCTCAGCCAACAACAACCTGACGGCGCACTGCTAGTGCCACTGGCACTGACTTTCTTTCTTGGAGGGGCTGTCATGAGCGCCCGCTTACAACTCAATGCCCACACGCCAATGCAAGTAGGTATCGGAGCCCTACTAGGGATGAACTGCTGCTTTCTGGTGCTGACCTATTTTTTACGCACCTGATAGTGAGCTTGTTATAAAAATTTTCTAAAATCACTTGCACAACCCAAAAAAAGGGTAGATATTTGCATTCCCAAAACGATGATAGGGACACAAAATAATGGCCTCGTAGCTCAATTGAATAGAGCATCTGACTACGGATCAGAAGGTTCCAGGTTTGAATCCTGGCGAGGTCACTAAAGCCAAAAAGGACTTTATACCTTATCATCATCCGGCCTCGTAGCTCAATTGAATAGAGCATCTGACTACGGATCAGAAGGTTCCAGGTTTGAATCCTGGCGAGGTCACTAAAGCCACTGACAATGTCGGTGGCTTTTTTCGTTGGTCTGGGCTTGTTAGAGCGAAAAACGCAACTTGGCCAAGACTTGTGAGGGGCGTAGCATAAAATTAGTTTCGATGTATCGAAACGCCTCAATGTGAAGTGTCTGATAACTGAGATTGTTAAAGATATTACGCCACTGAATCTCAAAATCAATTTTTGTGCCCCAAAAAGTATGTCGGTAGGTCAAGTCAGCAAATAGGTTTTGGGTGTTTTCGCTAAAAAGCGTATTCTGGATGTATTCGGTATTTAGACCGATATAGTGCTTCTCTTTGGGGTATATGTGTAACTGAAATAATTGACTTTGTAACACAGCTGTGTTGTTGGGGCTATCATCTATTCGATTGCGTGCAATCTGCCAACTACTTTTGAGTTCGGTAGACAGCCACTGGGTAAGGTCTAAGTTGAGTTTGGCGTGAAGTTGCAAAGACTGGTTGTAAATGTTTGCTAAACGTTCGTTGAGGACTTGCTCTAGGCTGCTGGTCATAAAATTGGTGCCAATCCCTACGTTGGCATTCCACCGATTGACATATTTGTTGGCACGAAATACCAGCAACTGTGTTGTTTGAAAATTACCCTGTTCCAATGCCTCTAAGGTGATAGCTCCGTTAGTGTCTATGTTGGTTACAAAAAGCAGGTTTTGTCGGGTAAGGTTGTAAGTATAAGACAGATTCCAAAATAATGCCTTGAGTGGGTTTTTGTAGGTTACCGCTGCACCAAGGTTATGATTTAAACGCTCCGGCAGGGCTGTGTTAATACGCTGTAATTGGCGGTAGTCTTTGAGTAGAAAAGCATAATACAACTCTTGTACTACCCCAAACTGATTGCCCAACCCTGTTGTAAGGTTGAGTTTCCAAAACATACTCTCAAACACAACGTTGGCTTTTGGTTCAAAAGTAAGCTGCGAGAGCGCTTGCCCTGCCTCCAAAGAGCGGTCTTGGAGATGGTATAGATGCCAATTAAGGGGTAGATCTAGTTCCATCCGCCATTTTTTGTGCCTAAACTGTGTCTGTATGGCTGCATAGCTCTTGCTATGAAGCCACTGTAAGCGGTTGGCAAAATCAGGAGCTGCTTGGCTTTGCTCGTTGACCAACAACTCCGTGTTTAAGGCCTGATTTTCGATCACAAAACCTACTCTAGGGCTAAAAACGAAGGTTTTCCAAGTTCTGCTAAAACCAAGGCTATTGTCGGTGTATAAGCGCTTGAGCAGGACATCTTGCCGTAACCTCTCGTAGGGGTTTCCGGTGTTGAGGGCTACTTCGAACTGCCCCGGACTGACTACTAGGCTTTGTGGTGTTTGGCTCAGGCTAACATACGATTTGAGTGTAATAAGCTGCTTGCCCCAAGGTCTGATGCTCTTGAAACGGTTGGAAAGTCGAAAGTACGGATTGCTGAGTTGTTGTGTGATGGCTTGCTCATTGAGCAGGAGACTGCCCTGTTGGCTATCCCAATATCCTTGAAACTGTAGGCTGTTTTTGAGGTACTTGTTAGAGGCATTACGCTGGAGCGTCAGGTCGGTTTCCACACTGTGGATATGCTGGCGGTTGTACTGCTCTTCGCGCAGTCCAAAGGTGTCTGTAGAGGTAAAAAGCAGTGTTTGATTGAAGCCCTCCTGCCATTGTAAGTCGTTGAGATATGCGGCATTGAGGCGTAGTTCGTAGTCCTTACCCAGCTTTCGAAGAACATTGGTACTTAGCAGGCGGGTCTGGTTATCGAGCCATCGATTGTCTGCAAAGTTTGGGGTATTGAGTGTTTGTATGGCAAGCCAATCTTGTTTTTCTTCTACCAGTTTTTGTTCGAGCAAATCTTCGATTGTGAGGGTTTTAAGTTGTTCAGCGATATTGTACCCTGAGTTGTTGCTCTGGTAAGTACTTAACATCTGTTGTTTTTTGCTGAAAAGCATAGGGGTAATATTGGTCTCCCATAGCAGGGGGAGCGCACCAAGTCCCAGCTCGGCTTGCCCAGTGAATGAATGCTGGTTTTTGAGTTTGATATTGAGCGCTGCTTTGTCCGAAAAAGCCACCCCGTCCAGTATCTTGATGGGCTGGTGATTTTCGAGTATTTGTACCTTGTCCACTTCTTTGTGTTGGAGGTTTTTGCTGGCAAGGTTGTATTTCCCCTCTAGCAAGTCTAATCCTTCTATATAAAACTTGTTGATGGGCTTCCCTTGATACAAGACCCGCCCATCAGCGAGTATATCAATCCCCGGCATTCGTTTGAGTACATCTGCGATGCTGCGGTCTTGAGTGTTGGCAAAAGACGCTACATCATAGCTGATGGTATCGCCATGTTGGGTGATGGGTGAGTGCTTAAGTACAACCTCTTCCAACTCCAAGGCCTGCTCGACAAGCGTAATCTGGATTTGTTGGCTTTGATTGGCGATTTGCCGGCGTTGTGGGGCATACCCCAAACTACGCACACTGAGCCACAGTTGGGTGGTCGTGGTTGATACCTGTATTTCAAAACGGCCTTGTGCATCACTAATGGCAAAGGCAAGTGGTGCAGCGGTTTCTGTTTCGGCAACCGTAACACTTGCCCCTACCAAGGGCTGCCCTGAGGTACCGGTCAGTTGGCCTGTCAGCATGGTTTGGGCTTGCATCCCGTTCACCAAGGCCAATAACATACTTAGCAATAGCCTCAAAGTATACCACCTTGCGCCCCAAATATTTTTAGAGAGTATTTTGGCTGAGTCAGTTCCTATATTTTGTAACATAAGATTCGCCTATGAGCAAGGGAGGCTTGCTGCTAATATTGTTTGCTTTGTTTCTGTGCCCACACTAATCCGGCTTGCGCTCAATGCGGTTGTTATTCCTGCTTTTTTGCTGTTGAATATTTTCTTTGGTTTTGCGCTTATCGGCTTCGGATATGAAGCCCCCACCCATCTCTAACATCGCCAAAGGGTTTGTTGAATAAGCTTCTTTCAATTCTTTGAACTGTTGATAGGTGATAGGCTTTGCGTGTGTGGCATAAGGAATGTGGATTTGTTGTTTTTTGGGAAAATGTACCACCTTCACCGCCTCAAATACATAGTGCTGTTCGTCGTCAGCAATCTGTATAATCAGGCCGGGCAAGCCGCCAAATTTATACGGCCCATCGGAGACGGGGATGTTCTCGTCAAACCACGCTGTGTAGTTACGCCCACGGAAGCTGGTGGTGGCCTTGGTCAAGACACTACCAGCTTCTGTTGTTTTTTGCTCTGCTTGGATTTGCCAAATCAGTTTGGTGGCATCCTCATACACATATAACGAAATCACGTGATTGTAAACCGTCATGCCTCCTTGCCGATACGTTTTGAGCAAGGCCTCCCTCGAACTGGGTTGCGGCATCCTCAACAAACGCTCCATCGCGCTTACGTCGTTAGGGTCTATATGGCCTTCATAAACCAAAGAATCAAGCTGCCAAGCGTAGGTGCTGATATACAGCGATTGGTTTGCTCCAGTGTAGAGATGATAAGGTTCTGTTTTAATCTTGTATGCCGAATCGGTTGAATCTGGCTGAAAGTGAAGCTCATACACTGCAAGTATTTGGTAGTCAAGTATTTGAGCTTTAGTAAGTTGTAGGGATAGTTGAAATAACAGAGGGAAGAGTATGAGTTGTTTCATCAGGTTTGGGAAAATGTTTTGAGTTTCAGCTTGTGTGTTGTAATTATCTAACAGGAAGTTTCTCTTTAGAACTTCACTTCGAAAGCTGTATTTCATAAATCTACAGAGAGCTAGCTATCGCCTCTATTTTATCGCTAAACTGCTTCCGTACGCAGACCTTACAGTAGCTTTATGCGCAAATCAAGATGGTGCAAGCCCTCATATGGTAGAGTTGGTAAAATATCTATAAAGACCAACTTCCACATCCATTAATGATAGGGCTCCCGCATCAAACTTTTTTGTGTTGTTTTTGGCTTTAATTCAATATTTTATTCTTCGTGTGTTTTCTATTGCTTTTGAAAAACCTTTAAAAAACGCTACAAACGCATTCGAATAATTGGAGTAGCAATAAGCAACCAAAGATTATTGATTTGGTGCGGAAGCCCTACATTAATGATTTCAAGTTGCGGAATTAGGGAGAATTTGATTGTTTTGTCATTTTAGCGTTCAAGACATTAAAAACTTCTTTAGTGATAAGTTTTTCATTTTTAGAAAAGGTTAATATAATAAAAACTAAAAGACGCTGAAATTAGCTATATGAAGTACTTCGATACAAATCTATACAACAAACACTAATAAAACAAAATTATTTTGTTTTTTTTAAAAACACCATAGACTATTTTTATTTCACAACAATAAGCACACTTAATAAAATTTAAATATAATCATCGTTTACCTTAAAATCTCTTACCTTACAAAAAGTAAATAGCAGGATATAGGTGACAATCGTTTTCATAGTAGCCTTAGGTGGATTTTATTGGTTGAATTGAAATACCACAAGGATTTAACAATATTTTTACTCTTATGCAAATATTAATGCTTTTTTTGATGATTGTCATTTTTTTGAATCAAAAATGTAGGTACTCCTACTTTCATACCTCATACCAAGATTTATTCGATTGTCATACTACTGGATATTTTGAAACCCTTAGTGTTTGCTTCACACACCGATACACGCTACCTTTGCAACACAGTAACTCAACTGGGGTGCTCCTTTGGCGGAGCTGAGAATATACCCATAGAACCTGATGCGGTTAGTACCGACGAAGGGAGTTGAAGACAAAAATATTTTTTGCCTTCTGACATAGGCTCTGGCCGATTCCAACGGTTTTTCTCACTTATCACAAGCGCGTGTTGGCTTCTTGTGTGCAGACCCCAATATTTCAAACTCTAACTTTACTTTCACCGATGAAAGGTTTAAATATTGGACTATGGCTCTGCTGTGTGTTTTTGTCGCTACCCTTGTGGGGACAAGGCACTACAGGCAATGTAATCGAAGGACGTGTACTAGACGAAAACGGCCAAGGGTTGGCCGGCGCAGCGGTACTGCTCCAAAACACCTACAAAGGCACTACTACTGACCATCAGGGGCGCTTCCGGCTAGGCCAGCTTCAGGCAGGCACTTACCAATTGCAAGTTTCTTTTATTGGCTATCAGCCACAGGTTTTGACCGTAAACACGGGCAGCAGTGCTGGCGAAATACGTCTAGTGCTCAGTACTACGCTCACAGAGGAGGTGCTCATCACAGCGACACGAGTGCCCGAAATCGCCCCAATGGCTTTTCAAAACATAGACCGCGCCACGATTCAGGCTCAAAACTTCGGTCAGGACTTACCTATCTTGCTCAATTTCAGCCCCTCCGTCGTAACTACCTCCGATGCAGGTGCGGGCGTAGGCTATACCGGCATGCGTATTCGAGGCTCAGATGCTACCCGAGTGAATGTAACCATCAATGGTATTCCACTCAATGATGCCGAAAGTCACGGAACATTTTTTGTCAATATGCCTGACTTTGCCTCCTCCGTAGAGAGCATCCAGATACAGCGGGGCGTGGGCAGTTCTACCAATGGGGCTGCTGCTTTTGGTGCTACAGTTGACATACAGACCAATGCCCGACGCGATACGGCCTACCTCGCTCTCGACAACAGCTACGGCGCTTTCAACACTTGGAAGCATACCCTACAGGTAGGTTCGGGTCTACTTCACGACCGCTTTACGGTCGACGCAAGGCTTTCGCGCATCAGCTCGGATGGATTCATAGACAGGGCTTTTTCTGACTTGCGCTCTTTTTATGTATCAGGGGCATATTGGGGCAAGAACAGCAGCTTGCGCCTCAATATATTTTCGGGTCAAGAACAAACCTATCAGGCTTGGTATGGCATTCCGGAAGCCAAGCTGCGCAACGATGCAGAGGGGATAGAAGCCTTCATTGTGCGCAACGGGCTCAACGCCGAACAAGCGGACAACATCCGTAACGCCAACCCGCGACGCTATAACTCTCAACTCTACGACAACGAAACCGACAATTACCAACAAGACCACTACCAATTATTTTATGACCACCAGTTCTCCCAACGTTGGTATGGACATCTGGCGCTACACTATACCAAGGGGAGGGGCTACTATGAACAATTCCGCTACAACGACCGACTGAGTGGCTACAACATCGCCCCTGTGGTGATTGGTACCGAAACCATCGAGCGCTCCGACCTCATACGCCGCCGCTGGCTCGATAATGACTTTTATGGAACTATTTTCTCTGTCAACTACCTTGCCCAACGCCTCAACTTTACCTTCGGCGGCGGGTGGAACCACTACGAAGGGGCGCACTTCGGAGAGGTTATCTGGGCGCGGTTTGCTGGCGACTCGCAAATCCGCGACCGCTACTACGACAATGATGCTACCAAAACCGACGGGCACCTCTTTGCCAAGGCTGTTTATCAGCTCAACCCTAAGCTTATGGCTTTTGCCGATATACAATGGCGGCAAGTAGGGTACAATTTTGTGGGCAAGGCCGTAGATGACAACCTCGGCGCTCGGGAGGTCGACCAAAGTGTACAGCTCAACTTCTTCAACCCCAAACTCGGCCTCACCTACCGCCACGAAGCCCATACTTTTTATGGTTCTTGGGCTGTGGGCAACAAGGAGCCTAACCGTAATGATTTTACCGAATCAAGTGCCGAAAGCCGCCCCCTTCCCGAAACCCTCCACGATTTCGAAACCGGCTATCGTTATCAAGCCCAACGCTTTGCAGCCAGCCTCAACTACTACTATATGTGGTACCAAAACCAACTCCTGCTCACGGGGCAGGTCAATGATGTAGGGGCATACACCCGTGTCAATGTGCCTGAGAGCTACCGCACCGGCATCGAGCTAGAGCTAGCTTGGAAGCCCTCTCGCCGTTGGACGCTACAGGGTAATGCTACTTGGAGCCAAAACATCATCCGAAACTTTCGGGAGTTTGTCGACGACTTCGACAACGGAGGCCAGCAGGTTACCGAGTTTGCCCGTACCACTATTGCCTTTTCGCCTACTTGGGTGGCCTCCGCACAAGTGCTCTATAGCCCGGTCAAGGGCTTGGAAATCGGCTGGCTACACAAGTACGTCAGCGACCAATTCTTGGACAATACCCAAAATCGGGCCCGCAAGCTCGATGCCTTCTACACCCAAGACCTGCGCATACGCTATCACCTGCCCACACGCCTCATCCCAGAGGTACAGCTCGGCTTGCTTGTCAACAACATCACCAATACCTTGTATGCGCCCAACGGCTATACCTTTGCCTACATTGCCGGCGGTGAACGCATCGACGAAAACTTCTTCTACCCGATGGCCGGCACCAACTTTCTGCTTTCTGTAGGGTTGCGGTTTTAACCTTCTTAAACGGCCTTATCTTGGAAGGATTTTAGCACGTTTGGCTTCCCTTGCCTCTCTCCGTGAAGCAAGGGAATGCTTTAGACTCCAACAATAAATATATTGTTGGATATCATTTCTTCGATTCTGTCCCGTTACTCAGTTGCACTGATTTTTTTAGACTTCAAGAAGCTTTCTAACAGAAAAATACTGATTTCGTGTTTGTTGTTGCCATCGCCCACCAGTGAGTATCGTATGGCAAGGTCTGCTCTACGTGTACTTACACGTTTGAGCTTCATTTGCTCTCCTTCGAGGTCTTCCATAACTTCACCTTCTTTTAGCTGGCCAATATCATAACAAACAATCATCTTGATGTTTTTGAAGGCGTGGTTGAATTTTTTATTCGTTAAGTTCTTTTTCAGTTCCACATATCCAAACGCTGTTTCAGGTGTCCCCGACAATGGTTTAGGTTTGTAGGTGAGGTCTCTAACCAAAAAGTCTACCCCCTTGCTGCTGTTATAGTCTACAATTTCGTATGGCAATACAGCCTCTTCTTGGAACTCTTGTAATACAGCAGCCAATAAAAGCGCTACTTCACTTTCAGATGAGGGAACTAAAAACCGATTTTGGCCTATTTTCAACATCTTTGGATTTCGTTTGGCTTTTTTGATACGCTTGCTCAGCTCTGCTTTTTCTTCGTCAGCCTTTCGCTCATTTTGAGCTTCAGTTTCGATTTCCAACCACTTAACATAATCTTGATTATCACCTTCTCCGTTTTCAATGCTTCTATAAAGCTTGGCTACTTCTTTTTTTAGTGCCTTCAATCGCTCTGTTGGGGTATTTTCAATACTGCTCCGATTAGCCGTAAGTGTAAAGCCGTCATAATTAACAAATCCGTGCAACTTCGTGTATGACCCTTTTCCTTCGAGCCAATGATCAATTCGTTGTATGGGGATAAAATTCTTACAAGCCCATAAACCATAGCGATCGGCTACTTTATACTCTATTTCTTCACTACCTTGTTGTAAGCGCTCAACAAGCATCGGGTTATAAATTCGTTTTTGAGAATCTCCCTCTGCCCATATTACGATTTGAGCTTTCACTTGCGTACCCCTAGTTTCACATCACCATCTAGAACTATACGTTTGGCAAAAAACTTTTCCCAATACTTCTCCGCATTTTGCTTTACAGATAGCGGAGCCCGTATATCGCCCTCTGCGACCTTTTTAGCATATCTTTTCAATTCCTCAGTGCTGGATACTTCCTTTTCTGGGAATCGATGCCCAAAAGGTATATGCTCATAACCATCTTTACCAATTTTGAAATCATACTTCTCTTGGTCTCTAGATTCATCATAGTTTACCCCTCTGAGCTTAATAATTTTCTTGGCATTTTCTTGACTGCCAAACTCTGCCTCTACTGACCCCCAAGCAGAAAACCATAATAAATAATCTTTAACTGCCGCATGATGAAAGGTTTTATCATTCCCTGAATCATAATCATCAGTTAGGTAGCCTTGAATTGTGATGCGTGTTCCCTGTTGTTTTTTCTCTTTATGGGGTACTTCCGCAGGCTTGGTATAACTAGGGACTTCGGGTGGCGACTTTTTGGTGAGTTTATATCTAGGCATATCCATTTCACTATAATACTTCTTTCCTTCGCACCAAGACTCTAACACCAGTTTATCAGAGTTGTAGCAGATTTTCGTCCCATGCCCTTTTTCCCCAATGTATTGTTTGTTTTTGGTACCTCTTTTAGTAGAGTTGCCTAAATCAAAAAAATTGCTAAATTGCTTTGGTAGTAAGCCTTCTCCATTGTCTTCAATGACAATGTCCAACCTTTTTGTCTCTTCGTTGTTATCGAGTGTGATGATGATTTCTGTTGCTCCGGCATCATAGCTGTTTTGTACGGTCTCGCGAAATATTTCTAACGGATTAGTGAAATCAGTCATAATTTCCTTAAACTCATTGACTGATAAAACTTTGGCTTGTACAGTATCTTTCATAGGTTAGAACTAAGGGTATAAATTTTTTCGATTAAAAGTTATTCAAATCCATCGGCTTGTCCAAATTCATATCAAGATTTACTTGATTTTAGGATTCATTGGAGTTGATTTTCAGTTTTTTGGCAATAAAGCTTGAAGCGCTAAGGAATTTGCATTCCCTATAGTACTCAAACTGCAAAAAAACCATATCAGGATGCTGGTTTTGCCTTCAACCCAACAGCCACTTCCAAGCCTGCTCTTGTTCTTGTTCGGCAAAATGCCGAATGACAAACTGATTGGGCAAGTTCATATCATAAAACTTCTGGAACATCTGGTCTGCGGAAAGGTTAGAGACAAGCTCTTGGGGCATAATATGCGCATAACGTTTGACCCCTGCGGCAATCCACCCCGGGTTGAGCAACTGTGCCATATAGGTCTGCTCTTCTATGCTGATGGGATACAAAAACTGCACGCAGTGGTCATAAATACGTGTGATACTAAGCTTCTGTGTAATCCGAAGCCATTCTTCCATTTCGTAGCGGAAATCTAGTTCACCCATCCGCTCTGTCGCCGGATGCCAGCGGGTCTCCAGCAACTGCTGAGTTTCATCCACCCAATGGGTTACATAGTGTGTGTGATATGCCTCTCGCATCATAAAAATCTGATAGTAATATGTGATACTGTTTTAGCACAGTTACGAACTATTGAGCCCGATGGTTTTCTTTGATTCAAAATATTCTCCACCCTTTTGCTTCTATATTGTGTGTTTGTTGTTTTGTGCTACTATGAAATTCACATTCAAGATTTTCATCTTTAGGCTTTTATCCTAACTTTGCATAGGCTAGGAAAAACCGCTATTCCATCGTGGAATAATGATATTTTGCCTGTGCGTCTATCATACACTTTTCCTTTTGAATAACTCCAAAACACCCAATAATATGTCTACAAAATACGATTTGATTGTCATTGGTGGCGGGCCGGGAGGCTATGTAGCTGCTATCCGTGCCTCACAGCTAGGGCTCAAAGTAGCCGTAGTTGAAAAAGAGTCGCTAGGCGGTGTATGCCTCAACTGGGGCTGTATCCCTACCAAGGCCCTACTCAAGAGCGCCCAAGTATTTGAATATATCCAACACGCCGACAGCTACGGCATTCAGGTAGGTAATGCCAAAGTAAACTTTGACGGGATGGTAAAGCGCAGCCGCGAAGTAGCTGGGGGGATGAGCAAAGGGATTCAGTTTTTGTTCAAAAAGAATAAAATTGATACCCTTGAAGGCTTTGGCAAACTAATGCCCAACAAACAAGTAGAAGTAACCGACGACAAAGGTAAGAAAACCGTCTACAGTGCCGACCATATCATCTTAGCCACCGGTGGTCGTGCGCGTGAATTGCCCAACCTGCCCATCGACAACCAAAAAATCATTGGCTACCGCAAGGCGATGGTGCTGGAGCAGCAGCCTAAGTCGATGGTAGTGGTAGGCTCCGGCGCTATCGGGGTAGAGTTTGCTTATTTCTACCATACCATCGGCACACAAGTAACGATTGTAGAGTACCTGCCCAATATTGTTCCTAATGAAGACGAGGAGGTATCGAAACAGTTGGAGCGTACCTACAAAAAAATGGGGATGAACATCCTCACCAATGCCGAGGTAACAGCCGTAGACACCAAGGGCAAAGGCTGTAAGGTAAGTGTGAAGACCAAGAAGGGCGAAGAAATTCTGGAGTGTGATGTGGTACTCTCTGCCGTAGGCGTAGTCGCCAATCTCGAAGGTATCGGCCTAGAGGATGTAGGCGTTGCTACTGACAAAGGCAAGGTGCTGGTCGATGAATATTACCGTACCAATATCCCCGGAGTGTATGCCATTGGCGACATTACCCACGGCCCGGCGCTGGCACACGTAGCCTCTGCCGAAGGCATTATCTGTGTCGAAAATATCGCGGGTCATCATCCCGAGCCACTCGACTATGCCAACATCCCCGGCTGTACGTATTGCAGTCCCGAAATTGCCTCTGTCGGGATGACCGAAAAGGCCGCCCGCGATGCCGGATATGATATCAAAGTAGGTAAATTCCCTTTCTCGGCCTCTGGCAAAGCCAGTGCCGCCGGCGCCAAAGATGGCTTTGTCAAAGTAATTTTTGATGCCAAATATGGTGAGTGGTTGGGCGCTCATATGATTGGAGCCAACGTAACAGAAATGATTGCCGAAGTTGTGGTGGCGCGCCGTCTCGAAACCACCGCACACGAAATCATCAAGTCGGTACACCCACACCCTACCATGTCGGAAGCTGTAATGGAAGCCGCCGCCGCCGCCTACGGTGAGGTAATCCATATGTAAGCTCTCGGGACACACACCCCTTTCACAATATGCTACCACAGCAATAGGATAGCTCCTGTTGCTGTGGTTTTGTTGTTTTTTAGCTAGCTTGTGTCATCAGAATCAGCCGCCTATTGTAAATCTTAGCAAGTAGCTATGCGTTTTTAGTTTTGAGTGCTCAGTTGTTTTATTCTCTTGATTTTCAATATACTACATCATAAACAAAACACAGGCTGTTTGTGCATTGCTACTTATGATATGAATCTTGTTATAAAATAAGCACAATAACGACAACAACGAAAGTCAAAAATACCAATGGTGGTATTTTCTTGATTCACATAGGTATCTAAGCCGTCTGTTTTGGAGCTTCACTAGGTTGCGGGCTGAATTTGCTGAGCAGGTATACCAGTCCGAAGCCCAACACGGCCAACAAGACACAGTACAGTAGATAGTCTGCTTGGCCGGTGAGGTCGGTATACTCCCAAGGCCATACATTCTGTTGTACCAGAGGCTTCGCCTCCCCGTGTCGGTCGGTATACGTTTTTAGTGTCTGTTTCCAAGGCCATACCTTGTTGAGCGCTCCTACCATAAAGCCCGTCAGCAGGGCGATTGTCAGGTCGTGGTAGCGGCGCAAGGCCCACGAAATCAGGTGAGAAAAAGAAAGCAAGCCCATTACTGCCCCTACTATAAAAACGGCGATATCTTTGATTTGCAAAGTCTTGATGGCCTGCATCATATATTCATACTTGCCCAAAAGCACCAAGATAAAACTACCTGAGATACCGGGCAAAATCATCGCACAAATGGCAATGGCTCCACTGAGGAAAATAAACCACAGTGCCGTTGGTGTTTCGGCAGGAACGGCTACGGTGATAAAATAGGCCACCAAAGCCCCTACAATGCCTACAAGCCAAACAGCCACATTGGCCTGCCGCACCTGTTTGCTCACCACGAAGGCCGAAGCCGCTATCAGTCCGAAGAAAAATGCCCATAGCATTTCGGGGTAAGCCTTGAGTAAAAAAGTAATGAGTTTGGCCAAGCTCACAAAGGCTGTCCCCACTCCCAATACCAGCACCAGCAAAAAAG
This sequence comes from Eisenibacter elegans DSM 3317, assembly GCF_000430505.1. Taxonomy (NCBI): domain Bacteria; kingdom Pseudomonadati; phylum Bacteroidota; class Cytophagia; order Cytophagales; family Microscillaceae; genus Eisenibacter; species Eisenibacter elegans. Next base: position 626,102 of record NZ_AUMD01000011.1, on the reverse strand, counting down.
TAGCGTCGGTGTGTTTCCAAAACTCGGCGATACGCCCTCGTAAGAGTAGCTGCAATGCGGTGCCGTTGACAGAACGAATCGCATTGAGCAAGCGCTCATAAATACCAGTAATAAAAGCGATGGTTCCGCCGGAAACTCCCGGCACCACATCGGCTGCGCCCATAGCCAGCCCTTTTAGAAACAAGAAGAAGTATGATGCTTGCATATTTTTGAAAGGAGAAGCATTTGTTAGTGATGAGTATATTGTTGAGGCTGGGTAATTAGGAAAAAAGAAGGCCTGTTAGGGTTTTGTCAAGCCCAACAGGTCTTCTCAAGACGAATATTTCACCCTATTTGGCGATGTTGCCGCGCAACTGCATCCCTTCATTGATGTCTTCAGCGCGCAAGAAATGGCTAAAGGTATCGGAACGCAAACCTAGTCGGAGCGTTTCGAGTGGGATTACCTCATTGGGGGCAATATTGCCTAGGTTTACATTGGCTCCTAGGAGCTTGATAAACCAAGTTTGCTGTGATTTTTGGGGGGCTTCCCAGATAATCTTGTCTGAGGGGATAGAGTGAATAATCTCTTTGACCAACCCCTGACGCACCTCGCCCGAATCACGGAATAGGCCGACGTTTCCGCCTTCGCGGGCTTCGCCAATTACTTTCCAAGCCCCTGCGTCTAGCTCTGCCTGCATCAGCTTAATCCACTGATAAGGGGGGATGATATCATTGACATCCTTCGAGCCTACTTCCGAAAGCACAGTTACCTGCTCTTTGAGGATGCTGATGTATTTACATTTTTCTTCGTGAGGCAAAGAAATAGACCCATCCGATACCTCTACATACTCCATATCGTACTTCTCGAGTACACGGCGGTAGTCTTCAAACTGCTTGCGAATCAAAAAGGCCTCAAACAGCGTCCCCCCAAAATAATAGGGGATACCGGCCTGCTTGTATACCTGTAGCTTTTCTTTCAAATTAGGCACTACATATGAAGTAGCCCAGCCTAGCTTGACAATGTCGATATAATCAGCCGAGACGCTGAGCATATCTTCTACTTCGCGTGTCGAAAGCCCTTTGTCCATTACCATGGTGTAGCCGTTGTCGCGAGGTTTGAGGCTACGTTCGGGGACTCCGTTTAAAACGTAGTTAGGATGTTCGTTCATGAATGGTCTTGTCTGTATTGATCAATGATTTTGAAAAGCGCTTTTTGTACGTCTAGGCTCGTAAAAAAGTCGAACAGTACAGTGTGCTTATCAAAGTCCAAAGTTAGGGCATTTTCTAGAAACGAGAAGGCTTGTTTGTATTTTCCTGCGTCGATGAGGTAGGCCGCCATCCGATAGTAGAGCAATGCTTCTTCAGGGCATTCTTCTATTCCTTCACTCAGGAGCTGTACGGCCTTGTCTTCTTCGCCTTGCTCGAAGCAAAGCAAAGACCAATTGAGCCATACTTCTGGGTTGGTCGGGTTGATTTCGCTGGCGCGCATATATGCTTCGAAGCTGGCTACGGTATTGCCGATTTGGTATTCGGCATTGGCCAAGACGAGCCAGTAGAGGTCGTTGTCATCGTTGTAAGTAACGGTTTTGCGCAAAAAATGTAGCGATTCGAACCATTTTTCCTGATAAAAAAGGCAAGCTCCAACCCCAAACCAAGCGTCGGCATAGGTAGGGTCGAGCTGTAGGGCTTGGTTATAATAGCGTATGGCGGGGCTATACTGTTGGTCTTTTTCGTAGGCCGCGCCTAGGCAGCAAAGCATTTCAGGGTCAGGGCTTGGGGTGTGGTCTATGGCCAGCAGGTAGGTTTGTTGGGCCTCGCGGTAGTCGCTATTGTTCATGTAGGCGTGCCCCATGGCATAGTGAGCAGCGGCAAAGTCTTCCTGAATCAGGACTGCATAGCTGAGCGCTTGTAGGGCTTGGCCATATTGCTCCATATTGGCGTGTAAGAGGCCAAGGTTATACCAAGCATAGTGTGCATAAGGATTTTCATTGATGACCTCTTCGTAAAAACGCACTCCCTCGGCAAAGTCATCGATAAAGTCTAGGCAGAAGGCCAACTCAAGCGCGGCGGCCTCGTGAGCTATATTTTCGCGCAGGGCTTTTTGGAAATAGCTGATGGCTTGCGGCATCTGCTCTTCTGATTGGGCATAGACATAGCCTATACGAAAATAAATCTCATCTTTGTCTTGTGCAAAAGGCAGGGCTTGCTCCAATGACTCAATGGCTTCGGTATACTGGCCACAGAGATAGAGTACATTTCCCTTCAAAAAAATCAGGTCTTTGTCTTGCGGATAGAGTACTTCGAGCTGCTCGATGAGTTCGAGCGCATCCTCAAACTCATCTAAACTTGCCAGTACCTGTGCTTTTTCAAATTTAATTTCGTTAGAAAAGGGATATTGCGATAAGGCCATCTCACAGGCCTGAAGGGCTGTTTCATATTCTTCGCGCTCACGGTAATACTCGATGATGCGCTCATAAGTTTCTACATCGAAAAAAAAGAATTCCTCTTGTCGGAGCATCTGCTCAAATCGGACAACGGTTTCTTCAGTTTCATCTCTGCTGTCAAAATCGTCTATCATAGGGCGCTTCTTGAGTGAAATACAGGGTCTATAGGTCAACAAAACCGTTCCTATGCCTAGCCCCGTATGGGCCTAGTAGTTTTGCTAAGTTAGTAAATTATACAACAAAAATGCTAGGCTTTTGGGTTTTTCTCACGCGCCAGCAAGGCTTGCCCAGTCCATTGAATTGCCTCTTGGGCGCTTTTGAACTGATAGTCGAGCCTCTTTTTTATTTTTTGATTGTCGAAAGTAAAAGAGTTTTGGGCTATCTGAGCTGTTTCGCGGGTGATGAAGGGGCGGCCTCCGGTAAGCCAAGATTGGAGGCTGGCCAAGCGCCAAGCTATCCCGGCCATACGGCCATTGACCTTGATACGAGGAGCCTTTTTGCCCAATGTTTCGGCCATATAGCCAAACATTTCGAGGTAGGTAATCGTGCCGGCGCTGACCACAAAGCGCTCCCCACGTATTTGGCGGGCAAGCAATAAAAGTATGGAAGTGGCTACATCGCGCACATCGACATAGTTGAGGTAGCCATCAATATAAAACGGCTTTTGGGTATAAACATAGTTGAATAGCTGGGTACTGCTTTTGTCTAGCTCTCCGGGGCCCAACACTACCGATGGGTTGACAATCACCGCCGAGAGGCCTTCGGCAATCCCGCGCCAGACTTCCATCTCGGCTAGGTGTTTGGACTGTGCGTATTGGCTGTTGAGGGGAGAAGTCTCCCATTGATTGCTTTCATCGATGAGCATCTGCCCCTTTTTGCGACCTAGCGCAGCCACTGAGCTGACAAAGCAAAAGTCTTCTATGCCTGTTGTGAGGGCCACATTGACCACATTGGCCGTCCCCTCTACATTGACCTTAAACATATGCGCGTAGTCGCGGGGGTGAAAAGAAACTGTAGCGGCGCAGTGAATTACAGACTGAACGCCCTCCATCGCTGCTTCGAGGCTATCCACATCCAACACATCTCCTTCGTGCCAATGTATCTGTTCATCAAGCCCTTCTAGCAGTAGTGGGGTACTGCTTTGCCTGCGAAGGGCGTGTATGGTAGCGCCTTGTTGGAGTAGGAGTCTGACAACAAAGCTACCGATTAGGCCGGTAGCCCCGGTAACCAATACCGTTTTGTCGTATGTAGGAAGGTGGTTATAGTCTTGAAAATCAGAGTTGAGCATTGAGTAGGGGTTGTTCTGCTAATTTTTGAAAGCCTTTGAGTTTGTGTGTTACTTGCATTGCCTGCATGTGTCGCACCCCGTGGCAGTCAGAGCCTACAAAACTAAGCATTTTTTTCTGAATGATGTATTTGGCCAAGCGTTTGGCCTCTGAGCCATAGTATCCTGATAGTGCTATTTGATTGACTTGCAGCAAGATACCTCGCTGCGCGATTTCGTCCAATAGGCGGAGGTCTTTTTGCAAATAAGCATAGCGCTCGGGGTGTGCCAATACAGGGCGATAGCCTAGGACTTGTAGCTCGAAGAGCATCTCCCAAAAATTGAGCGGTCGATTGATAAAGGCCGTTTCTACCAACACATAGCGGTCGCCAAAGGTCAGCAGCGGGTCATCGCGCTTGATCATTTCGGCCAAGCCCTCATCCATATAATACTCTGCGGCAGCTTCTATACATATATTGATGCCCTCTTGTTTGAGGTAAGCTTGCAGTTCTTCGAGTCGTTCTTGGATGATACAGGGCGTATTGCGGTAATAGTCCATCATGATGTGGGGCGTGGTGATGAGCTTTTGGTAGCCCAAAGCCTGAAACTGCTCTATGAGCGCAGCGGCCTCGGCCAGCGTCTTCACCCCATCATCGATGCCGGGCAATAGATGCGAGTGTATATCTGTGTGTAGCCAGTTATCGGTACGTAACCAAGGGTTGCTATGGGCTGATTTGGAGAAGAGTAGTCCTATCATGATTACTTACGTTGGTTGATAATTGCCCATATGTTTTGAAGAAAAGTCCGCCAAGCAGGCGTATCTTCTTCATAGTAGGGCGATTGGTAAGAGCCGTAGCTGCCATATCCGTATCCATATCCATATCCTCCGGTTGCTTTGGACGCATTGAGAATGGCGGCTAGGTTTTGTACATTTTTTTGTTGTAGCAATTTGTTGAGTCCTTTGACAAAAACTCGACGCGAATAATTTGCCCTAAAGACAAACAGCGGTACATCAGCTTTTTGCATAATCAATATCCCATCTGTAACCAAGCCCACCGGCGGGCTGTCGATGAGGATAATGTCATATTTTGCTTTGAGCGAGACTAATAGTTCTTCAAATTCCGTGCGAAGAATCAGCTCAGAGGGGTTAGGAGGTATGGGGCCGGCAGGTATAAAGTGTAGATTTTCGACGCGTGTTTGTTTTTTGATGACAGACTCCAGCGTGGTTCGACCAATGAGCAGGGTGCTCAAGCCGCCGGCCTCGTTGTCATTATCCAAATAGTCAAAGGCTAGATGGACTTTGGGGCGGCGCATGTCGCAGTCCAACACAATGACCCTCAGCCCCGACATGGCAATAATACCGGCGGTATTGACCGCCACAAAGGTTTTGCCCTCGCCGCTGACTGTAGAGGAGACCGCAATGATTTTGGCCTCGGCGCGTTGGTGTAGGCGTTGGCCAGGGGGCAACATAAAGTCGATATTGGTACGGATAGCCCGTAGGGCTTCGTTGAGTACGGAGCGTGGGTTGTCGGCCACCATCAGGCGAGAGTGTTGGCTTTTGTATTTGCGTGGTCGATAGTGGGGCACAGCTCCTAGCACCGGCGCATAGAGCAGGCGCTCTAGTTCGGCTTGGTTGCCGATGGTATCACTCAAGATGTATCGCCCTCCTACCAAAAGCAGCGAAAGTATCAGTCCTACCCCTAGCCCGATGGGGTAGATGGTGCGCTTTTGGGGGTAGATGGCTACACTGGGGAGATTGGCCGGCGACAAAATCACAAATTCCGGAATAATGCCTGCCCCGGCTATCCCTATTTCGGCCTTACGGTTGAGCATGCTGAGGTAGTAGCCCTCATCAATGTTATACAGCCGTTGGATACGGTTAAAGGCTTTTTCTTTGGCAGGAGCACTAAAAAACTGTTGTTCCGATTCGGCGATTTTACCCCTTACTTCAGCCAATTGTCGGTAGAGGCGTTTTTGTTGGGCCTGAATCTGCTGGGCGGCTTTGCTCTTGGCTGTAGCGTATTGTTCTTCGAGATAGCGCAAAGACTGGCTATTGGCTGTGCGGGTAAGCGCCATACTGTTGCGGCGTTCCTTGAGCTGGTTTAGCTCAGTGAAAAGCGTGGTCAGGCGAGCATCGTCTACAGCTATTTCGGGCAGGGTTTCGAGGTTGAGCGAGTCCTGTTGTACCCAATTATCGAGCTGCTGGAGGGTGGTGAGTTGCTCTACCAACGTGTTTTTCTTGACCAGCATTTCCTCTATGCCGCTCAGCGCTTTGTTAAAGATTTCTTCTCCACTGCGCACCTTATTGGTCAGGATAAAGCGCTCTAGGGTATCTTCGTAAGAGGCCAGTTTTTGCTCTATCTTCGCGATTTGCTCATCGAGGTAGCGTAGTTGTTGTTTGTAGCTTTGATTTTGTTTTTCTACTGTTTTCTCTAGGTAGATGCTGTCGATTTTATTGACAATATCACGTGCCTTATAAATGTTGTGTTCTTTGAAGGCCACACTGATGATGCGGGCAGTTTGGTTGATAATGCCTACGCTCAGGTTTTGTTGAAGATAATTGATCAGGGCGCTACGGCTGTTGACTACAAAATAATAATAGCTATAACTACTGCCGGGGCTGAAGGTGTTTTTTAGCACTAATTGGCATACCTTCCCACCCAGATTAATTGCCTGTCCAAACTGATATTGCTGTTTGACTACACTATTGCCTATCTGATAAGAGAGGATGTATTCCTGCTTGCTCAGAATTTCGACAGAGATTTTTTGATCCATCAACGATTCGTCAAACTGTTCGTACACCAGCTCAAAAGGCGAAGAGCTATACAGCTCATTGTCTAAGATATTGCCCTTGGCATAGTAGCTTACGTGCAATTCGGGAGAGCGCTTGAGTAGCTCGTCATAGATGATTTCGGAGCGAATATATTCTATTTCACCGTATAGGTCGCCCCCATCCATACTTACGCCCCGCAGCCCCAACACATTGTTGCCTGTGCTTTTGATTTCTAGCTTGAGATTAGAAGCCGACTGGTATAGCGGCTTGGTATAGCGGATATAGAGGTATGCACCAGTGATGGAAAGCGTTACTAACAACACAATCCAAATCAAGCTTTTTCGAAAGATGAGCCATATTTTGTGAAAGTCTAACTCACTCAAAAAATTACGGTCATCATCTGTTTCCGGTGGGCCTATGGTAGGTGATATGTGGGTATGTTTAGACAAGCAAGCTAAAGCGTCAACAGGTTAATTAGAATAAGAATGGTGATTGGTTTAACAACGTAGCACAAGACTTAATTATTCGTGCTTCTGATTAATACGGCAAAAGAGAAAATAGTAGCCAACAGCCCCAACAAACCTGACAAGTCGCTCAAGCCCTCTAAGATGCTCTTGCGAATAGGCTCTACATAAATGATGTCGTTAGGCTCAATGCGAAGGTAGGCTTTGCGCATATCCTCTATCGTTTTCAGATTGACAATAAAGACCGTTGGGTCTTTGAGGTCTCCCCTGATGATGCGGATGTTGGTAGCGCGCACCGAGTTGTCGAAGCCGCCGGCAATGGCCAACACTTCGATGAGGTGCATATTTTCGTTTTCGAGCGGCACTACAGTCGCGCCAGCCCCTCGAAACACAATCACACGTTTGTTGAGGTATTGCGTACGCACATACAAGTCTTTATAAAACTGGCTGTAGGCCTCCGTCAAGACGCTGTCGGCTTGGTGTAGAGTATAGCCTTTTAGCGAGATATTGCCAATCAGGGGTAGGTCTGCTGAGCCATCGGTTTGAATGAGGTAGCGTTGTTGGAGGCCGCCTTGCTGTGCGCCCATCATCATTCCGCCACCGCCAACCATTCCGCCCTGCTGCCCCATCAAGTTGGCCGGCAAGATGGGCTCTACCAGGGCTTCACCCTCCACACTAAAGAGCCGCACACTGATAAAATCATCTGGCTTGATGATATAGTTGCGCTCGGCGATAGCTCGAAGCGCCTCCACCTCTGGGATGTTGAGCTCGGTTTCTGTTTTAAAAATCACGTTCTGATTATAAATCTTACAAGAGGACAAGAGTACTGCAAAGGCAACAAAATAAAGTATGTTTCGCATAAGCGCTCAAGATTGAGGGGATACAGAGATAAAAGTAGATGTATGCTTAGCAGCTTGAGCAAAGCTACATCAAAAAGGCTACAATCACAACCCCCTTTTGCGGTTGGTGTCTTGCGTTTTTTATGCAGATTGGGCATAATTTCGTACAAGGCGCAGGTAGGCATTGAGCACAATTTTCTCGTCAAACTCCTGCTCTACCTTATATCGGCTATTTTGACCCATTGTGGCTCTAGCTTCGGGGCTGAGCTGAATCATAGCCTGCATCTTTTCGGCTAGGTCTGTGGCATTTTTGACCTCACACAAAAAGCCGTTGTAGCCATCGGTAACAGTTTGTCGGCAGCCGGCGATATTGGTTGTAATGAGCGGCTTGGCCATTCCGGCGGCTTCGAGCAAGGCGCGAGGCGTTCCCTCACGGTACGAAGGCAACACCACTGCGTCGGCCAACGCAATGACCTGTTGTACGCGGTCGGTAGTGCCGAGATATTCTACCAGCCCCTCTGCCACCCAAGCCTCTAGTTGGCCTCGGCTGATACCCAAGCCCTTTTGTTCTTCTATGGCACCTAAAAGCTGAAAGCGCGCCCGAAAGCCTTGAGCCTTGAGTAGGCGGGCGGCTTCTACATACTCTACAATGCCTTTGTCATAAATAAGACGGGCTACCATCAAAAATGTAAATTCCTCATTTTCAGGCATTGGCTCAGGCATAAACCGCTCCAAAGGCAACCCCGATCCGGGGATGAGCGCTGTTAGCTCTGGCGAGATGAGCTTTTGTTCCAAAAACACCTGTAGGTCGTCTTCATTCTGAAAGAACACCTTGTGAGGATACCTAAATGCCCATTTGTAGAGCCATTTGGCCACCGAAGAAGAGAAACCATCGCGCAAAAAAACAGTACCCAATCCACAAACATTGTTGATGGTCGGGATACCCAGCAAGGCTGCCGCCAAAGTACCGTAGATATTGGGTTTGATGGTAAACTGCAAGACCAAATCGGGCTTCAGTTTGCGATAGGCGCGATAGAGTTGGTGTAGGTAGAAAACATCTTGCAGGGGGTTGGTTCCCTTGTTGTTCAGCTGTACAGGATAGTATTGGCAGCCGATGGCCAGCAAATGTTGTACATATTCGTCTTTAGGGGCTATTGCCACTACTTCGTGCCCTTCGGCCAATATTGCCTCTACAAGGCCTCGTCTGAAATTATAAATGTTCCAAGATGTATTCAGTACAATAGCGACTTTCATGTCAGATATCCTAGCTTGAATGTATGATGAGCTTGGGCAGTGGGTTGTCGTGTTGCTTTTGTAAGCCTATGCTTTTCCACTACCTTGGTGTATAACGGTGCTTTTGGAGGTTTATGTACATAGGCACAAAAAAGTGTCCACTCCCTTGACTAGTCCCTTACCAATAGCCGTACCATATTTCGCTACAAAGCTACAATGAATCCGTGATTTTAGCATATACATCATTTATCTTACACCAATATTTCTTTATAATTTCTTACTGGCATTATCTAGCCTTCACAAATAATCGTGTTTTTTGCTGTTTGCTTGGTCGTAGCTGTGTATGTTTGTGTGCTGACCGAAGCAGAACCTTGTGGGATACATACGGGCTTTTGTGACTCCTCTGTTCGGTGGTGTGAGCATCGCACACAAGCCTCCGACGATGCTATTGCGAGATTTACTTGACGCTCGATGATTTTTAGCGCATAATTTCCCCAAACTATACCTCGTCAAAATTGGTTTGGGAGAGCCAAGTACTGAAAGTCCTTGAGAGTCAAGAAAATCAAATCTTGGTATAATTTCCATCGAGTATAACCTCAACAGAATATGAAATACTACCTCATAGCCGGAGAGCGCTCCGGTGATATGCACGCTGCCAACCTAATGCGGGCACTCAAAGAAGAAGATTCTGCGGCTAATTTTCGCTGCTGGGGTGGCGACCAGATGGAGGCTGTGGCTGGCGAACTGGTACAGCATTATCGCGATATGGCCTTTATGGGCTTTTGGGAGGTATTGAAAAACCTCGGCACTATCCGTAAGTTTATGCGGCAATGTCAGGCCGATTTGCTGGCGCACCGCCCCGATGTGCTCATCCTTGTAGATTATGCGGGGTTCAATATGCGAATGGCCAAGTTTGCCAAGGCACACGGCATTCCGGTGTTTTATTATATCTCTCCCAAGGTGTGGGCTTGGAACACCAAGCGCGCCTACAAAATCAAACGCTTTGTCTCACGGATGTTTGTGATTTTGCCTTTTGAGGTGGCGTTTTTCAAACGTTTCGACTACGAAGTAGACTATGTGGGCAACCCCATCTGGGATGCTATCCACAACTTCCGGCCTTCGGCAGACTTCCGGCAGCGGCATCAGCTTTCGGAAGCTCCAATTGTCGCAGTATTGCCGGGTAGCCGTTTCCAAGAAGTTAAGGCTGTCTTGGGAGATGTATTGCGCATCCGAAGCCAATTCCCTGACTATCAGTTTGTGATAGCAGGCGTTAACAACCTTCCACCAAGTCTCTACAAAGCCGCTCAACACACCGAAGGTATACACTTGGTATTTGAAGAGACCTATGACCTACTCTCGGAAGCAACGGCGGCAGTGGTAACTTCGGGGACGGCCACGCTAGAAACAGCACTTTTTGGCGTGCCTCAGGTGGTGGTTTACCGAACTAGCGCGCTCACTTACCGCATCATCAAGACCCTGATTCGAGTACCTTATATTTCGCTTGTCAACCTGATTGCCAATAAGCCCGTCGTTACTGAGTTGATTCAACACGAGTTTCGCCCCGAACGCCTACGGGAAGAACTGAAACGTATCTTGCCCAACAACCCGGGACGAAAGGCTGTGCAAGATGGCTATGCACACCTACTGAGCCAAATGGGGGAGCCCGGCGCCTCCAGCAAAGCTGCAAAGAAAATGTGGCAGTATCTGAACGAAAAATAACACAACTCGGATACCAGCCATCCCCAAAAACTTGGGACGGCTGGTGGCTTTCTTTTGCTGTTATCTGTTTTGAGGCGAAGGCTAGGGGAAACCCAAATTTCGCCACGAATGCCCGACGTTTGTTTTTATTCGTTTATCCGAGGCTGATTTCACATCACAAACACACAGATTGAAGTTGTGAAATCTGATAATCTCAGCGCTTCCCTGATTTTGATGTTAAACCCTGACGTTAGGGATTTTGCCATCCTGTTGACAGCCCACACTCATTTCAGAAACGCTTGTATGGCCTGATTGACTGCGGTGGCTTTTTCGAAGCCCACAAAGTGTCCTGCCTCATCGATAAGCGTGAGGGTGGCATTGGGGATGCGTTTGGCTCCCTCTTGGGCTACCTGTTCGGTGGTGAGATTGGGATGCAAAAAAGCATTGGGGATAAGGCGGTCTTGTTTGCCAAAGAGCAGTAAGGTAGGCTGTTTTAGTTCGCCTAAGCGCTCATAGACGGGAGCTTCAAGCATGCCACGGACATTGTCCGACACAGCCTTGGCATATTGCGCAAAATCAGAGGCTTGCTTCATTTTTACACGGTCTTGGTGCATATACTTAGCCGCCTCGGGTAGGGTAACGAAATTGAGTTTTAGGTTTTCGAGAATTTGTTCGTCGGAGGTGGCTGCAATGGCTTCGGGCTTGGTAAATCCGGTCAGCATTTGGGCTTCGTTGTCATTGAAAAGCTCCAAGCCTGCGGGTGCGACTAGAACAAGGCGCCGCACCAAGTCAGGGTGTGTGAGGGCAGTGAGCATGGCAATTTGCCCGCCCATCGAATGCCCTACCAATACTACTTGCTTGAGTTTGCGGATACGGATAAAGTCGGCAATCTGGGCAACGTAATAGGGAAGGTCATAGGTCTGCTCGGCAGGCTTGTCGGACTTGCCATAGCCCGGCAGGTCGAGGGCAATACAGCGGTATTTTGCCTGCAACTCCGCCATGTTGGGCTGCCAAGCTTTGGCGTAGCTTCCCAAGCCGTGTATAAAGACGAGGGTTTGTTTGCCCTTGCCACTTTCGATAGAGGCGAGCTTGAGGCCGTCACTCAGGGTGGTCAGACGGGTGTCGAAGGGGTACTCCAACTGGTCGAAACTGAATGAGGACTCTTGGGCCATCAGTACGGCACTACAAAAACAAAAAACAAGGCACAACGTGCGTAAAGGGTGTAACATATTCATCGGAGGGGTTTGGGTGGGGTTAGATTCCGTCGTCAAATTGCTTGATTATTACCAAACTATGTGCCATCTTTACATCCTTTGAGGCTTTTCGACCCTCCAACCAACTCGTTGGGGGGTTATCTGATTCATACTTCACTTCATAGTTCATCATTCATATTCTATCGTTCATAGTTCATTTTATGGCAGTCGATATATTACTCGGTCTACAATGGGGCGACGAGGGCAAGGGCAAAATCGTAGACTTTCTGGCACCCCAATACCAAGTGGTGGCGCGCTTTCAGGGCGGCCCCAACGCTGGGCACACCCTAGAGTTTGATGGCATCAAACACGTCCTCCACCAAGTGCCTTCGGGCATTTTCCGCACCGAAATCCAAAACATTGTCGGCAATGGTGTCGTGCTCGACCCAGTGGTTTTCAAGAAAGAGCTTGATGCGCTGGTCGAGAAGTTTGGGATTGATGTCCGTGCCAACCTCTTTATCTCCAAAAAGGCGCACCTTATTCTCCCTACCCACAAATACCTCGATGCGGCTCAAGAGCAGGCCAAGGGGGCATCCAAAATAGGATCGACTTTGCGCGGCATAGGCCCTACTTATCAAGATAAAATAGGCCGCCAAGGCCTTCGCGTGGGCGACATTCTAAGCCCTGATTTTGAGCAACGTTATCAGAAGCTCAAAACACTGCATCTCCAAATTATCAAAAACTTGGCTTTTGACTGCCAAGACCTCAGTGCCCAAGAAGAGGCCTTCTGGAAGGGCATCGAAGCTTTGCGCAGTCTCAACTTGGCCGATACTGAGTATCTCCTCAACGATGCGCTTCAGCAAGGAAAGACAATCTTGGCCGAAGGCGCACAAGGTACCCTGCTCGATGTGGACTTTGGGTCTTACCCCTTCGTTACTAGTTCCAACACCACGGCTATGGGTGCTTTTGCCGGTCTCGGCCTTGCTCCCAAACACGTGGGCGAAGTATTGGGGATTTTCAAGGCCTACTGTACCCGTGTGGGCAGCGGCCCCTTCCCGACTGAGCAAGACAACGACACCGGCGCTCAAATCCGTGCCATCGGGCGTGAGTTTGGCGCTACTACCGGGCGCGAGCGCCGCTGCGGATGGCTCGACCTACCGGCGCTCAAATACGCTGTCATGCTCAATGGCGTTACCCAACTCTATATGATGAAGGCCGACGTACTCAATAGCTTTGAGCAAATACAAGTCTGCACTCACTACCGCCTCCCCGATGGCAGCCTCACCGAGCAAGTGCCTTTTGATATGCTCCAAACAGATGTTACGCCTGTCTACCAAACTCTCGAAGGCTGGAACTGCGACCTAGAGGCCTTCCGTCAGTTTGACCAACTACCCGAGGCGCTCTGCCAGTATATCGCCTTTATCGAGGCTGCCGTAGGTGTACCGATTACCTTGGTATCTATTGGCCCTGACCGTACCCAAACCATCAAGCGCTAAGGCTTACACCATACACACGCTACTGGATATTTTCGAAACCCACGGTGTTCGCCGTGGGTTAGGTTGACTCAAGCTCTCCTTTTAGTCTCACACAAGCCTATTATCAATCTAATCGAGTAAATCCTCCAATCAAATAACTCTTGGTATCAAAACTGATGGACTCACTCGCGCACAAAGACCAACAATACATCTGGCACCCTTTTACCCCCTATACCGAGGTGAGCAAGGTCATTCCGCTCAGCCATGCCCAAGGGGTATATCTCTACACTGCCGAAGGGCGTGAGATTCTGGATGCCATTAGCTCGTGGTGGGTCAATCTACACGGGCACAGCCACCCCCATATCGCTCAGAGCCTCGCGACACAAGCGCTCAAGCTGGAGCACGTCATCTTTGCGGGCTTTACACACGAGCCTGCCGTAACCTTGGCCGAGCGCCTGTTGGCGATTTTGCCTGATAATCAGGAGAAAATTTTCTACTCCGACAATGGTAGTACGGCCTGTGAAGTAGGCATCAAGATGGCTTTTCAATATTGGCACAACCAAGGCATCCGCAAGCCGCGCATTGTAGCGCTAGACGGAGGCTACCACGGCGATACCTTCGGCGCAATGTCGGTCGGCGACCGTAGCCCTTTTTCGGCTCCTTTTGACCCCTATCTTTTTGAGGTATACCACCTCCCCTTCCCTACCTGTAGTCAAAGCCCCTGCTGCGGCGCTAGCCAAACACACCACCAAGATTGTGCCCGTGCTGCTCAGGTAATTGCTGAGTTTGAAACCCTTGCAGCCACTGGCGAGGTGGGGGCTTTTATTTATGAGCCGCTCATCCAAGGAGCTTCGGGAATGCGGATGTATAGCCCTGAGATTCTGGATAAACTACTGGGGATTGCCGCCCGCTACGATATCATCACCATTGCCGACGAGGTAATGACTGGTTTTGGGCGAACCGGAAAGCTATTTGCCTCCGAATATTGTACGCTCAAGCCAGATATCCTCTGTCTTTCCAAAGGCCTGACAGGCGGTACTTTGGCACTAGGCGTAACGAGTTGTACTGGCCGCATTTTTGAGGCTTTCAAAGCTGCGGAGCTGGCCAAGACTTTCTTCCACGGACACTCCTTCACCGCCAACCCGCTGGCCTGTGCGGCGGCCAATGCCAGCCTTGACCTGTTGCTTACGGCCAACTGCCAACGCGATATCGAACGCATCAGTGCCAAACAGGCTGCCTTTGCCCAAACTATGCGCCAACACCCTGCCATTCGTCAAGCACGGCACTTTGGTACCATTGTGGCGCTCGAAATCGATACCGACCGCGAAACCTCCTACTTTAATGAGGCGCGCAGCTGGCTCTATGATTATTTCCTGAGCAAAGATATTTTGCTGCGCCCCTTGGGCAATGTGCTGTATGTATTGCCGCCTTATATCATCACCAACGAAGAGCTGGAGCGCATCTATCGCGTGATTGGACAGCTTTTGGACGAACGCTTTGGAGCTTAGACCAACATTTATACCCACTGACTGGTTTGTTAGTTATGCTCAAAATTGCTTGGAACCCCTGTTATGTCTTACCCTTGCCTCCTAAGCATCGCTTTCCGATGGAGAAGTACCAGTTGCTCCCCGAGCAGCTACGCTATGAAGGGCTGGCTACCGAGGCTAATTTTTTCAGCCCCCAGCCTCTGCCCGAGGCCGATATTGTGCGGGTACACCTCCCCGACTATTGGGAGCGCCTACGCAATCAGACCCTCAGCCCTGCCGATGTGCGCCGTTCGGGTTTTCCGCTTTCTGAGGAACTGATACAGCGTGAGATTACCATTGCCCAAGGCACGCTCGACTGTGCGCACTTTGCGCTCCAATATGGTATTGCGATGAATATTGCCGGCGGTACACACCACGCCTTCACCAACCGCCCCGAGGGCTTCTGCCTCCTCAACGATATGGCCATTGCAGCCCAGACCTTGCTCGACCAAGGGCGCATTCGTCAGGCGCTTATCATCGATCTTGACGTACACCAAGGTAATGGTACTGCCGAAATATTTGGCCACCGCCCCGAGGTATTTACCTTCAGTATGCACGGCCAACACAACTACCCCCTGCGCAAGGAACACTCCGACTGGGACATTGGCCTGCCCGACCATACCGACGACGCGCACTACCTCGGCCTGCTGCGCGAAGCCTTACCCCGCCTGATGGACGAGGTACAGCCTGATATGGTCTTCTTCCAAGCTGGGGTAGATGTGTTGGCGACAGACAAGCTCGGCAGGCTCGGCCTGAGCATGCAGGGCTGCGCCGAGAGAGACCGACTTGTATTGGCCACTTGCCGCCAGCACCGCGTGCCGGTAGTGGTCAGTATGGGCGGCGGATACTCCCCGCGTGTGGCGACCATTGTCGATGCACATACCCAAACCTTTCGATTGGCACAAGAGCTGTTCTTTTGAATCACTCATATTGGTACAACCTTGTGGCAAAAAAACAGTATATCTGTACAGTATTACCAATCTGAACTATATGAAATATCTCATCCCTTTCTGCCTTATGCTTTTAGTGGCCTCTACAGCCTGCAATCGTAAGAAAAACAACGAAGACCCTGCCCCCGATACGGCCAACCTCACTAGTACCAACACCGTAACCGATGCGCAAGGAAATGTCTATACGGTCGGCTTTGACCAAGCAACGAGTATCAACCAGAATCCTTTTGTGCGCAAAGTAAATGCCCAAGGTCAAGAGCAGTGGCGCTTGGTCTATGAAAATACACCAGTAGACGGACGAGCAGTGCTCGTTACCCTTGATGAAGCCCAAAACCCTTGGGTAGTCTTTACAGTCGATGGGGGTAGCAATGATGCCGGCGCTATCCAACGCCGCCAAGTGGCTAGCAACGCCTTTCAGGGGGTGTATAACAATAGTTATGGATCGGGTGGCGGGCCTAAGGTCAGCCTCGTTGCGAGGCTCAACCCCAACACCGGCATCATCGAAAGGGGGACTTTTGTCGCGGCTAGGCTCACCAGTGGCAATACCAATACACTTAATATCACCAAGATTGCTGTAAGCCAAGGCAAGGTGCAATTTGAGATTTCCTCAGCAGCGTGGCCTCCGGGCGAGGGCACAAGCTATGTCCGCTTTCCCAATATTACCGATGCTGACCGCATAGACAATGCCTTCAAAATTTACTACGAAATGGATACCGACCTACGGGGTATTACCAAAGCAGTATTATTGCGGCAATAGTTTTCGGGCGAACTATTGTCCCACAAAATAGCCTGCCCTATCGGCCTTATCAACATCACTGTTGGTGGGGCTTTTTTTGTGTGGCATAGTGGCAGTGTACAATTAGCAAAAACGGTACCGGCAGTCTGGCCAAATATGACGGCAATAGCCTGAGTATCCTACCACAGCCTACAGGCAATGGCATGCGTTATTTGGGGCTGCCCGCCTTTGTCAATGGGCACTTGTGCTTGCGCTATGGCAACAACGATTTTGTGTTCAACTTGACGGTGCTCAAATTCCCTCAGATGAACATCCAGCAGAATTTCGCTACTATAGCTTCTGGGGGTACTTTTACTTTTGGAAATACTGCGGTGGGGGCTATCTCTTCCCACGACTTCCTCTTACAAAGTACCGGAGCTGCTGACTTGGTTCTCTCTGGTGCTGCGGGCAGCTTCATTTGAGCGGAGCCAATGCCAATCAGTTTTCAATCACCCAAACCAATATCAGCTCCCCTATTGCTAGTACCAATCAAATCTTCACGGTAAGGAGCGCTGCCCAAAGCGGTAGTGATGTGCGCAGCAGCTTTGTCGTTCAGCGCCTTGAGCTACGCCCCCGACAACAGCTATACCGTAACCCTACCCGGAGGTAGTACCGATACCAGTAGCTAGTCAGCCAATGCCGAAGCCCGTACGCTGACGCTCAGCAAACAAGAGCACGGCGGCGTTTGGCAACAAGTAACTGTCAATGCTTCGAGCCTCAGCGCTACCATTACGGCCTCCGGCGGGCAAAAAAACCGTCCCTGCTACTGTGAACGCTACATACACTAAGCCGTAATAACACAAAATCCTCCAAGGTCTTCCCAGACTTTGGAGGATTTGAAAATTAGTCCTTAATTCCCTCTATATGGCCATTAGCGGATGCGCAGGCGTTGCCCTACTCTCAGCGTGGTAGAGGTAGTCAGTTGGTTGATTTGTGCCAATACCGTAACCGGTACATTGTATTTGTGGCTGATAGTCTGGAGCGTTTCCCCCGGCACTACTTGGTGGTAAAGCGTCAGGCGCATTTTATTGCCCAAATGCGCAAAATGTTGTGGAAGGAGGACAAACTTGTCCGAGCGTAGTTGAAAGCGTTGATTGATATTATAAATCTCCAGTGGGTTGAAGGTATGCCCTGCATAGAGTGTCTCGAAGTGTAGGTGAGGCCCGGTACTCCAGCCTGTACTCCCTCCAAGCCCTATCAATTGCCCCGCTTTGACCTCTTGGCCGGAGCGGACTTTGAGAGCGCTCATATGGCCATAGAGTGTTTCGAGGCCGTTATAGTGCCTCAGTACCACATAATTGCCATACCCCCTGTTGAAGGTAGAAATACGTACAATTCCGTCAAAAGCCGCATAAATAGGGGTGCCGACATTGAGTTGTAAATCTATCCCTCCGTGAAAGTGCCCCCAGCGTGGGCCAAAACCAGAGGTAATGAAAGTCTTTTCTAGAGGAGATGCCCAAAGCAGGCCTTTTTCTCCATCAAATAACTGTATTTCTTTTGACTGGTTGAAGCTAGCCGCGCTGCGCTGATAGGGGTTGATGTAGGTCGCATCCCATATTTGGTAATAATCCTCTAGCTTTACCCATACACAGTCAATTTTCATCTCCCTTGAGACCGCCACTACTTGGTTTTCAAAATGTCGAATGCTGTTGGTATCTTCTCGTACCAAGGCCGTGGTTTTGTATAATTGAAAGGACTCATAGGCCTTGCGCAAATCGTCTTGAGACTCATAGCCCATATCGACCGCATCGAGCAACTGCTGAGCCGACTCTTCGGGGCTGAGTTTGGTATTATTTTCAGCACCTCTGCGCAGCGTGTCGCGTGTTTGCGCGGGGATAATGATTTTCTGTTGGCCATCAAATCTTTTGTTTTCCCCCTTTTTCTCTGGCTCTGAGCCTTGGGCATAAAGCCCTGAGCTGTTGCCCAAACAACTGCCGAAAAGCCAAAAACTAACCAGAATAATCTGTAAAAACCTCATATCACAAAAATTAGCACACTCGTCTCAGGTGTGGTGTGCAAAAATAGAAAATCTTAATCACAAACGTAGTACTAGCCTAGACCAATGTACCTAAAATAGTATATTTTTAGTGTTTTTACCTGAGGCTAACCCCGACTGCCGAAAAAAAAACAATCCATTGCAAGCTTTCCTAGCAGATTCACTATTTTTGTACCCTACCTATTTGTTGTAATGAAGTACCTGCCGAAGGAATCTACAGCCTTGCTGTACACCCAAACGCAAAAATACCTTGGTTGGTCGCCCTCACAACAACACTATACATTATCACTCCCCTCCTAACCAAAGGCCTGTGCCTTTCACCTTATTAGAGCTTGTTATGTTTAAGAAAAAAAACAAGGACGCTGCTGAAAAAGCCCCCGAAACACCAAAAACTTGGCAACAATCGGCCAAAGAATGGGGTAAATCCATCATTGCGGCAGTCTTTTTTGCTACATTGATCCGCTGGCTACTACTGACAGCCTACACCATCCCAACCTCTTCTATGGAAGGCTCGCTGTTGGTGGGCGACTTTTTGTTTGTGAGCAAATACCATTATGGTGCGCGCACCCCACAGACTTTGCTCCACTTCCCCCTGACCGACCACCAGTTTTGGGGAACCGGTATCCCCTCTTACCTCACCTGGATTCAGTTGCCTATGTATCGCCTACCGGGCATTAGCAGTGTCAAAAAAGGACACGAAGTTGTTTTTAACTTCCCCGCCGACTCGTTGGGCCACCCTACTGACCTCAAAATCAACTACATCAAACGCTGTGTGGCGGTAGCTGGTGATACCCTGCAAATTAAAGATACTCAAGTGTTTATCAACGGCAAAGCCCAAGAAAACCCCCAACATTTGCAATTCTTGTATCTTGTTTATACCAAGGGCAATATCAATGAGCTCTTTTTTGATAAGTACAACATTACCGAATACAGCAAGTTTATTGACGGCGACCAAGAAGGCTATCTGATGCACATCAGCGAAGCTACTGCCGAGCAGCTCAAAAATGTGGGCAATGTGGTTCGTGTGGTCAAAAACATCCAAAAACCCGACAACTATGATGCGTCAGTATATCCTCATCACCCTGACTTTGCTTGGAATAAAGACAACTTCGGCCCCTTGGTCTTGCCCAAGAAAGGAATGCAAATCGAGATCAACGCCAAGAACCTTGCCCTCTATGGAGAGGTGATTCAAAAGTATGAAAACCACCGGAAAGTAAGCATCGAAAACAATCAATTGCTCATCGATGGCGCTCCCGTCAAACAATATACCTTCAAACAAGACTATTATTTTATGATGGGGGACAACCGCCACAACTCTCTCGACTCTCGCTTCTGGGGCTTTGTGCCCCATGACCATATTATTGGCAAAGCAGCGGTCGTTTGGTTGTCAATGGCTTACAACAAGCCCCTCTCCAAACGAATTCGATGGAATCGTTGGTTTAAGACCAATTTCACCAAATAAAAAACCGAAAACCTCATTCGGGCAAAGACCAGCAAAATACAAAAAAACTTGTTCCTTTTAACACAGGGGCAAGTTTTTTTGTTAAAATGCTTTGACTTTTGATGGTTGAACAGCTATATTTGTAGCCTAGTTAATGCTGATTTGAATTCATTTGCATCATATGCCACAAAAGGTATTGCAGATAATTTAATGATTTAGGTTGATTAGTTTTGATAATAGGTTTAGTAGAGCAAAAAGCCAAGTTGATTTTCAGCTTGGTTTTTTTATTATACGTCGTGCTATTTTAAAGGTTGTGTTTTGCAATGATTTTTTTGAAAAAATAATGCGATAAGTTATTCATCGAAAAAAAACGACGTTTTATCGATGTAGGCCGTGTATTATCCTTATTTTTGCGACTTCAAACGATTTATAAACTATGAAAACAATACGTACCCTGTTGTTGCTGGTTGGTTTGCTGGCATTATTCCCATTGGCTACCCAAGCCCAATCAAAAAACATTGCCGTAGGTCTACGCCTAGGTGAGCCTACCGGTATCAATGTGAAAAAATATCTCAGCAACGGAAACGCCCTAGACTTTGTTTTGGGCGGCAACGGATACGGATACCACCGTGGCCGACGTTACTGGCGCGACGAGTATGAGTACCGCCCCGGTCTCGTACTAATGGTCAACTACCTCTGGCAAAACCAAATCAGTGGTGTTGATGGGCTGGAATGGTATGCCGGTGTCGGTGGTCAAGTTGGCTCTCGCCGCTATTGGAACCGCCGTGAGCGCCGCGAATACCAAACAGGTAACCTCGGCCTTACCGGAATGATCGGCATCGAGTATTTCATCCCCTCTACCCCAATCTCTTTGGGTTTGGACTTGGGGCCCTATATCGAGCTCACTCCCGCCCCAGCTTGGGTATGGTTTGATGGAGGATTTAGCATCCGCGTCAACTTCTAACCCTGCCACAACTTTGTATAAAAAGCTCTGCTAGGCAGGGCTTTTTTTGTGCCAAATATTTGGTAATTTCGCTAAAATTTAAGCCAACTAGCCAAGACAATTGGCAGGTTTTTCGTTATATTGGGTGATATACCACAT
Source organism: Eisenibacter elegans DSM 3317 (assembly GCF_000430505.1). Lineage (NCBI taxonomy): Bacteria > Pseudomonadati > Bacteroidota > Cytophagia > Cytophagales > Microscillaceae > Eisenibacter > Eisenibacter elegans. Next base: position 604,950 of record NZ_AUMD01000011.1, on the reverse strand, counting down.
CTGAAACTATGGAACTCGTACAGCTCAAAAAACTAGTTCGTCAAGGAGAAGGTAAACAGCTGGAGTTCAAGCTAAAGGCGAATCACCCAGAAAAAATCATCCGCGAGGTGGTCGCTTTTGCCAATACAGAAGGCGGTATTTTGTTGATAGGAGTAGCCGACGACAAGACCATCAAGGGGCTCAAATACCCCCGTGAGGACGAATACGTCCTCACACGTGCCATCGAAAACCAATGTTTCCCCCCAATAGACTACCAGCTGGAGCGTGTCCTTATTGACGATACCCGCGAAGTATTGGTCTTTCATATTGCTAGGGGGGAGGTATTACCTCATTATGTAGCCGAAAATGCTCATACCCGCGCTCGTACGGCCTATATTCGGATAGATGACAAGAGCGTAAAAGCCAGTAGGGAAATGCGCGAAATTCTAAAAAGCGCCAACAGCGGGCGCAATTTTCAGTTTGAATTTGGCCAAAAAGAGCGTCTACTGATGCGCTACCTAGAGCAACACCAATCCATTACCGTTGATGATTTTGCCAATACGGCCAACATCCCTAGGCGGGTGGCTTCCCGAACCTTGGTGTTGCTGGTGCTCTCGAAGGTCCTGCAGATTCTGCCTAGCGAAAACCAAGATGTATTTCAGGTGGCCGATTCTTGAGCCTAGCCCCCAACCTGTTATTTATTTGGCTTCTAGTTTACGTTCTTGCTGGATGTGGTTTCTTGAAACCAGCCAACCAAAACCAATGGCCGTGAAAAAAGTAAACAACGCATAGATAGAAGCCGGAATAGCCATTGTTTGATTGTTGAGCATTAGTCGGCTTGTAGCGATAAAGATGGCCATTCCAGTGTTCTGTAGCCCTACTTCGATGGCGATGGTCATCTGTACTTTGGGAACAAACCCCAACCACGCCGCACTCCAATAGCCCAAAAGCATTCCAGCTATATTGAGCAAGAATGCAAACCCACTTACCTCCCAATAATCGCGGGTAGTCAGGCTGATGCCCTCTCCCTCTTCCAGAAAAATAGCCGCAATCATTACCAATGCCAAAATAGAAGGCATTGCGACCTTGAGCGGGCGCTCCAACCGAAGCGCCACTGTCTCGTTGCGCTGGCGGATATAAATCCCCAAGACACAGGGCAACACGGTAGTACTCATCACCTGCGCCAAAGTTGTCCAGAAAGGGAGCACTATTTCCTGCCCTTGGGTACTGTCCATCAAGAGCCAAAGCGCTGTTTTGATGATAACAGGGATGGTAAACATTGTGATAAAGCTGTTGACCGTAGTCATTGATACAGACAAGGCCAAGGCTCCACCCAGTAAGTGTGTGATGAGGTTAGATACGGCACCTCCCGGGCAGGCCGCAATCAAGACAATTCCTACCTGCAACTCCGGCGAAAGCCCCGAAATACGCGCAATCACCAAGGCTATCAAGGGAAGGAGTATGAGCTGACAAGTCAAGCCCCAAGCCAGGGCCTTGGGTCGGGCAAAGATATTGATAAAATCCTTTGTGGTGAGCGAAAGCCCCATTCCGAGCATAATCATCGCCAAAACAAAGGGTAGCAGAATAGTAGAAAAAAAAGTCGTAGCTATCATATTTGTATACCAGTGTACTATCGAATCAGTGTAAAAGTACCCTTGGTTTGAAACTTCTGCCCTCTCCGGTCTTCGGCTTCCGCCGTATAGATGTAGAGGTCGGCCTGCGCTTCGCGCCCGTTGATGGAGCCGTCCCATCCTTGCTCAAAGTCCGTTGTTTGGAACACCAGTTGCCCTGCACGGTTGTAAATCATCAGCCGATAGCTGGCTACAAACAATCCTTTGGCGGCAAATACATCATTCAGACCATCGCCATTGGGGCTGAAGGCATTGGGGAAAAATAAGCGGAAGGGTTGCTCTACCGTGACAATATTAGAATAAATCATTTGCCCGGCAGCAGCTCCACCTACAAGGCTGCGGATGCGATAGCGAGTAATTTGGCGCTCCGTGTCGATTACGTTTTCGATAAAAAAATTCAGCCCGCCGATGGGGATAGTTTCAAATACTTGGTCGTTTTCGTCAAGTTTTTCGACTACATAACTCTCAAGACTGCTCTCGGTATTGCGGTAGTCTGTCCACGCTAGGCTCAGTTGCAAGCCCGAAAGTCGCTCTATTCGCAAAGACACAGGACAGATAATTGGCGCAAATGAGGCTGTATTGCCGCAAACATTGGTATACCGGATTTGATAGCAAAAACGGTTGAAGCCATTGTTAAAATTGGCGTTTTCGTCTAACAATGTGGGTCGGTCGTCGGCCACGATAATGGTATCTATACGGGTTTCGTTGTTGCGGATATTGGTAGTGTAACGGATGACTTCATAGCGACGTATACCGGGCACCGCGCCTACTTGCCACTGCAAGAGCACACGCCGGTTGTCTTCTACACTTCCTTCGCCCTGTGTGATAATGGGGGGAATGGTACTAGAAAAGGCCCGCACGCAGCTGGTGTCTGACAGAGATTCAGCCATATTGACCCCTTGTGTGTTGACTTGTAGGCTATAACAATAACGCTCTGTACAGATAATGGCTGTATCGACATAGCTAGTCTGATTGACATTGTTGATGATGGCCAAGAGGTTGCCATTGCGCAATAAGATATACTCTCCGAAATCGGGCAGCGGATATACCGGCCACGTGATGGCGTTCTGACTGTCTTGGGCTTGAGCCTGAAGCCTTATAGTGGCTACCACAGGCGATACATTGGTGGCTCCACAAGCATCAAAAGCACGTACTCGGAAATACAAAGGCTGTGTGGTGTTAAGCGCTTCAGCAGTATATATCTGTGCGAAACCTGTGCCGGCAAAGCGGACTAGGTCTACAAAAGTTGTTCCGTTGTCAATGCTTAGCTCTACAGCATACACGAAGTTGCTGTCTGTAGGGAAACGTAGGCTGACCCTGTTGCTGCCCAATACCTGTACCTGCTCCAACAGGGGTTGCGTGATGACATTGATGGGGTTGATGAGTTGGGCATTTTCGCCACCACAGCCACCAGGCACATAGTTGCCCGTAACGCGCAAGGCAAAAGTTGCCGTAGAAGGGTAAGTATGTCGTATGGCTCCGGCATCGCGGTTGACCGTCTGTATGGGAGAGCCATCACCCCAATTGATTTGGTAGGTTTCGTACTGCCGGTCGGTGATTTCGAGCGATACCTCCCGCCCCTCACAGACTGTGGCGATAAACTGTGGTGGGGGTGAAGGCAAGACTTCGATGTATTCGTTGCGGCGGACACTGTCGCCTTGGCCACCTATGCTCAGGGCTTGGGTGATGGAATAACGTCCGGGGGTAGTATACGTGTGGGTAGTACGCGATACAAAGCCCTCTGCATCCGAAAATTTGTAGACCTTCGTGGCAGGGCTGCCGCTACAGTCCGTTACACTGATAGTAAAGGGAGCACAGCCGCGCTGTACACCATTGTCTACACCGGCTGCCGTAAAACAGGCTGTTTGGGCAAATACTGCCGTAAAACCCAACCAAAGCCAACATAGTGTTGAGACTAGAACACGACGCAATTGTATCACAAATGAGGGCATAAGTATCAAGTAGAGTTGCAATCAGGATGAAGGCTTGTAAGCAGCTTCTATTACCAACAAAAGTAAGCAATTTTTGTGCAAAGCAAGGAAGTAGGGGCTTTTCAATAAAACATCCACGTCCTTTGTTGCGTTGTTTGATGAGAAAGCGCTTCGGTGGGGAACTAATTGCTACCCGCTTTTGCTTCATTACAATACATCAACGAACACACAATCAATAAATTTTGATGCCTTATGAAAAAAAGCCTCAGCTCCCTCTTCCTGCTAATTGCCTTATTGATAAGCACAAACGCGCTTCAAGCACAAAAAGTAATCGAACCTAAGGCAAAACAAAGTCCTTTTAACATTACTACACTTCGTGTAAACGATACCTATCTCAAGATTACTTATGGGCAACCTTATAAGCGTAACCGCGAAATTTTTGGATCGCTAGTGCCTTATGGCAAAATATGGCGTACCGGAGCCAATGAAGCCACCGAAATCACCACCAACAAAGATATTGTGTTAGGGGGCAAACGCATCAAAGCCGGAACATATACGCTCTTCAGTATCCCCGAGAAAGACAAATGGACGATTATCATCAATAGTGATTTGGGCCAGTGGGGCGCTTATCAATATGATGAGAGTAAAAATGTAGCTATTTTTGATGTGCCCACAGAGCGTATCGATGATACCTATGAGGCGCTGACCATCGTGATTGAAGAAGCACAAGGTGGTGCACGTATCCTCGTAACTTGGGACCAGACATTGGTCAGAATCCCAGTAACTTTCAATTAATGATTCCGGATTGACGAGTTTAGATTGACGAATTCGGATTGAATCATCCATCCAAACTCGTTAGTTGTTTTTCCTTTTTTTCCAGACAATCGCCAGTCCCAATAGCGTCAACAATCCCCCTATTCCCAAGCCTATTATCCACCAAGTCAGGTTTTTAGACCACGATTTGAGGGTTGTAGTATTGAGGATAGGGGTTTTTAGTTGAGCCAACTCTACTTCTGAGCTAGCAAGGTCTAGCGAGTCTTTTAAGTTTTGGTAATAGCGTCGATACTGCTCGGCCTTTGGGTTGTTGTGCAGCCGTTCGTAAAGGGCGGCCAAACTTTGGTACGCCTCCATTGTCAAATCGGCGGCTCCTATTTCGGATGAAATTCGCAAACCTTTTTTGAAATACACCAGCGCTTGGGCTTCATCAGCTTGGTTGGCATACAATTGCGCTATGCGGTTGAGAGAAGCTGCCGTGCCACGTGGGTCACCAATTTTTTCACGCAAGTGCAGGGCTTGCAGCAGGTGTTCGAGGGCCAAAGTGGTTTTCCCCATTTTTTCGTAGATATTGCCTACATTACTCCGCGTAACTGCCTGCGTATAAGGATCATTGAGTTGTTGGGCGATATTGAGCGCCTCTAAGTGCTGGGCTAGGGCTTTTTCAGGTTGGCTGCGTTGGTCATATACGGCTCCAAGATTGTTGAGCGCCTGCGCGATACCGGCCTGGTAGTTGAGTTTTCGGCAATACTCCAGCGAAGCTTCAAAGTAGCTCAGTGCCTTATCAGGCTGGTTCAGCTGTTGGTATACTGAGCCAATATTGTTGAGCACGAGTGCGCTGCCATAATCATCGGCCAAGGTCTGATTGAGCTTATAGGCTGCCAAATACTCTTTGAGCGCCTCGGCATAACTAGCTGTGGCATAGTAGAGCACCCCGGTTTTGTTGTGTACATCGGCTTGACCTTCGAGGTCGCCCATTTTTTCAAAAACCACAAAAGCCTTTTGGTACGCATTGAGAGCCTCCTGATAGCGCCCTTCGTAATAACAACTCAACCCAATTCCGCTATGGGCGTAGGCTGTGTTGTATTGGTCATCGATGGTCTTGAAAATACGCAAAGCCTTTTGATAGGCTTGGGTAGCCTGTGTGTACTTTCCTAAGACTGTATAGACCTCCCCCATTCCGCGAAGGCTATACCCTTCGCCCGCTTCATAATCCAGCTTTTGGGCGGCTTTTAGTGCCTGTTGGGCATATTGAAGCGCCTTTTCGGGGCGGGTTTCGGTAAGGTAGAGGGTTAGTTGGTTCAGGATAAAGACCTGCTCAATAGAGGGGAGCATTTCGGGCAAGAGCTGTTCGAGCCGCTGTATGACCGCCTCATCAGTAGGCGCCTCATCAATAATACTTTGAATTTCTTCTGTGGAGATACGTTGCGCCAACAACGACGACTGTTGACAAAATACACAAAGAATGATTCCCCAGAAGAAGAGTATCCGGCTTATAGGTTTTGGTGTCATGGGCTTGGCCATTTCATAGGTGTCAATACATCCGAAAAATAGCCATACACTCAGGATTTTCCTAATTTTCAGGGCAGCATCTATCCACCGAGCCACTGAACGGCTTCTGCTTCGGTATCAAAAAAAGCGATGGTAGGGGGTTTGTCTATCAGTTTTAGTCCTTGTTGGATGACGGTTTCGTGTTGGTGGCTTTCTAAGCTAGTAGACCTGAGGACGGCCATCCGCAACTGCGCGCCCAACATTGCCGCCGCCAACGGGATAAACTCCTGTGTGAGCCACTGGATGTCTGTAGGCAGCGCCATTCCCGTGCGCTCACGTTGGTCAATCAGCCAGTTTTGCGCTTCCCGTTCCAATGAGAGCGAAAGTAGCCGGTGTAACCCTTCGCGATAATCAGCACCTTGGATCACCCCACGCCAGACTAAGCGCAGCCGTTTGGCTCCTTCATCGTGCCAAATGATTGTGTTGAGTGTTTGGTAAATACTCATACTACCAAAGATATTTTAGTAGAGCTTGTAGAATAGGTTTCTGTCCGGGTAAGGTCGGGACAACCACTCACAAGCTATTTGATACGTATCAGCCTCATTTTAGCTCCTTCTTCGGCTATCCCCCCTACCTCTTGATTAGTAACGATTACATAAACCTCTTCGTTGGGTTTTTTGAAATAGTATTTTTCTCGGGCAAATCGTTCGAGAGCGTTTTTGTTGCTAGAGAGGCGATTTTGCTGTGTTTCTATGCGTTTGATTTCTTTTTGATAAAAAACCTGTTCTCGTTGCAATTGCTCCAGCCGCTGTTTGCGTTCGCGTTGGGTGAAGAAGTCATTACTATCAAAAAAAAGCATCCATAAGATAAAAAGTACCGCACTGACAAAATAGAAGTTGCGCGCAAAGCTGGGCAACAGCCATCGTTGCCACGAAACCCCTTGTAGGCGTTCGCGCCAGTCTTGGGCTAGGGCACGCAAAAAAGCACTGGTAGAGATTTGTTTGTTGTCAGAAGAAGTTGCCATATACACAAGATAAGTTTTAGCCACGCGGCGCAATTGTTCACAAATGTACTGTTTTGGTTCAAAAATAAGAAGTTTGCCCTGCTTTTTATCCATATCTTCCTTTGGATGCCAAACAAAGCCGAATATAAAGCTGTTGTTATTATTTTGTGATTTTTTTTGTACATTGAGCGCGATTAACTCCCAACTATTTTATTAATCTAACCTTTAACACCTAATACTTATGCAAAAGTACCTACAGTTTATTCGTTACAGTATTTATCTCGCCTTGCTGGGCTTGGTACTCTGGCAATGTAAGCCCAAGGACGAAGAGGCACCATTAAGGGGGGAGTTTCTGGTAGAAGCTACCCTGATTAAATCTTATACCACCGCAGCGCTGAGAGCAGACTTGGCAGAGACCAGCGCAGACTTGGAGGCCTTTGGCCGCTTTTTGGTGTATGACATTGATGTGTATAAGGTGGTATACAATACCAAAGACTTCAACGGCAATGCAGTACAGGCTTCAGGGGCGATGATTGTACCGCGAGCTTCTGTGCCTGTGGGTTTGTTGAGCCAACAACACGGCACCATTACCAACCCCCAACAAGTACCCTCTAGCTACAATCGCCAGAGTGAGGCATTCCAAACAGGTAGCTTCTTGGCCTCTTCGGGATATGTACTTGCCGCCCCCGATTACTTGGGCTATGGTGTTTCGGCAGACCAAGACCACCCCTACGAAGTATCTACCATTACGGCCACCACCTGTATCGATATGTTGCGTGCTGTGCGGGAGTTTTGCAACATCCGTAAAGTAGCGCTCAATGGTAAGCTCTTTCTTACGGGTTATTCCCAAGGGGGCACAGCCACGATGGCCATGCACAAATACCTAGAGGAGAACCTCAGCAGTGAGTTTCGGGTAACGGCCAGTGCTCCCGGCGCAGGCGCACACAACAAAACCGCCTTTGCCAAGTATGTAGCCAGCCAAAACACCAATTTGGCTTTCTTATCTACCTACATTTGGGTGTTGAATGTGTATAACCGCTACTTCAACCTCAACCTGAGCACCACAGATGTGTACAATGCTCCTTATGCGGCCAATATCGCCGCCGTACCCAGCCCCCGCTTGCTCATAGGGCTAGCGCCGCCGGCCATCAGCCTAAACCCCACCATCTTGTTTACGGACAATTTCCGGAATCAGATTGCCAACGATACCAACCCTGCCCTCAATGCTGCCTTGGCAGCCAACAATGTGTTTGACTGGCGGCCTCAAGCGCCTATCCAAATGGTACACGGCACTGCCGACGACTATGTGCCTATTTTCAACTCCCAAGATGCGCTCAACGCCATGCGCGCACGAGGCGCTAACAATGTTGAGCTGATTCCTATCCCGGGAGGCAATCATTTTACTACTGTTCCGGCATATATCTTGAGCACTTACAGCTTTTTCAAGCGTTTTTAACGTAGTCTTTGTACCAACTATTTACGCACACAAGGTTTCTCCCTCAAAAGCGTATAGCCCACAGTTGTAACACGTTGGCAGGCCCAGTCTCCAAACCGCTCGCACGCCATTAGCATCCTATGTTTTATGGTGAATTGGACGAGACATCAATCACTGCCGGCGTGTTGCCTTGTTGAGGCCTTTTGAGTAGCCTCTGGAACAAATTACTCAGGACTACTTGTAGGCTAGGGCTTTGGCATCAAAGAAATCAAATTGGGTAAATACTCAAGTCCGGTGAATCTTGGCATAATTTGAGCAGAAATCTGTGTCTTTTGCGTTTTGGTTAAATGATGCAACTGCTTTCACGTTATTTTTTGAGTATCCCTCGGGTTTGTGCCTTGGTTTGGGTTGTCTGGGCGCAAGCCCTGTCTGCACAGTCTGCCGAAGACTGGCATCAGCCCCAGCATTGGCGTTGGCAGTGGGCCTGTGATTGGCTTCAGACCCAAGCCGCCATCCAACAAGAGGCCTTAGAAGCATTTACTCCCACACAACAGCGATTTATTGTTGCTATTGCTTTTCCCGAAATGTTGCGATACCATAGTCTACAAAATCTAGCCGAAACCACGACTCTACAGTGGCTCTATGTGCAATATGGTACTGCTTACGCCGACTTTTCTATCGGGGTCTTTCAGATGAAGCCCTCTTTTGCAGAGGCTTTGGAAAAGCTACAGCCCAAACTATTGGCCTATCCCAAAGTATCGCTGGAAGAACAACGCCGCCTACGCATTGAGCGCCTCAACGATCAACTGTGGCAGTTTCGGTACTTAGCAGCATTTTATCTTGCCCTAGAGGCGCGATATGCCCACAAAACCTTCGACAGCGAGTTGGCTAAGCTCCGGTTTTATGCGGCCTCCTACAACCTAGGGCTGGCAGCTCCCATATCCAAAGTAGATGCTTGGGTCAATCAGAGAGCCTTCCCACACGGCCTACGTTATGCCTACCGAGGCAATACGAATTATACCTTGGTGGCTGCCGCGTTTTTTGAGCAAGGCTGCTCACCTAAACGCTAACATCTTTCAACGCAACGCCACACAGGCTTAAGAACTTGTCTAAAATTCTCTTCATCGACACCAAAATCAGCTGTTTTGAGTGCCGCGCTGAAAATTTAGACAAGCTCTAATACCCATATCAAAAATCCATCTTGTTTTTTTATTTGGTTATTCCAAGTTCAGCGTGCAACTAAATAACCTTTGCATAGATACATGCGTGTTAGCAATAAAGTTTTAAAAAAAACAACCATAGCAAGGCAAACAGATGGTATCTACTTATTTTTAAGTATAAAGTTTTGATGAGTGCTTGCAAGCAAATTGTATTATTCGTACAATTGCATTGTTATGTACTAATTACCTTTACAAACTCTAAGCTCAGATGAGAAAACCCTTACTCTTGAGCATCCTGCTACTACTACTGGCAGGAGGCTTTTTCGGGCGAAGCTATGCCCAAAACCAAGCAGAGCGTGCCGCAATTATCTCACAATCAAATGTGGTGGCGCTTGAACAACTATCATCAACTTACGATGCGTTATATAGCCAACGCAAAGCTGAAGCTTACGCCATTGCCCGCCAAAAAGGCTGGGATATTATCCGCATTCACCCTGACGGAAACATTTCGGAACTACAATACATCCAAGAGGATGGTATCCCTATTTACTATATTACGATGAGCAATTTGGCCGCTGCCCAAACTACCCGCGCCAACCGTTTGTGGAGCGGAGGGGGAATGGGCTTGAACCTCAATGGCCAAGGAATGATTGTCGGTGAGTGGGATGGCGGCGCTGTCCGTGGTGCCCACCAAGAGTTTGGCAATCGTGTAATCCAACGCGATGGGGTGGCTTTTACCTCTCACAATGGCAACACCAACCACGCCACCCACGTAGCTGGTACTTTGATGGGCGGTGGCGTGCAGGCCAATGCCAAGGGGATGGCGTTTGAGTCTACCTTATGGGCCAATGATTGGAACAGCGACTTGGCCGAGATGACTTCACAGGCTTCTCAAGGTTTGATTCTTTCTAACCACTCCTATGGTTATCGTTCTGACCTTTTGAGCCAGTGGCAGTTTGGTTTTTATGATGCTACTGCGGCCAACTGGGACGAGCTAGCCTACAACGCGCCTTTCTACTTGATGGTCAAGGCTGCGGGCAACGATCGTGGAGCGGGCTACAACCCCGGTGGTGTGTTTGGCACTTCGGGCTATAACCTCATCACAGGCTCGGCTACTTCTAAAAACGTCTTGGTGGTGGCTGCGGTATCAGCTGTAACCAACTATACTGGCCCTTCAAGCGTAACCATGTCTTCTTTCAGCTCTTGGGGACCTACAGACGACGGTCGTATCAAGCCTGATATTTCTGGCTGTGGCGTGAGTGTATATTCTGCCTCTAGCAGCAGCAACTCGGCCTATGCTACGCTCTCTGGTACCTCTATGGCCAGCCCTAACGTAACCGGCACAATGACCTTGCTCCAGCAACACTACCGCAATCTCAACGGCGGCAGCTTTATGCGCTCAGCGACACTGCGTGGCCTAGTCATTCATACCGCTGACGAGGCCGGCACTACTCCCGGCCCTGACTATCGCTTTGGCTGGGGCTTGCTCAACGCCGAGAAAGCGGCTAATGTGATTACTCAGCGCGGTACGGCCGCCATCATTGCCGAAAACGTGCTCAATAACGGTAGTAGCTATACCATCAACGTAACTGCCAGCGGCAGCGGTCCACTTGAGGTAACCATCTGCTGGACGGATCCCAAAGGAACTCCATTGGCCAACAATACACTTAATTCTACATCGGCACGACTAGTCAATGACTTGGATGTGCGTGTAACCCGCAGTGGTACTACCACTTTCCCTTGGCGACTTGACCCCGCAGCCCCTGCCAACGGTGCTACACAAGGGGATAACTTCCGCGACAACGTCGAAAAAATCATCATCGACAATCCTGTAGCCGGAGGTGTATATACCATCACTGTAACACACAAAAACTCTCTACAAGGTGGTTCGCAGCCTTACTCCCTTATTGTATCGGGGCTACAACAAAGCGCTCCTAGCTGTGCTATCCCTAGCAACCTGAGTGTCAATGGTATCACTAACAGCGCTGCCACTCTCTCTTGGGCTGCCGTAACAGGAGCCAACACCTATGATGTGCGTATCCGCGTAAACGGTACTACTACTTGGTCTGACTTCAACGGGCGTACGACCAACAGCATCGGTTTCACTGGTTTGGCCGAAGGCACTACTTATGAGTGGCAGGTACGTACCAACTGTGCCAGCGGCAGCAGCGCCTACACTGCCAGCAACACATTCACAACAGCATCCAGCTGCGCCGCACCTACAGGCCTGAGTGTGAGTAATCTGACTAGCACAGGAGTAACCCTTTCGTGGAATGCCGTATCGGGAGCTAGTACCTATGATGTGCGTATCCGCGTAAATGGCAGCGCTACTTGGTCTGATTTCAATGACCGTACTACTAACAGTATCGCCTTTACAGGACTCACCGCAGGCACTACTTATGAGTGGCAAGTACGCACCAACTGCTCCGGCGGTAGCAGCGCCTATACTGCCAGCAATACCTTCACTGCGCCTACGGCAGCATTGACCTATTGCGACTCTCGTGGCAACAATACCAACGACGAATGGATACAGCGTGTACAAATAGGCAGCATCAACAACAACTCCGGCAACAATGGAGGTTATGCCAACTTTACGAACCTCTCTACCTCTATGGGCAGAGGCGCTAGCCAAAGCATCACCATCGTTCCGGGATGGCGCTCAACGGTATACAATGAAGCCTATGCGGTATGGATTGACTGGAACCAAAACGGTACTTTTGAGTCTACTGAGTTGGTATTCTCTCGTACCCGTACTACTGCTACCTCTGTATCAGGCTCCTTTACAGTGCCTACAGGCGCAGCATTGGGCGCTACTCGTATGCGTGTATCAATGAAATACAATGCCAACCCTACGGCTTGTGAAGTATTTACTTATGGCGAAGTAGAAGACTATACTGTCAACGTAACGGCTTCTGGCGCTAGTGTAGAAACGACAGCCCAAGCCCAAGGCCTGAGCAGCAGCGGTGTGAGTGTGATGCTTTACCCCAACCCTGCCCACGAAGTAGTCAATGTACAAGTAGAACAAAGCGAAGGTACCTATGCCTTGCGCCTCTACAATATGAATGGCCAATTGGTTTATAACCAAACCACGGACGCGCCTAGCCAACAAATTGATGTGCGTAGCCTACCCAACGGGGTATATGTGCTTCAAATAGAAGGGCGTGGCGGTATGCGCGAAGTTCAAAAATTGATGATTCGCCGCTAAACTACCATCTCATACGAGACCTTTTTCCGGCCACTGCCCCGTGCAGTGGCCGTTTTTTGTATATATGCCTTATTGGCCAAATCTTCCCTCAAAGGCCATAATTTGTTGCCATAGCGCTTCGGGTACTTCGGCCTTACGCAGGTTTTGGTAGTCATAAGCTACAATTTTGGCCCGCACCTCGGCAGCCACCCGCTGGTGGCGCTCACTGATGATATATTGCTCCATCCAAAAGCTATATGCATCAGGACGCTCAACCAATACCTTTGTTCCTACCCAAGCCGTGTCTGGAAAAGTAATCGGCAATTTATACCGACAATTGATTTCGGCCAAGATAGGCCCTGCCTGCGCGCTGTCTGTGGCTACTCGGAAGCCCAAAGCCTCGAAATACGCAATCCGCCCCGTTTCGGAGTACCGCAAGTATACCGTATTGTTGATGTGTTGGGCGGCATCCATTTCTCCCCAAGCTACCTGAATGGCTACTTTGGAGGCAAAGCCCTCCAGCAATGAATCGAGCATAGTTTTTTGGTTTGATTTTAATATTGTAAGAATTAAGCTTAACTTTGGCCACCTAATTTATAAACATTATTGCCATCCATTGGCCTAACCCCACACATATTTAAAACTTTATTTTAATATGGCGTATTTATTCACCTCCGAATCGGTTTCTGAAGGACATCCTGATAAAGTATCCGACCAAATCTCTGATGCCATTCTTGATGCAATGTTGTCTCAAGACCCTGCCTCTCGTGTAGCTTGCGAAACCCTCGTTACGACTGGGTTGGTAGTAGTAGCCGGTGAAATCACCACTAAGGCCTATGTAGAAGTGCCCGATATTGTGCGCGCTACTATCGAAAAAATCGGCTATACCAAGGCAGAATACCGTTTCGATGCAGACTCTTGCGGTGTGATGGTAACACTACACAGCCAGTCACCCGACATCGCTCAAGGCGTAAACGAAGGCCAAGGGCTTGACAAAGAGCAGGGTGCAGGCGACCAAGGGATGATGTTTGGCTATGCAACCAAGGAAACTCCCGAATATATGCCAATGGCTTTGGCTTTTTCACACCGCCTACTCCGCGAGCTAGCACGCATCCGCAAAGAAGAAAGCCAAACTATCCCTTACCTCCGCCCCGACGCAAAGGCTCAGGTAACTATCGAGTATAACGACAACAACGAGCCTGTACGCATCCACACGATTGTGATCTCTACCCAACACGACGACTTCGACAGCGAAGAGGCGATGTTGGCCAAAATCCGTAAGGATATGATCGAAATCGTGATCCCACGAGTAATCCCTGCCAACCTCATCGATGCCAATACTATCTATCATATCAACCCTACAGGTAAGTTTGTGATTGGCGGTCCTCACGGTGATGCCGGTCTTACTGGCCGCAAAATCATCGTAGATACTTACGGTGGTAAAGGTGCACACGGTGGTGGCGCTTTCTCAGGCAAAGATGCCTCTAAAGTAGACCGCAGCGCGGCTTATGCAGCCCGCCACGTAGCCAAAAACTTGGTTGCCGCCGGTGTAGCCGACGAAATCTTGGTGCAGGTAGCCTATGCCATCGGCGTATCGAAGCCCGTGTCGCTCACTATCAACACTTATGGTACTGCCAAAGTACAACTCAACGACGGTGAGATTGCTACCCGCGTATCTGAAATCTTCGATATGCGCCCCAAAGCCATCGTAGAACGCTTCGGCCTCACCAACCCTATCTTCTCCGAAACAGCTGCTTATGGCCACATGGGCCGCGAGCCTTTCACCCGCGAGGTAGAAATGATGATTGCTGAAGTAGAAGAAAACAACCAACACAAAACAGAAGTACGCCGCAAAGTGAAAAAAGCGGTAGAGTTCTTCGGTTGGGAAAGACTCGACTATGTAGACAAAGTAAAACAAGCTTTCGGTCTATAATCATTATCTAAAAGCATCTGCTGATAAGCCATCCCAAGTTGGGGTGGCTTTTTTTATGGGTCTGGCCTTATGATACCATAAAAATAAAATACTAGTAACTTCTTTACAACAAACACATAAAAAACTCATAATCAGTGTATTAACTTATAACAAGCGCCATATATTAGTCCTGCATTTTCCCAAAAATGCCACAAAACCCTAAAAACTACGTATTTTTGCCTAAAAGTCTAGCCTAACAATTTGCGCTAGCCCAGTAGTCTGGATATTTTCAACACAAAACACTATTCCTTAGCCCAAAACCAAATAGCCCACACACTACATCACCGGCAACCCGCCTGACATCGTATGCTTGTGTGTGCATCTTGGGGGCTAAACCCAAAGACCTACATCACCAAAAACCGAGAACAATGGCCATTTTAGGAACACTGCTCAAACAAGGCATCAAGCTGCGCCGCAGCATCGAACAAGACAATAAACCGCCCTTATCCCTTCAAGCCCGCCAACTGTATCAACTGCTCAGTGCCGCACGTGGTACTGCTTTTGGTAAATATTATGACTTTGACGCTATCCTCGATATGTATCCGCAAGGGGTGCAAGCCTTTATGCAAGCCTATCAAGAGCGTGTGCCTTTGTTCAACTATGACAGCATCTATGAGCAATGGTGGCATAGAGCTCACAAAAATGCAGAACCTAATGTGGCTTGGAAAGGCCGGGTGAAGTATTTTGCGCTCAGCTCAGGTACGTCTGGCTCTCCTAGCAAACATATTCCCGTTACACAGCAGATGCTCAAGGCTATCCACCGTGCCAGCATTCGGCAGATTCTCTCTCTGTCGAACTTCAAAGAAGTCCCTAGTAAGATGTATAGCAAAGGATTACTGGCATTAGGTGGCAGCACACACCTCAACCGTCGAGGGACTTTCTTTGAGGGCGACCTCAGTGGCATCACTGCCAGTAATATTCCTTTTTGGTTTCAGCATTTTTACAAACCCGGCAGGCGTATTGCCAAAAATACCGACTGGGACGCAAAGCTGGAAGAGATTGTCCGAAAAGCCGAAAAATGGGATATTGCCTTTATGGCTGGTGTGCCAGCTTGGATTCAGATTATGATGGAGAAAATCATTGAGCATTACAAACTCAATAATATTCACGAATTGTGGCCCAACCTTACCGCCTATGCCTTTGGTGGCGTATCCTTTGACCCCTACCGCAAAGGCTTCGAGAAGCTGCTCGGCAAGCCCATCATCTATATCGAGACATATTTAGCCTCCGAAGGTTTTATCGCCTTCCAGACACACCCCAACCAACACCTGCGGCTAATCCTCAACAATGGGATTTTCTTTGAATTTGTACCCTTCAACGAGGATAACTTCGATGCAGATGGTGAGCTATTGCCACAGGCCAAAGCCCTGACAATAGATCAAGTAGAAGAAGAGACACACTATGCGCTCTTGCTTTCTACTTGTGCAGGCGCTTGGCGCTATCTCATTGGAGATGTAATCCAGTTTGTAAACAAAGAACGCAGTGAAATCATCATCACTGGGCGTACAAAACATTTCCTGAGCCTCTGTGGCGAACACCTATCGGTCGATAATATGAACAAGGCCATAGAGCTAGTGAGCGAAGAGCTGAACCTCGCTATCAAGGAGTTTACGGTAGCCGGTGTGCCCCACGATACCCTATTTGCGCACCAGTGGTATATTGGCTCTGACGAAAACATAGATGAAACCCAGCTCCGAGACCGCATAGACGCACACCTACAACACCTCAACGATGACTACAAAGTAGAGCGCAGCGCAGCCCTCAAAGAGATTTGTGTGAAAGTATTGCCCACAGCGCTGTTTTACAAATGGCTGGAAACTCAAGGCAAGGTAGGCGGGCAACACAAGTTCCCCCGAGTCCTCAAAAAAGCCCAATATCAAGCGTGGCTTAGCTTTTTGGAGACACAGGGGATTCCCTTGCCCAAGGCAAGTTTCTAGCACAGTCAAGTTACCTCAAAGCTCCCAATGGTATTAACTCAAGTCGGTCGCCGGTATACAAAAACCCATTGGGGGCTCCTAAAACAGCTATCTGCTATAACACACATACATAAAACAGCAAAAACAACCGAAAAACTTGTCCAAACCTCAAAAAGACTTGTAAATTTGCTCGCTCACAAAATCAAATCAACCTCAGTTTTGATTTAGATGACTCTCAGCAGTATCACAAATAGTACTCAAGATTAGATATTGAAGGTTTGGGAAATACAGTTGTCAGCTGTACACATTCCCAGTAGTTTTATTCATCAGATATGGTATATCCCATCTTACAAGGCATTGCCTACGGAGTTGTTATGGCCTTTATGATTGGTCCCGTATTCTTCACCCTCTTGCGTACCAGCATCGACCGAGGCATCCGCTCCGGCGTGATGCTGGCCGCCGGTATCTCTATCAGCGAAGCCTTTATTATTGCAGTATGCTATGCAGGCATTGCTATTTTGGATAATAACCTCAACTTCCAGTCGGTAATGGGCGTATTGGGTGGATTATTGATGATGAGCTTTGGGATTGCGATTGTACTCAAATCGCGCCGCCCCGAGGCACTTATCCACAAACCTGAGCCTAGCACTCGCGAAACCCGCAACCACTATATCCGCTGTGTGGCTGAGGGTTTTTTGCTCAATGTGCTCAACCCCTTTGTGTACATCTTTTGGATAGGCATTGTAGGTGCTACTGTCATCAAGACCAATTATGACATCAGTCAGACGGCAGTGCTCTTTGGCTTTACAGTCTTGACAGTCTTCCTGACCGATGTGGGGAAAGTCTACATCTCACACCACATCAGCCAGTACTTGACAGGCCGCACTCTTTCGCTCATCGACCGGTTTGTGGGGCTTGCCTTGATGAGCTTTGGGCTATATTTGTTTTATTTTGGTGTTTTTGGAGAAACAGTATACCAAACCGTTACTCGATGGGGCACACTCTTGGTTTAGCGCAACTGTTTATCGCGCTCTTTTTCGTATGCTTGCATCTCGTGTTCTTTGATTTGGAGCTTGTCTAGCGCCTCTCGATAGGTATTCATCTCCCCCAAGTAGCCATCTACATCATCAGCAGTATCTACTTTGATGAGCTTTAGCAGCCAATAAAGCGCTTCCATCCGTTGATCCTTCGTACACACCAACAAGGCATTGTATACCTGTTGTGTGAGCCGGTCATAATCCCGGGCTTTGGCCTGCTCTATCACAAAGCGATAATCCAAGGGCGAGAGTACGTGGACTTCGCTCGTTAGTTCGATAATCAGTTGTTTTTCATCTTCTTGGAACACGCCGTCAGCCCTAGCGCCCAAAAGTACCAATCCTAAGATAGCTTGTTCGTAGTTGAATGTGTTTGATTCCATCACGGTGTGATAAATAAGTTTTGCAAAGTTGAAAAGATACAAATATACACGATTGGCGCGACAATACGCCGCCTGATTGTATGATGTATTGGGGGCTGCGGTATAGTACTAAACAAAAAAGCGCCTCCCGGACGACAGCCCTGTACAACTACACTTGCGCATAATTGCCAAAACTACCACGAGAGACGCTATTTTCATTGATGTCAAATACTATACCAAAGTGCTGGTTGTAATCCTATACTTTAGGAAAAAAATCCTGCAATGATGACCCCTACTCCAATCACGGCAGACGCTATTGCGCCTATGAGTTGCCATTGGGCGCTGCCTTCTGCTGATTTGACGATTTCTTCCTCCGACTTGGTCGAGACAATATAGTTGACCTTTTTGTCAGCAGGTTTTACAATCGCCAACCCACCGCGGCGGTCTGAGGCTTCGCCTAAGACATAGAGATTAGCCCCTATAGGGATGACCTCTTCGCGGTAACGATAGCCAAGGGTACGAGAACCGGAGATGGCACTGCCCAAGACTCCACCAACAGAAGGGGCTTCGTTTCGAAACTCATTCAGGGTTTGGCGGGGGTGCAGCTCTGCCCCTTCGAGGTCTAGGCGGATAACCTGCCCACTACCATCCTCTACATATGCATCTTGGGCATATTGAGAATTAGTAGACATGGTGTCGCTACGGCGCTCTTTTTTGCGGGTAACGTTACCTTCGTTGTCTCGGCTTTCAACCGTTACTTCGTATTCACGGATGATTTCGGCCTTATAATACAAGACCTCTTGGCCGGTATGTTCTGCGCGCACAGGATTGTTGGCTTTCCCCACTCCCTTCAGCTCTACCACATCGCTAAAGTGCCCTTCGCCTACGCTGTCTTTGATACTATTATAGTTATCGACTACGTCGGCTATCTTGGATGTTTCATAATATTTGACATTCAAGACTTTGTTGAGGGCACTTTTGCGCAGGTATACCAACAATCCGCTCAGGCCGAACAATAAAAATCCGATGAGTAGATTGACACCCATATCAAGCCTTATTCGGCGCTTAGCGCACCTTCCTTGATTACTTCGTCATACTCATCTGCTGTTTTGGCGACCATCTGTACGGCGGCCTGAAACTCATTGAGGTCGATATTGGCACCGGCCAATGAGTAAGAGAATACAGCTTGTTTCTCAAAGTTCATCCCAAAAGCACCGAAGGGGATATTGGCGTTGAAATGGAGCAGCGTGCCCGCTTCTTGTGCGCTCAGTTCTTTGCCTTCGGCAATGTAGGCGTATACCTTCACCAACACATCTTCGCTATGCCAAGGCAAGACCTCGATATTGACGGTGATGCTACCAAAAGAAAACGAGTAGAGATCATCAACGGCGATGATTTCATAGTCGTGGAAGAGTTCGTTGGTATAAGCTTCGATTTTTTTTCGGGTGGCGGCAATCAAGGCTTCGTTAACACCTGATTTAAGTACTTGGAATTTAGGCATGGGAATGTGGTTCAGTTTGGGGTGAAAAAATCATTTTATACAAAAGCATCATAACAATTATTGACCTTGGTTGAGCTTGGCGCGTAGCTTTGCCAGCTCATCGTCTACTTGAGAGCTTTGGGCAAGTTGCTTGAACTCATCATTGAGGGAGGCAGAGCCATCGCTGGCCAGTTCGGTAAAGGCTTGTGCTTCGGCTTCAGCTTTGAGGATTTTTTCTTCAAACTTATCAAACTTAGAGAAGTTGCTGCTCGCATCGAAGCTGCCGACTTCTTTGGCTAGTTTTTTCTGTGTTTTGGCCATTTGGCTGCGGGCAATGAGGGTGCTTTCCTTCATCTTGGCTTCGTTTAGTTTGGCCTTGAGATTGTCGACCATTTCGCGCAGTTTGCGTGTTTCGGAGGCGGCATGGTCAAACATTTGCTTGTATTGTGCGGCCTGTCCGTCGTGTTGTGCTTTTTGCGACAAGGCTTGGCGGGCTAGGTCTTCTTTGCCTGCATTGAGTGCGGCTGCGGCTTTACTTTCCCACTCTTGGGCAGCCTGAGCGTGCTTATTATACTCGCGCTCCATCTTTTTCTCCTGTGCCATGGCCGTCGCGAGGCTAGAGGTTGCTTTAGACAAACCTTCCTGCATTTCAATGATCATTTGCTTGATCATTTTTTCAGGATCTTCCATTTTGTCTAGCGCGTCATTGACATTTGATTTAAAGATGTCTGAAATTCTTCCGAAGATTCCCATGGTCGTGATGAGTTTAGTGGTTCTAAAATTAAGATTGATTTTCGTAGGTAAAATACGAATTTCGAGTCATTCTACAAATCTTTGGTTTGAATTTATTTGTTGGGGTGCGCGAAAACTCGTGTTTATACTGAGTAACCTTACGTTTGTACCTGTTTTTTGTTGCTTTTTGTGGCGGCATTTCTTGCTTTGAGTTGATGAGCAGCGAGTTTGAGTTGATGACAAGTGGGGCTTGTCTCACCAACAACATCAGGAATTAGCTGATAGTATAGCCTTGGGGAACAAGCTAAAGTCTATGACACTAGCCCATACCGAAGCCAAAATAGCATAAATCTCGGCAGTCTTTTCTGTTTTTATAGCTAAGCGGCACACTTTGTGCACGCTTTTTGTTTATAAGTTACACAAGTACAAAACACTGTATACGAAATCCACACTGTTGACTTATATGCAAATCTCCGAACGCCGCAAACTCGAAATCGAGTCTCTCAAAAAACTTATCATCGAAACAGCACTCGACATCGCTATCCAAGATAATTGGGAAGAAGTATCTATGCGCAAAATCGCCGAAGTAATCGACTACAGCCCGCGTATGCTTTACAATTATTTTAAGAACAAAGAAGACATCCTCGAAAACGTATCCAAGCGGGGCTTTTTCAAGCTTCGCCTGATGGTAAGCAAGCGTTTGCTCAACACCCGCAAGCCTCTGGCAGCCTTGGTAGCCGCTGCCGAAACCTACTGGGAGTTTGCTGCCGACAACCCAGAGCTGTATGAGTTGATGTATCTGATGGCTACGCCTATCGACAAAGAAGAAGATGAACGCATCTTAGAAGCTGTCTCCGAGGCGCTGCTCAAGATTCAGCCTAACCTCCAAGCAAGCGATTATCGGCGCTATTATGAGTCTTTTTTGGCCATCGTACACGGGCACATTTCTTTAGTTTTGCAGGAAAAGTTACATCTTTCAGCAGAAACTGTATATGAGCAAATGCGCCAGCAAGTCAAACTATTTACACAGTACTTACAAAGCCAAAGCTTGTTGGCTGCCTAAAAATCAAAATTGTACGTTTTCGGCAAGGTTGTTGCCAATATTGGGATAATACCATTACACCAAAAATGATGATTGTCTACCAAATATCCCCAACACAATGAGAGCATCACCTATTTCTCCACTTTTGGCCTCTGTAGTCGTTGCTATTTGCCTACAGCTTAGCGTTCAAAATATATGGGCACAGGACATTCAAACCTATCAATGGCCGGCAGCTCGGTTGGCGTTCCAAGCGCCTATGGGCTGGCAAATCAAGGCCCAAGACAACGAACAGTTTTATCTGGGCGGTACTCAAATGAGTTTGTTAGTACGCAAAAGCATGCAAGATTATTACGGCGCAGCTGAGGCGCTCTGGAAAACCCTCGAAGGACAGCAAAAAATAGATAAAGTAGAGGAACGCAATATCAAGGTAGCAGATCGACACGTACTGTTGATTGGTGGCCTGACGGCGCAAGGCGCTGCCACAGACTGGACTTTTATCGTAATGGGAGTAGAGAATGAACTCGCCGGCGGGAGCTTGGTGTTCTTATGGACTGTCAAGGACTCCCGAGAGCCTAGCGACGAGCTCAAAGAGATGTTGGCCATCTTGTTGCGTAGCATCACCTTAGGCTAATCGTTACCGGGCCGCCCTAGACTCAGATCAACCCAAACACAGCGCCCAAAAGTATGTTCAGGGTGTTACAAGAAGCCCGCCTATTTGAACACGCTTTTGGGTGCTATCCTATTGACCTTCTTATTTCATCTAGACACACACATATGTCTTCTCTATTGACGCGCTTAGGCGCTTTTTATTTGTTAGTTTGTCTGATGTCTACATCATTTCAAGCACAAGAAGCAACCTCGACGATACCAGCCAACGATGTGTTTTGGCAAAACCTCACTCAGCTTTGTGGCAGAGCTTATGAAGGACAGGTAGTAGCCGCGCCTGAACAAGATACGACCTTCAAAAACAAAAAGCTTTATATCCATTTTATCCGCTGTACCGAAGACGAAATCCGCATCCCCTTGACAGTAGGAGATGACCACTCCCGTACTTGGGTGCTGACACGGCGCGGCGACGGACGGATACAACTCAAACACGACCACCGACACAAAGACGGTACACCTGACCGCCTGACACAGTACGGAGGGACAGCCAACAATGTAGGGCTGCCAACACAGCAGGTGTTCCCTGCCGATCAAGAGACCGCTGACCTACTCCCTAGGGTGGCCAATAATGTCTGGTGGATGGAGTTGATAGCAGACAATACCTTTAGCTATGGTCTACAACGAATGGGCAGTAACACGCGCTTTTGTCTTCAATTTGACCTAAGCAAAGAAGTCGAAGCCCCGCTCCCACCTTGGGGTTATGATACTTGGGGTAATCAAGACAACCTATACCAAGATTACACCACTGGATATTTTTGACTTTCGTCCACGCCACTGGACATTTTTCAAATCCCACAGTTAAAACTGTGGGTTAAGTCTCATTGTACCCCAAAATGAGGCCTCAGTTTGTCTCGGAGCCGGAACTCCGAGCTACTTTTTCAAAAATGTCCAGTGAGGTAACTTTGTCGTTGTTGTGCTCATGTTGCCCCCTTATTATGGAAACATATTTAACCACAAAGTATGCGCAAAGAAGCGCCAATATGGGGATCTTTGTGAACCTGTCGCAAGTTCTTGTGTGGTGAAGCAGCTTGTTGAATCAAAGTCAAATTAGAAAATATTCAGGGGTGTGTACCAAGATTTATACCCAGATTCTCAAGATTTGATTCTCAAGGATTCTCGGCGCAGACATTTTCCCAACCAATTTGGGTTGGGTATAAGTGATTTTGAAGCTATTGTTGCTTACTGCGCACCCTCTGCTCTCAAACAAGTTGAAGCCCAAAGTATAAAAATACAAACAAAGAACCGCAAAGTAGAGGGGGCGCTTGCTTCACAGCCTTTGTTTGAACTTTCCTGCCTGTGTTACTTGCGCAAATACACTTGGTATCGGTAAGTAAGTTCCTTTTTTTCTCCAGCTTTGAGTTTTACTTTCCACCGGATTTGGTGTTGGTCGTTGAGACTTGAGCTACGACTAGGAACAGCCGTAGTTTCCCAGTCATAGTCGGAGCGTAAGGGCGTGCCCGTAAGTGAGCGGTTGATGTCGAGGGTGAGGCTTTTTTGTTGGAAGTTAGCAATCTCTATCTTGGCCTCTACCGTGATGAGGTCATAATAAATCTTATCCTTGGTTCTTTTGTCTTCTTCTTTGGCTACTTCGCGTTCAGTGCTTTTGACAATGATATTGGGCGACATAGTGAGTTTTATTTTGCTTTCCATCCCAACAGCCGTATAGCTCAGTTTGTCTTGGCTAATGGGCTTGTCTATGCCTTCTACTTCTTTGGTAATCATCACAGTGCCTGTAGTCCAAGGGAGCTTGGTTTGATTGCTGAGGCGAATAGCGTGCCACACTTGGTGTATATCGTCACGCTTGGTATCATAGTCTCTGATGCTGTAGCTGGGGTTGGTCGGGATAGTGGTTTCGTAAATATCCTCGTAGCCCATTCGTTGGTTTAGGATTTCGACAAAGGCGCGTTCTCCTTTTTTGAGTGTGAGGCGATTAGCATTATAAAAAAACAAATCTTCGGCTTCTATCCCATCTAGCTCGCTAGGGTCAAACACATTGCTCATATAGGCGCTTTCGTCGACTACATTGACCATCGACTGAGACATAATATCGGCACGCGCCATAGAGCGGTCTGTATAGAGGTTGCTACGCCCGTTGAGGGTTTGGATAAAGCTTTGCAGGCTTTGGTTGCTGACCAAAGGCGATTCCAGATAGGTATAGGCAAAATTGGGAACCCCTACCACAAAATTCACCTGAGCGTCTTCGAGGTCTTCGGCATCATTGATGAGTGTTGCTCTGAGACTTAGTTGAGCCTGATTGTTGGGCAATAGCCGAATAGCATAACTGGGAACCCAGCTGATGCCGTGTTCCATATACATCATCGTCAGAGCCTGTTGTGCGCGAGGCTGTTGGAATTGGAGGTGTAAGATGCGTTGTTTTTGTGTGGTACGAAAATCGAGCGAGGGCGCTTCGAGTAAGTCGAGCAGTTGAATTTGGCTGGGGTGAAAGCTAAGCCACTGCCCTGTCTGAGTCTTGAACACTACTAGCTGCTCTTGTAGCTGTGTGGCTACCCCATCATACACCACACCGCTTTGTAACGTTATCCGAACCCGTTTTTGGAGGTTGGCTTGGAGCAGTTGGGTCAGGTTGGTAGCTTTGTTGGGCGCACTCAACACTTCGGCCTCAGAGGAACGTACGGCGGTGATGCTGTTGTCGGGGGCATACAACCATAAAGAACCAAAAGTGGCTTTGGGTAGTGTTTCGAGAACATAACTGCCTTGTGGTGCGGCAACTTGTTGCTTTTTGACCACAAAGGCGGTTCCGTTTTTGAAGGCCGCCACTTGGGTTTGAGCTTGTAAGCACGAACAAACACAGCTGCCAAAAATGCCCAACAGGACTGCGCCTAAGCGAAGGTGTTTGAGTGATAACATAAGTGTAAGATTAGGGTTGGGAAATATCGATATTGCTAGGGTATACCTACTAGCCCTGGTCCTTGTTACAAGGTAAGCGTATTTTCTTTTGGTAATTTAGCGCAAAAAATGCTCATAATTGGCGAAACCAAGCTCCGGAATCACTACTTGGGCGAGCGCCTGACGCGCTGCCGGTGTCCACAGACTGCGTAGGTAATCCAGTTGCGCATCTGGTGTGCCAATGCCTCTACGCGTATGGGTGTCGATATAATAGTATAAATAGCTGCCTTCTAGCGACACACGATGCCCTTGTTGTTGGAGTGTTTGGACGATGCGTTTGCGCAGCTCAAAATAATCTGCAAGACTGTGTGCGTAGAGTTTGTCGAGCAAGGTAAAAGCTACTTTGAAATGTTGGTTAGCGATGATGGCCTCGTACACTTCTGGAGCATTTTGTTGAGCATACTGTAGATACCAAGCCATAAACAAGCGAAACTCTTCGTAGGCATAGATTTCACTGCTGATATGGCCTAGATAGTATTCTACCCAAGGTCTTGCATCGTTGTAGCCATAGTGTTGCTCCATCCACCGAAAAAGCTCTAAATGTGCTTTTGTACCGTGGTAGTAGGCCGAGAACTCCTCCAGCAAGCCATAGATGCCGTGTATTTGCGCGTCTTGTTTGTTGGCGGTACCAACATAGTTGGCATAGCGGAAAATTTGCGCCTGTGTTTCAGCTTTGACGAAGCTATTGAGTTTGAGCGAGGGGAAAACGGCTGTTTGTTTACGGGGGATGCGGATGCCTTGGGTAATGAAATAACCTTGCTCCGGCCTGTTGTGTAGGCGGGTAAAATTGTAACTATGGCAGGCTTCGTGTACAAGTGTAGAAAAAACCGTCAACAACTCGGCAGTAGTTTGGGCTTGTGCAGCATATTTCATATATACTTCCGGCTCCGATTGTGCTGCGAAAATTTCGGCAGCATCAGAGCAATATTGGCTTGCCCATAGGTCTACGAGTGTTTGTTTCTGCGTAGGGCTGAGCTGTTGGGCTAGTAACAAATCAGGGCTGAGCGCTAATTCAAAACACCAGAAGCCCAAAACCAATGCCATCAGGCGGTTTATTGAGAATATATATTTGAGCATATACTCACGAATATACTCCATGAAAATGGGTTTGGGAAATTGATGGGCTAAAAAATCCTTGAGAATCAAATCTTCTGAATCTTGGTCAGAGACTATCCAAAAACTAATCTCTTTCTACCAACGTTACCGCAACTACTTGCTAAAAAAAACCAGAGAAGCGATGTTGAATAGTTCAGGAGTGAAGCACAACCTCCGTAGACCGTATATGTATCCATACGAAAACCTAGGGGGCTATGCCATACCACAATCTCATCACTTACCCGCCTCTGACAAATAACCAACGGACTCCTCTGTACAAACCTTTGAAGACATAGCCTAGTACACCGGGTTTTACCTTTTGGTCATACTGTACATAAATTTCGGAATAAGACACCTGATTGTCCATTCGTTGTAGGCGGCCTTTGAAGGTTTCGATTTCTGTATTGACACGCTCTAGTTCTTTTTCTACCTTCAAGATTTCCTCCACCGTTTGGGCTTGTTCGAGCAGCTCTAGGTAGCGTTTGCGTGCTTGGATGAGGTTTTCGAGGCGTATTTCGGCATCGTTATATGCGTCGGTTACGTCTTGTGCAACAATTCGCTTTTCTTTGACCTTGCCCAAGGCACTCATCGCTTCTACGGCTTCGTTGAGACGGGCAGCGGGCACTTTAATGGTAGCATTGCGTTCGCTGATGCGCACGATATAGCCCTCATATTGTGCCGTAATGGCCTTGATGCGTTCTGGAATTGTGGCAGCTTCTTTTACTTTGACCTCGATAGAGGCCGTGTAAATCATTTTCTGATTGAATACTTCCGGCGTAGCCAATGCGTTCTCGCTCAGGTGGGCTGCGCTGCTTGGGTAGCTGTCAGCGCGGTAATAACTACTGCTGCCACTGACACTGCTAGGGCCGCTACACATCAATAAGATATTTGAAAAAATAACAAGGGGCAAGCTTGCGAAGAGTTTCATGTGGTGTACTGGGGTTTGGTGTATGTATATATACTCCGACGCTGCCAAAACGTTACGGTAATAACTATTTTTATGACAAGATTCACAAGATTTGATTCTCAAGGATTCTCAGCACACACATTTTCCAAACTAATTTGGGTTGGATATAACAACTCCCCTACATATCGAGGAGTGGGACAGCCCCATATATCACAAACAAAAACACAAAATAAGCCCTATCTTTGGCGCAAATACTCCTGTTGGAGCAAACCTTATGCAAACAAACATTCATTCATACTTCTGGCTGACGATTTTTTGTTTTGGCTTATTTTTTTGGACAAATGCAATTGGGTATGCCCAAGAAGCCGCAGTTGTTCGGCCTTTTCGGATTGTACTTCAGAAAAAAGCCAGCGGTGAGGTAGAGGTTTGGGCTTATAATCGCAACTACATTGCTTACCAATGTCAGATAGACGAGTACCGCCCCACCGCCGACTACCAAACACCGCAGCTTTTACCTGCTTACTGGATTATTCCCCCTCAGACAGACTCGCTCTTGTTGGTATTGCACCCTGCCAAGGCCGATCCAGGCCGAGCAGTGGTCAGTTACAGCTCTTTTATGGGCAACCCAAAGGCTGTCCATATCGATACGACACGCTATTGGTTGCCTTTCGCACACGGCAAGGCACGATTGCTTTCGCAGGGTTATAATGGTGCTTTTTCGCACAAAAAACAATATGCGTTGGACTTCAAGCTACGCGCCGGCACACCACTCTATGCTGCTCGCGGTGGCGTAGTGGTCGATACCAAACACGATTCAGACAGCGGTGGGAAAGGCGCAGAGTTTAGCGACAAAGCCAATTACATCCGCATTGTGCACACTGACGGCAGCCTTGCCTCCTACCTACACCTGAAGAAGGACGGTGTGCTGGTCTCCATAGGCGACAGTGTTGTGGCCGGGCAGCTTATCGGTTTTAGTGGCAGCACCGGGTGGTCTACCGCACCACATCTCCACTTTGAAGTACGCCAGCCCGTATATATGGGGCGCAAAAGTATCCCAACCTATTTTATCAACAAACGTTGGAAAAACAAGCGCTTGCGATGGCTTTGTATCTACCAAGCCTATCACCCAGATAAGGATACGCGCCGCCCTGAAAGGATTCAGCGTTTACAGCAAAAACGATATACCACACGATTCAAACCTCATAAATCGATTCGATGAAGTGTAGGGCTTTGAGAAAATTGAGTGCCATATGGCTGCTCGCCTTTGCCCTTGGCTGGCATTGTGGCCTACAGGCGCAACAGCTCCAATGGGGTGCACAAGCAGGGGTAGTGCTACAGTGGGGTACACACGAGCAGCAGTTAGGACTGCAAGGGAGCGTTTTTTGGCTGTCGCAGGGTTGGCAAGTCAAGTTAGGCACACGCCTGCTGTGGGGCAATAAGTACCTAGGGCCTCCACTGCAAGGGCTGGAGGCGCAGTGCTTTGCCGGACTACTCAAAGCTTGGGGTGATACGCTCTTACAAGCGCCGGTAGCCAATACTGAATGGCTTCCACCCGACAACCACAGCCAACTGGCTTATGCGCTAGGCTATACATGGATGTATTATGCCGATCAGCGGCAAACCTCGCAGGCCACAGGATGGATTTTTGCCCAATACCGGCAGTGGCAGCTCTTCACCGAAAACGACATCTTGGGAGCGCCCGGCCAAGACCGTTTCCGAACGGCAAGCCTCGACTTGCGTATGCGCCTCGACCCTATCACGGCCTTGGGTGTACAGATGCGCCTCTGGACAGGCGAAACCTCAGGGCTACCCATCCTTAGCCACCCATCCGGGAAGGGAAGAGGCTACAAAGACCTCTCCCAAAACCTACACGGGCGCTACTCCCACGGAATCGTAGCCGCCTACTTGGCGCAGCAAGTGCCTCCCGGAATGCATGCCCGTGTGGCCTTGGGGCTGGATACCGAAGGAATAAGGCATTTTTTTCAGAACCGCCTTATCCACGATTTGGCCTTTTTGCCCTATGGGCGGCGTTTGTCCAATAATCCGCACTTGCCCAAGCTCGATACCGAAGGCCTCCCTTACCTCGACCTCGAAGGCCAAGAGGTGCGAAAGCCTAGGCTGTTTTTGGGAGGTGAGGGCAGCTGGAGTTGGGTGAAATAGTATACAACTGCCATCAGAAAGGCAATACGCAATGGTGAAGTTGAGGCTGTGTTACACTCACAGTGCGCCAAACTGCGACAGGTGGTGCGAGAAATGCTTGACATGAAACCTGAGCAGGTCTTGATAGCTCATGTTTCCGGCATAGAAGTGGAAATATTCTACTGTGGGGTTGGCCTCACATTTTGCCATCATTTCAGACACAGCTTGTTGCAAGTCTTGCTTGGCGGCGGTAATGTCAGGGTGGATGAGCGCCGGCTTTCCATCTTTAAAAAGCGGGTTGGGCATGTTTTTCATCATAGGGGTGTCGCTATAAAAAAACTGCTGCTTAAAGCGCTGTTGCTCTTCTTTGGGTTCCCGAGCGGGATCCCAAGTTTTGAGGGTAGACTTTCGGGTAGCATCCGCAAGGTGCTCTATCATTTCTTGAGCGATAAAGCTTCCCCACTGGGGCTGTGTGTCTGCGTGGATGTTGTCAAGTGCTTCGGCCAAGGTTTCGGTCAGAAACTGCTTGTCTAGCACTATTTGCTCGGGGCTTTGGAGGTGGGTACTCATGGGATTTGTATTTAGGGTAAACGTTTGATTTACTGTGTGGCGGCTATCGATGTGTCTTGTTGACTTGGGCTAGCGCTTGTCGCATCCAATGTTCGGTCGTTTGCCAAAGGGTGGGCTCAAATTTTTTTCTAAAAAACCCGAAGTGCCCGATACTTTTAGCATCAAGCTCCTTGGGGTGTAGGTATCGGCGTTGTACGATGTCTTGGGGGAGGTATTTGAGCAAGCCTTCTACGGCTTCTTGCGGGGCATAGTCATCGTCTTCAAAGCTCCAAACCAGTGTTGGCGCTTGGAATTGAGCATATTGTTGTCGGGCTTCGGGCAAGAAAGCGAATAAATACTCTGGGTGTTTGATCCATTTTGCCCACTCTAAGGCTACCCCCTTGGGTACATCTTGCCCCAAGCCAAACCGAGCCGGAACATAGCCCCACAGGGCGACATTGATGGGTAATATCAAGTGTGAGAGCGTCCACATCAGTCGTCTGCCCTTGCCTTTCCAAGTTTGCCAGGCTCCTGTTTGTGAGGCCACCATCACGCCCAAGTCGATATGTTGGCTTTGTGGTAAAAGTGGGACGATTTGCCCACCAAAACTATGGCCGATTACGACTTTGGCATAGTCGGGGTGGGTTTGGAGTATGTGCTGCAACATCGCGGCATAGTCCTGAAATATCCAGTCACTCATCGTAGTGGTGGCGTTATGTATGCGATCGGGCTTGTTCTTGCCAAAGCCGCTGTAGGCATAAGTATACACCCAATAGCCTTGTGCTGCCAAGTATGCTGCAAAGTCTGTGTAGTAGCTTTCTTTGACTGCATTGGCAGGATTAAGGAGTACTACTGTCTCATTAGGGTTTTGAGGGGAGTAGGCAGTCCCGTGTAGCAGTCTGCCATCTTGGGTGCGGAGTTTGAGTTCGGTTGTGTTTGTCATTATATGCTAGGTTAGTTTTCAAGTTATCAAGGTTAGTGCTTCGAAGTAGTTTTTCCTCACTTCGGCCATCTACATTCCGATATACTCTGGGAAATACTTCGTATGCAAACGATTGACACACGCTGTGTGACGCTCAGGGCGAAATGTGCTTATAATCATCAAGGCAAGAGCGATATTTATTGAATGTTCATTAAAATTTATTCAACAGAAAACTATCCCAAAAGCCTTTCGGAGCGTTTGAGGGCGTTGAGCAGGTACTTTTTGTCTTGATAAAGTTTGGTCAACATAATCCCCCCTTCAATATCCTGCACGGTAGCTTCGGCCAATTCTCTTGCCTTATCGGGTTGGTATTGGCTTTGGTAAATGAGCTGATATGCGGCTATCCACTCCTCAAAAAAAGCCTTCAGCGTATCGAGATATACAGGTGCGGCGAGGGCAGTCTCCAAGGTGGTATTGGCCATAATACAGCCTCCTTCTGTATTGAGGTAAAGCTTTTCCATAAACTTGGTTACCTTAGCAAGCTTCTCTTGGGGGGTGAGTTCGGGGTTTTGGGCCAATAAGCGTAGCCTCTTGACACTCATCTCAAACACATACTCTAAGACGGCCTGCATCAAGGCCTCTTTGTTCTCAAAATAGTAGTAAAACAGCGAAGCCTTTACCTCACAGGCCTTTGCCAAATCGGCAATGCTGGTGTGATGGTAGCCTTGCTGATTGAATGTCAGGGCCGCTTTTTGTATCAGGCTTTCTTTGGTGGTGATTTTGGCAGTGTCCATAAGTCAAATGTATTGAATGATCATTAAAAATCCAAGATAATCGCTACAGGACTTTCGCCAAGGGCATGACGAAGCACTGGAAAAAGCTGTAGAATATCTACAACATCAGTTAAACACTGAGCAGTAATCATTCAAAAAAAACCTTGTAAGCGCGGGTAATCCCTCTTCGTCTTACAAGGTCTTCGTTTGGAGGACTGCCCTCAACCACCAATATCCCACTGATTAGCGTTTAGCAGCTGCTTTTTGCTTGCGCTTGCGAGCTGCGGCGGTTTTGCACTCGTCGGAGCAATACCGCGCACTCGCGCTGTGTTTGGTGGCTTTTTTACCACAGTGCTTACACTTGATGGTGTAGGTGCGGGTATCCGCATCGGTAGCACTATCCGTATGAGGGCTGCGGGTGTTGGCGCTTACTCCTTTGTTGTTGAAAGATTGTTGCTCGGGCTTTACCTGAAAACCAATAGGCTGAGCATATTCGTTTTTGGGATACCCCAAGGTACTCTGTCCGGGCAAGGCTGCCGGCAGGACTTGGGGGTTGTGGGGTAATCCCTCCGGAGGACTTACCACGCGGCTAAGCATCTGTAAGATAGCCTGCAAATCGACTGGTGGGGTGTTGTGAGCGTTTGTTGGCTGCCATTGCGTGCCAGTGTCTGTACCAGCGGGCGGGGTTTGACTTTCGAGGTATACGCGAAAATCGTAATAGGCCAAATAGGCAATACAAAGCAAGGCCATCAGTTCAAACAAGGCACTCACGCCAAAGCCAGCTACGGCATACTGTTTGGCTTTTTGTTGGACAGCACCGGTTTGGCTCAGGGTAGCATCGCTGAGGCGGTCGAGTTTGCGGTCGCGCTCTTGTTGAAGACGCTCTATCTGCGAACTATAAAACTGTAGCTTACGCTCTTCGGAGGGTGGCGTAGTCAGAAAGCGTTTGGCCTTAATTTGTTGCTGTACTTCTGTCTCGACTTGCTGCATCTTTTGTTTGTACTCTTGGATTTGTAGGGTATAGCCGGCTTCTATCTGTTTGAGGGTTTGGTCAGACTGCTGTGTGATGCTGGCCGTGCTGTCCATCATAGCGAGAGTAAGGCGGTAACAACCTACCGTAGAACTACCCGCACTGATGCCAAAGAGCAGTAGTGAAAGCAACAAGGTAGCCAAGGGAAAGGCACCGCGTTTGAACTTCTCCGAAAATAGCTCGCTCCAAAGCAGGCGCTTGCCCGACTCCAACAAGACTAGCAGCACCAAGGCCACCACGGCGGCCAACCACTCGGCATAGGCAAACTTGGGCAGCAGGAACGAAATCAGCTCATAGATGGCAAATGTAGCCAACAAGGCTCCGAAACACTGCATACAGACACCGGCCAAGGCTGCCAAGCGGCGTTTGAGGCGGTAACTTTCTTGGTAACTTTTATCGCGGAAGCGCTCATAGGCCTCGGCACTGTCGGTATTTAGTACATACTGTTGGTAGAGCTTGTCGGACGCTGCCGGAAACAACTGCTTGCGTGACCAGCGAAAGGGTGAGCTACTCGGGGTGGTAACAGTTTCTTTGGGGGGTGATGTGTTTGACTTTTTCATGACCTCACAGGGGTTGGGTGTTGGGGGTGGGCAATACAATCTGCGGATGCCAATGTTGCACACTGAAACGCACCCCTTTGCTTACCAGGTGCGTAATAAAGGGCAACAGGTGCGCCTTTTCGGCAAATAGCAAGCGGACGTGCCGGGAGTTGTCAAACAGGCGGTACTTGTCGCGCTCTAGGAAGTAGAGCGCATCCGTGATGTGGCGCAAAGTGCGTGCACGGAGCACAGGTTGCGAAGGCGGAACGATGCTTACTTCTATCATACCCAAAAGGCCTTACGGCTTTTTTAATTATCTTTGCAAAGATAGGAAACGGGTTGGTAAAATCAAACAAAGTGGTAACACTTTGTAGACCACCTTTTGGAAATTGGCTAAAAAAGCATTGTTTAGCCCTATTATTGTTTTAAAAATTGTTACCACCTGTAGCGTATGGAAAACCCCGAAAACCTCCCCGAGTTTGAAGCCATTGCCAATACCATCTTGCTCATCAGGGGCAAAAAAGTGATGTTGGATGCCGATTTGGCCAAAGTATACCAAGTAACAACCAAGCAGCTCAACCAAGCCGTAAAGCGTAATATTGAGCGTTTTCCGCCAGATTTTATGTTTCGCCTGACCAAGGAGGAGAAAGAAAAGGTGGTAACAGAATGTGACCACCTGAATAACCTTAAGTTTTCACCCTACGAACCCAATGCCTTTACCGAACATGGGGCACTGATGTTGGCCAGCATCCTCAATACTCCCGCCGCTATCCATGCCTGTGTGCAAGTAGTCCGTACTTTTGTGCGGATGCGCGAAATTGTAGACAACCACGCCATCGGCTTCGAAAACCATATCGCAGAGCGCCTCGCACACCTAGAGCACAAAAGCGAAACACAGTTTCAGAGTATCTTACAGGCCATCCAACAATTGCGTACCGGGGGCAGCCTGCCCGAAGCCCCTTCAGAAGACCTTGAAGACTTTGAGGAGCCGTCAGCGCCAACTCCTGAGGAGTAAACCCACTGCGTGTACAGGCGCTTGCGCTAGGTGTAGTGCAAGCGTGAGCACTTTTCTATCAACATTCCATCCCTTTGGGATGCGTAGCAATTAATCTGACACAGAAAAAAGCATCGTCATTCACTTGGGGTTTGAGATGGTATCTAAGCTGCGTACGGACGTGTAGCACTAATAAACTGAAAAGCCCCTGACTTTTCCTGCCTATGCAGAACAGACACCCAATTAACTAAACCGACCATCACATAAGCCAAGCACCCGCTGTTTTTTCAAAAACAGGCAAAGTCATATACTTTGCTTTCATTGCTTAGCTTTGAAGCCCTCCTTCGGAAGACTTAATGCAGCGGGTGGCATTGCTAAACTATTAGCAGCTGAACAAACACAGGGTTTTCTAAAGCACAATAATATCTCAGAAGAATACATACAGGATGTCTTAAAACGATTTAGAGACCCAACACACTTTTCCTGAGTCTCCAATATGGTCTAATATACACCTTTTAGTGCAACCTAATAAGCCGTGTGCGCACGTGTAAGACAAGCCGTTGACTTGCATAACTACGCACAGGGGCCTTATTTGATTGGCGATGTTACTTCTTCCTCCCAATGTCTTGATTTACTTTGATATAGCCTGGGTATTTAACCATTTTTCCAGCTATCAAAAATGCTGGTTTTACCTTGGCTGTAAAGCGGGTGTTGGCCTTCCCTTGCCCGAATAGGTTGAGGATAAGATTGATAAGCGAACGACCAGTTTCTTTTTTGAAAATTTTGTTGGCTTCAATCGTGATATAAATCGGCATGATGGCGTTGCCTTTGGCCGGTACTTCTATCCTGCGGTCGGTAGTGCCTTGGGTGAGCTCGTTATCGTCAAGTAGGAGTATCCAATCGAGTTGGTTGAGGGCGGCCATCTTATCGTTGGGGTTTTCGACCTGAATATTGAATGTAAAGTTGAGTGGCAACTCCCCCTTGCTCAGCTGGAGCAGCAGCCGCCCTGCGTCGATAATGCTGATGTCACTGATGTCGCGAATACCTTGGATATTGACCCCTCCGAGGGTCATCTCGCTCATAGAATGAAAACTAAACTCACACTCGGCGAAACGTTTGCCTTGAGAAATGGCGCGGCAGCCATCAAGCATAGGCAGTAGACATCCAAGCGCCAAAACCAGCAGTAGGAGCTTCCGCTGCCCTGTAGTAGGTCGATAAAATTGTTGCATAAAATGGGTTTATTGTGGGGTTCGGGTATAGGTCTGGCTTTCGGTCTTGTCAAACAAATCACGTAAAACCAAACGTTTGGGGTTTAGGTCTTCAATACGGCTGATGTGCAAGAGTTGTTGGCCTTGATGGCTATAAATCAACAAAGAGTCGCTCCGTAGCTCATAGCGATAACGGAATATAGTGTCGATGTGGTTGCCTATGACTAGCTCATCACCCCCGAAGTAAAGAGTGTTGTAGCGCTCCCATCGGTTGAGGTGCCACTCTCCAGCCAACTCTAGCGCATCATACTGGTTGCTGAGTGGCTTGGTATCACAGGCCAACAACAAAATACAAAAGCACCAAATATTTTTGAATAAACGCATTATGATTGACGATTTGGGATTTGGGATTGACGATTTGGGATTGACGATTCCAAATCGTAACTCTACAGTCGTAAATCTACAATTGTAATTCGTCAATCTGAAATCATAACTCGTCCTTCCTTCATACTTTTTCGTATATTTGGGTAGCGTATACCTGAAAAACTACTGTACCTAAATTTTTTGCTTCCATGGCCGATAACACATCCCTTACGCCCACCCTGATTCCGGTAGCCCAAAAAGTCAGCACACATCTGCGTAGTAAAGGTGGCGTAATGACCCTTCCCGATGCTTCTGCACTGACTGGTATTTCATTGGAAGAGGCCAAAACTGTGATGACCCACTTGATGAGTCGTTATGATTGCAGGCTCAAGCTCACCGAAAACGGCGACCTTATTTATGACTTTGGCAGCAGCCTCCACCCTCGTGGGCAACGCACTTGGGGCGAGTGGTGGCATGCCGTACAACAGTGGCTTTGGAAGGCTTTTATGATCATCTTCAAGCTCTGGATTACGATTACCTTAGTGGTATATTTCGTCATCTTTTTGGTCATCCTGATAGCCATCATTTTTGCGGCGATGAGCGGCTCAGACAATGACTCTAGCTCTAGTTCCTCCTCTTCTTCATCTAGCTCTGGCGGTGGGCTTTTCAATTTTGTGGGAGATATTTTCTTCGCTATTTTCCGCTGGAATACCTACAACGCCGCCCACTCTTATCACTACGAAACTGACAGCCGGGGCTATCGTTATCGTAGCTATGACCCACCCCCCTCTACCTTGGCCAAGGTGAGTAAGCGCAAAGATGCGGATAAGAGTAAGAACTTTGTGGCCTCGGTTTATGATTTCGTCTTTGGCCCTCCACGCTATGAGCCACATCCTTTGGCCAATCAACAAGAGGTAGCCGCTTATTTGCGCAAAAACCAAGGTATTGTCGTTACTACAGAGTTGATGGGGTTAGCGGGTTGGACTTTGGCCGAGGCAGAAAAGTTTATGGCGGAGTGTGTCGTGCGCTTTGGGGGCGATGTCAGTATCAGCACCAATGGGGTACTCTATGGTGATTTTTATGAACTTATTCGCAGCAAAAACCAAGAGGGCGATGCACCTATCGAGTGGTATTGGGATGAATATGAGGCCGAATACAAGCTTACTGGCAACAGTTTTTGGCGCAATGTGGGGGTTGGGTTTATGAATATGTTCAACCTAGCCTTCTCCTCAGCGATTATGTTGTTTGCTATCAGCGATCCAATGATTGCCGAGGATCCCGATGGCATCTACATTATAGCCCTGTTGGGAGGTATTCCTTGGGTCTTCTCACTCTTGTTTTTCGCTGTTCCTATTTTGCGCTATTTCTGGTTGATTCCCAAACGCCGCCGCCGCCATCAAAACAATATCCGCAAGCGCTTGATGAAGGTGATTTATCACAATTACCAAGCACCCATTGCCCTCACCCACCTACTGGAGGCTGTCAATGCCCAAAATAAACAAGAAGAGCGCCTTTCGCAGGCCATCGTCCAGCGGATGATGCAGCAGCTAGTATCAGACCTTGGGGGCGATATCCGCCTCGACGAACAAGGGCAACAAGTCTACTACTTTGAGCGGCTGCGCGATGAGCTAGATGAGGCCAAAAAACTGCGCCAAGCCCGGGATAATAACCGCTCCCTAGGGCAGGTGATTGTAGAAGTATAATAACACTAGCCCCCTTTTGTGCGTAAAACCCTACAAACACTTTTTATTTATTCACCCAAATACTCTAAATGCTATGTACCGCATCATTACCGTACTGACAATAGCCCTGCTTACTTCGCTTTCGCTCACAGCCCAAAGCCAAAAAAATACGCTCAATTGGATTCAGGGCAAGCTGCCGGCCTACTTGCTCGAAACACATCCCGTAAGCGAGAACACCACCGGAGGGCGGTTGTTGGCCTCTGACGACACGCAAATAGACATCACCCGCGATGTAAAGAAAAACTATTTTGTAACCTTCCGCAAAAAAGGTGCTCGGGTATCAGGCTATGACCTCCGGATGGAAAATGTAACCAATATCGAGCAAAAAGGCAACGAGCTGTTCATTGTTACCACCAATGAATCGGTACGATTTATTGGTGCTTACAACAACAAACCCAAGCAGACACAGGAAATCAGGGTGGCTTCGGCCAAGATGATTTTTCACGATGAAGAACAAGCCCGGCAAATGCAACGCGCCCTAGAGCGCCTAGCCGAAACCTGTGGTGCAAAGCTGGTGAAAGAAAAGCTATTTGTAGACTGAGTACGCTACCAATCAAGTCTCTATCCGTTTGGGGTATCTAGCTAAAACTCCACCTTCATACTCGATACGCCTCTGCGACGCATTTTCCTGAAGCTGGAGTCTAGTTTTGTTCTCAGACCAAACCGAAAGCAATCTTACAAAACATACATCACAGACTTTCTAAAGAATTAGGTTCTTGGAAAGTCTGTATTTTTTACTTCTCCTGTAGCCAAGCTTGCGCCTCTTGTATGTTTTCAAAATACCGCGTTTGGAAGGCATTGGTCTTGTCTTCTTCCATTGTTTGCTCTATCGACAGGCTAGGGATAAACTCTTGGGTAAGAATCATCGCGATTTTTTTCATCCCTATGGCTTGGTAAGCAGGGAAGAGGTATTGACCTACCCACTCTTGAACCGAAGGCGGAATAGAGAACTGGAACTCCTGCATTTCGCCCAAAATCGTTTGGGGCTTGTACTGTTTAGTTAAATTTAGAAAAGTTATTAGTTCTTGCAAATATTCATCAGCGGTCATTTGCAAGGTTTCGGCGCTGAACTTGTAGTAAATCTGCTCCTTAGCCTCGTCATAAGCCACGAAGAAGTATTTGCTGTGATGTAAGGTTTTTTATAAAATTTTTAATTAATTAATTTAAGTGCGTACTATTATCATACGGATATGGCAAAAAATAGTTATTAATGTGTCATAAAAACCAAAAAGGCATCAGCAAAAAATAGAAGTTCGCTTTGATATGAATTTGAGACTTTATAGTTTGTTTATACCCAAAGCAATTGTGATTGGGTATAAACAAGTTCTTAGAGTTCCCTTGGCTTTTTGTCAATTTGCTCATAGGTCTCTAACGTATACAATCATATGTGTCTCACACATCCACCCAGAATGTTTGGTATAAGCACTTTTTTGGGTGCATTATTTGGTGAATAGCCCATAAAAAATGCTTATCTTTCGCCATTTCAAATTAACGTTTAGCATTACAGTTTAACTCACAAAAGGCCGCCCGCAGTGCGAGGTTGGCTTGTTTGTTTTTATCAACAAATGATATGAGCCGTTTTCTACACCATTTTCTGGGTTGGGCATTGATTCTATGCCTGACTATCAACACCTTGAACGCCCAATCCCTCCTCAGCCCCGATGATTTTTTGGGCTACCCTCTTGGGCAGCGATTTACCCCTCACCATCGGGTAGTGGCTTATTTTGAGCACGTAGCCGAGCGCTCTCCGAGCGTAGTTTTGGAATACTATGGGCAGACCTATGAGGGAAGGCTCTTGATAGCAGCCTTTGTAGGAGCAGAGCCCCTGATACAAAGCCGCGAAGACATCCGTCTACACAACCGCATCATCACAGGGCTTGACCAAGGCAGCGCGCCCGGTCAACACCGCCCCATTATATGGCTGAGTTACAACATTCACGGGAACGAAGCCTCCGGCACAGAGGCCGCCATGCGCACCCTCTATACCTTGGCTAGCGCCCCTACAGCGGAAATACAAGCTTGGCTCGGAGAAATGTTGGTGGTGATTGACCCTTGTGAAAACCCCGACGGGCGCGATCGCTACGCCATCTGGCACGCCCAAGCTGTCGGCAAGCGCGGAAATGGCCATATCGCCGCTTGGGAACATCACGAACCTTGGCCCGGAGGGCGTTTCAACCACTACATCTTTGACCTCAACCGCGACTGGGCTTGGCAAACCCAACAAGAAAGCCGCGCCCGCACCCGGCTCATTGGCCAATGGATGCCTCATGTACACGTAGATTTTCACGAGATGGGCGTTTTCTCTCAGTATTTCTTCCCTCCTTCGGCGAGCCCCTACCACCCTGCACTCAGCGATTGGCAACGAGAGTTCCCCCAATACCTAGGCGAGACCATTGCCCAATACTTTGACCAAAGCAACCAACTCTATTTTACCAAAGAGGTCTTTGACCTCTTTTACCCCAGCTATGGTGATACTTGGCCTTCGTACCAAGGAGCCTTGGGCTATACCTACGAACAAAGTGGCTCCGGTAGGGGCAGTACGGCCACCTACCGAGGCCAAGACACCCTCACCCTAGAGCGCCGCCTCAACAATCACCACGAAGCAGGAATGGCAACCCTGCGAGCGGCCTATACACACCGCCAAAAAATACTCCAAGAGTTTGCCAACTACTTCAAAACCGCCCGCCAAGGTCCTAAAGGAGATTATAGAAGCTTTGTGGTCAAGGGCACAAACGATACCGCCAAGCTGCGCACCTTGCTACGTATACTCGATGGGCAGCAAATTCAATATGCCTACAGCAGCAGCGGAGGCAGCGGCTGGGATTATAAAGCCCACAAGATGGGGAGCTTTGCCAAAGACGAAGGCGATATTGTCATCTCGACAGCCCAGCCCCAAGGGCACTTGGCCAAAATATTGTTTGAGCCGGTAGCCGCTCTCGAAGACTCTATCACCTATGACCTTACGGCCTGGGCCTTGCCCTATGCGCTTGGCTTGGAAGCCTACGCCAGCAAGGGCAACATCGGCAGCAAGAAAGACAGTGTAAAACTCGATTTTGAACCCAATACCCCAACAGCGCGCCCACCCTACGCTTTTGCCTTCCCTTGGAAAGCCACCCAGCAGGCATCGCTCTTGGCCGCTTGTTTGGAGGCCGGCCTCAACTTGCGTACGACGACAAGCCCCTTCGAAATAGAAGACCAAACCTTTGAGCGGGGGACGATGCTCCTCACTCAGGCCGACAACCGACACCTCGACCCTGAGACCTTTGCCAACCTTGTGATAAGCCTTGCCAATAAGGCACAACAACCCCTCAAACCGTTGTACACAGGCTTGGTCAGCAAAGGCCGTGACTTGGGAGCCTCGGGCTTTCCGCTTATCCGCAAAAGTAATGTCGCCATTGTAGGGGGAGATGGTGTAGCGCCTACTTCGTTTGGAGAAATCTGGCACTATTTTGAGGAACAAGTCAGCACGACAGTTACCGTATTACAGACCAACTACTTGGGCAGTGTTGACCTGCGAGAATTTGATGTAATTGTCTTGCCATCGGGTAATTATCGCAAACACAGCGAACAACTATTGGCCTATATCCACCAAGGTGGCCGAGTCGTGGCCTTAGAGCGTAGTATAGAGCTATTTGCCCAAGCCCAAGAAACTCAGTTGGCTCAGGCCATTGCGGCCAAAGAATCGGCCAAACAAAACAAAGACAAGGACAAACCTGCCAAAGACCCCGCCAAAATGCGCTACGAAGACCGTGAGCGCGAAGCCATGACAGAAGGTATAGAGGGTGCTGTTTACAAGGTATATCTCGATGATTCGCATCCGCTGGCTTTTGGCGAAACCGAAACGGTGTTTTGGATGAAACGTAACCCTAAAACCTATCCATATCTCACAGAAAACGGCGCGTGGACAGTAGGCCGATTTGAAGAAGACAGCTACCTACACGGTTTTGTAGGCCATAAGCTCAAGCCTCAAATCCCAAAAACACTTGCCTTCGGCTTAGAGTTCTATGGCGATGGCGAAATCA
The DNA here is from genome assembly GCF_000430505.1 of Eisenibacter elegans DSM 3317. Lineage (NCBI taxonomy): Bacteria > Pseudomonadati > Bacteroidota > Cytophagia > Cytophagales > Microscillaceae > Eisenibacter > Eisenibacter elegans. The sequence continues at coordinate 563,968 of NZ_AUMD01000011.1, read as the reverse complement.
TCTACTTCACCGATACGCCTGTTTTCAGAGGTTTTTGGCATGCCACACAGCAACTCTTTGCTAATGCCGTTTGGTTGCCTATGGATTGAGCGCACTTTTACAGACTCGACACACTGGAAACTACGCCATTATCCCATTTTGATTTGCATATTGTGTATCTCCGCGTAGGTGATTGGATATATCCTCTGGAAAATCCTTGCTAATCAAGTACATCTTGGTATACAATCCTTCAAGGGCATAAAAACCCTTGGAGGATGATGTGTTTTTGTGATTTTCGAGCTATATTATTGATACATTGCCCATTGCCCATTGGTCTATAAAATCTATGTATGGCACATCAACAAAAACATCGTGGTCAGCATTCATCTGACAAGCAGCTATTTACGGAATCTTGGCTGACAGTACTGCGGCAAGCAGTTCAGGATTTGAGCTATTTGCAAGAACGGGGCTATGCCGAGTCATCGGCATTGAAATTGGTTGGCGACCGTTACCGCCTCAACGCACGCCAACGACACGCCCTGTTGCGGGCTTCTTGCGCCGATAGCACTGCTATCAGCCGTAAGTACAGCGAACGACAAGCGGCTCAGTTGGTAGGGCAGCCGGTGTTTATTGATGGCTACAACCTGCTCATAGGCGTAGAATCGGCACTTTCGGGAGGCTTGTTGTTTTTGTGTCGAGACGGTTGCTACCGCGATATTGCCAGCATCCACGGCACCTACAAGAGTGTAATCGAGACGCAGCCCGCCATCATATGCATTGGTCAAGCCTTGCAAACCCTACAAACAGGGCCGGTTTGTTGGTATTTCGATGCGCCGGTGTCGAACAGTGGGCGGCTACGCCAAAAAATCACGGAGTTTATCGCCCCCTATGCCTGGCAGTGGCAGATTGAGCTGCTCAACAATCCCGACAAAGCCCTAGCGGAGGCGCAGGGCGTTGTCATTACGTCGGATGGTTGGATTCTGGACCGTGCCCCACAGGGGTGGTTCAATATGCTCAAATACCTCATCACCCAAACACAGATAGGGCAGCCGCAGGTTCGGTCATTGGTCTGAGTCTTTTTCGCCAGTTTCTAGTTGGTTGGCGAGTTGGGTGAGTTGCTCGATGATTTCGTTCATCTGATCATTGTGTTGGCGCATCAGGCGAGGACGAAAGCCAAACCAATTGACCAACATCCAAGAAAGCGTAAGCCCATAAACCAACAGCCCGTACTCCCCAGGCATACGCCTAGCATACTCATACATATACAAACAGAGTCCGGTAGTGAGGCCAATAAAGTAAGCCGTAAATACCTTGGCCTGAAACCAACGCATGTACTGCTGGTAGGCCAACATCTGCCGGATATAAAGCCAAACTATATAACAAAAGATAACTAATTGATAGTAAGAGATTTACAACAAATAATATCACCTAAATAGTTACAAAAACTCAATGATATTTTTATAAAAACAGTATACCCCTACTTCCTCAACGCCTCCCAGAGGATTTCGGCGGGGTGTAGGGCTTGGCGCTTTGTCCCGTCTTTGATTTGGTGTCGGCAGCTTGTCCCTACGGCGCAAATCAGCGTTTCGGGGGCTTGTTGGCGGACAGTGGGGAAGAGCACCAGCTCGCCCACCTGCATCGAGAGGGCATAGTGCTCGGCCTCATAGCCAAACGAGCCGGCCATCCCGCAGCAGCCCGAAGGAATCATATGCACTTCGTAGTTGAGTGGGAGGGTCAGTATTTTTTTGGTGGGTGTCATCGAGCTGAGGGCTTTTTGGTGGCAGTGCCCGTGGACTTTCACGAGTTTTTTGTCGGTACTAAACTGCTCAGGGCGAATACGTCCGGCATCGCGCTCTTTGGCCAAAAACTCCTCTAGGGTATAGCAGTGTTGCGCTAGGGCTTGGGCCTGCGGCTTCCAGTCGGCATCGGCCAGGTCGAGGTATTCGTCTCTAAACGACAAGAGCGCCGAAGGCTCTATGCCCACCAAGGGGCTGTCGGCATTGACCAATGGGGCAAAAGTCTGTACATTTTGCTTGGCCAGCTGTTTGGCTTGGCGCAGCAATCCCTTAGAGAGGTAAGTCCGTCCGCTTTCGGCGTGTTGGAGAAGTTTGACCTCATAGCCCAGCCCCGTCAGCAGGCGGATGGTGGTGATGCCGATGGGGGTGTCGTTGTAGTTCGTAAACTCATCACAAAACAGATACAGCACCCCTTGGGGCTTGGCCGGGGCTTGGTAGTGGCGCTTGTACCACTGCCGGAGGGTATGGGTGTGCAACTGCGGCAGGGAACGCTCGGGGGCAAATCCGGCTAACCGCTTGAAGGCCAAAGCACTCAACTTGCTCCCCACGAAGAGGTTGTACAACTTGGGGCTGAGGGCTGCAAGGCGGTTGGCGCGGGTGAAGTTGGCGATCACGCGGGTGCGCAGGGGCACGCCGTGTTGGTCGTAGTAGTGTTGCAAAAACTCGGCCTTCATCTTGGCCACATCCACATTGGAGGGGCACTCAGACTTACAGCCCTTGCAGCTGAGGCAGAGGTCCATCACCTCTTTGATGCGCTCGTCGGCCAAGGGATTGGCGGCTTGGCTTTGGGTCAACACCTCGCGCAAGATGTTGGCGCGGGCGCGGGTAGTGTCTTTTTCTTCGCGGGTAGCCATATAGCTAGGGCACATCGTGCCGCCCGAGAGGTGGGTCTTACGGCAGTCGCCGGAGCCGTTGCAAAACTCTGCCGCCCGCACCAGTCCGCCTACTTCAGAAAAATCGAATACTGTCTGCACCTCGCGGGTAACTTGCCCGGGGGTGTAGCGCAGCGAGGTGTCCATGGGCGGCGCATCTACAATTTTATGGGGATTGAAGCGGTTTTGAGGGTCGAAGAGTTGCTTTACCTGCCGCATCAGTTCGTAGTTGCGCTCCCCGACCATCTGCCGGATAAACTCTGCCCGCAGCCTGCCATCGCCGTGTTCGCCACTGAGGGAGCCACGGTATTTTTTGACCAAGGCGGCTACATCTTCGGCAATGGCGCGAAACTCGCGATGCCCCTCGGCAGTCTTGAGGTCGAGGATAGGGCGCAGGTGCAGCTCTCCATCACCGGCGTGGGCATAGTGTACGGCATAGCGTCCATACTTGGCCAGCACCTCGTTGAACTCGGCAATGTAGGCCGGCAGTTCCTCTACCGACACGGCAGTGTCTTCAATCACAGGGGCGGGTTTGGCATCGCCTACCATATTCGAGAGCAGGCCCAGCCCGGCCTTGCGCAGGTTCCATACCTTCACACTGTCCGCCCCATAGACCGTTGGATAGTGGTAGCCCAGTCCGGCAGCTTGCAGCTCCGCAATGAGGGCTTGGGCGGCTTGGTCAATCTCCTCGCGGGTGTCTTTGGCAAACTCCACCACGAGGATGGCCGCCGGGTCGCCTTCCACGAAAAAGCGATTCTGACGCTGCTCGATGTTGCTCTTGGTACACTCCAACACGTAGTGATCCATCAGTTCGCTCGCCGTAGGCCGGTGTTGCATCGCAATCACATTGGCACGCAGCGACTCATCGACGCTGTGGCAGTGGATACAAACCAGCCCGATTTCGGGCGGGGGCAAGGGCGAGAGGTTGAGCTTGATTTCGGTGATAAACATCAGCGTACCCTCTGAGCCGCAGATGAGTTTGCACATATTGAAGGCCTCTCCTTCGGGAGCGAAGGGCTGTCGGCTAATCAGAAAATCGAGGGCATAGCCGGTATTGCGACGTGTTACGCCGGGGTGTGGAAACTCCCGCCGGATTTCTTCTTGCACCTCAGCAGGGCCGAGCAATTGGTACAAGCCCTGATAGATGCGTCCTTCGAGGGTATCGGCTTGGGTCTTGTGCGCGAAGTCGGTGGCGCTGAGCGCGCCAAAGCTGACCGGTGAGCCATCGCTCAAAAAGCCCTTTACTTCGAGGGTGTGCTCGCGGGTGCTGCCATACACGGGCGAATGCGTGCCGCAGGAGTTGTTACCGACCATCCCCCCTATCATCGCCCGGTTGGCCGTAGAGGTTTCGGGGCCAAAAAAGAGGCCGTGGGGTTTGAGCGCACGGTTCAGCTCATCGCGGATGACCCCGGGCTGCACCCGCACCCAATGCTCCTGAGGATTGATTTCGAGAATTTGGGTAAAATATTTCGACATATCCACCACCAAGCCGCTGCCTACTACCTGCCCGGCCAACGAAGTGCCCGCCGTGCGGGGTATCAGGGCTACGCTGTGGGCATTGGCCCAGCGGATGAGGGCGGCCACGTCGGCTTCTGTTTTGGGAAGGGCAACGGCCAAGGGCATCTCTCGATAGGCCGAAGCATCGGTAGCATAGAGGATGCGCCAAGTATCGTCGGTGTGGAGTTCGCCCACAAGTGCTGAGGCAAGTTGTGTCAAAGCATTGGCGAGGGGGCTGTCGGTGGTGGGGTTGCGAAACATTTTTTTATGGGTAGGAAGTATGAACAAAGACATCTATAGGTAGCCCGAAGCTCCAGCTTCGGGAACAGGCAAGGTTGTATTTTGACTCCAAAACAGTTTGTTTAGCCAAGTTTGGGTAGCTATCTTTTTTAGAGCTTGTTTTGGCTGTTACTCCGTTAAAAATGCTCGCCGTAGCCCTCCCACGATTAACATCGTGGGCTATGTATAAGGCCTGCGTTTTTTACCTAGTAACAGCACAAAAATCATCTGTTTTGAGTGTCGAGCTGAAAATCTAAACAAGCTCTAAAATATTAGCTCACCTCCCAAATATACAAGTTCAGAAGGGTTTTGGGAGAAAATTGATACCTTTGTTTTGCGAAATAGGCAAGATGCTGCCACTTTTATACCAAGATTCACAAGATTTTGAGGGTTCATAGGATTTGATTTTCTTGATTCTCAAGGATTTTCAGCGGACACATTTCCCAAACCATTTTTGATTGGGTATACATAAATGCCCTATTGATAAGGCGCTACTCCATCCAACAAAACACCTCAGTAGCAGGTGTGATGAGATTTTATGCAATTTGATATACTTTGGCAACAGCTACAAGGGCTATGGTTGTACGACCCCAAACAACCAATGCTTTTCAATAGTGGCACTTTTTGGCTGCTTTTTTTACTTTTTTTGGCTTTTTACCGCTATCTCTATCATCGCATACAGGCGCGACTGGTGTATGTAGTGGTGTTTAGCCTGTTTTTTTATTACAAATCCAGCGGCTGGTATGTGTTGGTATTTGGGGGGTTGATTGTGCTCAACTATTATCTGGGGCTATGGCTATCGCGGCTGCGAGTACCCGACAACAGACGCTTGCTCTTGACATTGGGGATTGTGTCGAATCTGAGTTTTTTGTTGTATTTCAAATACACCAATTTTTTGGTACAGCAGATTTTTTACCTGATGGGGGGCGATTTTGAACGCTTGGATATTTTCCTGCCCATCGGTATTTCGTTTTACACCTTTCAGGTCATCAGTTATTTGGTCGATGTTTATCGAGGCGAAATTGCGCCCGAGCGTAGTTTGTTGGGGTTTGCATTTTACTTAAGTTTTTTTCCGCAGTTGGTGGCCGGTCCTATCGTACGGGCGCGGGACTTTTTACCCCAAATCCGCCGCCCGATTACCTTCGACCTTATCACACTACACACGGGGACTTACCTCGTGCTTAAGGGTTTGTTCAAGAAGGCCGTCATCGCCGACTACCTCGCGCAATATGTCGATATTGTATACAGTAATCCAGTAGGCTACTCGGGCTTTGAGAACCTGATGGCGATGTATGCCTATACCTTGCAGATTTATTGCGATTTTTCGGGCTACTCGGATATGGCCATCGGGCTGGGCTTGTGGATGGGCTTTCATCTGCCCGAAAACTTCCGCAGCCCCTATCAGTCGGGGAGTATTACGGAATTTTGGCGGCGCTGGCATATTTCGCTCTCTTTTTGGCTGCGCGACTACCTCTACATCGCGATGGGGGGCAACCGCAAGGGCGTTGCCAAGCAGTATGTGTTCTTGATGCTGACGATGCTCATCGGGGGGCTTTGGCACGGAGCGAGCTGGTCGTTTGTGGTCTGGGGGGGCGCTCACGGGTTGGGGCTGATGGTACACAAGTGGTTTGTGGCCCAAACACCTGCCCGCTGGCGGGAATCAGAGGTAGGGCTGGTATTGGGCTGGCTGCTGACCTTTCACTTTGTGGCGGTGCTGTGGGTGTTTTTCCGCAATGCAGACTTTGCCCTTGCCTTGGGCAGCCTCTGGCAGATAGTGGCGCACTTCGATCTGGCTTTTGTGGCTCCTTTTTGGGCAGCACGCCCGTGGGTCTGTGTGATGCTTTTGTTGGGCTTTACGTTGCATTTTATCCCACACTGGTTCAAACAAGAGGCGCTGGCTTGGTTTGTAGGCTGGCCGCTGATTGTCAAAATCATCTTTTGGGTCTTGGTTGTCCAGCTTATCATCCAGTTTCAGAGCGAAACCGTACAGCCCTTTATCTACTTCCAGTTTTAACAGGGATTTGTACTGTAGGCTAAGGTGCAATCAGGCATTTACCCCAGCCTCAATCCGTAGTTTCGTCCTTCAAGTTACAGCCTTTGCCCGATAGTATCGCCACTCGATTTGCCCTAACTTTGTAATGTAAGCTAGAGAGTTTTGTACTAAGGCGCAAAGTTCTTCTGCTTCACAGCAAAAGCATAGAGTAGAGTTTTCATTTGAGGTTTAGTTTTGAAAAAGGTTTAGTATGTGAAAAGCCGACACTCCCTGAGTATCGGCTTTTTTGTTGGTTTGCCCTGAATGCTACATTATCCCAAGGTTTACTCGACTATCAAGGGTTTCGGCCCATAGGTTTACCAAACCAATTTTGATTGGGTATACAAGCCCTCAGATAAGGCCATTCTACAACATCATCTGTGTTTTTACCACTTATTCCCACTTCAGCCCTATCAACAGCATATCATCAATCTGCGACTCCCTACCGGCGTTCATCCATTCAGTAAGTTTCGTTTGGAGATGCGTCTCTTGTTGTGTTGAGGGCAGGCTGAGGGTTTCTTCGAGCCATAGTTTGAGCCGTGTCAGCCCTAGTTTGCGCCGGTCAGCACCACCAAACTGGTCTTGGATACCGTCCGAAAAGCTATACAGTTGCATTCCGGGGCGGAGCACTAAGGTTTGCTTACCAAATCGGCGTTCTTGTTCGCGCTGCTCCCCCCCGATAGAGTAGCGGTCTCCTTTTAGCTCTGTCCATTGCCCCTGATAGTGGCAAAGGAGGCGATTGCGTGCCCCGGCAAAGTGTAGCTGCTGCGTCTGGTGGTCAATCACCCACAGGGTCAAGTCCATCCCGTCTCGGTTTTTGGTTTCGTATTGTTTGAGCGCTTTGCGCACGCCTATGTGTAGTTGGGTCAGAATATCATCGGGCGAGGTCAGGCCTTGGGCCACAATCAATTCGTTGAGCAGTTGATACCCAATCATACTCATCAGCGCCCCGGGCACGCCGTGGCCGGTGCAGTCTACTGCTGCCCAGAAGCTCAGTCGTTGGTCGTCGGTGGTATGGAAATAGTAAAAATCGCCGCTGACGATATCTTTGGGCTGAAAAAACACAAAGCTATTCGGTACCACCGCCCTTATGTCCGAGAGAGAGGGTAGTATAGCGTCCTGAATACGTTTGGCGTATTGAATGCTGTCGGTGATGTCTTGGTTTTTTAGTTCAATCAATTGTTTTTGTGCTGACAACTCCAAATTGGTGTTTTGGAGTGTTTCGGCGATGACTTTGATCTCTTCGTTTTGTTGATTGATTTCTTCATTTTTTTCCAACAAGGCTTCATTGGCTTTTTGGCGAAACTGGTTGCTGCGGTACAAGACCACCGCCAAAACCACCATCAGTAGCAGGCCAATGCCCCCAGCAGCCAATAGCGATTGTTGTATTTTGGAGCGCTGCACAAGAATCTCGTTTTCTTGGTCGCGGCGTTGTATTTCAAAGTTGGCTTCGAGCTTGCCTATTTCAGCTAGGCGGCTTTCACTATAGAGGCTATCTTTGTGTATACGGGCGGAGTCTGTGTAGTTGAGTGCTTGGGCATAATTTTGCTCTTGGCGGTAGATATTGGCCAGCAACTCATAACTATCGGCTAGGTCTCTTAGGGAGTTTTTTTCTTTGGCGAGCTGTAGCGAAGACAACACATACTCCCTTGCCTCTTTGGGTTTTTGCAGTTGCAAAAGGATGGTGCCGATATTGTTTCCACTGGCCATGAGCAGGATTTGGTCTTGTGTTTTTTGCGCCATTTCCAGTGCCTTTTTGTAATAGTGCAGCCCCTGCTCATAGTCTTGCATGGCGACATATATTCCGGCAATATCATTGTATGAGTAGCTCAGGGCAGAAGAGAATGGGTTTTCTTGCTCACGCAAGGCGATGGCTTTTTGTTGGTACTCAATGGCCTGTTTGTAGTCTTGCTGGTAAAAATAAATATTGCCGATGTTGTTGTAGGCAAAGGCTGTCATAGCAGGGAGTTGGTGCTTTTCGGCCAGCGAAAGCGCCTCTTGATAGAGCTTCAAGGCCTTGTCATAGAGTTGTTGTACTTCATAGACCTTGCCTACTGTTTGTAGGGAGTACACTTGCTGCTCATACATTTGGAGCTTCTTGTACTTTTCGATGGCCATCAGTTGTAGCCGGATTGCCTCGGGGTAGTTGCCTAGCTGATACCTCGCCTGCCCTTGCCTTGCCAAGGCGGCGGCCTCTGCGCGTGCGAATCCCCTTTTCTGGGAGATTTCCAACGCTTCAGAAGCCGTATTGTATGCCTGCTGGAAATCAGAGGCCAATAAGATGCTGCTTACTTGCAACAACATCTTGACACGGGTGCTGTCAGGCCCCTCGTATGTTTTCAATACTTGCAAGAGACTATCCGTATATTGCTGATAATTTTGCTGAGCCTGCAACGGATGAGCCATCATCCCTAGCCCCAGAAGGGCACAAAACAAACGCTTGATAAATAGAAGCATGCAGATAGGCCAAATAGTGTGAAGAGACAGTGGACAATGCTACTAAAATAGCACTTTTCACAAAGATTACACCAAACCTCTCCACATTATTTGTACCGCTAGGGGGCGAGGTAGTGGCTGGCACCATCATCATCTACTCAGATGATACCGCAACGCCAAGCGTATCAACCAAGACTTGTTTCGGAAGCGGTCGTTATCAAAGTTTTCAGGAACGGCTCGATCAAGTGTGTATTCTGTATAAATATGGCTATAACTGCCCAAAACAGCCCACTTCTGCGCGATACGATACCCGATGTACCCATTGGCATTGAGGCTGCCGATGTCGTTATTGCCTATCAACAAAACATTGGGGCGTGTAGGGCTGCCGCGCTCTACTTGTGGCTGACCATCGATAAACAGCGCACCTGTCCGAGCAGGCCCCCAGCCAAACCCTAGGGCATCGATGTTGAAGCCAGCCTCCCATCGGTTGCTCAGTTGGCCGTGGAGGTGGATTTCGGCATTCAGAAAATGTACCAATGGGTCTTCTATTCGCCATTGAGCCTGTTTGGTTTGGTCGGCAGCCAAGGCCGGAGGGGCAGAAATATAGTTGAGCGTTTGCCCCGAAAAAGAAGAAAACCGAAGGCCATAACCAATGCTGAAGCGTTTTTGCAAAGCCACAGGATGTACCCTTGAAGCCGATAACGAAAACTGCCAGCTTGATTCGCCATTGGCCGCTGCCGAAATATCGGCAAATGCGAAAGGCTTTTGCGCCTGAGAATATTCAGGGAAGAAACATAAAAACAGCACTATGCTGCGTAAGGTGCGTAAGGGAGATAACATAAGCCAAAGGTTTAGGGAAAATGATGTCATTTTCGAAACGTGGCCAATTATAGAAAAATTCATCCCTAGGGGGATTTTGTATAGGATTTGGGAAGAAGCGCCCACCAACTGTCAGACGCATAGCAAAATCACTATCTTTGTGTCCTTGTTTACAGAACGCGTTTTTGGTATGCAGTCATTATTTGACCCAAATCAGTTTCCATTGAGTCAGCGTAAGCGATGGGCAGCGCAATTGCGACAGTCGGCCACCGACGCACCCTTGCGCTCCTTGGTTGCTGTGTTTAAGGAGGCCTTTGGCGAAGAAATTTGGGCTTTGCAGTCTGTAGAGGCATATCTTGCCCACAGAGCGAGCGCTGTACCCTCCCCCTTATGGGAGGAAATCTTGGCGCCTCTCGACCATACGCCACTGGGGCTGGCCGTAGGCGAAGGATTGGCCACAATACACCCGCCGCTAGTTCCTGCCCAAGATGAGCGCTGGCTCCTACTCTGGCAACAACGCCTAGGACTCCCTACCACAGAGGCCCCCTACAGGGTATGGAATATCGGCGGCACTTCGGAGATGTTACCCTCCCTGCCCGATAGCTGTACCCTCCAACACCTCTGTACTGGTTTAGAACACTATTACCAACTTCCCCTTACTTGGCGCGACACAGCAGCCGTTGGCTATGCGCCAGCCTTATCAGAAGCACATCTTCAGCAATTGCAAACGGGGCTTTTTGCCCAAACCCAAGCCAATACCCGTGCGTTGTTGGCACAATACCACCACCCGGCAGCGGTGGTTTGGCTCAATCTGCGTACTGTACCGCTGTGGCCTCTCAAAGACAAAGAGTTGGCCTCGCGTGTGGCGCTTTTTTTTGGGGTAGATACTTGGGAAAATCCACAACAAGCCGGCGTAGCTTATTGGCTCTATACCGTTCGGATGCGCTGCCCCCACGCTATTTTGACTTTACAAGTACCCGAGGTACTGCTCTCATCAGAAGGCTATGATTTTGCCCGGCAGCTGCTCTTACAAGCTTATCCGCTGAGCTACTGGGGCTACCAAGAAGCCGAGGGGCAAGGTTGGTGGGTTGGAGCGCCTCAACCACCCAAACACCTGCCCAAAGGGCTATACCGACTGACAAGCCTAGACCCTGACGCGCCTGCTCAGCTTATCCAGCCAGACCAATACGGTCTTTGGCTACACCAAGCAGACCCCGAATACCCCAAGTTGCCCAGCTTGTATGCCCCAACTTCGGAGTCAAAAAAAGTAGTGTCTGTGTTCGAAGCACCAGCTCCGTTTACTCCTACGCCCAAACCTCCAGACCCTACTACCCCTACCGCTGTTGTATGGCTGGCTACAGATGCGTTGCACCTTTGTCCTTATGGTTATTTTACGGCTATATTGCCACCTGGGCGCTCTTTGGCTCTAGACAGCCTGCAGCCGCGAGCACTCCAATGGTACAAACAACAATACCAAGCCTACCAGGCTGCCTATGCGACGGCTGTACGGCAACAACTGGCTTTTTGGATGGATGACAGCTGCTTCGAGCAGTGTTTTGTAGGAGAAAATCTAGCCTATGCAATGCAGTTCTGGGCACATAGTCTGCGCAATAGCCCCGAAGCCGAACGCCTCAAGGCCATCGCTGATACGCCATACCCTCAAGCCGACCAAGATTTCAGAACCTTGCGCAACCGATACCAAACCCTCTGCAAAACATTTGAGCAAAAGGGCGAAAAGGAGTCAAAAAATGAAGAAACATATCAGGTCTTGCAAGATTTTTTCTATCAAACCACCGAAGCCCTACAAATGTTAGAGGGCTATTTTGCGTTTGAAGCTTTTCATCGTTGGATAGATTTGGAAGCCCTCCCTGACCGCATCAGTCCACAAACGCTCAAAGCCTATGCCTTGGCCGTACTGACACACCCCGAATACCCAAACAACTACGCAACCAACCTCCGACACGACCTGCCACGCTTGCCCCTGATGCAGGATTTTGATGTGTGGGCAACTTGGGGACAAGACTGGCTTGATATGCATTCGCCCCACACTTTGCCCAAACCTGCCCAACTACAAACTTCTAGCTCGCAACGTTTCAACGCTGGCGCAGCGCTCAAGTTGACAGCCCAAAAACTACAACTAGGGCAGACTATCGTGCGACTTCCCGAACACTGGTTGCGGCCTTGTAGCTACCTACCCAGCCAAACTTGGATAGAAGCGCTATTGCCCACTCTGGCGCAGATGCGACAAAAACAAGAGGAGAACGGCTTGTTACACTATCTGGCTCAATGGAGTACTTGGTTAGAAGGCCTACAAAACCTTGAAGATCAACGTCCTAAGTGGAAAATCCTGACCTAATCCTGTTTTGATTTGCATATTGTAGCTCAACCATTTCACAGGTGATTGGGCACATAACCCCTGAAGGAACGACAAAACACGCTATTTTCTGCCTATGGTGTCGTAACGAGGGTCTTTTTTCAAAAGATACTTTACTCATTTCCAAAGATGCGGTTGACGCACCAAAAAACAAACCCACGACTTTCATCGTAGGCTGAGTACATGTACTCAATCGAAATAAGTTTGGGAAATACCTGCTCTAAAAATCCTTGAGAATCAAGAAAATCAAATCCTGTAAATCCTGCAACCAATAACTCTTGGTATACTTTTAACAAAAACTTAGGAAGCGGTGGCGGTTTGACTGCTAAAAAAGCGCTTCAGCCACGAGTCTTGCGCACTTTGTAGCCACTGTGTGCGCAGCTCCCCCACAGTTTGAATGGTATTGTTGAAAATAAGCGTGTCGGGAGTGATACGGCCAGCGCTTATCGCGTCTTTGATATTGGCCATAGAGACAAAATTGACACACTCATCTTGCCAATAAGCCAGCAGCATCCGGTCAAAAAAGGAAATGGCCAAATCCTGCTCTAGGCTTTTGAGCAACGCTACTGATTTATCAATAGAGCAACCACTGGCATTGTGGAGGGTTTCATCTACACTAAGTAGCAGAAAGGTATCATACATCAGTTTGTACGAAGCCTTGAGTGGGCGTTGGTGACTATCCCATTTTTCAGTAAAAGCACGTGCCTGTGTGGCTATGTGGGCTTGTTCTTCGGTGGTCAGATGCCTATTGGCTTGGTATATCCATACCCTCGCCTCGGCGGGCATTTCTTCGAAATGTACGAACATAATTCTCCTGTGTTATAAATACCGTTGTTCTAAGAGAACATTCGGTGGTTTGATTTAGTTTGTGCTTAGTCGTTCAAGTGTTTGTTGTATCAGACGGTCGACTGTTTTTAGCGGATTAACAGAAAATTGGCCTTGCGCCCTGTTGGCTACTATAGCATTGAGAGACAACATCCTATGCCCTAACAATTTGGCCAAAGCGTAATAACCGGCGGTTTCCATTTCAAAATTATGCAGTTCAAAGTCTTGGTGTTTGAAGCGCTGGATGGTTTCGAGGTAGGTCTGATGTTGCCCATGTAGGCGTAAATATCGGCCTTGGGGAGCATAGAACCCGGGGGCGGTCAACGTGTTGCCTTGGTAGAGGTCTGCGGCAAGTTGTTGGCGTAACGAGGCATCGCCTGCTACGCAATAGGGGCGAAAAGGCAGCCTGAGCGCTTGCTGAAAAGATTCGGCAACGCCGGCCTGTTGTTGTTCGGGGGCAAGCGGATAAAAGCTCATCAGTGTATCAAGTCCAAGCCCATATACCGAGGCTAAGAGTGTATCGAGGGGGATGTCGGCACGTAGTGTTCCCGAAGTACCGATACGGATGATGTCAAGCGCCTGAGGACGGGTTTTGACTTGCCTTGTCTCAAAATCAATATTGGCCAAGGCATCCAACTCGGTCAACAAGATTTCTACATTGTCTGTACCAATACCAGAAGAGATGACTGTCAGGCGTTTTGAGCCAATGTAGCCTGTGTGGGTTACAAATTCGCGTTTTTGTTGTTTGACCTCTATGCGGTCAAAATATTGAGATACCATCGACACTCGGTCAGGGTCGCCAACAGTGATGATAGTATTGGCCAGCTCTTCGGGGCGTAAGTGAAGGTGGTAGATACTTCCGTCAGGATTGATGATAAGCTCTGAATCGGGTATGGGTGTCGTCATAATATATATTCAATCGAAATTAGTTTGGAAAATATATGCGCTGATAGTCAGGGAGATTCAAGAAAATCAGCTCAAGTAAACCCCTAAGCCAAATAACATCTTAGGATAAAAACAGAGGATAAAGTTGGCTTTTGAGTACTGCTATTGTGTTTGGAGAGCAGTGTGTTTGGTATTTGCCTAAAACTATTGGTCAGAAATCTCTTAGTAATTATTGGATACTCAAAAATTCACTAAAAATAGCCTTACAAACAACGGTCAATATATCCCACAAAAACCTTGCAAATACTAGCATAAAGCCTTGTGTGATATCGTACAATAAATATGTCTACGCAAAAGTACCGATGCCACGCGCCATCAGTGAGGCGCAAAAAGGAATGATTGCTAGTGCCAAAAGCTCTAAACGCACGCACCAAACTAAGAGTGGCGGGATGCTGACCAACTCTTCGTCCTGCCCTTTGCTTTGTTGGAGAAAAAACACTGTAGGGTAGATAGATAGTAGGCCAATAAGGACAAAAAGTCCTATTTTGAGGTGGAAAATCCAGTTTTTGGTATAAAAATCAGCGGGTTTACCCACGCCAAACCACAGTGTAAAACCTGCCGCCAACAACAACAACGCACTGATTCCATATATAGCATCAATGCGTGAGAGGCGACGTAGCTCTTGGCGCGAGAGTGTGGGTTTGAGCAGCAGGTGCTCCCCTACCAAAGCCCCTACAATGGCAAAAATACACAGGAAGTGTACATACTTTATCGAAATTTCTAGTAGCATAAGGTTTTGAGATTTGTCAGATAGGGCTAAGCTTATTGTTCGGCAGCTTCGCGAATAGCTTCATAGGTAATCCCAAGATGCGATTCGTGGTATTGTACTTTGCCCTGCGCCAATACAATGGCCTGAGGTGACTCGTGGTATACGCCCAATTCTTCTGCTAGTTGGAGCGAAGTAGGGCGGTCAGCCACCACATCGACCATATAACACTGTATTTTATGGCCAAAATCAGCTTCCCAGCGTCGCTCTAAGCGGTTCAAGGCCGAAGCACTGATATTGCAGCGATGGCTGTGTTTGAAAATCAGGACTGGTTGTTGTTGGGAGACTGCCACTGCCTCTGCAATTTGTGAGGCTTGGCGAAGGGGAATCCACGTAATATTCATTGAGGTAATGATCAGGTCAAATCAGTTTGGTTAATCATACAACGGAGGTAATAATTGGCATCTTCGTCGTGGAGTTGGATTGCTTTTTTGAAATCCAGCTCGGCTTTGTCATTATTGCCCAGCCTATAATGTGCTAAACCTCGATACCGTAGGGCTTCGGCAGAAGTCGATTTGTAGTGCCAAACGGCCTTGTCTAGTTCTTGTAGGGCTTGTTCGTGTTCTTGGATTTGCATCAGGGCAATGCCCTTGTAGAGGTAGTTTTGACGAAGGGTGTAGTCTATATCAAGGGCTTTGGTGCAGGCGTGTAAGCAATAAAAAGGTTGTTGGAGTTGTAGATGACACTGCGCCTTACAAGTCCAAGCCAAGGCGCTGTTGGGGGATTGTTTGAGCGCTTTTTCAAAATAAGCCAAGGCATCTTCATACTGCTTTTGAGCCAAAAGCGCCACGCCCTCGCCTAGGCGTTTAGCATCGCGCTGTGCCGGACTTTTATGATGCCCCAACATCAGCCGAATGCCGATGTAGAGGCCAAAAATTAAAAATACAGAAAGACCTTCCATAAGTACCACACAGAATTGGATGAAGTATGTTGGCGGACATACTATTTTGAAGAACCATTCACAGCATTAACTATTCAGACAGAGGAGGGGAGACTATGCTAAGGGCTGCCGCTGAATAACCTGTAGGTTAAGCGGCTTGTTTGAGGATAAAGTTATAAATATTGCCGCGCAAAAGCAAGCGCCTGTGATTTTTACACAAATTTCCCACTTTCTGTCTTGGTTGGGAATTGCTTACTGAACCATAGCCGCCAAAAAGGTTTCTATTTTCTGCCGCATTGTGCTATAGTTGCAGGTATGCCGGTTGCTGATGATGGCAAAGGCCATAGGCTCGCCGGTGGCCGTAGTAAAATAGCCTGCATAGGCCAGCACTCCGGTCATTGCGCCACTTTTGGCGCGCAAATTTCCCCGAATGCGGGAGCTGCCTCCCATTCCGGCCAGTGTGCCCGAAACACCTGCTACGGGCAACGAAGCGTAAAAAACCTCATAGCTTTTGCGTTGGGACATCGAGGCTAGGATACCCGTCAGTAGGTCGGTGGTGATGCCATTGCTGACCGAAAGGCCGCTGCCATCGTGAAGCACCCAGCCGGACACATCAAGCCCTTGAGCTTGCCAATAGTCCTTCATCGCTTTTGCGCCGGCAAAGGTGTCACCGTATTGCTTTTTCTCCTCTCGGCCAAGGGCCTTGAGCATGGCCTCAGCATACAGATTTACACTATACCAGTTGGTTACCTGCGCTACTTGACCTAAGGCAGGCGATCGATGTCGATACAAGACCGTACGCACTGTATCAGGCAGGTTTTGGCCGGCTTGCGCCAACAGCCGCGAAGAATTGTTTTTGCCGATTACCTCTACCCCCTGCTGCTTGAGGCGCTCGCGCAAATGGCTGATGAGCAGCATCCCCGGGTCAGGAATGGCTCCCCGCACTTTGAACAGTCCCCCTTGAGGGATAGTGCCGGAAGTATAGCGTACTTGGTCGTAGGGCGCACCATAAATCACGCAATTGTCGCCAGTGCCGGCGGCAGCAGTCAGGGCGCGATTGTGAAAAACCACCCCCGGGAGATAAGGTTCTGTCTTGACTACCTCGGTAGGGTCGCCTATGGTTGCGCCGGGCTTGAGCCAAAGATTGTAGCTATTGTCAAGGCAGTTGAGGGCGTGTACGGGAGCTCCGTAATAGTTGCCCATATCGCCCCAAATCCAGCCGTAGGGCAAGGTATTGGGGTCAAAGAGGCTTTCGTCGGCAATGATTTGCCCCTCAATGCGGCGAATACCTGCGCGTTGGACAGCCTGCACAAAAGGCGCCAAGGCGAGAGGCAGCCCCTGCCCCATCAAGGGGGAAGCAAAAGTAGGGTCGCCCCCACCAACGAGGTAGAGATTCCCTTCCAACACCCCTTGTGTCGTAATGCGCCCGTCGTAGGCCAACGTAGTTTCGAAGCTAAATTGACTGCCAAGCAGCTCTAGGGCAGTGGCAGTGGTAACAGCCTTGAGTACCGAGGCAGCGTTGAGCGTCAGCTGACCCTGATGCTCTACTACTACCTCTTGGCTGCGTAGGGAGCGGACAGACACGGCCAGCATTCCGTGCCTAAGCACTGAGTCTTGAACAAGGGTTTGGAGAGCAGATTGTACTTGCTCAGGGTCATAAGGCATAGGCGCTTGGGCTACATTTTCGGATGATTGACAGGTGAGCAATATACCCACCAATAATAAGACCGGCAAAAATCGCAGGCCGAATAGATTAGCAAGGTAGTTTTTGTACATAAGGCAGGTGGGCTAGTAGTGGCGCAACGGCTACGAAGATAACCAACCCACTGCAAAAAATAAGGAGATAGGGCTGTTTTTGTTTGCACGAACCACACACATCGGGGAACACTCCGGCGCTAGGGACTGTTTGACAAAGGGCTGCTTGCGCAAAATTTTGTAAATTTGTCCCCTTTGCAAGGCTGTTGCCGTGCTCAGCCCAACCAAAAAACAAGCAACCCAAATATATGGCAGAGACCCTTTATGTTCCTCAAACAGCCTCGCGCCAAGAGCGTTACGAGGCCATTGTTCCACAGATAGCCGCCCTAGTAGGCGCTGAAGCAGATTTGATTGCCAACTTGGCCAATGTATCCGCAGTATTGAAGGAAGCCTTGGGCTTCTTCTGGGTGGGTTTTTATTTGGTCAAAGAAGAACAGTTGGTCTTAGGCCCTTTCCAAGGCCCTTTGGCCTGTACCCGAATCCCCTTTCATAAGGGTGTTTGTGGCGCTTGCTACACCCAAGCCCAGACCATCATCGTAGCCGATGTGGAGCAGTTCCCAGGGCACATCGCCTGCAGTAGTGCCTCTAAGTCTGAGATAGTAGTGCCGGGTTTTAAGGACGGCAAGGTAACGATGGTCTTGGATGTAGACAGCGACCAGCTCAACGATTTTGACGAAGTAGATCAGCGATTCCTCGAAGAAATTATGCGAATTATCGAGAAAAAGTAACATATTTGTCACCCAACTTACGTGTGGGCGGCATACTGTTTGCCCCTTCAAAGGCGTTGTATGTACAGCGCCCACAGCGTATACTTCATCAAATTTATTGTGTTTTCTTATGTTACGAATGTTCAGATTCCTAGTGCTAGCGCTAACCATTGGTGTTGGGGCTTGCAGCCCTGCCCATCAAGTAGAAGAAGAAGCTTCGACCAAGGTTGTAGAAGTTGACAAAGAGAGGGTATTTCTTACCTTAGAGCAGGCGCTCCGGCAACCAGAGGCCGTTTATCGCCTAAGCCTGTCGGGCAATGACCTCGAAAGCCTGCCCGAAGCCATCGGGGAGTTACATCACCTCGAAGAACTCAACCTAGCCGGCAACAACCTCCGCCGCTTGCCCGAAACACTCAACCAACTCAAACAGCTCAAAACACTCTACCTGACCGGCAACGCGCAACTCGACTGGGAGCATACTTTTGCGCTCCTGAGCAAGCTCCCAAAACTTCAATACCTCAACCTTCACCAATGTAAAATCCAGCAACTACCGGCAACTATAGGCAAGCTCAAAACCCTCGAAGAACTACACCTCAGCGCCAACTTACTCAGCGCCCTACCCGACGAAATCAGCCAACTCAAAACACTACGCCTGCTCAATATCAGCCAAAACAAAGGCATCAAAATGCTACCCTACAGTATAGACCAACTCAAACTACAACAGCTACAGGCCGAAGGAATCTCCCTCAACGAATGGGACAGGGCGCGTTTCCACGAGCTGCTCCCCGATACCGAGCTGTTTTTTTCTCCCATTGGAGAAGATATTTGATGGGTCATAAAAAGCTTCCTTACCTTATCGTATAAAAAAACTATGCTTCGCAAACTTGCCATCGAAGAAATGAACCGCCTCAGTCCTGAGGCTTATCAGGCAGTAGCCAAGCGTCCTATCTGTTTGGTGCTCGACAACATCCGCAGCCTACACAATGTGGGCGCGGCTTTCCGAACAGCAGACGCATTTTTGGCCGAAAAGATTTACCTTTGTGGCATCACTGGCACACCCCCCAACCGCGAGATTCACAAAACTGCCCTAGGTGCTACCGAATCTGTTGCTTGGGAACACCACCAAGACACCCCCGCCCTCCTCACCAAACTCAAAGCCCAAGGTTACCGCATCTTGGCTATAGAACAAGCTGAAGGCAGTATTTCGCTCGAAAACTATGCCTTTGAGGCTACCGAAAAATACGCCTTCGTATTTGGCAATGAGGTGGCTGGGGTACAAGACCAAGTGCTACCCCTTTGTGATGCCTGCCTCGAAATCCCACAATGGGGAACCAAACACTCCCTCAACGTATCGGTGAGTGTGGGGATTGTGCTCTGGCAACATAGCCAAGGGTTTCTGAGGCATCAGCACTGAGCCGTTTTTAGACCCAAGCAGAATTATACTCAACCACAACTGGTTTGGTAAACCTGCGCATTGCAAATCATTGGTATTCAAGAGGATTAAATCCAGTAGAATCCTTAAATCAAATAAATCTTGGTATAACTATGGTAAATGACCCCGAACTCGATGGGAAATATTTGGGTACTATCACCCAAGACTTTGTGAAGGTAAGCCAAACCCTCCAAGAGGCCTCGTACCAACTTCGGGTACGTAAAATATCTGACTATCCCATTTTTCCTATCTCTAAGGTGGGGCTTCCTGTTGGGCAACTCCTGTTAGATAAAAACACCCACCAATTGACTTGGAACTACTATTTTTCTTTTTTGGATGAGTTTGTCCAACGCCAACTTGTAGCCGATGAACAACGCTTTAAGGATGCCTACAAAAATCCTGAAGAGTTCTGCTGCCTCTTTGTAGTAGATGAGCAATTTACCAATTTCGTGTTTGTGCCCTATCCTGAAGAGGATTTGAACAGCCCCGAATAGCGCAAAACAAAAAAGCCGATACTCAGGGAGTGTCGGCTTTTCACATACTAAACCTTTTTCAAAACTAAACCTCAAATGAAAACACTATGCTACACAGTTGCTGTGAAGCAGAAGAACTTTGCATCATAGCGCAAAACTCTCTAGCTTACAATGCAAAGTTAGGGCAAATCGAGTGGCGGTACTATCGGGCAAAGGCTGTAATTTGAAGGCCGAAACTACGGATTGAGGCTGGGGTAAATGCCTGACTAAGGGGGCGTAACAATGGCCGTTTACCCCTCATACTTGATTTTTTTGTCTTTGAGCGCCTTCATGGCAGCAGTGAGGCCGCCTAGGGTAAGAGGAAACATCCTGTCGTCCATCAATTCGCGCAGCAATTCTATCGAAGGGGTGAAGTCCCAATACTTGGGAAGCGTTGGGTTGAGCCAGATGCTGTAGGGAAACTGCTCGCGCATACGCTGAATCCAGACCTTTCCCGGCTCTTCGTTGTAGTGTTCTACGCTACCTTGGGGAGCGGTGATTTCATAGGGAGCCATGGTGGCATCGCCTACAAAGATGAGTTTGTAGTCTTGATTGTATTTATGGAGCAGTTCGAGGGTAGGGATGCGCTCAGTATGGCGGCGGGTATTGTCTTTCCAGACAAACTCATAGAGGCAGTTATGGAAGTAGTAATATTCCAGATGTTTGAATTCATACTTGGCCGCCGAGAAAAGCTGTTCGCAGAGGCGGATGTGCGCATCCATAGACCCGCCAATATCAAACAATATCAAGACCTTGACACGATTTTTCTTAGACGGCACCAGTTCCAAGTCGAGCACGCCGGCGTTTTCGGAGGTCTTGCGGATAGTGGTATCAAGGTCTAGCTCTTCGCGGCGGCCTTCGCGGGTGAGGATGCGCAGACGCTTGAGCGCTAGTTTGATGTTGCGGGTATCCAGCTCTACATTGTCGTCGAGGTTTTGGTAGCTGCGTTTGTCCCATACTTTTACGGCGCGGCCCTGCCGGCCTTGTTCTTGGCCTATGCGCACGCCTTCAGGATTGTAGCCATAGGCACCAAAAGGCGAAGTACCTTGCGTACCTATCCAAGTATCGCCGCCTTCGTGGCGCTCTTTCTGCTCTTCGAGCAGCTCGCGCAGGCGCTCCATCAGCTTGTCGAGGCCGCCCATCGCCTCGATGGCGGCCATCTCTTCGGGGCTAAACTGCCGGTCTTCAATCCCTTTTTGTAGCCACTCGGCAGGAATTTGGACGATTTTCTCGACCGGGATATTGTCGAGTTGCCTAAAGAACATCCCGAAAAGCACATCGAAGCGGTCGAGGTGCTGCTCGTGTTTGACCAGCGCCGCCCGGCTGAGGGCGTAGAAATCGTCGATGCTGTAGGCCACCACTCCCTTGTCGAGGGCTTCGAGCAGGGTCAGGTGCTCGCGCAGGGTTACGGGGATGCCATTACTTTTGAGGAGGCGGAAAAAGTCGAGAAACATAGTTATTGAGTAGGCAGTTTGGGCGATGGAATATGGAAGTATGAAGAGCCTGTGTGGTTTAGGAACTGCACCAAGCAGTTCCCTGTGTCTCACACGGGGAAATACCCAAAGCTAGCGCCCAAAGCGGCGCAGGCGGTCGAGCAGGGTGTAATCTTGCTCATTTTTGAGCAGCGCGCCCCCATAGGGCGGCATATGGCTGACAAAGTCCACCTTATCGAGGTCGATAGCAGAAACACTGCCTAGCTTGAGGAGGCGTATCCAGTCGACCAACTCGCTGGTAGAAGGCTTTTTCTTAAGGCCTTTGACTTCACGTAGGTTGTAGAACACCTTGAGGGCGTGGTCCATCAGGTCGCGTTCGAGGTTGGGGAAGTGTACCTCAACGATGTCCTTCATCGTAGCGGGGTCGGGGAATTGGATATAGTGGAAAAAGCAACGGCGTAGGAAGGCATCAGGCAGTTCTTTTTCGTTGTTGGAGGTGATGAGGATAATGGGGCGCTGCTTGGCCACAATGGTGCGCTGTAGCTCATAGACATAAAACTCCATCTTATCCAATTCGAGCAGCAAGTCATTGGGAAACTCGATATCAGCCTTGTCGACTTCATCGATGAGGAGCACAGGGGCTTCGTCGGCCTCAAAAGCCTCCCAAAGCTTGCCTTTTTTGATGTAGTTGGCAATATCACGCACGCGCTCATCACCCAGCTGGGAGTCACGCAATCGCGAGACAGCATCATATTCGTATAAACCCTGCTGCGCCATCGTCGTCGATTTGATATGCCAAGTAAGCAGGGGCTTGTTAAGCGCCTTGGCGATTTCGTAGGCAAGCATCGTCTTGCCTGTGCCCGGCTCGCCCTTGATGAGGAGGGGTTTTTCGAGCGCAATGGCCGCATTGACGGCTACCTGTAACTCATTGGTAGCGATGTAGGTATCGGTTCCTTGAAATTTCATAAGCGATGAATGGTGAAAACGTGCGTAAGTTAGTTTGATGAATGGCCACAATTGATAAAGATACATCGTTTGTATCAGGATTACAAATAGCAGCAAAGCAAAACACTCTTGTCAAAACCCATAGAGGGAGGGGATTGTTTGTGGCTCACACCACTGGACATTTTTGAAAAAGTAGCGCGGAGCTCCAGCGTCGAGACAAGTCGAGGCCTCATTTTACCTCCAAAATGAGACTTAGCCCACAGTTTTAACTGTGGTTTTGAAAAATGATCAGTGGCGTGTTTGTGGCTTACCCTAAGGTCATTGACTAAAAATCAGCGGCGGTTTACAACACCTGTACACACAGGCAAAAACACATTTGTGTACCCGTGGCCTAAAAATCATTGTGTGGCGCCTCGAATCAAACATACCCAACCCAAATTGGTTTGGGAAATGTGTCCGCTGAAAATCCTTGAGAATCAAATTTTGTAACTCCTCAAATCTTGTGAATCCTGGTATAAGTTTTGGCATCAATATCAAAACCCTCATCCTACTGTTGTAAGATAAGGGTTTTTGGTTTGCCCAAGAGCAAAGTATTTTAGTTGATATATCGCTCCATCGTATTGAGACGAGCCTTGTTACAGTCTAGCTCAATGGAGAGATTTTCGGGCTTTTCAAAGGGGCGGCGGCGGTAGATTTCCTTCAGGCGCGGGTCTTCATAGACCTTCTGCATAAACAACCCCCACACAGGTAGTGCCAATACAGCTCCCTGCCCGAGTGCGATGGTACGGAAGCGCACACTACGGTTGTCGCCTCCTACCCAAAGCCCTGCGGCGAGGTCTTGGGTAACGCCCATAAACCAAGCATCAGAGTTGTTTTGGGTCGTTCCGGTTTTGGCTCCTATTTGGTTGTCTTTGGTAACACCATAGCTGTGTAGAGAGGTAGAAGTACCCCCGGGTTCGGTGGCAGAAGTAAGTAGATGGAGCATCAGATAGGCGATTTCTTCGCTGATGACTTGCTTTACTTCAGGCACAAACTCAGCGATGACATTACCGTTGCGGTCTTCGATGCGGGTGATAAACTGTGGGCGGACGTGTCGGCCTTTGTTGGCAAAGGTGGCATACGCACCCAATAGCTCATATACCGACACATCGCTAGCTCCCAAACAGAGCGTTGGTACAGCTTCGAGAGGGGAGGTAATCCCCAAATCGCGGGCATATTGGATGATATTGGGCACCCCTACCCGTTTGGTGATGCCGGCAGTTACGGAGTTTACAGATTGCCCAAGCGCTTGGCGGAGGGTGAGCATTTGCCCTGAGTATGAGCCGTAGGAGTTGCGGGCCGTCCAAGAATAAGGGCCACTGCCAAAAGTTACGGGTTCGTCTCTAAACTGCGAACAAGGCGTGTAGCCATTGTCCAGCGCTGTTACATACACAATAGGCTTGAAGGTAGAGCCAGGCTGGCGTGTCCCTTGTTTTACGTGGTCATATTGAAAAAACTTGAAGTCTATCCCCCCGACCCAAGCTTTGACTTGGCCTGTTTTAGGCTCCATGGCCATAAAGCCTGTGTGGAGGAAATGCTGCTGGTAGCGGATGGAGTCTAAGGGGCTGAGGGTGGTATCGCGGATACCAGTGGCATTGTCCCAAGTAAAGACCTGTGTTTTGACAGGTGTATTCATCACCCGCCAGATTTCGCGTTCTTTCAAACCTTGGCGTTGTAGGTCTCTGAACTTGGGGGTTCGGCGAGCCAAGTTTTCGATATAGTTGGGCATCTCACGGTTGTATTGGTCTACCCAAGGGTTGCGTCCTTGCCAGTGCTCGTAAAATATTTTCTGAAATTTCTTCATATGCTCCTTCACCGCCTCTTCTGCATATTCCTGCATTTTGGAGTCGATTGTAGTATAGATGCGTAAGCCATCAGCATAGAGATCGTGGCCGGTAGCTTCGGCCCATTCTAACAAGAACTTGCGGGCTTCGATACGGAAATAAGGGGCTATCCCAGCGGCCAGTTCTTCTACCCCATAGCGCAGTTCGATGGGTGTTTTTTGGTAAAAAGCTGCTTCTGATTCAGAGATATACTTGTATTTGGCCACTTGGGAGATAACCACATTGCGGCGGCGGATGGCGTTGTTGTAGTTCGAAATAGGACTATAGCGTGTTGGTGCTTGTAACAAGCCAACCAATACAGCCGCCTCAGGGAGGGTAAGCTGGCTAGGCTCTTTGTCAAAAAAGGTTTTTGAGGCAGTGTGTATCCCAAAAGCATTGCTCCCAAATTCTACTGTATTGAGATACATCGTGATGATTTCTTTTTTGGTATAGCTTTGTTCGATTTTGATAGCCGTCAACCACTCCTTACTTTTCATCACTACTGAGCGCATCATCGGTATTTTTTCGAGCCATCCCTGGTAGCGCTCCTCTTGTCGAAGGCGGAAAAGGTTTTTGGCCAGCTGTTGTGTCAGGGTACTACCCCCTCCTTTTTTGCCCAAATATAAAGCCACACGCATCAACGCTTCAAGATCTATCCCCGGGTGTTCTTCAAACCGCGCATCTTCGGTAGCAATGAGGCAGTTGATCAAATAGGGAGACAACTCTTCATACTCTACTGGCGTACGATTTTCGCGGTAGTATTTACCCATCAGCACATTATCGGCGGTATAGATTTCAGAAGCCAACTCACTTCGAGGGTTTTCGAGGTTTTCGAGGCTGGGGATTTCCCCAAACATATTGAGGAAATTCGCATTGAGTGCCCAAAAATAAGACACTACAAAAAAGAATGACAAGAAGGCTATCACCCACAAGCCGATGATATATCTGAGGTATTTTCCTTTGGCAATCCAATTCATGACAAAGCAGGTAGTTTGAGGGGAAATAAATGGCAAATAACTAAACACAACAATACCGGCTATACGCAAGCGCGTAAGCCGGTGCAAGTTAGTAATTTTTCACCAAAACAAGCTTTTGGTCAATAAAATAGGGCTTTCGGGCAATCTTACTAACGCCCAAATACCTGAACCCAATAGCCTTGATAATACCCTACCCCTAGCGTAGTATTTCGGCTGAGGATGTTGGCACGGTGTCCGGGGCTGTCCATCCATAGGCGCATAGCCGCTTCGGGGGTGCTTGTACCGGCGATGTTTTCGGCCAAGCCGTGTCCAAACCGACGAATCCGCTCAAAAGTATCACACACTTTCACCAGTCGGCCATTGACTCGATCGTGGCTGTCGTGCTCAAAGTAGTCGTCTGTGGCCATATCGGCGGCGTGGTAGCGCGCAGCTTGGGCTAGGCTTTCGCTCCAAGTGAGGGCGGGTAAGCCATTACGGCGGCGCTCTTGATTGACCAACTCAAGTACCCGCTGCTCGTAGGCCGCATTGTCTGCCGGTACTACTTCATTGCCTTGGGCACAACCCACAAAACTAGGCAGCCCCACACCGCCTCCAGCCCTATTGTTGTTGCCGTTGACACTTGTATTGTTGTTGCCGTTGCGAGCATTATTACCACTATTATCAGCAGTCATGTTGCCGCTACTGCCTGTGTTATTTGTGATGGTTCGGCCTTTTTGCCCAGTATCATATTTGACCAAAAACAGGTCTGATTGAGACCCTGAGCCGGCCTGAAGGCTGGTATTGCCTCCGGCAAAATCGATATTGATAGTGCCAGCGGCTATTTCCCCATACAAGAAATAGTGTTTTCCGGTGCGGTCAAAGCGGCCAAAAACATTGGCCGTTCCACAGGAAGAACGAAACTCTGCCCATCCATAGCTGCCATCGGCATTACGCGCCGGAAAGCTGGTGTTCCAAATGCGTTTGCCACCAACATCGAGGCGGTGCACGAAAACAACCCAGTAGGCCTTGTCTACATCGTCCCAGCGGGAGTAGGTCAACATCACCTCTCCATTGGCGGCTATGGCTGCCGACTCTAGGTATCCGGGTACATCATAGCGCCAGAGTAGCTTCCCATTGGGGTCAAACTTACTCAGGCAGTTGGTAAACCGTGAGCCGTCCGCAGGCTTATCAGCGCTATAGGTCATAAAATAAGCATTTTGGTCAGCGTCTACAAAGGCCGTGATTTTGCCATTAGAAGAAACCAAGCCCCCTCCTTTGATACTCATCAGCTGAAAATCTGCTACTCGGTCTTGTTGTGGGTCAAGGATGATGCGATAAGCCACGCTGCGGTCTGCACCTGGAGCAAAAGGAAGTTTGACGGTAGCGCTACTTCCATCTAGCTTGGTATATGTCCCCTCTCCGGATCTGTTGTCTTTTTCAGGAATCACCCCCAGCAGGTGCACCCTTCCCTGTTGGTCGATAGATAGGCCATAGGTGCTGAATCGAAACTGCCAAGAAACCTGTCCCATATTCAGCTTGGTGGCGTTGCCGTCTTTGTCGAAGCGACAAAGGTGGTCTGAGCGGGTGTATACATAGAGATTGCCGCGCCCGTCGCCCACAAAATGGTGTAGCCCAAAGGTAGAGCGGATGGGGGCGCTTTGGCTGTCTTGTGCCCAGATAAAATTTCCGTTGTTGGCATCCACCCGACACAAAAAATTGGCTTGGTCGTTAGTACTGCTGAAGCGTTTGCTCCCTATAGTCAGCGCGCCTTTATACACTCCGTGTACATACACCGCCTGCCCATCTATGTGGATATCATTGGGGATGCTAAACGAAGTTGTAGGGAGTGTTTTTTGCCACAAAAGCTGGCCTTGTGGGCTATATTTGGCGATATAGGCTTGCCGTTTGTCGCTGTTGATACGGCCATTGTTGCTGGCAGCCGTTCCACGCAAATCCAAATTGCCAACCGTAAAACCGGTGATGTATACATTGCCAGAAGCATCTGTATCCAAAGCTTGCACTGCGCCAATGCCGTCAGCCGAGACATTGCCCTGAAAGCGCCACATCAACTGATAATTCTGCGCATTGGCCGACAAGCCACAAATCAAGACAAGGAGGTAGTAAAGATGTTTTTTTAGCATCATAACAAGAGGAGTTGGGTGTGTGTGGTGTATATGTCTTAAAACTATACGTATACCAAGCTCTTGCTGTTTGAAAGATGCTACTGCCAGTTACCTGTGAAATACAGGCAACTGCGCGGAGCTGAAAACCTCTATGTTGTTCGGAAATATATGGCTTAGAGTTGAGCCAGCAGGGTTGCCTTTTTCTGTTGGTATTCCTCATCCGAGAGGATTCCGCGTTTGTGCAAATCAGCCAATAGCTCCATTTTTTCATAAAAAGCTTTTTGCGCTTCGTTGGCCTGGCTTTGGCTTGCACGGGCTTCATCTTTGTCCCAACCTACCTGCTTACGGAGTTGTTTGACATAATCTTTACCAGTCTCAAAAGCTTCGTTGTATACCTTCTTGGCAGTATCCATACTGAAGGTGTTCTGAATATCTTCGACTTGGAGTTGTTTTTTAAATACTTGTCCCATCGCATAAGTCGATGCCCCGGAAAGCACCACCATCGGCATCCCCCCTAGGAGTGAGCCAATGCCCGGAATGGTTTTGAGCAGCGAAGCGCCCACCTTGGCCAAGGTCGCGCCGGTAAGTGATCCGATAATATTGCGGCCAAAGGTTTCAGAATATTCCCGACCATAGAGTGCGCTCAGCTCTCGTAACATATTGAGTTGGATAGCAGTGATAGCAGCCATATCAAGCAGGGGCACAGGGAGTGCGCCGGCGGCCATAGACCAGAGGATGTGGTTGTCGATGATGGCATCAGCCTTGGCAGATAGATTAGCCATAACAGTATAGCGTTGAGTGGTTAGGTGAGTAAAGGTCTATTATAAGACAGCTTTATACAGATAAAAGTTGCACCAGTATGCAGCTTATTTTTCCGACTTGGCCAAATGGCGCAAAACTGTTTGGCATTTCATCTCTGTTTCGAGCCATTCCTTGCGCGGGTCCGAGTCTTCAGTAACGCCTGCGCCCGCATACGCAATAGCCTCTTGAGCCGTAAGCTGTATGCACCTTAAGTTGACAAAAAGCCGGCTGGCATCTGCAATATTGACCGGCCCCAGATAGCCACTATAAAAGCCTCGTTGGTAGCCTTCTTGTGCCAACAAAAAAGCTTGTGCCGGAGGCTGAGGCATTCCACAAATAGCAGAGGTGGGATGGAGCAGGTCGAGCATTACCGTACCCAATTGGGGGAAGTTGGTGGCTTCCATATCCACCACAAAGTCCGTCTGTAGGTGGATCAAGTGCCCTGCGACTACCGTACGCGGCCCTTGTTCTTCAAATTCGCGCAGGCGTATTTTCTTGAAGCAGTTGATGATATAACGGCTTACGAGGGCTTGTTCGGCGATTTCCTTTTGTGTCCAAGGGGCTTGGCTCAGTGGTCTTTCGGGCAGGTGGGATTGTGTGCCGGCGAGGGCTACCGTACGGAAGGTCTTACCTGCTTCTACTTGGATGAGCGTTTCGGGTGTAGCGCCTATCCACGTACCCTCTCCGGGTATCGAGAAGGTATAGACGAATGCCTGCGGATATGCTTCGCACAGAACCATAAAAAGGGTATAAAGCTCAAAATTTGAGGGCAAAGCGCTGCGTTTGGTGCGCGAAAGCACTACTTTCTGAAATACTCCTTCCTTGATAGACGTAATGGCCGCCGCCACTGCTGCCTCATATTGTGTTTGAGAAGCCGCTATGGGTTGGCTGCTGTTGGGAGGCACTGGGTAGTGTGCGGGAGTGTGGGCTATACAGCCTTGTTTGAGCTGTTCTAGCGCAGGCCAAGCGCCCTCAGCAGCTTGCAGTTGCGCGAGATCGGGCGATGTTCCCTGAGGCCATTGTCCATACAAATCCGCACGAAGCAGGCGTGTCTGACCGCCTTCTGGATTGATAAAAGGCGCTACCGCAAATCCTGCTGGGGATTCCTCAAGGTCGAGCTTGCCTATCAAGGGCTGCGCTTGTGTATCTGCAAGCCAGTGGATAGTGCGCTCACGTGGCAAACGCCAGACTGCCGTAGGCCATTGCAAAGCCCAAGTGGTTTCTAATAAGCGCTGTGGCGCTAGATGGGTATGGGTAGAAGAGAGGGTTGAATGCGTCATATCACACTAATTCCAAATCAGAAATTGGCAGCTTATCGGCTTCCTTTTTCGATAACGGCCATTGTCAGCCTACTGACATTGACCAGCTTATCGGCTTCATTGCGAATTTCAATCTGCCATACTTGGGTCGTTTTGCCAATGTGCAGGGCTTGTGCTTTGCCATACACATATCCTTCGTACACCGAGCGAATATGATTGGAGTTGATGTCCAAGCCCACACATTGGTACTTGTTCATATCTACACTCAGGGCAGCACCTACGCTCCCCAGCGTCTCGGCCAATACCACCGAAGCGCCTCCGTGTAAAATCCCATAGGGCTGTTTGGTTCGGTGGTCTACAGGCATTTTACCACAGACATAGTCTTCGCCAATTTCTGTAAACTCAATGCCGATATGCTCGGCCATAGCGCCTCGCCCGCTGCTGTTGAGGGCTTGGAGGTCAATATCTTTATAGTTCAGAATCATATCTTAAAAATCAAGTGGGGTCTGTGCCAAAAGC
Source organism: Eisenibacter elegans DSM 3317 (assembly GCF_000430505.1). NCBI lineage: Bacteria > Pseudomonadati > Bacteroidota > Cytophagia > Cytophagales > Microscillaceae > Eisenibacter > Eisenibacter elegans. The sequence goes on along the minus strand of NZ_AUMD01000011.1, from coordinate 534,164 downwards.
ACCATACATTTGCCCATAGCGAGGCAAACTCTAAGTGATAACATCTAAACCCCTGTTTCTGTTCATCAGACATAGCTAATCCACTCGTCGGGCAAGTGGGGCACTTGGTTGAATCCTCTCAAGAAAAAGCGTTTGTTGCCATAGGCCAGCTCAGTGATACCGGTGTTGCGTGTCTGCCAGTTGAGGTCTATCACTTGGCTGGGTTTCAGCTCCAGCATCAGGCCGATAAACATCGACACCGTGCCGCCAGAGGTAAACACCAGAATATCCTGATGTAGTTGGGCCTGCTCTTGTAGTAGTTTGTTGGCCTTGTGTACACGGCTGGCAAACTGACTAAACTGTTCGAAGCCTTCGGCCACTAGCTCGCCTTGCGACCAAGCGTGGATAGACTTGAAAAACAATCTCAGGAAGCCTTTGCGCACTTCGGGGTCGTGTTTACCGTGGCTTTGTAGGCGGGCTTGTAGCTCAGGCTCGGCTTGTAGCAGTTCTTCTTTATAGGCCTTGTAAACTTCGGTGCCTTGGTGCTCATTGAACACCGCATCAAACTGCGCCTCGGGCAATGCTGCCCCAAAGCCTTTCACAAAGGCATCGAGTGTTTGGCGATGACGCACCAACTCCCCACACCAGACAGCGCCGGGCTGGATATTTTTTTGGGCAAAATATTTCCCCAAAGCCTCCGACTGCTGCTCGCCCAAGGGCGAGAGCTGGTCGTAATTGTCGCTCAGGAACGAAGCCTGACCGTGGCGTAACAAATAGATATTGGTCATAAGTCTTGTTAAAAGTTACGTATTCTGCCGCTGCGAATGGCGAGTGAGGACATCTTGCCACAGTCTTTTACCATAAAAATTAGCGGCGCAAAGCGCTGGTCTTGAGTGAATCCTTTTTTGTAGCGGAAGTATATCTGCTGGATAATCACCCCTAGCTTAAAGATGGCAAAGGCATAATAAAAGACCATATCGTGAGCCTCACGCTGGGTGCGCTCTTGGTAAAGCGCCAACAACTCCTCCCGGTTGAGCGCACCGGGGCGTATTTTGATAGAAAAATTAACGAGCGAAGCCGCAGGATCTCCCTCTTCGGGGATGTAGGCCAGGGCAGTGGCTAGGTCGCTGAGCGCATCGCCAACAGTGGTCATCTCCCAGTCGAGCACGGCCTTGATTTGGGTCGGGTCGGTGGGGTCGAGCACGATATTGTCAAACTTATAGTCGTTATGAATGAGGGCGTTGTAGCTTGTTTGTGGAATATTTTGTGGAAACCAAGCCAGCGCCTCTTCCATTTCGGGAATGTCGTCGGTTTGGGCATTTTTGTAGCGCTTAATCCAACCTTCGACTTGGCGTTGCAGATAGCCTTCGGTCTTGCCCAAATCGGCTAGGCCGGTGGCGTTTAGATCGAGGTTGTGTAGGTCAGCCAGGTTATCGATGAAGTTTTGATAAAAACGTTGGTTTGTTGCTTGGTCAAAGCCCGTATCCTGACGCGCCCGCAGGATAATACCCTTTACGCGCTCCATCACATAAAAAGGTGCCCCAATAACCTCGGTATTTTCTGTGTATACCAGTGGACGGGGGGCTTTGGGGTAATGCGGCTGTAGGCTGTGCAAGACCTTGTACTCGCGCCCCATATCGTGGCCTTTGGCAATTTTTTCATAACCAAAAGGCGGGCGGCGCAAGACCAACTCCTGCGCTCCGAGCTTGATGAGGTAGGTCAGATTGGAAAAACCACTTGGAAACTGCTCCACCACCAGCTTTTGAGCGCCATCGGTTTGGAGCGCTTCATTCAAAAAAGCTTCCAAAGCGTCAATGTTCAGCTCTTCGCCGCTGCGGATGGGTTTCGATTCATCACTAGATAGACTCATAGTTTGTTAGTTTGAGGAAGCCCTTGAGGTATTCTCCCAAAGGCTTCGATGTTTATTTGGCTCAAATTAACAAGTATGGCCTATTTTTCAAAACGATATTCGGAATTATTTTGCCCGCATAGTTCAAAGCCCCGCAGCCTGCAGCAAGTCCATCACCCGCACCCCCGAGGGTTCTTGATATTGTGCACGCAGCGCACGGTAATGTGTCAAGGTTTTTTCGGCACGACGATAAAGTGCCGAATCCTGTGCCGAAGGGACAGCACCTTCGGGCAGGGCATAGGTAAAATACCCCGAAGGCGCGGCATAGGTCGGAATGTGGAAAAAGCTGCGCTTTACAAACTCCCCCGTTTCTTGGGAGCTCCTGGCAGCTTCCACAAAAAAATCTACGGCGTGCTTCGGATACCCAAACAAGTAGCCATATCCTCTGAATCTATCCAAATTGGGAGCACATTCTATAAAAGCCAGCACCACTGCCGGAGCTGTGTCGGGTGTGAAGCCCCATTGGCCAAAAAAAGCGGCCTGCTCCTGCATCAGCGCCCTAAATCGTCCCCGGTGTACCACCAAGAGCTGGCTGTGTCTTTGCCCCTGATAATTGGTCTGAAACGGTATCCAGCAGAAAGCCCAGCGTGGATGCTCAATGGCTTGTACCAAGGCTTGTACCTGCCGCAAGGTATCGAGATAAATTGCATTGCGCAGGGCATCGGCACTTCCTTCGGCGGTGCTGCTGTCGCGGGCGATAGGAGCCGCAAAACTACGCAATGAACTCATCGGCTTGAGGCTGTCGAGCAGGGTATAGAGTGCCTCGTGGTCAAGGCCATACACCAACAAAGAGTCTATCCATGCACGCTCCTGTGCCAGAAGCGCTGTGTAGGCAGGAAACAAGGCATTGGTCGGGCGGTGGTCAATGCCCGATGGTTTTAGCCCTTGACAGGCCATCAAGCCCAACCATAGGCTGAACGTGAGCAAAAGATATTTGGGGGTCAATTTCATCAGATTCAATAAAAAAATAGCAAACTTCCTTGTACTTGTTGGCGGTCGGTTCTTTGTGCTTGGGCATAATGATAAGCCAAACGCACACGCCAAATTTGGCCTTGCCCACGGCGATAGTCAAAGGCCAAGCTGCTGTGTAATCCACTAACAGCCTGATTCATCACCTCAAAATCAGGGCGATATAAGTTATTACTCAACTCATTGGTCTGCCCACCCAACCACTGCCCCATCAGGGGCTGCTGATGCCAAAGCCCTAGCTCCCACCAGAGCAAATGTTGTTTGAGTACCTGCTGCTGCCCCATATAGCCCAACTCCTGATACCAAAGTTGGAGGGTCTGTTGGCTTTGCAGGCTCAAGTCTTGGGCAAAGTGCTCCGTCCAATGGCTGCGGTAGGCCAGTTGCCAAGGGTTGCTCCGCCGATGGGTTTGCCAGCTGATTTGTGCGCCGTAGCGGGCTTGTTCAGATATAAAACTTACCGCTCTGAACACCGGGTCTTCGCCTTCGTTCAGCACTTGGTGTGTATGCACTTGCAGCGTCCAGAGCTGTGTTTTCTGGAGTTGATAGGCCGCTTGCACTTGCCATTGCTGCCTGTACCACAGTCCACCCGGGTTGGGCGCACTGATGCCCTCTTGCGCCTCCACGGCTCCAGCCACCCAAGAGCCTGCCAGTTGCCAGTGTTGCTTATTTTTTTGGTGAATGAGGTGGACACGCGCCACGGTTTGTGTTCCAGCCAAACGTCGGTCGGCCTGTAATGCGGGGGTGCGCTCAAATGCTCCCAAACCTTTGAGTTTAAAGAGCAACACAGGGTTGTTAGAAAAAAAGCCCATTTGGTTCTCTTCTACCTCATCGCGCAGGCCTACTGTCAGCCCGGCACGCCAACTCCCTGTGGCATTTCGCCAAGCCACCGAGGGCAGCAGCTCCAAATGTCGGTAACGATAAAAAGGTCTTGGGTCTGTGTTGCGTGCTCCTTGGCCTATGCCATAGTCCAAGGCTAAGCCCACCCTCCAGCGCTCACCCAAGGGCAAGGCCGCCAGCACCGTTGTGTGGATGCTATGCCTCCGCCAGCGCCCCTCGAAGGGGTCAGACCAAATAAAGGGATTGCCCGAAAACGGGTTGGCTACATTGGCCCACTGCTGCCCTTGGTCTTGCTGCCAAGCATACACAAAGCCGCCCTGCAAGGTCAGCCGCCCTTGTTGGCGTAAGCCCGCTACTTCCAACCCTGCCACCGTGCTTTCTTCAGGGGCTTGTATCCGCCGCCAAGTACCTTGGTCTTGGACATACCGCAGTCCGATGCGGCTGTAGCCGGGTAGTGAGTCATCGGCCAAGAAGGCCGCCTGTGGCAGTAAACTTTGCCCCACCAATACCCGTTCCCAAGGCTCGCGATACCAATAGCTGCTATCGGGCACTTGTGCACCTGCGGATACAGCCCAGAGCCAAAGTCCTACACTTGCCGTCCACACACGCCAAAACAGCGGCCAGCAATGCCAAAAAACAGATAAATACCGATAAGTCATCCTCAAAAATCAGGTTGATGCAATATTTTTTATTGGGGCTTCCCCCTTCGGGGTCGTGCTGCGCCGCTGTACTCCTCGCTTCGCTGCGGGGTACTGCTGGCGCATCACTAAGCCGCGTACGCACGTGTAGAGGAATCGATGCCAAATAAGTACTTGACCATCAAGGATTTGTATCCCTAGTATTCCTCAAATCAAGTGGGTTTTGGTATACCTTGATGAGACTAATCAAATCGGCGTGGTGTCGGTGTACTGAGCAGCTGAAAATCTTGGGTGCTGTTGTTAAAGTCTTGCAACACACGGCGGTCGCCCACGGTAGTAGCTGTTTTGCGGCGCACACTCTCCGAGGTGTATGTTCCTGTTGCAAAGGTAAACCCGGCATCCAGCGCAACAGGAATACGCTTGAAACTACTGCTTTCGGCATTTTGCAAAGCCTCAAAGGCATCAATCACCGCGCTGTTGGGTACTTTGATGCGTGGTTGCAAACTTGGCGAACTCGGGATAGTTACTTGCTCTAGGTTGGCAAAATTGTCCACACGGAAAATAATCACTCCAGGGCCGAAAACAGTCAATAACCAGTCAAATCCTCCCGTAAAGTACACCCTTGTGAGGTTAGGTACCGTAGGCGAGTCGATATCGCGGTTGTCGGGGCGCTCGTTGTAGGTTTCCCAATCGGCATTAGAAAGATCCACAGGGCTGTTGGGGTTGCCGTTGGGGTCTGTGCGGTGGTTGATGCCATCTTGGGCAATGATGATGCTTTTGCCCGGCTCCAGCGGGTGCTCTTGCCCACTGCCCGGAATCTGCCATACGCTATTGACATATACATTATTGGGGTCATTCTGAAAATCAGTCGGCTGTGAGCTAGGGTTAATCTGCCCCGATACTCCCCACACATCTGCAATGTATAGGCCGTCCAAGAAAATGACTTCGTCGCTGTTGTTATAAATCTCTACAAATTGGTCTGAAAAATAATTACCGCCTGAGGGGGTACGTGAGCCGGTATAATACACTTCTTTAATCACTAACCCACCGGAAGGAGCACCTCGCAAAGTAAGGGTAAAACTAGTTTGCCCTAGGTTGACCATTGCATCATTTTGAGCGGCATTGAGCGTAACAGGCTTGTTAAACACCCCTGTAATGCGTTGTGCTTGTGCCGCATCTAAGCTAATTGTGGCGCTGATATTGTACGTACCCGGCAATACTGCTGCAAACACCGCACTGCCACTTCCTGTAGAGGTCGCTTCATACACTGTTCCGTTGGCGGTATTTTCCATCCGCACCGCAATTCCCTCTCCGGCCTGCTCCGAAAACTCACTAGGGTATTGCAACTGTACTGTTACTTGTACGGGCTGTACCTCTTCACGCTGTCGGCAGGCATCTAAGCCAAAGCCCAATAAAAGTACCAAGCTCCCAAAGAGCCCAATAGATAATACTCTGTTTATATTCATGACTATTCAAATTGGTTGTGTATTGATTAAATTTTGATAAATAACTCTGCTCCAAAAAATAGATTGGGTTGATTGCGTACCTGCGGTGTATTGCTCAAATTGCTTACAAACAGCGGCCTCGAAGCCCAAACATTATTGACATAAAAAGAAAAACCCAAGCCCTCTGAAAGCTCCTTGGTCAGGCGTAGGTTGAACAGCCACAGCGGGGGACGGTTTTGCCACTCCAGCTGCACCGGATTGAGGCCACGCCATAGGTTTTGGAGCGCCGCTGAGCGACGCTCCTCCATCGAGAGCTGCTCAAGTCCTCCTTCTAAATTGAGTAACGCCTCTGGGTAAGGAGAGAAATCGCGCAAGCGGTTAGCCTCTATCCAGATGGTTTGTACCAAGGCCGAGACCACAAACTTGAGCGAGGGGATGTGTTGGATAATGCGCAAGGAAGTGTTAAAGCGCTGCGTCTCTTGCCCTTCACCGGCAGGATATATCGGAATCAAAAACTGTGTTTGGCTTGCAAAAATGGCGCGGTTGGCATCTAAGAATGGCGCCTCTTGTTGGGTCGAGGAGCGAATCCAAGCCCCATTAAGGTTGAGGGTCGTACCCCATCGGCGGATGGGCTGGTCGAAAGAAAACTCTATCCCACGGCTAAAAAGGCTCAAGGTATTTTGGGGATTGTCATAAGCAGCCCAAAACAACACCGTTTCGACGGGTTCTTCGGCCAAGATGGGCGGCATTCCCTGAGGGAACTCTATCGCAGCCAAGCGTGCTACCTCAAAGCGCTGCAAGGAGCGAATCGTCTGATAAGCACCGGTGGTGCGCTCCTCGAAGTAGGTGATATGCAGCCTTGAGTCGAGCAAATCAGCGCCAATCTCCCACTTGCGGGCAATATAGGGCGTAATTTGGCGCGTATCAGGAGTGATTTTACGGGTCGTTACGACGGCGAGGCGCTCGGCGGGGTCGAGGGCGTAGTAGTTAAAGTTGACCAAGTCATAAAAAGTAGGGTTGGGATACAATACCGAAAGGGTCGGCATCTTGGCCGTATGCCCATACCCCGCCCGCAGCCATTGGCCGGGTAGCAGCTCCACTCCCATATTGAGGCGCGGGCTAAGCACCTGACGCGCCTCTTGGGAGGCATCATCAAGCCAAAGATAGTCATAGCGCAGCCCGGCCTGCAAAATCCAATCGCGGCCTAGAGCCGTCCAATGGGTTTTGTTTTCGAGGTACGGCGCCAATTGGTACATCGTGGGAATATCTCTAAAACTACGCGGTCGGTCGCCTACGCTGTAGTTTTGTCGGGGTGGGGTGCGGGGGTCAAACTGCCGACCGAGGCCATTGTTGGCATCAAGTCGGGCTTCGGCTCCTGCGATGAGTTGGTGTGTCAGGTTGCCGGTAGTCCAGCGCGTATTGAGTTCCAGCCGCCCATAGAGGTTGAGCGGGCGGCCATCAACCGTAGTTTGGTTGATGTATTCGCTTTGGCCAAAGCCTACGGCCATCGTGGTATCGCGAAGGGCATTGCTTACCGGAAAAATGTCCCGCACAATCAAGTCCTGAAAATAGCCCTTCTGCCTTGCGTAGGTCAGCCCTGCGTCAAGGTTGAGGCTGTTGAGCCACTGCCAACCAGGCTGGTATTGATGGTGCATACTAAAACGGATGCCTCGGTCATTGCTTTGGCGCGAGCGCAACGGGTTTTGCGCGTCGGGGTCTTGCCGCGATTGGTCGAGTCCTTGGTAGAGTCCAAGGCGGAAAGTGCTGCGCAGCGGGCTGTTTTGTTGCCAGTTGTGCGACCAAGTGAGTTGGGTATTGAGACGGCTAAAGGCATTGTTGAAATCGCGAGGGTCATCTTGCGAGCTGACTACGTCCGCATCAATACTCAGTGTACTGTGGGTCGAGGTTTTGAACCCCACGCCTGCACCAGCCTGAACGAGATTGGGATTAATGCGAGTAGTAAGGGTAGGTGCAAACACTCCGGCGCGGGTATTGACTAATACCGCCCCGGCGGTCAGGTCGCCATAGCGAGCAGAAGGCACGCCCCTAATGACCTCTACCGAAATGATTTGGTCGGCAGGGATTTGACGTAAATCTACGCCCCGATTGGCAGTAGACGAAAAAGGCGGCAGGCTGCCCGGAGCGGAGTTGAGGATGGTATTGTCGAGCTGTAGGTTAGCATTGTTGGATTGTGGGATACCATCTAACAAAACTGCCGTGCCTAAAGCATTGGCACGATTGCCCGCCGCCCCAATGGGGGCTTGTCTTAGCAGAATTTGTTGAGGGTTGCTCAAGTCAGGGTTTACGGCCAACTGCCCGGGTACTAACTGCAACACATCGGCCAAGGATACGGGCTGTACGTGGCGAATGGCCTGCTGCTCTATCAAGGAGCTAGACTGTAATTTGGTCTCACGAGCAGTTACGGTTACTTCTTGAAGTGCCAGACTGCTCTCTTGCAGTATAAACACAGCTCCGGTGGCATTGGCTTGTGTTAGAGTAAAATTTTCTTGTAGTGTTAGCCAACCTACACGGCGAAATACCAAGGTATAAGCCCCCGGCTGTAATCGCTCAAACTGAAAATGGCCAGTTTCATCGCTGATGCTCCATTGGTTGGTTTCGACCAGCTGTACCATCACCTCCGACACAGGTTGTTTAGTACCTTGTGCCTGTACCTGTCCTCGAAACTGTACTGTGTTTTGCGCTGCTAAAAGCTGACAAAAAGATAAACTGATAAAAAATAATAGAGGAAGCCCGCCGAGGGCTATCATTCGCCACATAGTTGTATTTGCAATGTTGATGCAAATATAGAAACTGATTTTTTATTTTTGCAACTATATTGCAAAAACTTTTGTCATCACAAGCCCTACAACAACAGAGGCGGCGTTTTGGTATTCCCAAGCTGTACTAAGGATTATATCCCTCTGAGAAGCGTGTGGCCATTCTTGGGGTTTTGTGATTGTGCCCAATGGAGCGTTGAGGAGGGATGAGTAGTTTTAGAGATTACATTGAGTTATCAGGCAATATCCAAATCGCCCACACCACTGGACATTTTTGGAAAAATGGCTCATAGCTCCAGCTCTGAGACAAGCTGAGGTCTCATTTGGGGGTACAATGAGACTTGGCCTATAGGGATTTGAAAAATGTCCAGTGGTGTAAATAGTAGCCAATCCTTGTTGCTTTGTTTATTTTATTTGGAAGGTCGCGTGTAGGGGCAGGTGGTCGCTGAGCGTACGTAGACGTTCGGGGTCGTTGCCAAGCAGCCCACCAATGTGTAGGCTTTCGGGGAGATAGTTTTTGTGCATGGCGGAGTTCATCAGGATGTAGTCAATACGCCAACGAGGTGCGTCGGCAGGGTGTGAAAAAACCTCGGTGTGGTTGGCCAGCGGGTCTATCCAGCGGGGGTGGCGTTTGCTTTGGGGCTGGGTGAGGCTGCGCAGCTCGGGGCTGTCAGGGGTGGCGTTGAGGTCGCCCACCAATAAGAGAGGGATGTTTTTATTTTCTTGTGTCAGACGTTGGAGTTGTTGTTGGAGCATCGCAATCTGTCCTTGCCGGGCGGCCTCATCTTCGGGGTTTCGCCCAGCCTTAAGGTGTACACCTGTGATGACCAAGGCCTGGTCGGGACGTACAAACACCTCCTGCGAAACAATGCGGGAGTTGATGTTGATTTGCGCCTTATCAGGTTGGGGTTTGCCATCGGGCTGGAGCAAAGAGGTGTATAGACTCCGGTAGCCATAGGTAAGGCCAAGGGGATATCGGCTCATCATCACGACATTCATATACCAGTTGAAACTCTCTGCACCGGCAAAAAACTGATACCCCATATCGGGTAATAGGCTGTCGGCCAAGGCTTTGAGGAAGGCAGCGCTTTCAAACTCTTGAAGCACCACCAAATCGGCATCAGCCTCACGCAGGGCTTCGACCAATAGCGCTATCTTGATAGCATACAGGGCGGTGTCGGGGCTGTCTTCACGGCGGTTGTGGATGTAGGGGTTGTCGTGAAGGTCTACAAAGTGCTCTACATTCCAACTAAGGAGGGTGAAGCTGCTTTTTTGAGGATACTGATACCCTTCGGGCACGGCCATACCGCGTGAGGCGAGGGCTTGAGAAAATACCTGTCCAGTGGCTAGAAACAAAAACAGGGGCATAATCCAAAGATGTGTAAGCTGTCGCATTTGTTAAAACAAAGTATTGGTAAGTGTTGAAACATCAAATATATCCCCACCAACGGCCAATGGCAAATTTTGAATGTAAAGGCTTTGTTATGCCTTTTGGAGAAGGGGAAAGCTCTCGCTATTCAGACTGCATACAAATAGTAGAAAAAATGCAGACAAATTTGCACACTTCCCAACCATCCACTACCTTTGTGCCACTGTGGTCTTTTTGACGCAATCTAATAAACGAACTTTTCACTCATGTATTCACTATCACACCCATTACATACTTGCCTCGGGCAAACATTCAATAGAATGTTTGAACGTAGTGTTGTATGGAGCGATGATGCCCAAAAACTAGTGGGCATTGCATTCGTTCGGGCGTGTGTACAGATAAATTTAGGGCAGTCGTAGCCAAATGACCCCTAAACCCTACACAAAAGCCCGATTCGCTCAGAGTTCGGGCTTTTTTCATGGTTTTTTTCTCAGCCTAGATACCACAAGCCCGGCGCGCTCCTAAGCGAACCCACGCCTCCAAAGAGTTGGTATGTGCGCCACAGGCCGCACCGCTACCAACAGCTAAAAGTATCTATATCACCGATGCTGCACCGCTAGGCGGAGGCAGTATCTACGCGGGGTGTACGTGTTGCCCCTGCCCGACACCTGAGAACATAGGAATCATGTTGAACCTATTCCAATCCAAGAAAAAAGAAGTAAAAAAAGTACTTCAAACCCAATTGTTGGTGCTTTATATACACGCCGATTGGTGCGAAAACGGCAAGACGATGCAAACACGTTTTGACCAACTCCGTAACAAATTTGACGGACAAGAGGTGCTCTTTGTCAAACTTGACTATACCAACAACACTACCAAGCACCAGTCTGCCCTCCTCGGCATTGCCCTCGGGCTGCGCGACGTATTGGAGCGCGCCAAAGGCACAGGCTTTATGTTGGTTGTTTCGGCCAAGAGCCTGCAAGTGCTCAATGGGTTCAACCATAAGAAGAACCTCTCTGAGATGATTGCCCTCGTCGAAGCCAACCTCCAAGAGGTGATGGCTAGCTAAATACAACCCGTTAGGTTTTTACCTGACGGGTTTTTTGTGTAATTTTTCATCCGCTGATTGCGTTGATATACACGATGGTTCTTCTAAATTTGACCTCCATTGATAATGTTTCCCTAAACCTTTTTGCGATTGGCCTATGTATTTCAAAACCTGCCTCTCCCCTTTCCTCTTGAGCCTTTGGCTGCTACTGGGAACTTTTGTGGGGGGTTATGCCCAAAGTTCCCCTTCGGTATTGCAGGCCTGCAATACCCACGTACATTATCTTAACCAAAGCGTGCAACAAGGCTTTTTACTGAGTATGCGGCTGTTGGCTTACAATAAAAAAGCCAAGAACTATCTTTTTCTCAACACCTACCAGCGTCGGGGGTACTTACAATATGCGGCTGCCCCTTTGCCCCTGCTCAATCCAGCCCAAACTCCCGATCACCCTGCCCTCAATGCCAAGGCGCAGGAGTTGCACCACCTGATGCGCGAGATAGCCGAAACCGAACAGGCCTTGATTGATTATCTTGGAGCTGATACTTACCTCGAAGATGACCTACAACGCGGCAACCGCCATCTCAGAGAGTTTGCCCAACATCTTGAAGCACTTGAAAGTCGCCAACTTGACTACTACCGCAGCATACAGCAAGTATATGGCAGCCAGTCGTTGCCGCAGCCCGGCGCTTGGGAGCGTGCTGCACAAAATTTGCAAAAAGCCCTAGATGGCGCAGAGCAGGTATTGGGGCAAAGCAAAGCCTACACCCAAAACCCGGCCTTATCGCTCCCGCAAGCCAGAGAATTGGCTGCGACAGTTGCCAGCCTGAAAAACCAACAAACACAAATACTACAAGGTATTCCGGCTGTAGGGGGTGAAAACCCACTCTGCCCACACCACCAATATGCCAGAATGATACTGGCTCTAGAGCGCATGACACAGCTCGTAGAAGGGCTCAAAGAATTTCGCAATACGGCCTACTACCACCCACCTTACAACGAAATTCTGCAAAGCTACAACGAGGCCATCCAGCATTATAACCGCTGGGTCGGGTTGGCTCCGACAGGTACGGTACTGCTCTACCGCAATTACCGCGCTCCGATTTTCCACCCAAAATACCCACAAGAAATCTTGCCCGCCGCCGAGGAGCTCGATTATACCTTGTTGACTTCGATGGAAGGGCTGCCGCCGGTTCACTTGATTTTCTTGGTCAATGTCTCTCAGTCGATGGACTATACCACGCGCCTACCGCTGTTCAAGAAGTCCTTCCGTCATACGGCAGGCATATTGCGTGCCGAAGACCGACTCAGCTTGGTCAAATATGCAGGCAAGCCCAAGGCCGTACTCAAGGCCGTCAGCGCCAAAGAAGCCAAGGCTTTTGACGCTCTCAAGCAGCTTACCCCTAAGGGCCTGCTCAACAATGAGGATGGATGGGAAGCTGCATACCAACTCGCGCAGCGCTCCCACAAAGAGGGCTACCATACGCGTATCATCCTGATTACAGACTCGTTTTTCCAGCTGCCCGAAACTACCCTCAGCCGTTTGCAAGCCGCCGCCGAGCAGGGGATTCCTACTTCGGTGTTTGACTACGGCACGAATATGGATGCCGGAGCACAGCTGTCGGGCATTGCCCAAGCCGGCAAGGGCAACTATGTCAAAATAAATCCTGCTAGCGCCGACTACTATATGCTCCAAGAGGCTAAGATTCCTTTGCGCTAGGTAATTTATACCAAGACTCACAAGATTTGGAGATTTACAGGGTTTGATTTCCTTGATTATCAAGGATTTTCAGTGCGCAGATTTCCCAAACCAATTGTGATTGGGTATATACCCTATGCTTTATCATCTCCCCGCATCCTAAAAGATGTGGGGTTTTGTTTTTGGATTGTTTGTCAGCGCATCTCCAAACAAATCGGTGTTATCACGGTGTTGAATATGTTTTTCAACAAAAAGCTAATTTTTTTAGCAATTTGCTTTTTTTATTAGCAATAAACACTGTTATTTGCTAAAATAAAAAGCAAAACAATGAGAACCTTGCTATTACTCTTGTTGCTCAGCTGTTGGATGAGCGCCAACGTATGGGCACAAAAAACTACTCAAACCTCTCTTATCAAAACCAATACGTGGGCGCTTAGTTTTGAGCAAAAGCTTCAAATAAGCCCTCAAGAACTAACACAATTTGAAGACTTTTTGGCAGAACTACTCTGGGGCGATGCTGTCTTTGGAGGCTTTAGCGCACAGTTGTGTGATGAAGACGAATCTGTAACTTTCACCCCTCGCGACGGAGGCCCTGCTTTTTCTTTATATCTCTCAGAATTGCTGGAAGCAGTGCGTGTTTTGCGCTTATACCAACAACTCAGCCATAGAGACTCGGATTATTGGGTGTTTTTTAACGAATAAAATCTCTTCCTATGTTACCTTCCCCCTCCCCTTATTTCAGTTGGGATATTGAGCAGATTCGCCAACGCTCCCAATCTACGCCCCTCAAGACACAACCACAAAATAAACGCGCCAGTCGCCGTCGTGCGTCACGTGTGGCCGTAACTGTCAAAACCGATAGTTGAGCGCCAGGGTATGCAGCCACATATCAACTTTGTTGATACGGTAGCGGTTGTCATCATACCACTCACCCAAAGCCCCTTTGTATACCAACAAAAGCTGCAAGCTCAGGCCCTGCCAACTGTTGGCAAAGAGGTAGTTTAGTTCCAAATTAGCCCGCCAATAGGTCGGCATTCCGTACTTGTTGAGCCGGATGTTGCGCACATCAGGCATTTGGTAATAGCCTATGCCACCCTCCCAAAACAGCTGCCTATGCTGATGGTGGGCATACAAATTCCACGCACTGACTTGGCCGTAGCCATCAAAGCGCTCTCGACGCATAAACCCATACAGAAATCCTTCCGTTCCCCACTCTCTAGGCATCAAAAACCGCCCCGTATCGCCCACACGCGTATGGTTTAGGCTGATGCGGGTTTGCTGATGTTGCCACTCCACCCGCCCGGCGAATAACCATACGTGGCTACCCGGCTCAATGTAAGCCTGCCGTGGATTGGGATTGCCGCCATCGGCTACAGCATCTTGGCGAATGGTTTGTACGCCTAAGAGCAACTGCTGTGTTTCGTTGAGTGTCAGCGTATGCTCTGCCTGAGCAATGGCAAGGTTGAATACATTTTCGAGATGGTGATTATACACCGAGATGGCCGTCTGCGCACTGGGGCGATAATGCAAGGAGGCTAAAAAATACCCCTTGCTCTCAATATTTTCGGCATAATCTACCCTTGAGCCGTCAAAATTCAGCCCGCCTGATAAGATGCCCAGGCTCTGTCCCATACCATACCATCGTTGGGTTCCTCTTGGCGAAGCCCCATACAACCACCCGCCTTCTGTACGCCAACGCTGCCCAAGGACAATATTGGCCCATAGGCCCTCTACCATCGAGGGGCGCAGGCGGCTGTCTTGCGAATTGACAAAGGGCATCGTGATGATTTGTTTGCCCCAGGTGATGCGTGAGCGTCGGCCTTCGCCCCAAGCGTATTGCAGATTCAACTCTTCGAGCCGCACCAACTGGTTTTTGTTGGTCGGATTGGTGAGGTCATACATAGCGACAATGTAGCGGTCGGCAGCATTGGTTTGTGGATCGCGGCGGCTTAGGTCTGAGGAAAAAATATCATATACCACCGAACCACCAAAAGTTACCTTCAGGTTGCGCCAATAAGGGCTTTCATAGCGGATGGCCAAGGCAATGGCCGTGCCGTAGTTGTCGAGTAGGTCGTCGTCATTGTCGATATAGGAGCTGAAAAGCCGTGCATGCCCTTGTGTACGTCCTTGTTGCCACCAATCGCGAAACACCTTAGGGGCTTGGCGGGTGCTGTCTTCGGTAAAGTAGCTGTCTGCTTGCCCTAATACCGAGAAGCCGAAAAATATCCATACGAGGATTGCAAAAGCAGAAAGAATGAACTTTTCCACGAAAGATAGGTGCGTAGGGGGGGTATGAAGTATGTCTAATATCGCCGATGTGTCGCTAACCCTTGAAGGGTTGTTGATTTGATGAGCTACGCTGCCGTCAGGTACACGTGCGCACACGGCTTAGGGACATCCGAGCACGAGAGTGCAAAGGATGCGGGCGCTAGCCCCAAAAATCGCAGGAACACACAACAACGCAATACACCAAGATTCACAGGATTTCATCTCCTTGATTATCAAGGATTTTCAGTGCGCAGATTTCCCAAACCAATTGTGATTGGGTATAAACAAACGCTTACTTTTTGACCACTGGCAGGCCTTGCGCCGCCCACATGTTGAAGCCTTGACGCATTTCGTAGACTTGGGCAAAAGCTTGGAACTGGCCAAGTGCACGCCCGCTGCGGTTGCCAGTAGCGCAGTAAATCATCACCGGACGGCCAGGGTCGAGTTTGGCCACTTGTGCGGCAAAGTCTGAAGCGAAGTAGTCGATGTTGACAGCACCGGGGAGGTGGCCAGCGGCAAACTCCGCCGGAGTGCGGATGTCGATGAGCTGGGTTTGGGGCAGCGCCTCTAGCTTGGTCGCAAAGGCTTCGACCGAAAGGCGCTGCTCGCTGTTTTGGGCTGTGGAGCAATGGGCTAACCACAGCGGTAGAAAAAGCAACAGCCCCAAACGAAGGAAATTACTACGGCGACTTACTTCCATGACATATAGCCACCTTGGAGGTTGTATACCTTGAGAAAGCCCAATCGTGCCATCTGGCTACAAGCGGCGGCACTGCGAGCACCACTGCGGCAATAGACAAAATAGGTCTTGTCGCGGTCGAGTTCCGCTACTTTTTGGCCAAATTCTCCGCCACTGAAGTCAAGCTTTTTTGCTTTGGGGATAGCTCCGGCGCGAAACTCCGCATCGGTGCGCACATCTAGGATGACTGCATCCTTAGTAGAGGCAATTTGCTCTTTGAATTGGGCTACGGTCAGGTTTTCGTAGCCTTTGTTTTTGTTGAATAGACCAAACATAGTGTGTTTATTTTTAAGTATGAGAACTGGGTGTAGAAGCGCGCGTATTGGAGTCGTAAATCCCCAATCGTAACTCGTCAATCAATTTATTTCAGGTTGAATTTTTCGCGCATCCAACCGTATACCCAGGTGCCGGCAATGGCGCTGAGGAGGGTAACCGCCACCACTACAAAGCCACTGCCAATTTGGGCGAATAGAGGGCCGGGGCAGGCACCGGTCAAGGCCCAGCCAAGACCAAATATCAGGCCGCCGAAAATTTGGCTGGGGCTGAATTGTTTGGGGGTAAATTTGACTTCTTCGCCGTTGACTGTCTTGATTTTGAAGACTTTGATAAGGGTTACCGAAATCAAACCTACTACGACTGCCGTGCCAATCACGCCATACATATGGAAGGAGTGCATTCGGAACATTTCTTGGATGCGAAACCAAGAGATGATTTCGGCTTTGACGAACACGATGCCGAAAATAGTGCCTACAATCAGGTATTTGAGGTTACCCATCAGGCCTTCGCCGCCGCGCTGTTCGTTGGGTGCTTCGCAGGCTTCGGGGTGGATGATGGGGTCGAGAGTATCTTTAGGTGCGTTCATAAGTCAATATTTTTTGTGCGAATGATATGGAGGTTATCTTGGGTTGATACCCTAAAACAACAGGCGCATGAGGATAGGCAGGCCGAGATGTGTCATTGCAAAGCCGCCTGCCATAAAGGCGATGGTAGCCACTAGAGAAGGCCACTGCAAGTTGGACAAGCCCATAATGGTATGGCCGGAGGTACAGCCTCCCGCATAGCGTGTGCCGAAGCCTACCAAGAAGCCCCCTATGATGAAGAAAAGTAGCCCCTTGGCGGAGGCGAGCGCCTCCCAGCTGAAAATGTCGGCGGGCATTAGGCCACTAAAATCTTTGATGCCTAGTGCTTGTAAGGCCTCTTGGGTAGCAGGTGCTACCGTGATGGTATTTGGGTTGCTCAAGACAAAAGTAGCAATGACACCGCCCAGAAATACTCCGGCTACAAAGAAGAGATTCCAAGCTTCACGCTTCCAATCATATTTGAAAAAACCAATGTTGGCAGGCATACAAGCGGCGCAAGCGTGGCGCAGCGATGAAGAGATGCCTAATGATTTGTTTCCGATGAGCAACAACGTGGGAACGGTCAGGCCGATGAGTAGTCCGGCTACAGACCAATGCCACGGTTGGGTGATGAATTCTAACATAAGTGAAAATGATGTTAAGAAAATAGCAACAGATGTTGATGATAATCAGTTTTCATAGCCCCGACAGCGATTTTGGTGCTGTCGGGGTTGGGTTTTATTGTCCTCTCCTTACTTGAGTGTAGAGGGGCAAACATAGGCCGTTTTGTTGATGTCAGTCTCGGCGATGGCCTTGAACCCACCGGCAATGTCGATGATGTTGTCGTATCCGCGAGATTTGAGGATAGAGGCCGCAATCATCGAGCGATACCCTCCGGCACAGTGGATGTAGTTGGTGTCGGTTTTGGAGAAGGTCGCCATATGCTCGCTGATGTAGGCGAGGGGTACGTTGTCGGCCTCTACTACGTGTTCGGCTTGGTACTCACTCTCGCGGCGTACGTCTACCACTTTGAGGCTGCCGGCTTTGTGGCGGCGGGCAAACTCTTCGGCGCTGATAGACTCGATTTGGTCAAGCTCTTTGCCTGCGGCTTTCCACGCTTCGATGCCACCTTTTAGGAAGCCGAGAGTATTGTCGTAGCCTACACGAGAGAGACGCGTAACGACCTCTTCTTCACTGCCAGCCTCGGCCACAATGACAATGGGCTGCTGAATGTCGGTGATGAGTGTACCCACCCAAGGGGCAAAGTCGCCATTGACACCAATATTAATCGCATTGGGAATAAAGGCATCTTTGAAGGTTTGGGGCGCACGGGTATCGAGCACAAGGGCTTGGTGTTCGTTGACGACCATCTCAAACTGCTCGGGAGTAAGGGCAGTAAGGCCACGACCCACGACCTCTTCTACATCGGCGTAGCCGTGTTTGTTGAGGGCTACGTTTTTGGGGAAGTAATATGGCGGTGGTAGAAGCCCGTCGGTTACTTCTTTGATAAACTGCTCCTTGGTTTCGGCCTTGAGGGCATAGTTGGTCTTTTTCTGATTGCCGAGGGTGTCAGAAGTTTCTTTGCTCATATTCTTGCCACAAGCCGAGCCGGCGCCGTGGGCTGGGTATACAATCAACTCATCGGGCAAGCCCATAATCTTGTTGTGGAGAGAGTCATAGAGCATTCCGGCGAGGTCTTCTTGAGTCAGCTCTGCACCTTTTTGGGCGAGGTCAGGGCGGCCTACATCTCCAATAAAGAGCGTATCGCCGGTGAAGATGCTGTGGGGCTTGCCTGTGGGGTCGAGCAAAAGGAAGCAAGAGGACTCCATCGTGTGGCCCGGTGTGTGGAGTACACGGATGGTCAGCTCCCCTACCTTGAACTCTTGGCCGTCTTCGGCAATGATGGCCTCAAACGAAGGCGTGGCGGTAGGCCCATAAACAATGGCGGCTCCGGTGCGCTTGGCAAGGTCTACGTGACCTGAAACGAAGTCGGCGTGGAAGTGTGTCTCAAAAATATATTTGATAGTTGCTCCGTTGCGTTCGGCCTTTTCGAGGTAAGGTGCTACTTCGCGCAGGGGGTCAATGATGATGGCGTCGTTGCCGCTTTGGATATAATAAGCACCTTGTGCTAGGCATCCGGTATAGATTTGTTCGATAATCATAACAATGTGAATTTTAGGGTTAATGGTTTTTGTGGGTTGGTTGGTTAATCTGTGTATTGACTTGGGGAGTGTTGGGGCCGCAGTAATCCAAAAGCCTTACCTCTCCTGTCTGATGTATATAATCTGCTCCGACGAGTGCAAGTTCATTGCGCTGTATTTTTTCGGAGATAATTTCTGAGTTGTTCAAAATATAGCGTATCTGATGTACCACATTGGCATTGACACAAGCGTCCATTCGGAATGCTTCGGGGGCTTGGATGGCTGACTGCTCTTCCTCTTCTTCACTAAGGGCGGTGATGATGCGCTGAATGTGGCCGCGCCCTTTGCGCCCTTCGACATAGGCATTGACCGCGCCGCAGTTGTCGTGACCCATCACCATCACGACCGAAACGCCCAAGTGCTCTACGGCATACTCGATACTGGCCAACTCTAGCTCCCACACGATGTTGCCCGCCGTGCGGATGATGAAAAGGTCGCCGATGCCTGCATCAAACAATACTACCAGAGAGACCCTAGAGTCGGAGCAGGTAACAATGGCCGCAAAGGGCTTTTGCTCTTTGGCGGTTTCGAGCCTGCGGTGAGAGCTTTGGTGTGGATGGATGGAGCGGTCGTTGCGAAAGCGCCAATTCCCTGCCATCAGTTTGCCTACCCCTTGGGTAGTGTCCGCAAAAGCCACTGTGGTAGTCAGCAAGGCTGACTGTTCGCTTTTGGCTGTGTTTTGAGGGTTAGTACACGCTTGTAAGAAGACTCCCCAGAACAACCACAAATATGGATGCAAAGAAATGATATTGTTCACGCGGTAGGAGCTATTTTTATTGTTCTATGTTTTGTGCTGTTGTAGCCTTGGCATCAGCCTTTTTGCCGGCGGGGAAACCCCAAGTAGCACCCAACAGTGCGCCATAGGCCGTGCTTATCCAAGGATTGGCAGTGATGGGGCAGCTGCCCGAAGTACAGCCGATGTAGTACCAATAGAGCCATCCGAAGAGTGCGCCTATGCCCGAGGCCAAGAGCAATTTGGCATAAGCTGGGAGTGTGTGGTATCGTTTCATAGTATGTGTGTGCTATCGGTTATTTGAGCCAAAGTTCTTTGACAATGATATAAGCCCCCATCACGAGTACAAACCATCCAAAGCCTTTTTTGAGGCTTTCGCCATCCACTCGCTCCGAGAGGCGGTTGCCTACGAAGATACCAATGATGGCCATTAGGGAGAATATCATCAAGAAAGTCCAATTGATGGGCATCGTCTGAATGTCGCCCGTAAAGCCTATCAGTGATTTGATGGCAATAATCATCAAGGACGTACCCACGGCGGTTTTCATAGGCAGCTTGCTCAGTACTACCAAGGCCGGAATGATGAGGAAGCCCCCGCCTGCGCCCACAAAGCCCGTGATAGCGCCCACTACTAGGCCTTCTACCAAGATGAGCGGGTAATTGAACTTGCGGGGCTGACTGTCGGCCTCTACGCCTTCCTTTTTATCTTTTTTAAGCATCGAAAGGGCTGCCAAAACCATCAAGACCGCAAAGACCATCATAATCAGGAGCGACTTACTGACAGCATAGCTACCAAGATGAAACACCGTTTCGGGGATGGCCGGCATCACATACTTGCGCACCGTATAGACCGAAATAATAGACGGAATGCCAAACACCAAAACACTGCGCATACATACCAAGCCTTGCCGCATTTTCTGTGCTCCGCCTATCAGGCTGCTCAGCCCTACCACAAATAGGGAATAAGCAGTGGCAGTCATTGGGGTTACGCCCGAAATGTACACCAAGATTGGGACGGTGAGGATAGAGCCGCCTCCGCCAATGAGGCCAAGCGAGATGCCTATCAAAACGGATGCTATGTAACCAATGTATTCCATCATCGAATGTGTGCTTTGTTGATTGTGAGAGTTCTTAGTGAGTGTTTGTTGATACAAAGTTCGGCAATGCCCCGCACAATGTCTGTAACTGTTATCACAGTGCTGATTTTCCTGTACTTTGCCGCCGACACCTTTGTCAGCTTGTTGATACAAAGTTCGGCAATGCCCCGCACAATGTCTGTAACTGTTATCACCATTAGCAAAAAACAGTAACTCTCATCGATTTTGGTCAAAATTGGAAACTAAGCCACCATACCTCGACAGCATATGGCTATGGTTATTTGCAAATATTTTTCAGACGCTGATGTTGATGTTTTATTCCAAAATACCTACCTTTACCCCGCTTCAATAGCCCACCCAAGCACTTGTTTTTTCCCAAGATGCACACCTCTATAACCATATTTGCTTTTCCTTTGAGCAACTGCCCTTTGGCAGCGTGGTGGCTTTGGCGCGTTTAGCGCCGTATTGATGATTGGGCTTGCTATGTGCTGCCATCCCCTCCATTTCTCCATTTTCTGGATATTCCCCCTGTCTTACAAACAATCTCCTTGTGCAAGCACTTAGCTTGTTACTGGTGCGAGTGTGTTGTCCAGATTGTGATACAAAACTCCTCTCCATACCCCTACCGTTCCTATTTTCTACCTCTTTCCTACAGACACATGAACTACCAAGCAGATACCCGTGGCTATTATGGCCAATTTGGCGGAGCCTATATCCCCGAAATGCTCTACCCCAATGTAGAAGAGCTACGCCAAAGCTACCTCACTATCATCGAGACCCCTGATTTTCAGCAGGAGTTTGACCAACTGCTGCGCGATTATGTCGGGCGGCCTACCCCGCTCTACTTCGCCCAGCGGCTGTCCGAAATGTACCAAACACGCATCTATCTCAAGCGCGAAGACCTCAACCATACCGGGGCACACAAAATCAACAATACCCTCGGCCAGATACTCTTGGCCAAGCGCCTAGGCAAACAAAAAATTATTGCCGAAACTGGTGCCGGCCAACACGGCGTGGCCACGGCCACGGTTTGTGCTCTGATGGGGATGGAGTGTTTGGTGTATATGGGAGAAGTAGATATTGAGCGCCAAAAGCCTAATGTAGCCCGAATGAAAATGTTGGGTGCAGAGGTCATCCCGGCGACTTCGGGCAGCCGCACCCTCAAAGATGCTACCAATGAAGCAATGCGACACTGGATAAACCATCCCACCGACACACACTACATCATTGGCTCGGTAGTAGGGCCACACCCTTACCCCGATATGGTGGCTCGGTTTCAGTCCGTCATCAGTGCCGAAACAAAAATCCAACTACAAAACCAAGAGGGTCGTGAGTACCCCGACTATATGCTGGCCTGTGTGGGCGGGGGGAGCAATGCCGCCGGAGCTTTTTATCACTATCTACACGATGAGCGTGTACGCCTAGTAGCTGCCGAAGCAGCAGGCTTGGGCATAAGTTCGGGCAAATCTGCCGCCACTACTGTCCTAGGCAAGCCCGGAGTATTACACGGCAGCAAGACTATCCTGATGCAAACTCCTGACGGCCAAGTAGTAGAGCCTCACTCTATCTCTGCCGGGCTCGACTACCCCGGCATCGGCCCAATGCACGCCCACTTGTTCGATAGCAAACGTGGCGACTTTTACGCCATCACCGACGACGAGGCCATGCGCGCAGGACTACTCTTGAGCCGCACCGAAGGCATCATCCCGGCTATCGAAACTGCCCACGCCCTTGCTGTATTGCCCAAGCTCAAGGCAGCGCCGGAGCAGGTGGTGGTCATCAACCTCTCTGGTCGCGGCGACAAAGACCTCGATACCTACATCAAGTACAATTACTAAAAAGTAGTGTGCTACTCTTAATACTAATCAAAACTTCGTTTGCAAAGTATTTATTCTACTCAAATATGTCTCACCCCACAAGCACCCACCGCATCGCGCAAGCATTTGGCCAACAAAACCAAGGTCTGCTCACTGTTTACTATACCGCAGGCTTCCCTAACCTCGACGATACGTTGCCCATTTTGGTACACCTCCAAGGGGCAGGAGTAGATATGGTCGAAATAGGGATGCCCTTTTCTGACCCTATTGCCGATGGCGAAACCATCCAACAGAGTAACCTCCGAGCACTGCAAAATGGAATGAGCCTTGAGTTGCTCTTCAAACAACTGACTGATATGCGCCGCCATATCCATATCCCTGTGTTGTTGATGGGGTATATCAATCCTGTATTGCAGTTTGGTATCGAGCGCTTCTGTCAAGAGGCGGCTAGGGTAGGCATTGATGGACTGATCTTGCCCGACCTGCCCCTGTACGAATATGAGCAAGAATACCAAGCGCTCTTTACCAAGTATGGTATCTCAAATGTCTTTTTGGTAACGCCACAAACGTCTGAGGAGCGGCTCCATAACATCGACCGCCTGACGACAGGCTTCATCTATGCGGTATCAAGTGCCAGCACAACAGGCAAAACTACCGGCATCAGCCCCGAACAAGAGCGCTATTTTGAGCGCTTGCGCCAAGCCAAACTTCAGAAACCTTGGCAAATTGGTTTTGGTATCTCTGACGCACAGAGCTTTGCCACTGCCTGTCGCTATGCTGATGGGGCTATTATTGGCAGTGCTTTTATCAAAGCTCTTGCAACGGAAGACCTTGGTCTTGCCGAACGTATCCGCCGGTTTGTGTCTCATATTAGGGGCAAATAACCTAGAGACCGCGTCTGGGCATTTTTGTTTTTTGTCGCTGTTGTACACATCCCATCCTCAGGCTCTAGACACACATTTAGCCGCAAAGAACGCAAGGGAAGGATAAAAAGTGGTGGCTTTGTGGACTGTCCCGAAGTCCTTATGCAGTAAACACCTGTCAAGGCTGAATTAGGAAATGTCCATTGATGTAACAATAAACACTGATAAGCCCTTACGAAAGAACACTCATTTCTAAAAAACACTATCTTTGAGCCTGACTCCTCCCCAGAGTCAGGCTTCTGATATTGCATCCAATGATTGATTTTCGACACTATCTCCATTTATGGGTTTGTTTGTTGGCAGGCTACCTAAGCTTGGCCAGTGTAGCAGCTGGTTACGCCCAAGGGCATCGCTCTGGAAGCCCTTATTTGCGCCAGCTGTATCAGCAGAAATATGAGCGTTGGCTTCGTGGACATCCCGATGTAGACAACCATATCGCCATTACCGACCAAGGGGTGAGCCTCTATGCCTCTGCTGTAGATAAAAAGGAAGAGCGCGCCGAGTATACTGTACGTTGGGATGAGTTGGTAGTGTTTCAGACCCTCATCAAACAAAACCCGCTGCAAGCCTATGAGTTGTTCGAGCGGCGCAAATCTGTCGAAACCGTTTTGCAAACCCTCAAAAAGGCTCCCTTGCCTCGTTGGCAGGACGATAGCGACCAGCCTTTGGCTGGCTTTCGCATTGCGCTTGACCCCGGCCACGTCGCCCACGATATGGCCACGGCGATGATGGAGGGGAAGTTCATTCAGATGTTTATCAAGGATGTGGGACAAATCGCCTTTTATGAAGCCGAGCTGACCTTGGCCACGGCGCGTATTGTACAAGAAAAACTGGAACGCCTAGGTGCTACCGTCATGCTCACCCGCGAATATCCTTCCGAAACTGCATTTGGTATTACCTTCGAACAATGGTATGAGCAATATCTCAAACGCGCTGAAAAAGAGGGAGTCAATATTGCCAAACTCAACAAACAACGTGTGTTCTATAAAGAGTTTTTGACCGAAGAGATGCGGCAACGAGCCTTTAACATCAATGCCTTCCAGCCACATATGACCCTGATGATTCATTACAATGTTGAGGGTAGCAACAAACCTTGGAACAAACCCACACAATCCAATGCGAATATGGCTTTTATTGGGGGGGCGTTTTTGAAAGGAGAGCTAGAAAAAGAACGCGACCGATTCCACCTCCTGCGAATGTTGCTCAGTGAGGACTTAGAGCGCTCAATTGATTTTTCGAGACAAGTAATGTATTTCTTGGGTACTAAACTCAATGTACTCCCGCTACAAATTCGCTTCAAAAACACCTTGGGTACAGGTGTACCGGGGCTCTATGCACGCAACCTCAGCCTGACTCGCTTGGTGTATGGCCCGCTCTGCTATGGTGAAAGCCTCTACCAAGACAACTACGAGGAGGCCATCGCACTCAATCAAAAAGATGTACGTATTGCCGGAGTACAGACTTCCAAACGTGTAGTCCAAGTAGCAGAGGCCTATTTTGAGGCGATTGTGCAGTATGCCAAAACAATGGAATAGCCCCAAAACCAAAATTGGGAAATATGTGTACTGAAGAATCAAGTATCCCTTAAAGCAAGTTTTAATCTATTTATTTGCTGAAAAAACAAGCATCACCAGCTTCCACTGTGTTTATTTCAGATGCAGCACAGGCTTTTGTAGTGTCCCTCCGAGGCTCCAGCGCAAGGTCGCAGGCTGGCCATAGCGTAATGGCTGGCCGCTATAGTTGGCCAAGGCCAATGTGCCTAGCCGCCCCAAAATAGTCGTTTCGAGTTGGAGGCTCAATAAGCCAGAAACCTGTTGTTGGTTACTGATATGCCCCTGTCCCTGAAGGTCAAAAAAATCGGGTTGTTGTGCTAGTACACCAACTAACCAACCAGCGTCTTGTTGCGCGGCTTCGAGTTTGATTTTAGGGATAATGATTGCCTCTTCATCTCCCGAAGGCCAATATTTCAAAAACAGTTGTAGTTGCTGTGGCAAGGGATATCGTAGTTGTTCCAGCACCAAATTTACCTGCGTGGCCTCTGAGGGTAGCAGCCCCAGAATGGTAAGTCTAGGCCGTGCGGCATAACCCTGCCATAGCATTTGGGCTGCGTCTAAGTTCATTTTTTGAGGCCATAGTTGAATCCTGAGCCCTTCTACCAACCAAGCCTCCCCTTCCCATTGACCTTTGGCCTGAGGGAGTGTGATGTTCAGCGCCTGCTCGGGCCGGCCAAAAGTCTTGAGTGCTCCTTGGCCGCTCCCTTGCCAAGCCAACAACCCTTCGGAGGCCGTAGCCCCAAAATATGGCAAAAGTGCCGTCAAGGCGAGGCTACCATTGGTTTGGTAGCTTAGTTGTGGGTTTTGCCAATTATGCCACTGAGCCTCTAATAAAAAACTATTTTCTCCCAGTTTGCCCGAAAACCCTGCCAAATCTATTTGTAAGGCACTGCCATCAGGCTCAGGATTGTCTATCGTCAGCCTGCCCGAAAGTTGTTGCCAGGCAACCGCCTTAGGTTGTTGCCATTGCAACTGCTGCCATCGGCCTTGGAGTTGAACTTGGGGCAATATGCTGTCACTCCATATACCGGCCACCTTTGCCTGAAGCTGGAGGCTGTCGCCAGAGAGTCCCTGCCAATCAGGCCATATTTTGGCTAACGAGTTGGCTGTTAGGTCAAGGACAAGCTGGGTATCTTCTAGCAAAATAGCTGTAGCCTGCTGGCTATATTGACCCGAAGCCTCTACCCTGCCACCCTCCCAGCGTAACCCTAAGGTGTCGAGGTGAAGCTGCCAAGCTTCTGGGCTTTGGCTTTGGCCTTGTATTTCGGCTTGGAGGTGTATTGGAAGCCCCGCTTGAGGATGCTGCAAATGTCCTTGGCGCACATACGCCTTCCAGTGCCAATTTTGTTGAGTCTGGGCAGGGATGCCGGCCCAAATGCCTTTGGCCTCCAACATAAACCCGGCTACTCCTGCTGTTTTCCATTGGTCAATGTCTTGACTGACCCAAAGGCCGAGCCAGTGTGCCAATGGGCGTTCTTGGGTAGTCGCTTGTAGTGTGTATGCCCACGCTTGATTGGCCTGCTGGGTCAGTTGCCACTGGCTTTGCAGTTGCCATTGGCGTAAGGCCAAAAGTAGTTCTCCATTGATGCGGTGTTGGGGTACATCCACATATACTTTGCCTTGTAGCTGTGTGTTGGCCAGCTGTGGCCAGTGTTGTGGCACAGGAGAGATTTGATGTAGCGCCACCGCCATCTCCAGCTGCCATTGCCGATGTTGCCTGCCACGTCGTTGCCCGGTGATGCTCAGCTGTATGTGCTGGTTTTGAGGCAGGTATAGGTCTAGCATTTGTATATGCCACCGACGCAAGGGTAGCCACCAATCAGCGGCTTGGTCTAGGGCTATGCTGTCGGCCTCGGTCTTGTCTTCGGGGTGGCGTGGAAACTTTTCGATGCCCTCCCAATTGAGTTGGCCTTGCGCATTTTGGCGTAGC
The DNA here is from genome assembly GCF_000430505.1 of Eisenibacter elegans DSM 3317. Taxonomy (NCBI): domain Bacteria; kingdom Pseudomonadati; phylum Bacteroidota; class Cytophagia; order Cytophagales; family Microscillaceae; genus Eisenibacter; species Eisenibacter elegans. The sequence continues at coordinate 507,397 of NZ_AUMD01000011.1, read as the reverse complement.
CAAATTTGCGGATTCTGTATAGCCACTGCCTGTAGCTCTGGGGTTTTACCAAACAAAGACCACAACCGCACACTCAACGACAAGCGCTCCACACGACAAAGGGTATCTTGGACAAATGCGCTATCTTGGCGCAATAGTCCTGCATCGTAGATATAGACTGTGGGATGTGGAAACTGCGCCAACAACGATACACGAAACCTTGCAGTGTCGTGGAAAAAGCTGGGATGCAACTGTGTCGCCAACCCCTTTTCCAAGCCTTGGCGCAGCTTAGCCCGAAAAAGCCAGGGCAACAAAATCAGTAAGCTGATAATCAGCACTAAAACCAGCGAAAATCGCAACCCAAGGCGTTGGATACGGCTCATTGTTTGAGGAGGTTGGTCTTGTCTTTTGTGTTATATCCAATCAAAATTGGTTTGGGAAATATATGCACTGAAAATCCTTGATCATCTAGTGAATCCTCAAACCAAATAAATCTTGGCCTAAGAGCTTGTCTAAATTTTCGGCGCGGCACTCAAAACAGCTGATTTTTGCGCTGATACTAGGCAAAAAACGTAGGCGTGGTATTTAGCCCACGATTAAAACCGTGGGAAGGCTACGACGAGCATTTTTAACGAAGTAGCAGCCAAAAAGCGGCGTTTTGGTGTCGATGAAGAGAATTTTAGACAAACTCTAAAACCCTTGTTGTAAGCGGCCATAAATACCCAAGGGCAGGCGCTTGCCAAAGCTATCGGCAAGGTACAGCTCACCTATATCGAGAGGCTCGGCCTGTTTGGGGAAAGCACTTCGGAGGAGATTCTCCAAAATTAGGGTAGAAAAACCTAAAGAGTAGAGGTTGATGAGCAACAGGTGATGGTCAGGGTCGAGGAGCGCTGCACAAGCCTTGAGCATCTCATTAATTTGCTCTTCGAGCACCCATTTTTCTCCATTAGCTCCACGCCCATAGGCCGGCGGGTCGAGCAACACTGCGTGATAGCGATTCCCGCGCTTCACTTCTCGTTGTACAAACTTGAAAGCGTCCTCGGGCATCCAGCGAATGTCTTGTAGTTGACTACGCTCCATATTTTCACGCGCCCAGCTCAATACCGGCTTTACCGAATCGACGTGTACCACTTGCGCTCCGGCGGCGGCGGCGGCCAAAGAAGCCCCACCGGTATAGGCAAACAAGTTGAGTACCCGTGGTTGCTCCACAGGCATTTGGCGGAGCTGTGTATAGAGGTAGTCCCAATTGGCGGCTTGCTCTGGGAAAATCCCAACGTGTTTGAAAGACGAAAGGGCTATTTTGAACTGCAAGTGCATCTGTTGGTAGCGATAGCTCATCCACCAACGCTCCGGCGTTTGGGGACGGTTGAGCTCCCAGCGACCTTTTTCTGTACTTCCTTTTTCTTTGCGGAAAATAGCATGTGCCTGCTGCTGCCATTCTTTGTCAGAAAGCGATTTATCCCATGCCGCCTGCGGCTCTGGGCGGGCTACAATATATGCCCCGAAGCGCTCAAGCTTTTCAAAAGCACCGGAGTCAATCAGTTCGTATTCTTCCCAATGTTGGGGCGTTTGGAGGTGAATGTGTGTCTGCAAAATAAGTTTGGGAAATGTATGCGCTGAAAATCCTTGAGAATCAAGTGAATCAAATCTAGTGAATCCTCAAATAAAGTAAATCTTGGTATAAAGTGCAAAGATACATAAGATTCGCCTCAAGGGCGAAGGTCTCCGTTGCTGTGATGGCCTTAGTGTGCGCATTTTGTGAAAAAACACGGCAAAAGTCATTTTTTTAGTAACTTAGCATTCGTATTTTTAACCTACCATCATATTGTTGAAGACCATAATTGCCCCAACACCCTCATTTGACCTATGAAAAAGATTCTCATTCCGACCGATTTTTCAGAGCCTGCCGAATATGCCCTGAGTTTAGCACAAGAGTTGGCCCAAAAAGCCGATGCTGAGTTGCACCTGATTCATGTAGTCATGATGCCTCATAATGAGCGCGTAGAGGTTACTCCTAAAGGTACTTTTGCTGATGGCATTCTGGAAGATTATACGCGTGAGTTTTTGGAAAAAAGCCACCAGTATCTCAAAAAAATAGTCGATGGCCTCAAGCTGCCTGCCGGCAAAGTTCATTACCAAATCAGCTCCGGCCACCCACACCAAGTGATGTTGGCGTATATCAACAAACACAACATCGACCTCGTGGTGATGGGCACACAAGGCGCGGGCAACTCTCCTATGATTGGCTCTAATGCGCAAAAAATGGTGCGTATTGCTACCTGTCCTGTACTGACATTGCGCCAGCCTGTCAGGTTGAGCGATATCAAGACCATTACCTTTGCCTGTGACCTCGACGAGGAGCAGTCGCTTGAAGGCATTGGTGCGCTCAAAAAACTCCAACAAATTACGGAAGCTGAGTTACAAATTCTTTTTGTCAACACCCCAACCTACTTCAACACCAGCCGCCAAATTCAGGACAAGCTGACCTATTTTGTGCAAAAACACCAAATCAAAGGCTACAGTTTTGCGCTTTACCAAGAGCTGAATGAAGAACGGGGCATCTTGTCGTTTCTTGAAGAGCAACCGGAGCAGTCTAGCCAAATGTTGGCGCTCTCGACGCACCAACGCTCAGGGCTTTCTTTCTGGCTGGCCGGCAGCGTAACCGAAGCCGTTGTCAATACTGTGGGAATGCCTGTGTTTACTTTTCAGTTCTAGACACTGATGAGTTAGCTTAAATTGTAAATGCCCCAAAGGCTTGAAGCTTTTGGAGCATTTATACTATATCGAAATACAATCAGGAGTTACATTTATTACAAATCCTTGGTAATCAAGGATATTAAATCCCACAAGAGGCATTCAGAAAAAGCTGCCCATTAATCGACTCCGGAGGGATGAAGAATGCATACCTCCTCACTTTTCCCTCTTTCCTCCTCACTTTTCCCTCTTTGGAAACAAATCCATTATTTACTGAATAATTCCTAATCTCCCAGTCTTGTGAATCTTGGCATAATTTGTATGCAGCAGTAGTACTGCTAGTGTATTGTTATTTCTTGCTGCGCTCGCTGTTGTCTGTTTTGGCGCGTTCTACTACCGTGCCATTTTTGAGGCGTTGTGGGTTAGACAGGATTGCAAAAGGACCGCTGACAATCTCTTCGCCTTCTTTGATTCCTGACAAGATTTCGATATTGTTGAAATCACTGATACCCGTTTTGACGATACGTTGTTCTACGCTCAGGTCTTCTTTGAGCACAAACACCACCTGCTGAAGGCTCTCTTCGCTGCGCTCTTCTTCTTTCTGATTGTTGACTTTCTTGCTGTTGTTTTCGTCGGTCTTGCTGGCGTTGCGGGTAGTTACTGCGGCGATAGGCACTGAAAGCGCATCGTCTTTGCGGTTGGTAATGATATCAACAGAGGCGGTCATTCCGGGGCGGAAAGGCGATAGGCGGCTTTGCGCATCTACCAAATCTTGGTAAGAGTTATTGAGAATCAAAATACGCACCTCAAACTCTATTACCGCATCGGCAGTAGTAGTGTTGTTGGCTGTATTGGCTATTTCGGTAACAACGCCTTCAAATTTACGATCGCCGTAAGACTCTACCACTACTTCGGCTTTTTGGCCTTTGCGTACCCTTACAATATCGTTTTCATTCACATTGACCAACACCTGCATCGCACGTAAGTTGGCAATGATCAGCATTTCTGTACCGGCCATTTGGGCTGTACCTACTACTTTTTCGCCTTTTTCTACCGAAAGCTTTGAGACTACTCCGCTCATAGGGGCATAAATCTCGGTACGAGAGAGATTGTCGAGGTTCTGGCGCAAATTGGCCTGCGCACTTTGCATATTAAACCGCGCCGCTTCTACACTTTGTAGGGCAGACTCCACGTCTTGCTTGGCCACTTGGTAGTTCATCTCGGCCAATTGAAAATCAGCTTCTGAGATTACTTTCTGCTCAAAAAGTTGCTTGCTACGTTTGTATTCGGCCTCGGCGCGTAGGAGTTGGGCCTGGGATTGGGTATGTCGGGCGCGTGCCTGTGAGAGGCTTGCTTGGCTGGAGTTGACACTGGCTCGGGCGTTTTCTACCACTGCCTGAAAATTATCAGGGCGGATACGCAAGAGCAATTGCCCTTTCGTAACCGAGTCTCCTTCTTTGACATACAGCTCTGTAATCTCTCCCGAAATATCTGGGCTGATTTTGACCTCGGTTTCAGGTTGTATTTTACCAGCAGCATTGACCGTTTCGACAATACGGGTCTTTACAGCCTTGGCTGTCGTTACTTCTGTGCCGACTTTCTTGCGGCTGCTAAAACGAATCACGAGTAGCAACACAACTAAGGCTACTACCCCGATAATGATAACTCTTTTCATAATGTTAGTTTAGATGGGTTGCTATTGGGTTAAAAAACCCAATAGCCATACAACAAAGCATAGTAGCCGTAAATTTACGTAAAAATGTATCAGCGCATACACTTACAACCCAATCTTTTGTACAAACATCGCGGTTTGCACCCTCAATGTCATCAATACCTCGACCAATACATGCCTAAGACCAACCTTTGCGCTCCAAACTCGTTCAAAAGGCACGCTACCCTTGCGGCGATAAAACAATCACAAAATACTATTATGCAGCTACTTACATTATTCACAATAGCAGGTGTCTTCTTGCTTTCGGCTGTTATAGGCCAAGCCCAGACCCATACATTTGACGAAATTATTTATAGCTTTCGTGATGCCTCTGTGCCTCCCCCTTACCATAGGAGCTATGTAATCCGCATCAATGCGAAAGAAGCACAGGTAGAGGTATCCGATTATGAGGAGATATTGCACCAAAAAACAACGCCTATTAGCGCCAAACAGTGGGCAGATTTGCAAAACAAAGCCAAGCAACTCGAACAACCAGGGCAAAAATTTCAGGAGGGAGCCACCGGAACCAGCTCGCAAACCATTGTGCTTAAAAACCAACAAGTCGAAAACTATAAGTTGCTATGGGACAGCCTCTCCGAAGTAAGTGCCCCCACAGAGGCATTTGTGGAGGCTATCAAAGCGACTATCCCAAAGTTATCGGGGCTTTTGCGCTAAACTATACCAGCCACTGCTCTTGCACATAGGCACTATGCCAAAAAAGCCACTCCATCCGGGTAGCCTCTACAAAGGCGCTCAGCATACGGGTTTGTAAGGCAGGGCTGGCTTCCTGTGCCAATGCCTCTGCAATGTCAATGGCTTGAGCGACGGCAGCGCCAAACTCCTCTCCGGCATAGGTGTCTATCCAAGCCTGATAGGGGTTTTGAGGGTTAGATTGATGCTGGTAAATATGGTCGCCTACGTCCTTATAAATCCAAAAACAGGGCAACACCGCCGCTACAGCTACCTCCACAGCATCTAGTGCAGATTTGTTGAGCAAAAACTGGGTGTATAACTGACAAGAGGGCGAGGGCTGCACCACTGGGGCGATGCTCAACTCCTGAAAGTAACTAGCGTGCAGGGCGCGCTCCACCACAATGGCGTTGGTCGCAAAACGACTGAATGCCAGCACGTGGTCTACCTCTTGACTACGCCCCGAAATGAGCGACAGCGCTCGCCCAAATTCACCCAAATAGTAGGCATCTTGCGCGATATAAAAGCGGAAGCGTTCGGGGGCGAGTGTACCGGCTTGTAGCTCTTGGTTGAAGGGGAGTGCCAATATTTTTTCGTACAATGGGGCGATCTCAGCCCAAGCTTGTTTAGTCCAGCTCATCGGTTTTTTGGGGGATAGGTTCAAAGAAATGATTCAAAGGGCCGCTACCCTGTCCGGTGCGGATATGGCTGCCGTGTCGGAGAGCTTGATGCACATAGGTTTGTGCTGCTACCACGGCCTTGTAGAGGGTTAAGCCCAGCGCCAAGTAAGCTGCGATGGCCGAGGAGAGGGTGCAGCCGCTGCCATGTACATTGGCGGTAGGGATGCGCACAGTGGGTAGGTGCTTGACAGCCCCTTGTGGGTCTACAAATACATCGCTCAGGGCATCGCCGCTAAGGTGTGCGCCTTTGGCCAAGACTGCCCGGCAGCCTTGTTGTTGGAGTACCAAGGCAGCCTGTTCGAGTGCTTCAAGACTTGTGATAGGCTGATTTACCAAGAGCGCGGCCTCATCTACGTTGGGGGTCAGCAGGGTGGACAATGGAAAAAGTGACTCTTCGAGTGCGGCAACGGTTTCTTCCGCAATGAGGCGGTCGCCACTGGCGGCGACCATCACCGGGTCGAGCACCACGGGTACCTCTGGGTAGGCTCGCAACACCTGCCCTATGGCCAAGGCAAGCTCGGGGGTGGCAATCATCCCAATTTTGATGGCCTTTGGCCGAATATCGTCCATGACAGCACGAATCTGGGCTTCGACCACCGACACCGGTACGGCGTGAATGGCTTGCACCCCTAAGGTGTTTTGTGCAGTGATGGCGGTGATGGCCGTAGTGCCATAGCAACCAAGGGCAGCAAAAGTTTTGAGGTCGGCTTGGATGCCTGCGCCGCCGCCACTGTCAGACCCTGCAATGCTCATCACAGGGATATATTGATGGGTATAGGGAGTATGTATCAAGTTTTTTGGCGTTTGGTGGGTTCAATCTATACTCGAAATCAGTCCGAGCTATGCAAGCGCTACGCTTGGTGCAGCCTAGAAACGCGGGCGCGAGGCTAGGGCATCGTCAATCAACTTCCGGTAGGTTTCGGCGGCTTTGGCAGGGCTTTCGGCGCTACATATCCCCGTCACGACGGCGAGACTGTCAGCCCCGGCTTGTATGAGCGCATCGGCGTGGATAGGTTTGATGCCGCCAATGGCCACGAGGGGCTTGGTGGTTTGGCGGCGCAAAGCCATCAGCCCCTGTAAGCCCCAAGGTTGTTGGGTATCTTGTTTGGTAGGGGTGGCAAATATGGGGCTTACGCCCCAGTAGTCTGCTGCTTGGGCTGCGGGGGCAAAAACCTGCTCATATCGTTCTATCGAAAGGCCGATACAGACAGCATCGCCCAGTTGTGCCCTAGCGGTGGCAAGGGCTACATCGCTTTGGCCGAGGTGTAGCCCAAAGCTACCGAGGGCGTGGGCAATTGGCAACGCATCGTTGATGATAAGGGGTACTTGGTAACGGTCGGTAAGCTGCTGTACCCGCTGCGCACGCTCTAAGAAGGCCTGCATAGACAACTGCTTTTCCCGCAGTTGTACCATCTGCACTCCTCCCTTGAGCGCCTCTTCGAGCACCCAATAAAAGTCGCGCCCGAGGCAGGCCGCCTCATCTGTTACGAGATAAAGCCCATAAGGAAAGGCGGAACTAGGCATAGGCTTCGAGGTCTTGGGGCTGTAGTTGGTGTAGCGCATCGAGGAAGTGTAACTGCAAGGTACCGGGGCCTTGGGCTAGGCGGGCGGCTGCCGCGCCGCAATGTGCCATCACGAGCATCGCCGTGCAGGTAGCTTCGAAGGCAGGTGCCCCTGCCGCCAAAAAAGCACCAATGAGTGCCGAGGCCGTACAGCCCATCCCCGTAACCTTGGTCATAAGTGGGTGGCCGCCACCAATAGTCGTAACCTTGTCTTGGTCTACAACATAATCTGTAGCCCCTGAAATACAAACCACAGCTCCTGTAGTATGGCTGAGGCGCTTGGCGGCATCGAGGGCTTCTTCGGACTGGTGGGTGCTGTCTACACCCTTGGTTTGGGCAGCCTGTTGTGCCAAGGCCATCACCTCTGAAGCATTGCCCCTGATGACGGCAGGGCGCTGTAGGAGTAGCTCGGTCAGTATCTGGTTACGATAGGGGGTAGCGCCTGCCCCCACAGGATCGAGCAGCCAAGGCTTGCCCAAACGCTGAGCCGCCTGAGCAGCTTGGAGATAAGACGCACTCCAGTACTCGTCGAGTGTCCCGATATTGATTACCGTCGCCCCGGCAATGCCGACCATATCGGCCAGCTCAGGGTGTGCATGTGCCATCACAGGTGAAGCCCCCAAGGCCAGCAAGGCATTGGCGGTATTGTTCATCACGACGTAGTTGGTGATGTTGTGTACCAGTGGAGATTGTTGGCGGAGTTGGCTAAGCCATTGGCCAGCCGTTATGGTAGGTGTGTGAGACATCTTGGGAGTAGTTATTGGTCAAACTATTACACATTGCCCAAGAGTGCTTTGCAAAAAATATAGTGCTGAAATAATTGTGGCCAAAGCAGCAAACTAATGCCCCAACAGCCTATCATCACTTTTCCCTTCGACAGTATTAACTGCATCAGGTTCCAAGGGTCTAATCTCAGCTTTCTATTTTTTGGTGAAAGCACCCCTAAAGCAAAAGTAAAGATACAGCAATTGTATCAGGGATACAAACTAAACACCACGGGACATTTTCTAGTTTGGTTTTGATTCAACAAGCTGCTTCACCAAATCAGGGCTTTCGACAAATTCACAAAGGCCGCAATATTTTTGCTCCTTTGCGTTCTTTGCGCATACTTTACGTCCTTTACGGTTAGATGTGTTTCCATAACAAAGGGGCAAGGTACACACAACAACGAGGAAAGTCGAAAATGTCCAGTAACGTGTACAAATTATGGCAAGATTCATAAGATTTGGGGATTTACAGGGTTTGATTTCCTTGATTATCAAGGATTTTCAGTGCGCAGATTTTCCAAACCAATTGTGATTGTGTACAAACACTTGTTTATCATGCTTGTTTCAAACCCCAGCTCAGGCATCCCAAAACAGCGCTTTGTGCCTGCCCCACACTGTCCGCTGATTGGGCTTCGGCATCCCATCAGACAGCTGCCCTGTAAGAACTAGGTCTTTTTTGTTGGCCAAACATATATCGGAATAAAATTTGTAGGGATAATAGGCACTTATCTTTATCTAAACCCTGCCCCATTACCGCATCATTATCCTATGAAAATCATACTTCATCCCGAACGCAGTGCTTGGGCGGATTTGACCATCCGCACCTCCTTAGATACCTACGAAGATCTGGAGCGCGCCGTAAAACCTATCTTGCGCGCCGTAAAACGCAGTGGCGACGCAGCCCTACGCCGCTATATTTACAAATATGACAAAGTACGTGTCAAAGATTTTATGGTGGGTGCTGAAGAATTTGAAGAAGCGCAAAGCTACGTGAGTGAAGATTTAAAAAAGGCCATACAGCAGGCTAAATACAACATTGCACAGTTTCATATGAATCAGCGCGTTTCGAACAAAAAAATCGAGACCGTGGAAGGCGTCCGATGCTGGCAACGGAGTGTGGGTATCCGCCGTGTGGGTTTGTATGTACCCAGCAGGCACGCACCGCTGTTTTCAACGATTCTGATGCTGGGCATTCCGGCCAATATTGCCGGCTGTGGCGAAACAATCCTCTGCTCTACCCCTGACCGTGAGGGTCGATTACATCCCATTATTCTCTACACTGCCAAGCTGCTCAATATCAGCAAGGTCTTCAAAGTAGGGGGTGTACAGGCCATCGCCGCAATGGCTTATGGTACAGAAAGTATCCCCAAAGTCAATAAGATATTTGGCCCTAGCAATCAATATGTAACTGTTGCCAAGCAACTAGTCAGCAAACAAGATGTAGCAGTAGATTTACCCGCAGGCCCTTCGGAGCTACTGGTATTGGCTGATGAGAGCGCCAACCCTGCTTTTGTAGCTGCTGACTTAATCGCCAATGCTGAGCACTTCAACAACAGTCAGCCAATGCTCTTGTCCTCATCAGAAGAGCTTGTCAAAAAAGTGCTGGCCGAAATCAAGCGCCAGCTCCCGGGTTCGAGTCGCCCCGAAAGCGCCGCCAAAGACCTAGAACAAGCCCACGCCATTGTTTTTCAGAGCAATGTGGAGGCCATCGAGTTTATCAATATGTATGCCCCCGAAACGCTCAGCTTGGCCATTCAAAACGCTGAGGCTGTCAGTGAGCGTATCTACAACGCTGGCGCTATCTACATCGGCCATTATACTCCCGAAAGTATCAGTTATGCAGCCGGGCCAAATAATACCCTCCCAACCAACGGCTATGCTAAGGCATACAGCGGCCTTTCGTTGGATAGTTTTGTGCGCAAAATCAACTGCTATGATGTAACAGCTCAAGGCCTGAAGAATATCGGCAAACACGTGGAAGAAATCGCCTCTGCCGAAGACTTGATGGCGCGTAAAAACGCAGTGTCTATCCGATTGACGAATTCGGATTGACGATTGAAGAGTTCAGATTCGTAAATCGTAAATCAAAGGTCGTCAACTCAATCAGTGTTTTGGGGATACGAAATTGCCCATAGCCCCAAAAACGTCAGCATTCCGTTGACAATCAAGATTTCAAAACCAAACTTATAGCCCCATAGTAGCTGTGCTGAATACTGGTTGAGTAGGATACAAAATACGGGGGCCAACACACAGACCAAGGGAACCCAACGGTCGTGTACGGGGCGCTTGCTCATCAGCCCGAAGGCATACAACCCCAACAAAGGCCCATAGGTAAACCCCGCTACTTTGAATAAGCTTTGAATGACACTTTGGTCGTTGATATAGTTGAAGACAATCATCACCAAGGCCATCACTGCCGCCATTCCAATGTGTACCCGGCGTACTAGTCGCTTGCGGTCAGCTTCCTCTAACCGTCGCTCTGCGTCTAGGATGTCTACTGTAAAACTGGTGGTCAGCGCGGTCAGTGCGGAGTCGGCACTAGAATAGGTTGCAGACACAATGCCCAACAAGAAACATACACCGGCCAATACCCCAAAATGGTTGAAGGCTAACATTGGGTATACATTGTCTGTGATTACTTTTCCGGCCTCGTTGGTGGGTAAAGTAATGCCTTTGGTTTGCGCATATACATACAGCAAAGCCCCTAGCAACAAAAACGCAAAATTGACTACAACCAAGACCAAACTGAACCAGAAGACATTCTTCTGTGCATCTTGTAGGGTACGGCAAGTCAGGTTTTTTTGCATCATATCTTGGTCGAGGCCAGTCATTACCAAGGCCAAAAAAGCCCCTGACCAAAACTGCTTCAGGAAGTAATCGGGGCTAGTCCAGTCGTCCCAAAAAAACACCTTTGTATAGCCGCTCCGCCCCAAAGTATCAGAAAGTTGCGCCCACGACCAGCCCAGTTCTTGCCAGATGAGGTAAATACTCATTCCCACAGCCAACAACATAAAGGCCGTTTGTAGAGTATCCGTCCAAACGATGGTCTTGATTCCACCCCTGAAGGTATAAATCCAAATCAAGAACAAACTCAACACTACGGTTAGCTCAAAGGGCACGTGCCATGCCTTGAAAATGCCTATATGCAGTACCATTGCAGCCAAGAAAAGCCTAAAAGCAGCCCCAATCAAGCGAGAGAGCAAGAAAAACCAAGCCCCAGTACGGTAGGATGCTGTTCCGAAACGCTGTTCTAAATAGCCATAAATTGAAATCAAGTTGAGCCTGTAATACAAGGGCATCAACACTAGGGCAATCACAGCATAACCTACCAAGTAGCCCAAAACTACTTGGAAGTATGAAAACTGATTGTAATATACTGCCCCGGGGATAGAAATAAATGTAACCCCTGACAAAGAGGAACCTATCATCCCAAAAGCCACCAAATACCAAGGGGACTGCCTATTGGCCACAAAAAAACCTCTTGTATCTGTTTGTTTGGCTGTCAAGCTGGCGATGCCCAATAAGCCAAAAAAATATATAAAAATAATCGAAATTACTAATGGCGCACTCATAAATCAAAAGCGGTAGACAGTGAGGGCGTAAAGATAAGACAAATTCCATAACCACCTTCTAAGCTTGGGGTTCTGTAGTGCTTCTGCCTCAACTTAGGCAGGCAGTAACGCACTTTTTGCCTCACTAGTGTGTGGGCTTTTTGAATCTCAGGCGAATTTCGCTAATTTTAGGGGCTGAATAGCCATTTGTGCCCACAACATTATATTCCATAACTCACAACACCTTATGGCAACAACAAAAACGAAAACAACAAAAAACAAACGAGATACCTCCAGCGCTGAATTTTCTGCTGAAACTTACCTCTACTGGTATCGCAGCATGCAGTTGCAGCGTAAGTTTGAAGAAAAAGCCGGCCAACTCTATGGCCGCCAAAAAATCAAAGGTTTCTGCCACCTTTACATAGGCCAAGAGGCTTGTAGCTCTGGTGCGGTAACAGCTCTCAAGGCTGGCGATAAGTGGATTACGGCCTACCGCGACCACGGCCACCCCTTGGCGCTAGGAACTCCGGCCAAGGCCGTTATGGCAGAGCTTTTTGCCAAAGCCACCGGCGTATCAAAAGGCAAAGGCGGCTCAATGCACATGTTTGATAAAGAACGCAACTTCGTAGGCGGACACGGCATCGTGGGCGGCCAAGTACCGCTAGGAGCCGGGCTTGCCTTTGCTGAGCAATACCTAGGCACAGACAACCTCTGTATCTGCTACATGGGCGACGGTGCTGTGCGTCAAGGAGCTCTACACGAGGCCTTCAATATGGCCATGCTCTGGAAACTACCGGTGATTTTCGTTATCGAAAACAATGGCTACGCCATGGGTACTTCCGTACAACGTACCTCCAACGTAACCGACCTCTACCTCATAGGCCAGGCCTATGATATGCCTGCCGCCCCCGTAGACGGGATGAATGTAGAGGCTGTACACACTGCTGTAGCCGAAGCTGCTGCCCGTGCACGTGCCGGCGAAGGACCTACCCTGCTGGAGTTCCGTACATACCGCTACAAAGGACACTCTATGTCTGACCCTGCCAAATACCGCAGCAAAGATGAGGTAGAAGAATACAAGCAACTTGACCCCATAGAGCAGGTGCGTAAGACTATCTTAGATAAAAAAATAGCCACCGAAGCAGACCTCAAAGCCATCGATGACCAAATCAAAATAGAGGTCGAAGAATCTGTACAGTTTGCTGAAGAGTCTCCTTACCCAGACCCATCAGAGGCTTTCACCGATGTGTATGTACAGCCAGACTACCCCTTTGTGAAAAACTAATACCGTATAGGCTGACCTCCCCTGACAAGCCGCCAATATTTGACATACTGAGCGACTGCTTGTCAGGGTTGTTTTTTGGGAAGCTTAGCAGGAATAAGATATGACCAAAATCAGTTAAGATACTTGGATTATAACCGGATACCAACCTTTTGCAGACCAAGGGGCTACCGGACTGAAAGTAGAAAGGCTAGCTCAACAAGCAGGGATTAGCAAGTCTTCTTTTTATCATCATTTTGCAGACATAGAGGTGTTTATCGAACATCTTTTGGCCTATCACTTACAGAGAACTGCCGAAATCGCCGAGCAAGAAGCCGCCTGCAACACAATTGACCCAGAACTTATCAGCGTATTGGTAGCCTACAAGACTGATTTGCGCTTTAACCGACAGCTCAGGGTACAACGCGACACCGCGCCTTTCAGTACTTGCTTTGAGGCCTCCAACAAGCTGTTTACGAAACCCTTCATCTCCCTATGGCAAAAGGAGCTAAACCTCACCCAACAACCACAAATAGCTGAAGCACTGTTTGAATTGGCGCTCGAAAATTTTTATCTACAAATCACAGAAGCTACCCTAAACAAGGCTTGGTTGACGGCGTATTTTGCCAAACTCAAACAACTGGTACACGTGCTGAAATCAACCCCCGATTTATCAAAACTGTACGGTAGCGATTAAAATCTGGGGGTAGAATGCTCGATATTTGATTTGAAGCTTGTCAGGCTCGGGAAAACCTTTCGGCCTTGGATAAGCAACACAACGTAATATCAATCAAATACCCTTTTTATGAAGCATTCACATTTTTGGCTCTTCGTTGCCCTAGGTATTGTTTTTGGGCTCAATGGCGTTTTGGTCGTTCGGCTATTGGGCCAACAATTACTCACTACTGGCAATCCATTGCTCATCGTTGCCTTTTTGGTGGCTATCCCAATTACCTTAATCACCTTTGCCATCGCTAAGTACATCAGCAAACTTGCTTTTGGAGAGATGTTGCGACCAGTAGTCGTGATGACTTTTACGGCTACTTGGCTAGATGCCATTGCCTTTACTTGGCTGCATAGCTTATATCACGATTCTCAAGAAATTGCTCTACACGGAGCCGCGCTCATTTTATGGGGTGCAGGTTTAGGGCTGTTTTTTGCCTATCTACTTGAGCAAAAGACACCTAAACACCATTAAAGATTTAGGGTTTGTACAGATGCTGTGCTACAAACGCTCTCTAAATAAAAAGTTCGCAAAGCCTCCTTTGCGGCGGCTATCCCAATCAAAATTAGTTTGAGAAATGCACGCACTAAAGCCCCTTGATAACCAAGGAGATAAAACCTAATACACAATCCAAACCCCTAGCTCAACAGGCTCAACACATCTTCCTTGCTAAGCGATTTGACAAAGCTGTCTTCTGCCGTGATGAGGTTTTCGGCCAGCTGTTGTTTGCGTTGTTGAAGGGCCAAGATTTTTTCTTCTACGGTGTTTTGTGTGATAAATTTATAGGCAAATACGGTGTTTTGCTGACCAATACGGTGCGCACGGTCGATGGCCTGCGCCTCGATGGCAGGGTTCCACCAAGGATCCAGCAAGAAGACGTACTCTGCTGCGGTGAGGTTTAGCCCCACGCCTCCGGCCTTGAGCGACAGCAAAAAGATGGAGGTGTTGGGGTCTTCTTGGAAGCGCTCCACTTGGGCTTGGCGGTTGGTGGTGGCTCCATCGAGGTAGGCATAGCCCCAGCCCTGACGGTCGAAGTGAGTACGGAATAAGCTTAGATGTTTCACAAACTGACTGAATATCAACACCTTACTCCCTTCACTCAGCAAGCTTTCTACTTTATACAACACATCCTCCATCTTGCCCGAATCAGCTTGGTAGCCTTCATCAACCATGCGGGGGTGGTTGGCGATTTGGCGCAGCTCCGTAAGCCCTTTGAAGATAAGCATTTGGGTTTTAGCCATCCCCTGCTGCTCTATCTGATTCAGAATCTCATTGCGGTAGCGGTCTTTGGCCTGCTCATAATGCTCGGCCTGTGCCGGAGTCATCGTACAATATTGTAGATTGACCACCTTTTCGGGGAGGTCTTTGGCTACCTGCGCTTTGTGTCGGCGCAAGATAAAGGGTTTGATGACGGTGGCCAAACGTTCGGCTTTTTGGGCATCGCCTTGTTTCTCGATAGGGTTGAGGAAGCTCTGCTTGAAAAAAGCCTGTGAGCCCAACAATCCCGGATTGATAAAAGACATCTGTGACCATAGGTCAAGGGTGCTGTTTTCGAGCGGAGTACCTGTCAGCAAGAGGCGGTGGCGGGCTTGTAGCTTGCGTACAGCCTGCGACACATTGGCCGTAGGGTTTTTGATGGCTTGTGATTCGTCTAAGATGACATAGTGGAAATGGTAGTTGCTCAGCAGTTCTATATCCACCCTGACAATGCCGTAAGATGTAATGATGAGGTCGTAATGCGCAAACTGAGCCACATCTTTGTTGCGATTAGGCCCTGCATATACCAATACCCGCAGGTCGGGCGTGAATTTATGTGCTTCGAGCTGCCAGTTATAAATCAGAGAAGTGGGGATGACCAAGAGCGTGGCGGGCTGTTTGCGGCTACGGTCTTCATATTGAGCTTGAATGAGGGCCAAGGTCTGGACAGTTTTGCCCAAGCCCATATCATCGGCTAGACAGCCTCCAAAATGGTATTCTTGCAAAAACCGCATCCAGTTGTATCCAGCTTTTTGATAGCTACGCAACTCTCCTTTGAACTTCTCCGGCATCGGGTAGTCTTCTATTTGTTCAAAGTTGCGGAATCGCTCCAACTTATGACTAAAAGACACTTGGGCGTGTGCGCCTGCCTGTAGGTCTTGAACAATGGCCAAGTGGTAGCGGCGCAGCTTGGTCTGGTTGTCGTGGGCTTCCGAAAAACTCAACAGCGTGCTGTATTGCTCAAACCAAGTCTGTGGGATCACAGCAATCTGCCCGTTGGGGAGGGCAAACTCCATTTGGCTTTGGAGAATGAGTTGGCGGATTTTGATAAAGGGGATGTTGAACTCGCCAAACTGCACCTCACCGAAGATATCGAACCAATCGTTGTTTTCCTTGATTTGTATTTCGATTTTAGCCGTTCCCACAAAGTATTTGCGTGACTGTTGTGTGCGGGCTTCCAACACAATGCCGGCCTCTGGCAGCCGGGCTTGGTGTTCGTTGAGCCAGCCAAAGGCGCTCGTTTTGCGGCGGATGGCCGTGCCGTGTTTGAACTCCAGCCCCCAAGCGCTGAGCTGACGCAGATAGCGCTGCTCGTCGTCGGGGCGGCGGTTGATTTTGTAAAATATGTAGGAGTCATCCTTAGGCTCCAACACTACGTGGGTGGGCTGTTTCTGTGCTGCACTTACCTGAAAACCCCCATAATCAAAATGTAACTGGAAGAGCATCTGATCACTCCCTTGCCCCTCTTCGGGGTTTTCGCCAAAAAGCTGGCCTTGGGAAGCTGCCGAAACGGCATACTCTGCATAGCTCAGTACCGCCCTAGGCTGTGTTTCTACGGGTTTGATATCGAAGCCTTTGGCATAGACATCAAAAGAAGCCACAAGGCTACTGACGAATTTTTCGTAATAACTGGCCTCTACCTTGCGCGGGATGACAATAAACTTCTTGTTTAGAAAAGGCTTCAGTTTTTGGCCATCTACCCCATCGGCAAAGTGATAAATCGTATCTTCCAATACGAGCCACGCAGGCTCATTGGCCAACAAAAAGGCTCCCTTGTACATAAAATCAAGCTTTTGGCCTTGGTATTTGATGGTAGGAAAGTAGTGTGTATTTTCTTCGTTGCGCCTGAAATGAAACAGCACCGTAGCCGGTTCGGTGGCCCATTGTAGCTCCTTGCCGATGGGGTTGCCATCTTTGGCGGTGATGTATACCAGTTTGCCTGCAAGCCGTTGGATGATTTTCTGCTTGGTTTGCTCGATATACTTATCTATCTGTGCAATAAGTGCCTTGTTGTTTTTGTCATCGGCGTTTTCATATACCTTCAGAAAAAAATCAGCCGGTTTGATTTTCTTACTGTAAAACTTTTTGAGGATATACTCTTGCCGCAATGCATCCGTCAGGCGTATAAGCTCTAAGTCCTTATCGTCCAGCCCTTTTGCAAACTCATGTGCGTTTTGAGCCGAGAGGCTTTGATGCAAGAAGGTCAGCTCACCCTTGCTGTTGGCTTGTACCACAAAGGCTTCAAACAGATACCCAAGGTACTGATGCTGAAAAACAGCATAGACAATTTTGAATGGTTGTGTAGGCGCTACTTTCATGTCTGAGGTCAAACAAAATCGAAAGTTAAGGATTTTTTACAACAATCGACCAACAAAACCCCTCCAAACCGCTAACTTAGTGATTTGATAACATCAGTACACGCTTGCTAATCAAGCATTTTTGGTTTCCTCAAGCTGCTTCCTATGACCCAAGCCTTACAAAAATCCGAACTCCGCCAGCGCTTCCGTGCTGCACGGCTGGCGTTATCTGCTGACGCTGTTGAGAGCCGCAGCGCGCAAATTGCCGAGCTATTTTGGGCCTATATCTTCCGCCCTGAGCACCGCTATATACACAGCTTTCTGTCTATTGCCTCCAACCACGAGCCTAATACTTGGCCTATCATTGAGCAGCTTTGGCAAGAGCACCCACAAGTGCGGGTGGTAGCTCCAAGGGTACACCGACCCACCAAAACGCTACAACACCTGCTCATTGAGCCTGATACGGTTCTTCATACCGGTGGGATGTCTATCCCGGAGCCGCCTAACGATGCGCTACCGATTGCCATAGCACTGCTGGATGTGATTCTGGTGCCTTTGTATTGCTTTGACGAACGCGGCTACCGGGTGGGGTATGGAGGAGGATATTACGATAAATTTTTGGCGCAATGCGCTCCAAAAACCTTGAAAGTGGGAATCAGTTTGTTGCCACCTGTCGCTGTGATAGAGGGGATAGCGCCTTATGATATCCCCCTCGACTACTGCCTAACACCCGACAAAGTTTGGCGTTTTGCTCAGTTGTAGTTTGAGTTTTTGCAAGTGTTTGAGCGTTTGCTCGCTCAATACATTGGGCGAAATATGTGGCAGCAACTCACTGTGAATAAGCTGCTTCTGTGTATTATAAAACTTCACCACAGCGCCCATAGAAGTGTCGGCGATAGGCTCTATGACCCAAAAAACGGTTGGGCGCTTGCCTGTTGTCTGTGTTGTTGTTGAAAAGTAACGGCTCAGTGCTTTCATCTCTGTATCTGTTTTGAGGTAACAACGGTGGGTATCATTCTATAGCAAAGACACCGCGCTAACCCAAGGGTTGCACGGTGTCTGAAAAATTTAGCCCATATAGCCTAAAATCTCGCATAAATGAGGGGCGCTATTTTGATATCCAAACCTTATTTCTGAGCCAAAATGCTGCATCTCGTTAGCCCAAAGTTGAAGCTTGACTGTTTTGCTGCTATAGCTCTATAATCAGGCCGATGCTGGGCAAGGTAGTGCCGGTAGCGTTTTCAAAAGTGCGCCCAAGGTAACGGTCAGGGTTGTTGGGGTCTACGATAGGGTTGCCGGTAGCATCACGTTGCACATCAATAAAAGGCTGACCAATAAACTGGAAGCCATAAGCATTCTGAATATCAAAGAAAGCGTTGAAGCTCCATCGGCTGAAAAACCACTTTTTGTCAATGCGCAGGTTGAGGTTGTGAAATGCGCCAGCTCTGCCCTCATTAAGGCGGTTATAGTCAGGCACTCCTCTGCCCGTAACATCCCAAACGGAGCGTGTAAGGCTTCGTGCTTCGTCAAATGGCGTAAAAGGCGCTGCCCCCGAAAGCAAAAACCTTGCTCCCAGTTCCCAGTCTTTGCCAAACTTGAAGCCTCCTGTTAGGTTGATGATATGGCGATTGTCCCAAGCAGAGGGGATAAAGCGCCCGTTTTTGTCCTGAAACTCACTCCGTACCCACGTATAAGACACCAAGGCATAGACCCCCTTGGTTAGTTTGCGCTGATAGAGGAACTCTACCCCATAACTACGCCCCTCGGAAGTAGAGCTGACGGGCGCATTGCCAATCACCCCAAAATCAGAGCCTAGATTGGCCAACGAAATGCTGTCTTGCAGCAAAAAAGGATAACGATCATATACTTTCAGAAACCCTTCTACCGTAAGGCGGGAGTTGCTCTTGGGAAGGTTGTACTCCAAGCCACCGACCACTTGTTGGTTGCGGATGTAGCGCAGGCCATTATCTGCATTGACGAGGCGCTCCCCTTCGCGATAGCCCATCACCGTAAGCGGTGCGCGCTGATAATAAATCCCAGTGTTGAAGTTGAAAGCCCAACGAGGTGCAAAGCTGTAAGACAAGGAGAGCCTTGGGGAGAATTGCGCTAATGGGTTTTCCATCGTAGGCGCATAGTCGGCTCCATCCATTCGGAATCCTATCGAAATGCCCAACTTGTCGTTGGCTAGACGGCGGCTTGCCTGCCCAAAAACGGCATAGGTGTTAAATGCCAAATCACTCTGAAATTCGCGCAAAATCACTCCTGTAGGACTGACCGTAAAGGGTACATCGATGCGGTTACGGGTGCGATTATTGTATTTAATCAACTCATAACCAATGCCATAGGTGATTTTCCAGCCTCCAGCTGTGCTGAGGTATCGCTCTAGGCGTAGCTTATTCTCTATCTCTTGGGAGCGATAGTCCAAAATACGTTCTAGGCTTTCGTCATTGTTGGGGTATTTGAAAATTTCATTGTTGAGCATACTCCTGCTGAGCACAAAGGTGTAGAAGCCGTTTTTCCTGAACCAATCCAGCCGCGCCCCGATGCTGTAATTCCACTGGTTATTCACGGGCAAATTGTTGAGGATATAGCGTTGTTCTTCGGTTTCGTTGGCATTGAGGTTTAGCCCAAACTCGTCCAATGCGCCCAAGCTGATGATACTGAGCTGGAGCTTGTCACTGATTTTGTGTTTGTACTTGAACTGATAGTCGTTGTAGGTAGGTAAAAAGGGCAGGCCTAGTGCCGAAAATAAAAACTGTAGATACGAACGTCTTACCGAAAAATTGAGGGTAGACCGCTGCGAAATGGGGCCTTCAAAATTGAGCCCGATGTCGGTAGCGCTCAAGACAAAGTCTGCACCCCAGCGCTCCGCACTGCCATCGCGTTGGGTAAACTCAATCACCGAACTGAGCGCGTTGCCCCTATTGGAGGGGAAAGCCCCAGAGTAAAAATCAACATTCTGTAACAAATTGACATTCAGCAGACCCACAGGCCCTCCTGATGCGCCTTGGGTGGCAAAGTGATTGATTACTGGCACTTCGATACCGTCGATATAAAATCGGTTTTCGTTGGGCGCGCCTCCACGGATGATGAGGTCATTCCGAAAAGCCACCGAACTCGCTACCCCGGGCAAGGCCTGCAATACATTGGAAATATCCCGGTTGGCTCCCGGAAAGCGTTTGATTTCGGTGGTACCAATACTGCGCAATGATACAGGGCTTTCGTCGGTTTTGGCAAAGCTGCTGCTGGCCGTAATCACAACCTCTTCGAGGCTGGCCGCGTCTTCTTCGAGGCTGATATTGAGCGTCAAAGGCCTAGCAAGGCTTACCTCGACTTCGTACAGCAGCTTGGTTTTGTAGCCCACATACGAAACCTGAAGGTTGTATGTCCCTGCTTTGGGCAACCTCAGGGTATAGTTGCCGTCGAGGTCGGTGGTGGTGCCAATGGTGGTGCCCTGTATGACTACAGTGGCCAAAGGAACTACTTCGTTGTTTCGACTGTCTACAATTTGGCCTTTGATAATGGCCTCTTGGCCTTGGGAATAAACCACTTGCCAACAAAAAACCACTAAAAATACGGAGAGTAATAATGGGTGTTTTGAAAAATTCATAATATTATCGTATTAAAAAATAATGTTTTTGAATAAACATCCTTTTGATAACATTCAGTTGTGGGAATTGTTTATCTGATAGGTCAGAAAACACTGGTTGAGCTATATAATTTATTGAAACTTGTCTATATTTTGTTTACCACTTCATTTTTTTGTTGCAAATTGCGGCAAAATGATGGTTAAACATTGATTCCCTATAAAAACACATTTCCCCCTGCTTACTTTTGCGACTATGAGCCATATCACTACACTTAACACAAGCCCATACCCCCTCTTACACGAACTAATAGAGGCGCTCGAAGCCTACGAACAAAGCTTTGGCCAAGCCCCTGCATCTATGGCTAGCTTTGTAGAATGGTTGACCCAACAATACCCCAACCAACCAACCAGCCCTCAAGCTGAAGCTTGGCTCAACATCGAAATTAGCAGCGGGGTGGGCTTGCTCAATCGCTACGCCAAGCATTATAGCAAGAAAATGTTGCAAGATACGCCCTTGGCCAGCACCGACGACCTGCTGTTTTTGATTGCCCTAGCTACCCAAGGCGCAATGAACAAGTCAGCCCTTATACAGATGCACTTGCTCGAAATCACGACTGGCACGGAGGTAATCAAACGCCTGCTGCGCAACAAGCTTGTAACCGAGCAGGCCTCTACCCAAGACCGCCGCGCCAAAGAAGTCGCCATTACCCCCGAAGGCCTTCAGCTATTAGGCCAGCTACAGCCTGATATTCAACGTATAGGAGCCATCATCGCCGGTAACCTCAACACTGCCGAAAAACAACAAATCGTCGCCCTAGTAGGCAAGCTCAAGCGCTTCCACGAACAAATCCATGAGGAACACAAAAAAGCCGCCATTAACACCATTTTTGAGCACTATCTGCAAAGTTGAGAGAGAGAAAATCTCTCTCAACTAACCTAAATCCCGTATAGCTTAGTATCTTTGGCCTGAAGGGGATACCAAGCAATACCCCCTCTCAACAAGCTCAACTGCCAGTAGTATGATAGAAATACGGAATATCCAAAAAGCTTTCGATGGCAAGCCTGTGCTCAAGGGCATCAGTGGTGTGTTTGAAGAAGGCAAGACCAATATGATCATCGGTGCCAGCGGTACGGGCAAAAGTGTTTTGCTCAAATGTATTGTGGGCTTGGTAAAACCCGACCAGGGGGAGGTACTCTTTCACGGGCGCGACTTCCAAAAAGGTGATAAGGACGTACGCCGTGCCATTAGGCGCGAAATTGGGATGCTCTTCCAAGGGGGAGCGCTCTTCGATTCCAAAACTGTGGCCGAAAATGTCCGCTTCCCACTTGATATGCTCACCACAATGACCAAGGCCGAAAAAGAAGCCAGGGTGCTGTTTTGTTTGGAGCGTGTGGGGCTGAGCCGTGCCTACAAACAAATGCCTTCCGAAATCAGTGGGGGGATGAAAAAACGCGTCGGTATAGCCCGTGCCATCGTCATGAGCCCCAAGTACCTCTTTGTAGACGAGCCCAACTCTGGCCTTGACCCCCTGACGGCCATCAAGATTGACAACCTCATCCAAGAAATCACCCACGAAAACAACATCACCACTGTCATCGTATCGCACGATATGAACTCTGTGATGGAAATTGGGCAGTACATTATGTTTCTCTACGAAGGTCATAAGCTTTGGGAAGGCAGCAACCAAGAAATTGCCCGTACAGACGTAGACGAGCTAAACGCTTTTGTATTTTCTAATAAACTCCTGCGCGACTTGCGCACGCATCTCTAGCAGCTATGGCCCATCTCCCGGCAGTGCATTATACCCAAACTGATACCGTTCCCTCATTGGCCTACTACGACAGTGGGGGCAACGCCCCTGCCTTGGTATTCTTGCACGGCCTAGCCAGCAACCATACTGTTTGGCAAGCCAATTTTGCTTTTCTAAGCCGTTATTACCGCTGCCTTGCCCCCGATTTACCGGGGCACGGCCTCTCCGACAAGGGCAACCACCCCTACAATATCCCGTTTTATGCCGAGACTATCCGCCAGTGGCTTCAAGGCTTAGGCCTCAAACAATGTACTGTAGTCGCGCACTCGATGGGGGCTCAGGCGCTTATCTACCTACTCGACCAACACCCCGAGCTACCCATAGACCGGATTGTGTTGGTAGCTCCTGCCGGATTTGAACGTTTTAGCCTCGCTGATAGCCTACTGATTAAACAAGTGGCTTCCGTACAGGCTTTCGGGGCATCGCAGTATATGCAGCAACTCCTGCGCTGGAGGCAGTACCTCCGACCCGAAAACAGTAGTCAAAAACCAAAATATGTACTTGACTTAGAGGCTGATTGGTTTGATATGGAGCGTAATATTGAAATATATCGTGTGCTTTCACGCTCTATGATTGGAATGATTGACGCGCCTATTTTTGACAAACTCTCTCGGGTTACGCAGCCTACCTTGGTGCTATTTGGCGAGAAAGATAAGCTCATCCCTAACCCGATGTTGTATAACGGACAAAAAACTGCCGATATCGCCCGCCAAGGTGCGGCTCAGTTGCCCAATTCGACACTCAAAATATATGAAAATAGTGGGCATTTTCTGCCCTGTCAATGGCCGGAGCGATTCAATATAGAGGTTTACCGATTTCTCAATCCTACGCTTTTTGCGCCCAACAGCTAGGTGTGGTATAAGTAAAAAGCCAAACAAGCCCAAATGACAAAAACCTATAAAGTCTTGGAGACCTTATAGGTTTGGTTGTTTTTTCTTGAAAACTCCTCACACCACTGACCATTTTCCAAACCCACAGTCAAAACTGTGGGCTAAGTCTTATTTTACCCCCAAAATGAGGCCTCAGCTTGCCTCAGAGCTAGCGCTCCGAGCTACTTTTCAAAAATGTCCAGTGGCGTGACGATTCCTCTAGTGCGGCGTTACGCTTAGGCTTTGGCCGGCTCTGGACGAAGGTCTTTGAGCAACTCGCGAGAGATGATTTCCTTCATGATTTCATTCGTGCCTGCATAGATGCGCTGCACGCGGGCATCGGCATAAATACGCCCTACCATATACTCCCACATATAGCCATATCCTCCATGCATCTGTACACACTCATCAGCTATTTTGCACTGAAGGTCTGTCATCTGATACTTGGCCATCGAAGCAAGCGTAGTATCGCACTGCCCACTGAGGTGCAGCTCTGTCAGGCGGTCAATAAATACCCGCGCCATTTGCAACTCTGTGGCCATTTCGGCTAGCTTAAACTTCGTATTTTGGAATGTGCCGATGGCTTGGCCAAAGGCTTTGCGCTCTTTTACATACTGCAAGGTAGTATAAAAAGCAGCTTCGGCTCCGGCAAGCGCAGCAATACCCACTACAAGACGCTCCTGAGGCAGCAACTCCATCATATAGCGGAAACCTTGGCCTTCTTCGCCCAGCAAGTGTGATTTGGGGACTTTGACATTGTCAAAAAACAGCTCGCAGGTATCCTGCGCATGCAACCCTACTTTCTCAAAAGGTACTCCTTTAGAAAACCCTTCACTATTGGCCTCAACCAACAATAGGCTGATGCCTTTGGCTCCGGCGCTAGGATTGGTTTTGGCAGCTACTACGGCCACATCGCAGAGGTATCCGTTGGTGATAAAGGTTTTCGAACCATTGAGTAGGTAATAGTCGCCGCAATCTTCGGCAGTAGTACGCAAGCTCTTGAGGTCGCTACCCGCTCCCGGCTCTGTCATCGCAATGGCATTGATATATTCGCCCGAAACCATCTTGGGCAAGAATTTGTGTTTGGCCTCCTCAGTGCCATAGTCTAGGATATAGGGCAACACGATGTCAGAGTGAAGCGGAAAGCCAATAGCAGGCCCGCCACAGCCAGTCAGCCCGAGTACTTCGGTAAAAATAGCGTTGTAGCGGAAGTCTGTAATCCCTAGGCCTCCGTAGGCTTCGGGGACTTGCATAGCCAAGAAGCCGGCTTGGCCTAGCTTACGCCAGATATCGCGGGAGACCATCTTGTCTTTTTCCCACTGGGCATTGTAGGGAACGATTTCTTTTTCAGCAAATTCGGCTACTGATTGGCGGAAGAGTTCGTGCTCTTCGGTGAAAATATCTCTTGGAATAAACATAGGAGACAGGGCTAATGGTTGTGCACAAAAATACGACTTTATTTGGATTTTATTGGCCGTATCTAAGGGCTATTGAACGCTTTATCTCTTTCGAAAACCTTCGTTGGGCAGGAAGGTTGTAGAATCAAGCGCTTTTTTATAGTTTTGTTTGGGAGGGTTAGCTATCTAATACCTCCCATACCATTGTTTTCCACTATTTCCCATTACTCACTTTCCACCTTTTTCAGACTACGCCTCAAGGCGTATAAACATTGTTGCCTATGAATATTTTAGACCAGATTATTGCCTACAAACGCGAGGAAGTTCTTCGTAACCGTGAGAAGATTGACACCAAAACGCTGGAATCTTTCTTGTGGTTCGACCGCCCCACGCTGAGTTTGGCACAAGCGCTCCGCAAACCTGAAGCTTCGGGGATTATTGCAGAGTTTAAGCGGCAGTCGCCCTCCAAAGGGGTTATCAATGGGCAAGCCAATGCTACATTGACCACCCAAGGCTATCAGGAGGCTGGCGCTAGTGGCATTTCTGTTTTGACAGATACGCCTTCTTTTGGTGGGAGCGACGAAGACCTGATGTTGTCGCGCAAGCAAGTAGGAATACCGATGTTGCGCAAGGATTTTATTGTGGACGAATACCAACTCGTGGAGGCCAAGGCCATTGGTGCAGATGTCATTCTGTTGATTGCGGCCTGCCTCAGCCCTACCGAAGTACGGCGCTTGGCGCAGTTTGCCAAAAGCCTACACTTAGAGGTCTTGTTGGAGCTACACAGCGCCGAAGAGCTAGCCCATATCTGCCCTGAGGTAGATTTGGTCGGTGTCAACAACCGTGATTTACGCAGCTTTATGGTCAGTATCGAGCATTCGTTGTCGCTGGCCGCACACATCCCGCCGGAGTTTGTCAAAGTATCAGAGAGCGGCTTGTCAAAGCCCGAAACTATCCTGAGCCTCAAAGAAGCCGGTTTTCAGGGCTTCCTCATTGGGGAGACCTTTATGCGCCAAGAGCGCCCCGCCGAGGCCTGTGCCTCGCTCATCGGGCAACTCAAACAAGGCGTTAGCTAAAAAAAGGGGCTTCTGGCCCCTTTTATAATGTACTGTCTGTATCTGATATCGGTATCACCTCAAAAGGCAACCTTGTAATCGCGTTGAGTAAGCGAGCCACATCTTGCGAATCCTCGTCCCAGTCGTCTATCTTCCACTCTATCTTGACTTGATGCCCCTCTAACTGTGTGAGCTGCTCCATCCGCTTAAACAACTGCCCCAACATTGCTACTGTGGCAGAGTTGAAATAACGCAGGTAAATACAAACAAGTGTGTGTTTTCGGGGGGCTAATAAGTACTCATCTATCGCATCGAGTACGGGCTGATAAAACCGATAAGGATTTTCGGGAATCGATAAACCTTCTACTTCTAACAAACCCTGCTCAAAATTGAGCAGTATTTTGGGGGTTTTGCGAGTAGCTGTGATTTTGAATACCTGAGGGGTATTGTCAGCCGACCGCTCGTACATACTGTTTAGAGATGACATAACTCAGGGGGTTGGGTATAGATAGAGAATACGCTCAGGGGATTAAGAAAATAAGATTAGTTGACTATACGCAGCACGAAGGGCTTTGTTGAGGAGAGCAAAACAAACCAAGTAAAGCCATATACGTAAGAACGCAAGGACACGTTGTTAATATAACGTATTTTGCGCGATTTTAGTACATTGTAATGCTTTTATTTTTATACAACCAACTATTGAGGTATTTCGAAGGTATTTGTAGTCCTTATTGAGATAGTAAGAGAGGATGGTTTAGTATCTATATCCGCCAAAAGGTAGCGCTATGTATGTTTATAGAAGATTATCGCCCTGTTTTTGTTTTTGGCCTCTTTGTTTGTTGGGCTTTGTTTGCCCTAGTTACGCAAGATACAAAAGCTTCGAAAAACAACAAAAGAAAAACCTTTGATAGTTGATTATTTCTTACAAATGCTTTGTTTTAGGTCGTATAGCCTATTGATTGCAACACTGTGCAATACAACTTTTATACCCCAAAAACCAGTCGCCCCCTCAAGTTATTACACCACCGCCGACTTGTCAAGTGCTCATTGCCTGAGCGCTGCACAATGCGGAATGAGTGTGATGAGGGGATAAAATTTTTGCTAAAAAAATAAATTATCTAATCTTTGCGAACTATTAAGTCAAAATTGTTGTATATTTGTAACCCGATTTCATTAAAACTGGGGCCGACCGGTTTTGACAGCTTGAGATAGAAGTTGTAAGCACGTCGGGAGTTGAGAGCACCTCCTGTTAAAAATGCTTTCAAACGATAACTGGCGAAAATAACTACGCCCTCGCTGCCTAATTTAGAATTAGTGTAGAGAGTATCCGGTAAGTTCCTCCGTTTTGCCCGAACTTACCAACACGGATATCGAACCCGCAAAACTACGGTGCTGGAGGACTACGGTCAGCGCCCGACAATCATAGTAGTTACGGATGGTCTCTAGGGTAGTTGTACTCCTTGGCCTTCCCGACAATCCAAGTACAACTAAGCGTGTAGAAAGCGGCTTACTGTCCTTGTTTGGACGAGGGTTCGAATCCCTCCGGCTCCACTAATCTCCAAAAGACAACTTTTGGAGATTTTTTTATTGCCAAAAAGCCCCCGAAGCCATTGGCTTTCAAGGGGCTTTGCAAATTTACACCTGTTAATATTTCTTAGAAAAACATCTCTAGCCCATCTTCGTGTGCAATAGGCACATTGTCAACCCTGTTTTCAATCACATCTTGGATGGCCTGAGGCACATTGGAGAGGAAGTTGTAGCCCGTCAGCTGCTCTAGGGAGCGTACAGAGCATCGGTATGCCGACCAATGTTTGCTGTTTACGGTTTGGTTGTTGGGCATATTGACCGCAATCACACGGGTGTTGTTGTTGATGCGGCTCAGGTCGTTGCTGCCAACTGGTAATACGACAATCACTTTCCAAGTAATAGAAGGCACTGTTACGTTGCCGCCGGCGATGGTAGTAGCATAGCCATTGCTGCCTGTGCCGCCTGTGCCACGTTGGCCGGCGATGATATAAAGCTCATAACCATTGCGCACGAGGGTGCGGCAATAGCTTTCCAGCTGTTCCCAAGTAATGCGGTTGTTGTTAGGAGACTGTGGGAACATATTGGTCATCAAGAAGGTGGCCGAGTTGTCGGCTACGCTCCCCGTGCGGTCTGCCGAAGGGCATACGTGCCCCCTGTCAAAACCAGAGCCTTGATAATCGGTAGGGCGTACCCGATACCAATCTGCTGGCAAGGCAGTATCCGTACGGAAATCATCTTGGCGTGGGGTGCTGCCTAGCCAAGCTGCGCTCAGATGCCAACTAACCCAGTTGGGCGTACCCCGAAAGCGGTTGTAAGACATTGCAAACTGCGACTTGGTCATCAGGTAGTTGCTGTGTGAGCTATTGGCTCCGCTAGGGTTGCCAAGCGCTAAGTTGTTATCGCGGGTTGGGGTGGCTGTAGAGCCACTCACATTGCCCGGAAGCCACAGCTCTTCGGGGGTTTGGGGCGCAATATCGCTGCGTTGTTGTTGGCAACTGCCCAAGACAAAAAGGACGACTATCGCCCATAGCGACAGTGGATAGAAATACTTCATAAGCGTTTGTGTTTGAGTGTTTAGCGGGGCGAAGGTAAACACAAACTTAGGCTATGGAGCAACTAAATTGTTAGGATTATGTTAATAAATCTCCCTCTTGGGTGGGCGCTGCCGGAAAGCAAAGCAAAAACGTGCTACCTTGTCCGGGGTGGCTGTCTACGCTAATTGTTCCGTGGTTTTGGGTGATTAGACTCTTGACCAAATACAGGCCAAGCCCGCTCCCCTTTTCTCCCGAGGTGCCGACAGTACTGATCGGCTCTGTGCTGAAGAGTCGCTGGAGTTGCTCGTCGGTCATGCCTTTGCCCTCGTCCTTGATAGTCAGATAAGTCTGTTGACCTTTTACTTGGGCTTCGATGCTGATTTGGCCTCCTTCATAACTAAATTTGACCGCGTTGTTGAGCAAATTTCGGACAATTGCACTGAGGTGGTTGGGGTCTGCATACACTTGCACTTCAGGAGGGATTTTTTGTAACAGGTTGATTTTTTTGAGTGCTACAGCAGGCGCTATCAAGTTCAGTTCCTTACTCACCACGACCCCTAAACGCAACATTTCCGGCTTGAGTGTTTCACCACTTTGGATTTGCTCTTTTACCCAAAATAAGAGGTTGTGTAGGGTTTCATCTGTAGCCTGAAACCGTTTGTACAATTCCCCCTTGATATGCCTCACCTCTTCTTGGCTGAGCAACTCTGCGTCTATCAAGTTGAGCGTGCCGCGCAAAGTTGCCATAGGTGCGCGTAGGTCGTGGGCAATAATCGAAAATAGCCTGTCTTTGAAACTATTGAGTCGCTCTAGCGTCTCGGCTTGTTGCTCTAAGGCGCTTTTTTGTTGTTGAATTTCTTCATTCTGGGCTATCAATTCCTCTTGCTTGGTACGCAGCAAAAGATTACTGCGTTGTTTTTGCCAAATACCGAACACCAGCAGTATCAATACCAATAGTGCCAAGCAAGCACCCAAGAAGAAGAAGCGTTTGCTCATCCGTTCCTGCTCTAGCGCTTGTTGTTGTAACTGTCGTTCCTGTATCAGTTGTGTGATTTGAGCTTGTTTGCGTTCGCTCTGAAACTGCGCCTCCAGATAAGCAATGCGCTGGTTGTTGGCTTCCGAAAATACCGAGTCTTTGATTTGGATAAACTTCTGGTAGAACCATAATGCATCTTCAGGCAAGCCTGCCTGTTGTGAAGCCCGCGAAAGACCTTCGTAAGCACGTTGTATTTCGAGCGGAATACCTAAGGTTTGGGCCCAGTACAAAGCCTGCTGAAAGCACTGTTTCGCTTTTTCAAAGTTATCATAGGCCAAATAAGCCAAGCCTAGGCTGTTCAGCGCCTCTGACAATCCATATTGATTTTGAACTTGGGTATGTAGCGCAATAGCCTGCTCCAAGATACGGATAGCCTCTAAGGGCTGCCCTTGTTCGGAATACCATTCTCCCAGATAAATATATG
Organism: Eisenibacter elegans DSM 3317; assembly: GCF_000430505.1. Classification (NCBI taxonomy): domain Bacteria; kingdom Pseudomonadati; phylum Bacteroidota; class Cytophagia; order Cytophagales; family Microscillaceae; genus Eisenibacter; species Eisenibacter elegans. The sequence goes on along the minus strand of NZ_AUMD01000011.1, from coordinate 477,482 downwards.
TATACCCCAAGATACGCCAATCTTCAATAGACAAGGCCAAATCACGGGCTTTTTCGAGGGCTTCTAGTGCTTTTGGATAATGTTTTTTACGCAGGTAAATGATACCGTTGTTGCGCCAAGCGGTAGCGATTCCCTCTTGGTCTTTCAACAACTCTTTGATGTGTAGCGACTGTAGGTTGTAGCTCAGTGCTTGGTCTAGCTCCCCCATATCAGCATAGATATTGGCCAAATCATTGTAGCGATAAGAAATGAGCGTAGAGTCTGAGACTAGCAAGGCCAAGCGCAACGAAGCTTGATGATACCCTATTGCAAAATCATACTTTCCTTGCCGATAGGCCATCATTCCTTGATAACCTAACCCTCGTGCTTGGCCGCGCTTATCATCTATATTTTTGGCTAATGTCGTGGCTTCTTGCGCGTATGTTGCGGCCTTCATGACCGCCTGATTGCGCAACAAAAACGCCAAATCGCATAGTAGTGCTATCCTGAAAGTATCGGCCTGATGGTGTTGTGGTGGGTATAGTGCCAACAAACGCTCCAGACTATCGACAGCTGACTGTGCTGCTAAAGACATGGCAAAGCCCCAACACAAAAAAAATAACTTAAACAATAATCTCATACCCTAACCGAGCCTTGATGTCTGTTTGAAAAACCAATGCTACTTCAAAGCGCTATCGGGGGAGTACGTTGGTTGAGTCAAATCTTCCCAACGATTCATCCATTTTACGTTCTCTCCTCTGCCTCATATCTGCCTCTTCGCCACCTAGTCCAGGGCGACAAGCAGGAGACATTGCCATTGTGGCTTATGAAAATTAGCTTGACCCCTCCGAAGCTTTGACGGTAGATTCGTACACCTGTCGTCAAAATTTCGGAAGAGTCAAATTATAAACAAACACTTATCCTATCAGACTCAATGCTGAGGTGTTTTTAACGCCCTCTCGAAAAGGTGTCGTGTTTTTATTCTGCTCCCGAAATCAATCCATTGACATCCGAAGGCGATAATTTGAACAAACAAATACGTGGGAATCGCCCTGTTACGATATTGGTTCCGACTACCGCCATACCGCCATCGGCAGTGAGGGTGTATCCCGAAACCCGATAAGGGCTGCCAAAGCCTAAGAAGCGCTTGCCCAATAGTTGGCCTGTTGCGGCATCATAGGCATAGAGCACTATCTGACTATTTTTGGTATCAGAGGCCAATACAATTACCTGTCTGCTATTGATAGTCAAGCGCTTGGCTACCACCTTTGCATCCGGAGTCAACTCTACGAGCCGGTTACCTCCTAAGTCCTTTGTGCTGGTAACACCCGTTAAGTTGACAGCCTGTTGCGGGAGTAGAAAATTCTCCCCAAAGCTGTACCGAGTCATCACAAAGGTGTTGTTATTCAATGGGACGGCCGCACTGATGGCATCATCATAGCGAAAGCCATTGAGCACTCCTTGTTGTGAGCCGTCGGTGGGGCTTACAAAGAGCGTAGACAGTGTAAAGTTGGAAAAGGTATTGACATAAAAGCTATTGCCCACAGCCCCTGCAAAAAAGGGGAATTGGCGGCGGGTTTTGGTCAAATGACCGATAACACGTTCCTCGGCATCCTCAAACACATCGTAGCGCTGTGTCCAAGCCGCCTGAAAGTTATTGTTGAGGCGTGTCAGGGCGGAGGAGCGCGTCAGGCGATCGTAGCTGACCAACAGAAAGCCGTCGTTGATTTGTGCCATGGCCAAGGGGTAAATCACCCCGGCTACTTGATTGACTATCGACGCGCCAGCGCTGTCGACCTTCATCACCTGCGCGTTGAGGCTGATACCGTCCATAGCCATAAAATAAAACTCGTTATTGACCACAAACAGCTCCGACACAGGGTTTACCTGATTAACCTCTCCTTTGTAGTCCCACAAAAAGCGCCCCAGCGCATCCGTGCGAAGCACATACACGCCATAAAAGTTGCTGTCATCTAGGCGGTGCTCTCCTAAGATGACATAGCCACCATCCGTAGTTTGTTTGACATCTACGGGCAAAAAAGAGCCTCCAAACTCATTGTTATCAAAAATAACCGTAAAGCTTTCGCCCGGAGTAAGTTCTGTTTTGCGGCAAGCTCCCAACCCTACCCACAAAGCCAGAAGGGCCAAGCTCAAAAATCGTATCTGTGTTTTCATGATATTGCTGTTTTGTCTTTTTAGGAATGGGTTACTTCTTGGGGTTCACGCTTTTGTATCCGTCTGTAATCCAGTATTTTAGCGGGAACGCTATGCCAAGATTAAAGGCCCAGCTACGCAGCCGCACATCGTCGGGGGTGTCGCCTATTCCGTTGAGCTGTTGGTTGGTATAGCGGTTAGCCGGGTTGATGAGGTTGCTCATTCCGAGGCGGTAGTTCCCTTCGAGGGTAATGCGGGCATTGCCATAGGTAAAGTGAAACCCTCCACCAAAGATAAAGCCGAGGTTGCGGTTATTGTAGAGGTTACGTACATCGGCTAGGTTGGTAAAGTTGGTAAACAAGGCTGTTCCGCCGGCGGCCAAGTCCCTCCCCGATACATCGACCCGCTGGTCGGCACGGGTAACCCAAGACACATAGCCTCCGGCCTGTAAATAGGGCACAAACGCCCCCGAGAGGAAATCGTAGCGCACCATTAGGGGCACTTCTATTGCGTCAAGGGTGTGGGTATGGGTATAATCCAAAAAGATACGCTCGTTTTCGTTAGTTTCGCTCAGCCAGGCATACTGATTGAGATACTCGTATCGGGAGCGAATAAAGCCCGGCTGCATCACTGCGCTCCAGCCACCCATAAAATTGTAAGTGATATTAAGCCCAAACTCCAGTCCTGTGCGGGTAAAGGCATTGTATTTTTTGTCAAACAAGTCCTCCGGCGCATCTAGTCGGGTGCTTTGGTAAATGCTGTAACGCTCTGTGGGGCTTCCTTTGGAGAGGTTTGTGCCCACACGTACTCCCAGCCACCATTGAGAGCTTTCAAACCCTCCAACACTCGTTCGATCGCGTTTGGGGCCGCTGGGTGGTTTTTTATACAAGCTACTTTTTTGGGCAAATACTGCTCCCTCCGGCAGGTGGAGCAAGACAAAAACTCCTAACAAGACGCAAAGAACGTGTGTTAGGCAGGGAAGGCGCAGATGGCTTGACATAAGGTTATCTGATTAGTAAAAGTACAAAGCATAGAAAAAAGAAAAGGTAGGGTATCCATATCACAACAACGCAAATATAAAGCCTGTTTGTGTGTATGTTTAAGATGTTTGATGGTGATGCTGCCCATCATCATTTCATAAAAAATCAGCTACCGCCATCATCAGTATCAGACAATACCGATGATGGTCTTTGGCAGCCCGCCTTATTTTTAGGCATTATCGGGCTATCAGTAGTTTTTTGGTTGCCTTGTGGCCGGAGGTTTCAAAACTATAGAGATATGTCCCTGCGGGCAGTCGGCTCAAGTCTGCCTGTACTTGATGGCGGCCTTTGTCGAGGGTTTCGTTGACGACTGTCTGTACCACTGCTCCTTGTTGGTTGACAAGCCGCAGGACTACTTTCTCGGGGGCATTGAGATAAAACACAAACGAGGTTTTGTCGATGGCCGGGTTGGGGAAGCAGTCGTCTAAGCGGGTGCGCTCGTGGAAAAAGCCCTCGTTGGAGGTGATTTGACCATTCCAGATAACAGGGAGCGCGCTGCTGAGGTAATCACCAAAAAGGGTGTTGCGCAGCTCGGTTTCAGAAGCGCCCAGCCAATCGCGCAAGACGGCCGTCAGCACTTGACGGTAATCAAACTGCATCGGGACACTGCCACTGCGTACATTCATATCGGGGCTGTTGCCAATCACGCCTGGGTTTACATATTTGCCCACAATAAACATCGGTGCAGCTACGCCGTGGTCAGTACCATAGCTGGCGTTGGAGTCGATACGGCGGCCAAATTCGGAAGTCGTAATGGTCAACACCCTGTCTTCGAGGCCTAGCGCCTTGAGGTCGTCTTGGAATGCCTTCATCGCCTGAGTCGTATGATACATCAGAGCGGCGTGTGAGCCCATTGTGGAGTCATAAGCCTCTACTTGGCGGGCGTGGGTATCGAAGCCTCCGATACGCACCAAGAACACCTTGGTTTTGATACCGCCGCTCAACAGGCGCGCTACTAGGCGCAGCTGGGGAGCCAATGGGTTTCGGCTGTTAGACGCGCCATAGGGGTACAAGGCCGGATATACCGTGCCGCTATTGGCACCTTGGGCATAACGCCTTTTGAGCTGCTCGGCATAGGTGTCGGTTTTGTTTTCCAAATCCAAAATCCAACGCAATTCCTTCCCATAAAAAGTATTTTCGATATTCGTAGGCGGCACACCACGTGGGTCTATCCCTTCTTTGTCCTGAAAGCCCTTCAGTTCTTGTACTTGTTCGAAAAACTGTTCTGGGTTTTGGATAGAGACAGAGACCGGGATGCCGTTGTCACGATGAAACACCAAGGACACATCATTGCCGATTTCTAAGGCCAAGGGGTCAGGCATTTCATTGTTAGGATAATTTTGTGGATAATTGGGGAATATCTGATCCAGATAGCGCCCAGCCCAACCAGAGCCGAAGTAGTCGTTGTAGCTCCCGCCCATAAACCAAACGTCCCGCCCACGGAAGTGCGATTGGTTGTTGTTTTGGTACGACACACTCTGCACCAAGTTTACCCGCCCGTTGTCATAGAGTTGTTTGAGGCCAATCATATCCGGGTGAAGCCCTATTTGTTGTTGATCTTCGAGGCGGTTGTCGAGTGTGATGAACTTGCGCGCCCCAAAATCAGGGATGGCCACATTGGCGCGACGGTTATAATAAAGGTTATATTGATTGATGGGGATGAGGCAATTGAGACCGTCATTACCACCGTGAAGCTGCACGATGACCAGCACGCGGTCATTGGTGGAGTTGGCCGCTGCCTGAAAGAGCGGGGCTGAGTCAGCCATCAATTGTACCGGGATATTATTGAGCAAGAGCGGAGCGCCAGCTATAACAGGTATTTTTTGGAGAAAATTTCTGCGTTTCATAGGTGAGGGGGTATTAAGCGGTCTTAAAATAGTTGGTACTCAGGAGACTGCATCATCGCATTGAATAGGCGCGTGATTTGCAAACGAGCACCTCCGGCAGGGTTTGCGCGGTTGTTCCATTCTACCGCCCAGTTCATATCCGACAAGTCCTCATTCAAAATAAACTTAAAATAGTTTCGACGTTCATCGCTGATGGCCTCAGGCAAGATAATAGCGGCCAACTCTGTTACTAGCGCCATAGGGTTGGCAGGATTGGTGATGTTGTTTTCTACAAACCGAATAACATCTACGTTGAAGTTATAGCGGTTTTTGGCCATTCCGCCCATCATAGTATCCATCGCCATCATATCATCAATCAATTGGTATCGATTGACAAGGCGGTTGGTCGAAATCCAGTTGCGGTTGTACCCTGGCTCTTGGTAGTACGCGTCATAGCCTGCCACATCAAAAGGCTCGTAGAAGTTCATGCCTTGGGCAGTCATAGAGTCGAGCAAGCGGGCGGCGCTTTCCTCGAAGTCTTCGATGTCGGTAGATTTTATCCCAAATACGTGCATCACGCCGATGGTCAGGTCTATTGGCGATTTGATGATTGCGCCAAAGTTGTCATCATTGACATCTGCCGTGGCCGAGTCATAGAAGTGTTGGCTTGTCAGCAGTCTTTCAATGATGGGCTGTATACGGAAGCCATTGTTGCGAAAATCTTGCGCCAAGGGGCGGATGATGTTATTGTCAATCTCATCTGTGATATCATAATATACAAAGAATCGATAGATTTTCCGGCAGATGTTCATAGAAGTTTCTTCGAGGGAGAAGATCAAATCTATAAACTGATCTAACTCATCAAGCATACTGGCTTCGGTGGGTTGCCCGGCCTGTAGCAAGTCAGCTCTTGGCTGTACTACGCCGTTGTTGAAAGCCGCACTAAAGGTTTTGACACTGTTGTCGTGTTGCGCTGGTCGGGCAATGCCTCTTGGCAGGCCTGTAACCTCATCAAGGGTGTCGTAGTTGTTGTCATCAACATAACCCGTCATCACCCGTGCACCCTCTTCTACATCTTGTTGTTTGAAGACCACATAGTCGTCGGGGCCGGTAGGCTGTACATTGCGCCCCCGCCCTACGGTATAAAGCTCGATGAGTTCGCGGGCAAAATTTTCCTGTATCCGTCCTTTGATATTCAACCGCCCGTCGAGCAAACGCAACATCGCATTGTCGATACAGATACGGCGCACGAGGTCTTTAAAAGTCCGTGTGCCGGTTTTATCAAAAGCATATTGTCGGAAGAGGACATTCTGAAAATAGAGGGCGCGGCTACGATCAATGACAGATTGTATGGCCGGAAAATGCGTATGTAAGAAAAAAACTACTTTTTCCTTCGCATTCATCCCACTGTCCAACATCAGGCGCAGGTGCCAACGTTTGAAGACCTCTTGCAAATCGCCATCCTCGCTGGCATTGGCCGGCATAGCGCTAGGCGCTTTGTCTGTCCAAGTATCATTGGTAGCGGGGTCTATAGGGGGGGCTGGTTCCGGTACATTTTGGAACAAATTGGCTACGGCTTGGGCGGCAGTTTGGGTAGCAAACTGGTCTACTTCTGCTTTGGTAGGGCCGAAGGTAGCTCTTCGTAGGAGGTGGGCGGCGCGTTTGTTGCCCAACGCACCGGCAAGTGGATTCAATCCGGCCATTCGACTATCTGGTTTTATTAAAGTTTCACAAAGAAACGGTTTATCGATGATTTTGGTTGCTTAGTCCGTTTTATTTTGCTGTTAATAAGAAGTTAGAAAACTCTTCCAATCGACCCATCCGAGCAGCTCTAGTTGCAAAAGCTCCGATTTTATAGCTTTATTAGGGTGTTGTTGGGTGAGCCAGAGGTTGGCCGCATTGGCCTTGGCAGCGATTGGTTTGCCTGGGCGCAACCACCACATTCCCTCCTGCCAGTAGCCTATGCTGTGACCGTCGGGGTGATAGAGGCTGTCTACCCCCTCAGGGTAGTGTACCAAGTAGGCCAGTGTTTGTAGCCCTTTGAGGTCTGTCAGGCTTTGAGTGGGCTGTAATATGGCCACAGGGTTTTGGTATTGGTCATAGAGTATGGTTGGTGTTGTATTCTGAGCCATCAATACCCCCGTCCCTACACTAAACCCCCAAGCAAGAGCCCATCTGTACCAATTCATCTTACTACAGTTTTATTTTGCCAAAATACTCAAAATCAGTCATTAATTCCAAAGCTAGCCATATAATTCTTTCATTAAAGCCAAAACATCCGGTAGTTTTGTCAACACTACCGGATGTTTTAGGGTTTGTGGTGGTTTTATGAGCGGTATTGCTTCAGGATGCGTTTGGCCAAAGAAGACTTGTGTACTTCATCGGCACCATCGTAGATGCGGGCGGGGCGCTCGTGGCGATACCAGAACGACAGCGGCGTGTCTTCGGTAACGCCCAAGGCTCCGTGTACTTGGATGGCATTGTCTACGACCTTGAGCATCATATTGGCTACAAAAAACTTGATGGCTGAGATTTCATCACGCACTGCCGAAGAACCCTTGGCATCTATCTGACGGGCAGTATCGAGTACCATCAGGCGGGCAGCATTAATTTCGGCGCGGGCTTCGGCTATCCAGTGTTGTACGATTTGTTTGTCGGCCAGAGTTTCGCCGGGATTCAGCTCACGCGATACCGCACGGCGACACATCAGCTCCAGCGCTCTTTCGGCTATGCCTATCCAGCGCATACAGTGGTGTATGCGTCCGGGGCCGAGGCGTTTTTGGGCTAATACAAAGCCTGCCCCCTCCGGTCCCAACAAGTTGGTGGCTGGCACACGACAGTTGGTATAACGCACTTCGGCGTGGCTAGCGTGGCCTTCGCCCGCATCTCCCATGACAGAGATATTGCGCACCAGCTCGAAACCCGGCGTATCAGTGGGCACAATAATCATACTGGCGCGTTGGTGGGCGGGTGCTTCGGGATTGGTAACGGCCATCACGATGGCAAACGAAGCCCCATCGGCAGAGGAGGTAAACCATTTGTGCCCGTTGATGACATAAGTGTCGCCCTCTTTGACAGCCGTAGTGCCCATCCAAACAGGATTGGAGCCGGCAAACTCAGGCTCTGTCATCGAAAAACAGCTGCGGATTTTACCCTCGGACAATGGTTTCATAAACTGCTCTTTCTGGGCAGGTGTACCAAACTCGTGCATCAGCTCAAAGTTGCCAATATCAGGGGCTTGGGCATTGAAGGTATAGTGCCCAAAAGGAGTACGTGCCAGTACTTCACTTACTTGCCCAAACTCGCAGAGGGTCAGCCCCATGCCGCCCATGTCTTCGGGAAGGTGTAGCCCCCAAAGGCCTAGTTTTTTGATGTCTTCGCGTTTGGCTTCGAGCTTTTTGGCCAAGGTGTGGAAGGAGCCGTTCAGAAACTCAGGCTCTAGCGGGATAAGTTCTTCTTCGACAAAAGTTTTGATTTTTGGAAGAATGTCGCGTAGGCGGTCGGTCAAAAATAAGTCTGTCATAATAGTAGGCTGTTTTTTTAGTGTGATGAGATATGATTGTTGTGTTTTAAATCAAAAAGCCCCCGTCAGAAGTAAAGACAGAGCCAGTAGAGTAGGCCGAAGCATCAGAGGCAAGGAAGAGGGTCAGCTTGCCGATGTCGTCGGGTTGGCCAAGGCGTGCAATGGGCAACTGATTCATAAAATGTTGGGTGATTTTCTCGTTTTTCCAGAGCGCTTCGCTAAACTTGGTTTGTATCAGGCCAGGGCAGATAACGTTGGCACGGATGCCATACATCCCCCATTCTTTGGCCATTACCTTGGTGAGCATAATCAAGGCTGCCTTGCTGACGCTGTAGATGCCTAACCCCGGCTCAGGACGGATACCCCCAATACTGCTCATATTGATGATAGAGCCGCTTTTTTGGGCTTTCATGGTAGGCAGCGAGGCCTTGGCTAGCTCAAAGCAGGCTTTTACGTTTACGTCCATAATTTTGTCGAAGGCATCGGGGCTGCATTGTTCCGTTGGCCCAAAGACAGGGTTGGTAGCAGCATTATTGACGATGATGTCGATACGCCCGTATTTTTCTTTGGTTTGTGTGGCTAGGGCTTGGATGTGCTCTAGGTTGCCCATATGCGCGGCGATGGCTGTGGCTTCGCCTCCGGCTTTGAGGATGCTTTGCGCTACCTCGTCAACGGCCTCTTGTTTGCGGCTACTGACCACTACCTTAGCGCCGTGCGCAGCAAGTAATTGGGCACAAGACTCGCCAATCCCTTTGCTGGCTCCAGTTACGATGGCTACTTTGCCACTCAAGTCCATTACGTTTGTTTGCATAGATTATTCGGTTAGGAAGTTAGAGTATATATGTATTATTCAAAAATCAGGTACTATTGGGGCAAGAGCATCAGGCCACTGCCAAAGCGTCCGGTGATGCCCTTATCACGACGATGGGAATAAAACCAGTCGTCATCGTCATAACTACAGTAAGGCGCTATTTCGATATGATTGGGGCGCACACCTGCCTGTATCAAACTTTGTCGGTTGGCTGATTTGAGGTTAAAATGTGGCTTGCCGCTGGCGGGGTGATAGGTAACAAGCTGGTCGAGTGTGCCAAAAGCTTCGTGTACGGCCGTTACCACCTCATCGCCCACTTCATAAACAGGCATTCCGATACAAGGAGCTATCCCTACCCTGAGGTCAGCAGGGTTGGTATCGAAATGATGTTGCATAGCCCGTACCGTTTCGGCAGCGATGTGTTGTACTGTCCCGCGCCAGCCGGCGTGGATAGCTCCGATGGCCTGCCGAACAGGGTCATACAACAGGATGGTCGTACAATCTGCGGAGAGGACGGTTAGGGCAATACCTGTGCTATTGGTGATGAGCGCATCGGCCTTGGGAACGGTACTGCGGTCGGGGTTGCAAAAGCTCGCCGCATTGTCAGGTGTAACAAGGGTAACTGTCTTGCTGTGTATTTGCCCGGGCACACACCAAGGGCGGTTATCCCAGCCCAAAAGCCCGCCCAAAAGTTGATAATTTTGTTCTACTAGCCGCCGGTCGTCGGCAGTGCCTCGGCCTAGATTGAGGCCATTGTATGGCCCGTCGCTGAAGCCCCCCAAACGAGTACTCACAAAATGAGACAACTGTGCACTATAAGCACTTAATTGTGTGAATTGTAAATAGGTAGCCTCCTTAAACCGATGAGCAATCATACTAAAAACACATTATTTGGATGTTTAATTGATAAAAATACATTTCTGTCGGCTAGGCCTCTTTTAGGAGCAAGAACGTGTTAAAGAAATCAATATTTTTTAACTTGATGCGAGTAATGTGTTAAATAAATCGATTTTTGCTTGCCTGTTTTTTTTAATGACTATTTCAGCTATCGATTTTTATTTAATTTTATTAATCTATTCTGATGTTACACAAAACACTATTATCATACTAATATGACAATTTTTTTACTTCCATTTTGTATAAATTCAATACTCCCTCTTTCATATAAGCCCTCTCGATACTCAGAAATGTTATTCTTCTCTAAAGATAAGGCTTTTAGGGATGTTGTGCAAGTGCGGTTAGGGGCTTTACATTTTTGGTATCGATAACCTTTAGCGGGCAGCCCAGCGAAGACTGCCCGGAGGTTATCATCAAAAATAGGTTAGCCTAATTTCCACTTTTGGAGTAAAAAACAGGATTTAACTAATAAACAGCTTGGAGTACACTCCAAGGTTTCCGAACTATTAAATTTTTTTCCTGCCAGTTGCTTGCTCTAAGGATGCCTACTTGAGATTAGGGGGCATTCAAAAAAAGTCACCCATTCATCAACCTCGTAGGCGGCGAACGCTCAAGACCCTAATGTGCTATAACCGTTGCATCCCTTCAGGATGTGGAATACATACACCATCCCTTTGCCCTCTGTAGCAATGGGTAAGTTGTTTATTGAATACCCCCTCAACTATACCAAGCCCACCATTGTCAGTACGCCCGCCAGCATAATCCACTTACAGAGGGTGCTGATGTAAGCGAACTCGCGTTTGGTATCAGCGTGGCGAAAACGCCACATAAAATGCAACAACAGCGGCAGGGTCATCAGCGCCAACAAGCTGTTGAACCAACTCCAGTATACCACCAATATCCAAGACAGGCTAAGCAGAAAAAAGGCAAAAATCCATTGTATGAGCACCTTTGTACGCCGTATCCCCCAGATAATGGGTAGGGTACGACAACCAAAACGCGCATCGCCGTGGCGGTCTTCCATATCTTTGATAATCTCCCGGATGAGCGAAATCAAAAAAGCCAGAAAAGCATACAAACCCACCAACACGGTATTACCGGGGAACACCAACAACAGTATCCAGACCGAAAAAGCTGTCAGCAGGGCAATGGTAAAATTCCCCACAAAGGGCAAGCGCTTGAAGTGATTGGAGTAAGCCCAGAGCAAAAAAATAGCCCAAAAATTGACGAAGCCCAGCAGGGGGTTAATCCACAGCCCCAGCAGTACTCCGGCGGCGTTGAGGCTGAAATTGAGCAACAACACTACGCGCCGCTTGACCAGCCGCCCTACCACGACGCGGTCGGGCTTGTTGATGTTGTCAATCTTGACATCATAATAATCGTTGATAGCATAGCCTGCCGCCGCAATACACACAGTGGAAAGGCTCAGAAAAAAAAGCGTAGGATTTTGGAGATTCCCCAAAATATCGAGCTGCTCATCAATGACAAAAATCTTGACCATATATTGCGTAAAGGCAATAATGAGCAAGTTAAGGGAGCGAATCAACCTAAAAAACCCAAAAAAGGAAGGGTTGATTGGCGGTGCGGTGAGGTCAGGAGTAGGAACCATAGCCTTCAATGGGCGTAAAAATGAGAGCGCATTTGTAAATACAACTTAAGCGGGGGGCTAAGAGTTTCAAAAATCGACCGTAGGCAGCTCAATAAAAAAGCAAGTGCCTTGTCCGGCTTGGGTTTCAAACCAGATGCGCCCGCCGGCGTGCTCTATCCCACGCTTGGCTACGGCCAGCCCAATGCCAGAACCTTCTTGCTTGGTGGTGAAGTTGGGCACAAATATTTTGTGTTGTATTTCTTCGGGCACCCCATCGCCATTGTCTTCTATCTCTACCCTGATGAGGTCTATGTCTACCACTACTAGCCGCAGGCGGATGTGTGGGCGGCGGCCTTCGGGCACGGCCTGTATGGCATTCAGGATGAGGTTGGTAAAAATACGCCCCATTAGGCGGCGGTCGCCAAGGATAAACCGAGGCTCGGTATCGACCTTGGGCTCGAAGTCAATGTCGGGGTTAGACTGATAGAGCTGAACGGTCTCTTCCAATACGGTGATGAGGTCGAAGTGCTCGGCCTTCGGAACGGGCATTTTGGCAAAAGACGAAAACGAGTCGGCGATTTCGGTGAGGGTATCTACCTGTGTGATGAGGGTTTCGATAGGCCGGTCGAAAGTCTGTTGTACATCTTCTTCAAAGCGCTGTAACTTGACCTGCAAGAGCTGCAAGGTCAGTTTGATGGGGGTAAGCGGGTTTTTGATTTCGTGGGCTACTTGTTTGGCCATCTCACGCCAAGCCTGCTCCTTTTCGTTGCGGGCTAGGGCGCGTTTACTCGCTTCGAGCTTTACGAGCATTCCGTTGTATTCATTGACCAGCAGGCCTATCTCGTCTTCGGCGTGCCAAGTAAGCGGCTCGGCATAGTCGTTGAAACTTGTCTTCTGAATTTTTTGGGTAATCATCCGCAGCGGCACGGTCAAAACCCGCGACGCAAAGTACGACAGTGTTACGAACACCAAGAAGATGGCCGTAAAAATGCTCAAAATGCTGGAAAACACTGCAATCAGCTTTTGCTCAGACGTATACTGCGACTCAAAAAAAGGAATGCTCAAGATACCCAACAGTTGTTGGGTGCTATAGGCATATACCGGCACATACACAGAGGCAAAGCGCAGCTGTCCCACCTGCTCGGTTTGGAGGCGGTGCTTGTAGCGTTGTGTTTGCAGCGCCGCATAGGCTTGAGGCTGCATCAGGCGCGAAAGTGGTCCGCCAAGGTCATAAATAGCCGGTTGGGTAGAGAGGAGCAAGCGCCCCTGAGGGTCAAAAATATTGATGTCGGCCTGTGTATATTGGGCTATCTGACGCACCTGACTCAGCAACCCTTCACGCCCTAGCAGGCCGGTTTGGTAGTTTTCGAGGGGTAGCATCAGGTTTTGGGACACACTCTCGGTATTGCGAATGAAGGACTGCTGCAATTCGCGCCGCTCCGAACGGCTCACCACACTCAAAATAATGACCGTTACGAGAATGAGAGGCAGAAAAAAAGCCAAGTTGAGGTAAAACTGTATCCGTGTTGCAAACTTCAGGCGGGAGGTACGCATACTGCGCCACACATTGTAGGCAATCACGCCATTGACCGGAAAAGCCACCAAACACAAAAAAAGCCACGAAAAGTTGGTGAAGAAAGTCCCCACGCCCGGCGCCAAACTCGATACCACGATGCGCTTGCGATTGCCGCCCGTAATGACCAAATGGTGATAGCCTGCTTGGATAAACCCTCGGGCATAAAACTGCTCCAGCCTGCGGGTAGGGAGGTGCTGCTTGTAATCAAAATCGCCCATACTGTAGGCCAAGGTATCGGCAGCATACACCGCAAAACTAAACTGACGGCTGTTGGGTGAGTCGCCGCCATAGCGTTCATCCAGCAGGAGTTCAGGGTATACATTGCTCGAAATAGCGCGTTGCTGCTTCAATTCGATTACGGCATAGCCTACCGGCTGCCCACCCTGTGGGTGTTTGATGGTCGCAAAGGCGACATACTGCCGCACCATATTGACCCCTGAGGCATTGACAAAAAACAGCTGCTCGTGTTCGTCAGTCTGATACCAAATTTTGTTGTAGCGCTTTACGAATGCCTCGTAGTTGTCTTCGGCGTCGGCATCGGGTGTGCCAAAGATGCGCCCCTCACGGTCAAACACATAGACCTGCGCTTGGTATTGGTCAAAATAACTCCCCAAATAACTGCGCCGTATTTTTTGTTTGGCCAAGCTCTTGGGCAAAAACGGGTGTTGGTAGATTGACTGTAAGAGCGCGTCTTGCTCGATACGCTCCAAGGCCTGCGCCAGCTGGGTCTCCGCCGGGAGGTCATTCTCCAAAATAAACTGACTTGCAAACTTGCGCTTTTCGGCCAACAGTTGCCCTTGTCCTTCTTCATAAAACACCAGCATAGCCGCCGCCGCCGCCGCCACTGCCCCCGTAAAAAGGTACATAGAGCTTAGGTACTGAAACCGCGCCAAATATTTGGGAAACCGCAGATAATACACCAAACCCACCCACAAGCCGTGAATCCAAAGGGCGGCCAACCCTACCGACCACTGCCCGTAATACAGCGCCGTTTGGAGCAGCAAAATCCCCAACCACGCCGAGGGAAGCACCCACGGCTTCAGCCCTCCGCCCCAGCGCAACAGCCAGCGCATACTGAGGTGTGTGAGCATAAAATAGCTCGTCGCCAGCAGGATAAATACTGCCCAAGCCCAAAGTCGGAGAGGGCTCAGGCGCAAGCTTTGGGTGATGTCAAGAGAAATGATGTCCTGAGCAGCCAACAAGTGTAGCAAGAGTTGATACCCTTTTGCCAAAAGCGCGACCCAAACCAAGGCAACCAACGCATATATCCCCGCACGAGTACTAGGCCTTATGGGTCGAAGCCATTTTTTGGTGATATAGGGGTAGTACCAAAACAAATAGGTGCTACTGAGCAGCAACAACACGCCCAACAGCCCCATTTCGCCCAGTGTAATGCCCTTGCCTGCAAACAAAGGACTGTATGTGCCCAGCCACAGCGGCCACACACGACTCCAAACCAAGGCCACTGCCAACGCAGCTCCTCCTCCCAGCAATAGCGCCAGCCCCTGCACATACCGCCCTCTGCGCGCCCACAGGCGGGCATAGTGCCAAAGCCCCCATACTGCCCAAAATACCCCCCACAACAGCGCCCAGCCCAGCACCGGATAAAGCGGCGCAGGGAGCTGTGTAGCCGATACTTCTGGCAGCGAAATAGCAAAAAGCGGCTGCCCGTCGGCAGTATGTATTTTGGCCGAGCTATCTGCCCGAGCGTCGAGCACCTGAGGTGTCTGCCCACCAAAAATCTGCGGATTATGTTCTGAGCGAAGGTATCGATTCTGCACCTTATAGTGCCGGTAGAGCGGCACCAGTCCTACCAACTCCAGCGTATCGCGCCCCACCAAGTGGCGACTCTTGTCGACTAGGTAATAGCTCTGTCCTACCTGCATCAGGCGGTAACGATACCTACCACGCAGCTCGGCCTCGTCGGGGATGAGGCCGTGGTCTGTCCAATAGCGCAGCTGCCCCCCCCGATATACCAAATGCGCATACTGCCAGTGCTTGGCGGCCTGCGCTAGGTTGCCCCAGTGTAAGGTATCCCCCAAGCTCAGCAGCACCTCCTTCTCCCCACTCAATTGCTCCAGCGCCTGCTGTGTGCGGAGTTCGGTTTGTTGGCGATACCGCTCGCCGCTGGGCAGCCGATACCACTGCCACGCCGCCCAAGCAGCCAACACCACCCCACTCAACACTAGCCAAAGCCAAGGCTTCGCCCACCAAGGGGTGTGTAGATAGGCTTGCAAATCGTTTGTAGTCCGAGACGCGTTCAAAGGCAATACAGATTAGGTGAGCACAAAACAAATGTAAGCCATAATCCCCCATCGCGCAAATACCCATTGCAAAAAGCCACGCTTTTCAAACTTTTAGCCCCCAATGCCGTGTTATATTTGCGGTAGTCTTTGTGCCAAAAACCTCCTGCTACCCCCTCGCTGACAACGATGATTGGAGACTTCCCCCTTCGGGGTCGGGCTATCACCAGTAGCTTGAGCTTCCGGCAGGTCGCAAGGTTACTTGGCAGGGCTAGCGCCCACATCCTTCGCACTCTCGTGCTCGGATGTCCCCAAGCCGCGTGCGCCTACTTTGCATCAATGATAGACAAGTGACGTAAAAACCCTATCTAGAGACTAAACTACAAACTACTTCATACCCCATAGTCCCTAGTTCATACTCCAAAAAACACCCTTATGCCCAAACTCACCTCCCTTACCCTTTTGCTGACTTGTTGGCTCTCCTTTGTTGGTATACCGACAGTGCAGGCCGCCTACATCCTCATCCCGATGGACGACAACCAGACCAACCACCTCAAAGCCTATGGGATTGCTTATTGGGTCTTGGAACAGGGCACAGAAGTCGATTGGTTGCTCAACTACCGTGGGGGGAGTTTTATGTGTGCCTACCAAGAGAAATTTGAGCGGGAGCTGATTATCCGCGATGTGTCGTACCAAATCCTTTCTGACGCGCAGGCCAACAGCATTTTGAATCAAATCGCCAGCCCCGATGTCAATATGGATGCCGTGCGCCTCGAAAAACCACCCAAAGTAGCCGTCTACTCCCCCAAGAGCAAACAACCTTGGGACGATGCCGTAACCCTCGTGCTGACCTTTGCCGAGATTCCCTACGACATTGTTTTTGACGACGAAGTGCTCACCGACCAGCTTCCCAAGTACGATTGGCTCCACCTCCACCACGAAGACTTCACGGGGCAGTACGGCAAGTTTTATAGTGCTTACCGCCACCAACCTTGGTACATCCAGCAGCAGAAAGAGTACGAAGCCTTGGCCAAGAAATACGGTTTTGCCAAGGTGTCACAGTTGAAGTTGGCTGTGGTCAAAAAAATTCGTGATTTCTGTGCCTCCGGCGGCTTTCTGTTTGCGATGTGCTCTGCCACGGATACCTACGACATCGCACTCGCTGCCGATGGGGTAGACATCTGCGAGTCAATGTATGACGGCGATCCCGCCGACCCAAGGGCACAAGAAAAGCTCAACTTCAACAATACTTTCGCCTTCCAGAATTTCACCATCAGCCGCAACCCCTACGAGTACGAGTATTCCAACATCGACAACCAGCAGTTTGAGCGCGGCCTCAACGAGTCGAACGACTACTTTACCCTCTTCCAGTTTTCGGCCAAATGGGATCCCATCCCGACGATGCTGACCCAAAACCACCAATCGGTCGTCAAAGGCTTTATGGGGCAAACAACCGGCTTTAAGAAGCGGCTGATTAAGTCGGAAGTGGTGATTTTGGGCGAAACCAAAAAGATTGATGAGGCGCGTTATATCCACGGCACCTTTGGGCGTGGTACTTGGACTTTTTACGGCGGCCACGACCCCGAAGACTACCAGCATTTTGTGGGTGAAGAGCATACCGACCTGAGCCTCTTCCCCAACTCTGCCGGGTATCGGCTGATTCTGAACAACATCCTCTTCCCTGCCGCCCGCAAGAAAAAACAAAAAACTTGATTGGTATTGGTAGGTCATCTAGAGGGCAAACCCACAGCCCTCTGATGCTAGCCCTCTCCAAACGCTTCAGGCAAGACCATCACCACCTCTTCACGCTCCACAATGACCTGCCCATCGGGTAGGTCTTTGGTTTTACGTACATACTTTCGGGGCGTAACAATCACAGGGCACACGCTGTCGTGGCTTCGTTTGGAATAATATGCAGCCAATGAAGCAGCCTTTTCGATGACATCCTTGGGAAAGGGCTTGCCTGCTTGGTATTTGATGAGTACGTGCGAGCCCGTTACATCCTTGGCGTGTAGCCAAAGGTCTTCTTTGAAGGCGTATTTTTGGATGAGTAGGTCGTTGTTTTTGGCATTTTTGCCCACCCAAAACTCAAACCCTTGATAATGAAATCGCTTAAAAGGAAACATTTCGACCTTTACGGCAGCTTGTGCTTCTATGTCTATTTTATTGGTTTTAAGGAATTTGCGCAATTCTTTGACCTGCGTAATTGCTTCCAAGGCCAACAATTGCGTTTCGAGTGCTAGGACTTCGGTCTCTTTTCGGGCAATATTGTCTTGAAGTTTGGTACGTTCAATTTTTTGATTTTTGGCTTTGCGGTAATAGTGCTCGGCGTTTTTTTGAGGCGAAAGGTCTTTTTTTAGCTTGATGACGTGCATCTGCTGCGGGTCATAGAAGTCTGGCAATACTACCTGCGTTTCGCCCTGTGGTATTTGGTGTAGGTGGGCCATCAACAGATGCCCTGTGGTTTCGTGGTCTATGCCTTCGTCTAGCTCGCGCAGTCGTTGTGTGTGTTTTTGGACATAAGCTTGTGCCTGTCGCAAGCGGCGCTGTAACAGCCTCTGCGCGGCACTCTTCTCTTGTGTGAGGGTGCTGAGTCTTAGGTAGGCAAAGAAAAACGCATTGACAGCCTCGTGCGCCTCTTCAAAAACTTCGAAGGGAGTAGTCTGCTCTGGCGGCGGCAGGAGCATCAACTGTGGCGCTTCTTGGGGTTGCCACAGATAATATTTTGGGTTTTCTAATTGCGTCACCAACCTTTCGACGATAGCCCAACGCTCTGGCAAGTCTGCCTCAACAAAGGCAGGCTGTGCATCGAGATATGCCTTGATTTCTGTACCTAGTGTAGGGTAAATTTTAGCCAAATTGCCCTCTACAGCCTGATATGCCTCGAAAGTCTGTACCAATGGACGGTCAAGCGCGGCAAGTTTTAACTGATAATCGTTTTCCATCCGTTTGTGAAAACTGATTAAAAACTGCTCCTGCTCAAAGAGGATGACATTGGCACGCCTGCCGTGCATTTTGAATAACAAGGTATGGCCTTCTTCAAAGTGTAGGGCGAAGCTGCGCTCGTTTTGGTATTGGGTAATGGCTACTACCGCCTTATTGAGGATAGGCCGAAATAAGTCAATACTATTGCGCTTGGCACGCTGAAAGTCAGAAACCACGGCCAAACAAGCAAGCTCCGGATTGAGCAAAGCCCTGAGATACAGCTCTTCTTGCAGGCTGAAAAAGCCCAACACTAGTTCGTCTTTGTTTTGACTAAAACAAGCCCCCAAGCGCATTCCTTTGGTCAGCTGGGTTTCATCAATGGGTCGGTAACCTATATGGTAGGCCAACGAGCCCAAACGTCGAGCAAGTTGTTGGGTAAATTGGCGTAAGAAGTAATAATTGTTTTGCATCATATTTGTACAGCCTAAGCTTACAAAAGTACACAAGCTCTTTGTGAATGCAAGGCTTTTTTTCGTACCTTTAACGAGTATAAGCCCTTCCTTGTATGTCTGTGTGGATATGCCGAGCTGGCTGTTTTTCTTAACCCCTAGTACCCAAAACGTCTATGACCCCGAACATTCGTCTGTCTGTTTTATGCATTTGCGGTCTTTTATGGCTTACCCCTGTAGGCTTACACGCCCAGCAAATGTCCAAGCAAGACCGTAAGCGACTTAAAAACGAGCTTAAAGCTTACCAACGCAATCCTCAAGAGCTGCACAAATTCAAAGAAGAACTCAAAGAACGCGAAAGCACACACAGCCAGTTGCAACAAGAATTAGAACGCGCCAAACGCCTGACCCCTTCCAGTACTGAAATCCAAGAATTGGAAAGCGAAAAACAACGCCTAGAGCGCGAACACGAAGCCCTTAAAGCCAGTAAAAAAGCTTCTATCCCAGACAAAGCCAGCCAAAACATCAACGAAGGTGGCTTTCGTGTAGTACTCGAAATTGCCAACCTTGACCAATACCAAGCCACAGATGAGGAAAAGCTGCGCCTAGCGCCGCACCTCTCCCCAGAGGGAACACTACATCTTGTGTTGGGTACTTTTGGGACAGAGGCCGAGGCCAAAAAGTTTCAACAACACCTGCACACGCTGCGCATCAAATCCACCAAAATTGTAACTTCTACCGCTAAAAACGGATAATCGATATTTTTTATGAAGACATCTTCTTTTGTTTCTCTCACCCTACTTTTGGGAGCTTTGTGTATTGCCCTGGGCACACAAGGAGCTCAAGCCCAACAACTCACCAAGGCAGAGCAAAAAGCACTAAAAAAAGAGGCTAAAAACTTACGCCGCAACCCCGAGCAATATCTCCAAATGCAGGATGATAAGGCCAATGTAGAAAGCCAAATCCAACAAACTCAAGATGAGCTCCAACGCCAACAACGTGAAAAAAGCCAACGCGCCGACCAATTAGACCGCCTCCGCGCCGAGATTCGGCTGCTCCAAAGCCAAATTGATGCGCTCAAGGCTGCCCCCAATGTCATCTTCAGGGTACAGATAGGCGCTTATACCAAGCTCCACCAAAATAACAACTACGCCGGGCTACACCCCAACTTCAGCGTAGAAACTACTGAAGGCGCTACCCGATATAGTATCGGCTACTTTATGTCTTACCGAGAAGCCAAGTTTATCCGAGAATATCTCAGCGCACAAGGTGCAGAGGCCTTTATAACCGCCTTTAAAGACGGTAAACGCGTGCAAAGTATGGAAGAATTTAGCTCTCTGGCAGGCGAATAACCGGCCACGTCGCATTTCAATCATCAGCCAAAGGAGAGGCTACACGGCCTCTCAGGCCAAAATAAAATCCTTATGCAACTCATCGACAACGAAGGCCACCAAGACCCCCGAATCAATCTAGCCTTGGAAGAGTATGCCGTTCGTAATTTTGACCCAGACCAAGAGTATGTGCTCTTTTATGTCAACCAACCATCGCTGATTATCGGCAAACACCAAAATACCATCGAAGAAATCAATGCCGATTATGTATCTGAGCACGAAATCACCGTGGTAAGGCGTATTTCGGGCGGGGGAACGGTCTATCACGATTTGGGTAACCTCAATTTTAGCTTTATGACCCCCTTCGATGCACAGAAGGTCAATAACTTTGCTCACTTTACTGCCCCTATTGTGCGCGCATTGCAGGCGCTAGGTATAGAGGCCGAAATGACTGGTCGCAATGATATTGTTACGGCTGATGGCCGTAAAATATCGGGCAATGCGCAGTTTTCGACCAGCCAGAAGATGTTTAGCCACGGAACCCTGCTCTTCAACTCTGATATGAGCCGCCTAGGGCAAGCACTGCGGGTGCGCCCAGATAAGATAGAGTCAAAAGGCATCAAATCGGTACGTAGCCGTGTAGCCAATATCTTATCGCTCCTACCCAAACCAATGAGCCTAGGGGAGTTTAAGACGCATATCAGCCGTCATATTTTTGAAGCAGACACCCCCCCTTTGCGCCGCCTAACCCCCCAAGAATGGAAGGAAGTACACGCCCTAGCGCATAGCAAATACTTTACTTGGGAGTGGAACTATGGCAAATCGCCAGCGTTCAATATTCAAAAAACACACCGCTTTGACTTTGGCCAAATTGATGCCCGCCTACACATCAAAAACGGTAAAATAACCAACCTCAAGTTTTATGGTGACTTTCTCAGTATTGGTAACTTGGCCGAAGTTGAGCACTCCCTGACAGACTGTAGCTACAATGCCGATGCGCTAGCACAGGCTCTGGCCTACATAGACCTAGAGCACTACTTCGGCCCTATCAAAGTCGATGAGTTTGTGCGCTTTTTGTGCTAAGTACTCGCTAGCCTGCTTCGATTTCTGATTCCCAAAATTTGTTGTTATGTACAAAACTATTGACTTAGCCCTCCAAGGTGGAGGCTCTCACGGCGCTTTTACTTGGGGTGTATTGGAGCGCCTGCTCGAAGTGCGCAGCCTCGTTATTGAGGGTGTTTGTGGAACAAGCGCTGGCGCTATGAACGCCACCATTATGGCCTATGGCCTCCATACCGGCGGTAGGCCGGGCGCTATCAAGTTACTGGGCAAATTCTGGAAACGGATTGCAGATGCCAATCAATTCTCACTCCTCAGACCCGGATGGGTAGACTTATGGCTTAGCAATGGCCGAATGGACTATTCGCCCTACTATTATGCGTCTGACTTTTTTACGCAGCTGTTCTCGCCCTATCAATTCAACCCCCTTGACTACAACCCGCTCAAAGACCTACTCGAAGAATTTGTGGACTTTGAGGTATTGCGTGGTAGCGATGCGATGAAACTCTTTATCTGCGCAACCAATGTCCGTACAGCTCGCGCCAAGATATTTGACAACAGCGAACTCAGCGCTGAGGCTGTGCTGGCTTCGGCCTGCCTACCACACCTTTTCAAAGCTATCGAAATTGATGGAGAGGCTTATTGGGATGGTGGCTATATGGGAAACCCTCCTATCTATCCGTTGATAGACAATACCGAAACAGAAGATATTATGTTGGTGCAAATCAACCCAATTTATATCAAAAACATCCCCCGAACGGCTGTCGAAATTCGTGACCGTGTCAATACGCTCAGTTTCAATGCCAGTCTGATGCACGAGATGAGACGCATCAATTTTATTCAAAAAAACTTACACTTAGGCCTGAGCACACACGACAAGTTGCGCAACTTGTTCATACATCTCATCAGCCCTGAAGAAGAAATGGACGGCCTAGGCATCTCCAGCAAATACAACACCCGGTGGGAGTTTTTATTGCGTCTGCGGCAATTGGGTCGAAAAATGGCTGACCAGTGGCTCGAAAAAAACTATGACAAGCTGGGGCAAGAGTCTACTTGTAATATTCAGGATATCTTTTTGTAGGCATTAGCGCTTGTGTACTCCCCAATCAACATTGGCTTGGGCAATGTATACACAAGCACTAAGAGGGGACAATACGCTAACACAAGGCGCGCTATACCCAAGATGTTCTTTATCTGAACCGAGTATCCCTGTTTTCTATCTTTTTCTGTATTTCCTGCACAACTTCATCCAAGTCCTTGACGCTTTTTTCTATTTTGATGTATATCTCTTCGATAGCCTCTTCGGTTTGATATTCTTTGAGTGTAAGCAAATAATACAAGCCCAAAATAGTCGCTACGGGAGCGCGGAGTTTGTGGGCATTCCAAAAAGCATACTCTTGTAATTGTTGGTTTTGCTCTTCTATTTTTTGCGTTCGCTGTTGTACAAGTGCCTCTAATTGGTTGTTGATGGTGCTCAGCTCTTCTTGTGTGCCGGCGAGGGCTTGGTTTTGAGCCTGAATTTCTTCGTTTTGCTGCTGTACCTCTTCGTATAGCGAAGTTATTTGACGTTGGTACTGCTGATTGACCATCTTGAAATATATAAAAGCAAACGAGATGATGATTAGAAAGGAGATAGAGTTTTGGGTCATCAAGTGCGCATAATCTAGGTGTAGCCCAAATTGCTCCATATTGATTCCCAGAAGGTAATGAATAGGGTCATAAGCTACCACAAACAAGACATTGAGCAAGAAGGTGCAAAAAAAAGCCCAGCGCTCAAATCGATAGCTCAAGAACATAAAAGGGAAAAACACACACATAATCAACGGAATGCGCGGCGAGAGGTAGTGAATCAGCATTGGTGGGCTCATATAAAACTTGATGATGACCCCATATACAAATACAAAAGAAGCAAAAATAAAGGCGCTCAAAAAGCGAGCTATGAACTGATAGCCGTACTTACTCAAGGCCAAGGCGATGATTGAAAAGCTGATGATGGCAAATGTGGTGCCCGAACGATATAGATTGCCTATCCGATAAAAGTCTACCAACAAATAGGCGGTATTGACGTGAATAATAAGCCAGTTCATCAAGTTACACAGCGTGATACTCTGCTTGAGGTGTTCCTCTTGCTTCTGCTCGACCCCCCAGTTTTGGGGAATAGTGAGGTATTGGCATACCCTGTGAACGATGTCTGTCTTCTGAGCCAGCATATTGCTACTGTTGCTTTTATGGAAAATATACCTCCCTGCTTCTTACCTGACCATTAGCTTTTGTACCCACTGCCCCTCCGGCCATCGAATGAGCAGTACGTATGTACCCTTGGGCAAGCGTTCCCAATACCAAACACCAGCGGCTCCCCCTTGTGATGTTTGTGTGGCAAAAGCCGTACCGTCTATGCGATACAATATCCACTCATAAGTTTGTGGTAACTCAGGAATCTCTACCCATACCTGCCCTTGCGATGGGTTGGGGTATATTCTCAATTCTTCTTCTAGGCGTTGTTCGATACTTGTGAGCGGGTCTCGGTCGCGTACTTCATACATCAGGGTAGTATCTGTACGGCAGCCGTTAGGAGTAATGGTTTGTAAATAAATAGGGTAAATTCCGGCAAACACAAAGCTGCGAGACGCTTGGGCGGCAGTGCTGGTTTGCCCTGCTCCCAAATTCCAGAACCAAGCGGCGGCCTGTGGTGTAGTCCCTCTGAAAATGGCTGTCTGCCCAGTCCTCAAATCCAAGAAAGGCGGGTCAGCAATAAAGCTTGCGCGGCTATTGGCACAGTCCAACACCACTAAGGTCTTGGTGCTAGTATGGCGACAGCCTTGGGCGTTTTGGGTAGTCAATTGTAAGGTATATGTTCCCGGTACATAATTGGGAGGCAGGGGCTGTGCGACAGGGGCTGTTTGGCCATTGCCAAAATCCCATAAAAAACTGACCGCCTCTGCACTCTCTGCGACCAAGTGCAACGGCTGGCCGGAGGAGAGGTCAAAAGTATCAGGTGCTACCATCGTATGTGTGTATGGCAAAGGCACTATCCGCACCCTGATGGGCGTGCTCTCATACAGAGAGTCTATGTTGGTGATATAGTAGGTTTGTGCAGTTTTTAAGTTATTGATAAACAATGTTTTCCCTGTAGCCAAAGGGCTGGCCGGAGGAAGCTGTGTGTAAAACCTAAAGCGGCTTCCATTGGTAGGTGAGAGGTTGAGGCTTGTCCCCACACAGACCATAATCAGGGTATCGATATTGGGCACAGGGCTACGGCGGGCTTGCTGGTAGCGCCCCAATGCGGTATCGGCTACCATTTGTAAATCGGTGAGGTTGTCTCCGGCTAGGAGGGCAAACGCAACAATACTTGTCTGCCCAGGCTCTAAATTATTGATGCCGACACTGAGCAGTTGCGCAATGTCATTGCCTCCAGCGCCACCGGCAGTGTTGCGCGCATTGTTGAGGGCAGTCCATTTTTCGCTCAGGCTAAAGCCATCATCTATGTTGAGACTTCCCTCGGCTCCGTCTGTATCAAAGGCGTAAAGCACATTGGGTTGATCTGTCAGCAGGCGCAAGCCTCCATAAAGATTCTGATGTGGCTGGTCGAAGGCATAAGCCATCCGGCGCTCCGCATCCCAAAGGCTGCGGTTTTGGGTGATAGATTGGATGTTCCAGTCGGCATACAGCCCCACGCGCAAGGTTGGGAAAGTAACAGGGCTCAGGTTGCGCACTCGGTATTCTACAATCACATATTTGTCGGCTCCGCCGCCACTCCAAGCAAATACCTGTTGCTTCACCTCTACCTCGCTGCGGGCGATATTATTGGGAATATCAGTATATAAGGCTTCTACTACCTTGGTATCGAGTGCGGTTCCGGGCATTACTATTGCCGGATTTAGGGCCGTAAAAGCCTCATTGCGCAAGGTTGCCGGCTCCGCCCGCAGTGCGTCCGAGACCTGCGTGGCGCTACGCCCCAACACCAACCCAGCCTCTGTAAACAAAGCCTGCCCCCGGTATGTAAAAGGCAAAGGATCGAAATTATTCAGATAATCAGCACGCCCCAAGGCAGAGACATTATTCAGCCCCATACTGACTTGATTGACAGAAAAGTTGAGGTAGTTGGTTGGGTTGATATTGAGCCGTACATAGATTGTTTGGCTAAACGCTCCATCGGCACTGAATTGTAGGCCAAACATTGTCTGGCTGTTGGGGGCGGGCGTACTGCCCAATACAAACCGCAACCCATCGGCAGGCAGTAAAATATCGGCTCCCGCAGCCACATTGCCTAAGGAGATATTGCTCTGTATGGGTTGTACAAAGGCGCTATCGCAAATAAAAGCAACTTGTAGGTTGCTGAGCGCCGACACACTCTTGAGCGCAGCCCGCAAAACCCATTGCCCTTGGTTGTTAAAACCCAGCCAAGCCGACTGTAGGTGTATAAAATCGGGCGTTTGTGATAGCGCAGCAGCTACATCGAGTACTCCTGTTCCTAACTTGCCTGTTTGGTTGGCCACACTCTGAGCGCTTACTGTACGCGCTGTTCCCATCAACAATGCCCTTACCTCTAAGGCATTGAGTGTGGGGTATTTGCTCCGCACCAATGCCGCCGCCGCCGCTACTTGTGGTGCGGCAAAAGATGTCCCGCTCACAACCGCATAGTTATTGCTAATCAGGGTCGTAAACACACTTTCACCCGGGGCTAACAAGCTTACTTTATCATTAAAATTAGACCCCGACCAGCGCTCATCGTCCACATTGCTCCCTCCTACAGACAGTACCTGCGCATAGCTAGCTGGGTAGAAGTACCCCTCATCACCGTCGTTGCCGGCGGCAGCCACCAACACCACGTCATATTGCCCGACGAGGCTTTGTAACAAATCTTGCTCAAACTGGCTGGGGTTACCACGCCTCCCCCAAGACATATTGATGACTTTACAGCCGTTTTGAGCTGCATAAATCACCCCGGCATATGCGGCCACATAATTGTTTTGGTCGCTATCGGGGGCTACTTTGAGTGGCATAAAACGACACTGATAGCCCACACCAGCAATGCCTATCGCATTGTTTACTTGGGCAAACCCAACTCCGGCCACCGCTGTGCCGTGGTTGAAGGGTGCTTGGGGATTGGCATCGTTGTTGGCCAAATCATAGCCGGGCACGAACTGGTTGGCCAAATCAGGGTGTGTCAAGTCAAAGCCATTGTCTACCACGCCCACAATCACTGAGGCATCTCCCTGCCCTGCCGGCAACTGCCAAGCTTGTAGCGCCCGAATATTATCTAAATAGTATTGGCTTCCTATTAGGGGGTCGTTGGGTGGGAGCTGTATTAGGGGATAATGCTTATACAAAGGCTCTGCATATTGTACGGCAGGGTCTTGGTGCAAGGAATTCAGCACCATAGCCAACGGTAGGTTGGGGTCTATGTCGAGAATATATATCAGCGCCCAATCGGTAGGAAACGCTTGCTGAGGGGCACGCCTCCGGCTTGTGGTAGTGCGTGCTGGGGGCAACTCTTCCAAAAAACACTGCTGCCGCATTAGTTTGATTGTGTTACAGGTGTTGGAGGCCAATTCTTGAGCACGCACGGCAGCAGTTAGGCTATAGTCCTTGGTACTATGGGGCTTTAGCTTGACAACTACTTTCCCTGCAATATAATCTCCTTCGCTTTGCGCCCACAATGCGTCGCCTACATTGCAAGCGATGATACAAAGCCATACAAAAATGATACGGTAGAGGCGCATATCCCCCCCAACAACTTTTTCTCTCATCATAAGACAACCTGGCATTTGTCTTTTAAAACGTATCTATTGCATTGATGTAACCGCACAGGGCTAAAATTTTATCCTCAGGGTGATTTGGAGCTTTACAGGGTTTGAATTTCTTAATCTTCAAGGATTCTCAGCACATACATTTCCCGATTTTGATTGGGGACATCACAGGTGCCTCCAAACAACTAAGACAAAGAAAAACAGATTCATACACAAGCCCGAAAGTAAGTTGAAACGCATCGCTGATTTGTAATTGGCCGCCGCCGCATCTGCTATTACTGCCCGAAACCAATAGGCATAATACCCCAACAACGGAGACATAAAACCTACAAACAACAACGCTACATGCCAATGGTAATACCTGATGAAATATGCCACAAAGGCCAACCCCACAAGCCCCAAACCTAAGCCCACAAAGGCAAATGTGCCGCGTATGCCCAACAAGCGGCTAATGGTCAGGTCTCCACGGCGTGCGTCTTCGTCGTGTTGGTAGACTTGGGTCATTGGGTATGATGCCCAAAGCATCCAACAACTCAATACTGCCGCTCCCGTAACTCGGGGGCTATACCAAAGCAAATCACTCAGACTGTATTTGCCTACTGCCTGAGCGACAATCAAGATAATCCAAGCCCCTTGAAAGAGGCCGATTACTAACCAACTAGCCAAGGGATACTTTTTGAGGCGGATTTTGTCATAGCTATATGCTCTTGATACCAAGATGTATATCAATACCCCAACCCCAAACCGCCAATCTACCATTATGATGGCCAAGGCTATGGCCAAAGCATCCATCACCTGAGCAGTGTAGAGTAATTGTTTGCTGACTTGAGGAGGGTGCTCTAACCCTCCAATACTGCCTTCATCTTTATCATAATAAGAATTATAACCATTGCTGGCCGGATAGACTAGAAGATGCAAGATAAGAAACGCCCAAAGCGCCTCGGGGATACGCGGGACAGCCGCCACTGCTATGGCGAAAAAATACACTGGCATCAAGAAAAAGGAAAACGGGATGCGCAAGTGCAGCAAAGTGGCGCGTGTGAGCATAAAGAAAAAGGTTTAGGGGTAAATATGGAAAGTATACCAAGTTTATGTGATTTCAGTGTCATTGGATTGTCTTGATTTCCAATGACTTTCGGCGCATACATTCCCAAACTAATTTTGCTTGAGTATATATGGTGTTGGAGCACCAGTAAACCGACACCCATCTGATAACGAACAGTCGAGCAAAATAGCTTTTATTATCGAGAAAAACCTACTAGCTCATCAGTATAGTTGTTGTGCTAGGTGTTGCATAGCCTCCTTTACGGGGCGGCGCTCGTAGAGTACCCCATAGACCATCTCCGTAATGGGCATCATCACGTCTAAGGGCTGGCGCAGATGCTGTATGCTTTGTACGGCATAGTAGCCTTCGGCAATCATTCCTAGCTCCACCTGAGCCGATTGTACGGTATAGCCCCTGCCAATCATATTGCCAAACGTACGGTTACGACTAAACTGCGAGTAGGCCGTTACGAGTAAGTCGCCTAGGTAGGCTGAAGTGCTCAAGTTGCGCGTCTCTGTCGGGCTGATAGCCTGTAGAAACGCCGCTATTTCTTGCATCGCATTGCTGACAAGAACGGCCTGAAAGTTGTCGCCATAGCCGTGTCCATGGGCGATACCACAGGCCAAGGCAATGATATTTTTCATCACCGCAGCATACTCTATCCCCTCCCAGTCGTGGTGTGGAGTCGCCTTGATATAGGCACAGCTCAGGCGCTGGGCTACTGCCTCGGCTATGGCCGGCGTGGCAGCGGCAATGGTCAGGTATGATTGTTTTTCAAGAGCCACCTCCTCGGCGTGACAAGGACCTGCAATCACGGCCTGTTGCGCAAATGGTACACCCAAGGCACTCTGTAGGTAGCTGGTTACGAGCTGGTGTCGTGCCGGAACCACCCCCTTGACCGCAGAGATGAGCACCTTGCCCGCCAAATCTTCTGCTACAAGGGGGGCTAAAGCCGCCTCCACAAAGGCCGCCGGCACCGCTACTATCACTGCCGCCGCTTGGCTGACGGCCTGTTTTAGGTCGCTGAATAACAAAACTTTATGTGTATCAATCGTTACTGCGCTCAAATACGAAGGGTTACGCCCCTGTTGTTGGATGTGTGTGAGGGCTTCGGTATCGCGCAACCACCAATGTACTGCGCCCGCCTGCTCACTCAAAATCTTTACCAAGGCAGTAGCCCAACTCCCTCCACCAACCACCGCAATGGGTGCATTGTGTAAATGTGTCATATCTTGTTTGTCTACTTAATGATTCCCTCCTGTTGAGATACTGCTCAAAAAGCACAGTCAAAAGGAGGCTATGGGCGAAATAAGAGGGTTTTTTTGGCAATTCCTAATAAAGCTCCCCCCATAGGCTGTAGATGACGGTGAATAAAGCCATTATTTTGTTTAGCCAAACACAAGCATTCATTAAACAACAAATCTCAAAAGCCCCTACAGACTAAAAAACTTTATTTGACTATTATCTGCCTTTATCAGCTCAATAAGAGTATCTGAGGGGCTTTTTTAATTAAAAAAAACGGAAAATACTACAATATCGGACATAGATAGCCCAATAGTAAAAAAAAATAGGTGTTAAAACTTGGATTTTTGTTTAACCCTAGTTACCTTTGTTTAAACAAAAGCAGAAGAACACAGGACCTAAACTCCAAACTTATGGCAACTTTAGATTTCACTTCCATCAATGCCGTTTCGAAGAGCTTGAAGCCTTTCGCTTTAAAGCTAACCAAGGACTCCGAAGAGGCGAATGATCTGCTACAAGAAACGCTCCTCAAAGCGTTTACCAATCGCGATAAATTTACAGAAGGAACCAACCTGAAAGCGTGGCTATACACGATTATGAAAAACACCTTCATCACCAATTATCAGCGCTTGGTACGTCGTAATACTTTTATCGATACTACTGACAATATGCACTACATCAACTCTAGCGACAGCGTTACACAAAATGATGCCTACGCTACCTTTGCGATGGACGATATTCAAGGGGCTATCGATTCGCTAGATGAGGCATACCGTGTGCCCTTTATGATGCACTATCGCGGCTTCAAGTACCACGAGATTGCTGAGAAGCTGCAAATCCCTATCGGTACTGTCAAAAACCGCATCCACATCGCCCGAAAGGAATTGAAGGCGTCTCTCGCACAATACGCATAAGAACACCAACCGCAGGGGCACAAGCTTTTGCGGTTTTTTTGATTATTTTCAATATCCCGTCAAGAGTTAGGCTTAAATGTTGTATATTCGGCAGGCGTAGGGTTAGTAGTTGTCCGGCTGTTTATTTTTTAATCCCAACAGCCTAACAATTGCCCCAAACTCTGGTTTATACATTCGAATTCCGCCCATTTCAACTACATTTTTATGGCCAATATTTCATCTACCAACGGCACTATCAAGGATAATAATACAGCCCTCAACCAAAACCCTCATTATGGCAAGCGCCGCCCCACCCAACAACGGGGCAAAAAAGTGTGCGTTATTGGAGCGGGGTTCGCAGGCATTGCTGCCGCCACTAGTTTGGCCCAAGAAGGGTATCAAGTAACGGTATTAGAAAAAAACAGTGGCCCCGGGGGGCGTGCCCGTGTGTTTGATACCGATGGCTTCGTGTTCGATATGGGCCCCAGCTGGTATTGGATGCCCGATGTTTTTGAGGCCTACTTTGCCAAATTTGGCGCAAAGCCTTCTGATTATTACGAACTAATCCGGCTAGATCCTTCCTATCAGGTAGTTTTTGGCCAATACGATACCCTTCCCATCCCGGCAGATATGGCAGAGTTTGAGCAAATGCTCGAATCACTAGAGCCGGGCAGCAGCCTACAACTGCGTAAGTTTTTGGCACAGGCCGCCTACAAATACCAAGTAGGTATCAACGACTTGGTCTACAAACCAAGCCGCTCTGTGTTGGAGTTTGCGGATATGCGCCTGCTCTTGGCGCTTTTTCGGATGGATGTGTTCCAGTCATTCCACAAACACATTCGTCGCTATTTCAAACACCCCAAGATACTCCAACTGATGGAGTTCCCGATTTTGTTTTTGGGAGCATTGCCCCAAAATACCCCCGCGCTTTATAGCCTGATGAACTATGCCGACATCCAGCTCGGTACATGGTATCCTAAAGGCGGGATGCACAAAATAGTAGAAGGGATGGTGCGCTTGGCCGAAGAGTTTGGCGTTGAGTTTGCCTATAACCAAGATGTACAGCGCATAGAGGTACAAGGCCGTATGGCGCGTGCCATACATACCCAAGAACGTAGCTGGGAGGCCGATATCGTTGTGGCTGGGGCTGACTATCACCACGTAGAGCAAAACCTGCTACCTGAATCACACCGCCGATACAGTGCCAAATATTGGGACAGCCGCGTGATGGCTCCTTCCAGCTTGCTCTTCTATCTTGGCGTTAACCGTCGCATTCCCAAGCTGTTGCATCACAATCTCTTTTTTGATGTGCCTTTTGAGAAGCACGCCCGCCAAATTTATACTACGCCTCAATGGCCCGAAGAACCGCTCTTCTATGCCTCTTGCCCCTCCAAAACAGACCCTACGGTAGCGCCTAACGGTCAAGAAAACCTTTTCTTGCTGGTGCCCCTAGCCCACAGCCTGCAAGACCCCGAAGAAACGCGTGAAAAATATTACCACATCATTATGGATAGGCTCGAAGCCTACACAAGCATCGATATCCGCTCGTCGGTGGTATATAAACGTAGCTATGCCCACAGCGACTTTGTCAGTGATTATAATGCCTACAAAGGCAATGCTTATGGCTTGGCCAATACCCTGATGCAAACGGCCATTCTCAAACCGGGGCTTAAAAATAAGAAAGTTCAGAACCTTTACTTTACCGGTCAGCTCACCGTTCCCGGGCCTGGCGTTCCGCCTTCGCTTATCTCCGGGCAGGTAGTGGCCAAAGAGATTGTAAAGGAGTTTAAATAACCAACAAATCTATCTGATAGGATGCCTACAATGCAAGACCTCTACACAACTACTACGCTCAAATGCAGTAAATTGATTACGCAGCACTACAGCACCTCTTTTTCGTTAGGAATAAAAACCTTACACAAGAAATACCATTTTCCTGTGTATGCCATCTATGGGTTTGTACGCTATGCTGATGAGATTGTGGATACCTTCCACGAACACGACAAACGCGCATTGCTAGCACGTTTTCGTGAAGATACCTACCGTGCCATCGAAGAAGGAATCAGCCTCAACCCCGTTCTACATTCTTTCCAGCTGGTCGTCAATCAATACCATATCGAACAGGAGTTGATAGAGGCTTTTTTGCACAGTATGGAAATGGATTTGGACAAGAATGACTACACTCAGCAAGAGTACGAAAAATACATCTACGGTTCGGCAGAGGTTGTAGGGTTGATGTGTTTGCGTGTGTTCTGTGAAGGTGATGAAGCGCGCTACCAAGCACTCAAGGCTCCAGCCAAAAGCCTAGGTTCAGCTTTCCAAAAAATCAACTTCCTCCGCGATATTCAGAGTGATTACCAAGAACGGGGCAGAGTGTATTTCCCCTCCGTTGATTTTGAGGAGTTTACACCCGAAGTAAAAGCGGCTATCGAAGCAGACATTCAGAAAGATTTTGAGCACGGCTATGAAGGTATCTTACAACTACCCAAAGAGGCTCGCCTTGGTGTATACTTAGCCTATGTGTATTATATACAGTTGTTCAAAAAAATAAAACGCTTGTCTGCTACCAAAATTCTAAATGAGCGTGTGCGCGTACCCGACAACCGCAAGATGATGCTCTTGGTCAGCTCTTATGTCCGCAACAAATTTAGCTACCTATAGCCTATCAGACTTTCAATACTACAAACCAATTTGGTATACATTTAACTACAAAGAACGCAAAGGAGTGCAAACACTGGGGGGCTTTGTGAACTTTTCGAAAGTCCCTATGTAGTTAAGCAGCTTGTTGAATCAAAGCCAAATTCGAAAATGTCCAGTGGCAAGTCAATATTTTGGTGAAAAATACACGCCACTGGACATTTTTGGAAAAGTAGCTCGGCGCTCCAGCTCCTAGACAAACTGAAGCCTCATTTTGGGGGTAAATAAGATCTATTCCACTGTGGGATTTGCGAAATATCCAGTGGCGTGTGAAAAACATTCATACGCGTTTCTCTTCTACGGTCTCGGCTATGAGGGCAGTGAAATTTTACCCATTGTAAAGGCAGGCAATGGCCCTAAAGCAAGCCCTTGGCCGGTAAGTGTTTCGTTGGCCAACAGGGCAAACAACACAGCCTCCTTTGCTTCTGGAGCAATCCCCAAGCTATTACTTTGCTGTAGTTGTATGTGGGCAGGCAAAGCCTGACGAAGGCGCTCCATCATATTGTCGTTATATGCTCCTCCTCCGCTAACATATACTTGTACGGGTGTGCTACCAAGTGCTTTGTGCAACGCCTCCGCAATAACCTCAGCACTTAGCTGGGTCAGGGTAGCGACCAAATCCTGAGGGGGGATTTGCCTCAGCCCTGCTTTGGCAAAAGTCTGTCGTACCCAAGTCCAATCGAAAAGCTCTAGTCCTGTTGTTTTGGGCAAAGGTGCGTCAAAAAACGGCTCATCTTTAAACGCCGTCAACAATGTTGGGTTTACTTTTCCTGTAGCGGCTATGGCTCCTTGGTCATCATAAGGTTTCTGATAATGATGCCGCATAGCGGTATCTATCAGTGCATTGCCCGGTCCCAAATCAGAGGCCCAGACCAAGGCAGGGTCTGCACCGGCAGGCAAATATGTAGCGTTGCTGATACCGCCGATATTGAGCAAAACCCGCGATTCGGTATCGCTACGATACGACCAATAATCACCATAGGCTACCAATGGCGCACCTTCGCCGCCGTGGGCGACGTGCTTTTGTCTAAAATCACTGATTACGATTAAGCCCGTGCGGGTAGCCAAATGGTCTGCTTCGCCTATTTGCAAAGTCGCATTGGGCATACTTCCTTGCCGGTGTTGGTGTTTGGGAGCGTGGTAGAGAGTGTGGCCGTGGCTGGCAACACAATCTATATCAGTAGGTATGAGCCCCCATTGTTCTAGCGTCTGTAACAACATTGTCGCGTGTTGTTCGGCAAGCCAGGTGTGCAAGAGCGTTACCTTTTCGATAGAGACTAGGCGCTGGTGGAGCACCTGCCTGAGCAATACCTGCTGCAAGCGTGTATAGGGGACAGTGGTAAAGGCCTCTAATTGGCAGCGTGTTTGCAGTCCTTGCCCTTCAATATGGCACAAGGCTATATCAAGGCCATCAAGGGAGGTGCCAGACATTAATCCAACAATACGGCGGGAGGGTTGTTGGGCTATTTGATACAAACGTGCAATGACAGGGTTCATCAGGTTTTAAGGGCAAGATATATCAAAATTTACACCAATGATTAATTTTGGTTATTCCGAAACTTTGGCGTAAACCCTAGCGATAGGTTTGTAAACCTATGGCTAGGGAGATTTTTATACCAAGATTCCCTTGATTGTCAGAGGTTTTTTAACACATCCATTCCCCAAACCAATCTGGATTGGGTATACATCAAAAAGCGTCATTTATTGGTGCGATGCCGGAGGTTGCCTACGGTGCTGCTTCGCAGTTACAGCGCTTTTCTGAAAATATCCAATGGTATGAAAAGTACACATATTTTTTCAATCAGGCGTTTTAGCCTTCCATCAAGTTGGCTACCAATGTTTGAGGCTTGGTGCTGTATTCTCTTACCATCTGTTCTAGGGTGGCTACCCAAAGCGGGTCGGTATTGAGGCTCTCCACCAACACCCAATGTTCCCCTCCAGCCTCTTCAAACATTTCTTTGTACTCCTCCCCGATTTCGATAGTTGTTTCGAGACAATCTGCAATAAAAGCAGGTGAAAAAGCCAACACACGCTTCTTGCCCTGCTTGGGCAATTCCTTCAATACATCTTCGGTATAAGGCTGTATCCAGACATCATTCCCGAGCCGCGACTGAAAGCAGACCGTATAGTCTTCTTCAGCAATACCCAAAGCATCTGCCAATAAGCGGGTAGTAGCAAAACACTGTGCTCGGTAGCAGCTGCGGTTGCCAGTGTGTAGAGTGGCACAGCAGTTGGGTTTAGCTCTTAGCGACTTATCAGCTTTGGCGGCTTGGAGGCAAGTTCCTGTGTCATCACCTTTGCGTATTTGTCGCTCTGGCAAGCCGTGATAAGAGAAAATGTAATGGTCATAATCGTGCCCATCGACATAACGTTTGCCTATTTCGGTAAAGGCTTGGATAAAGCCCGGATGGTCAAAAAAGCTGTGGATAAACGTAACTTCAGGGATGATTTGCCAGCTACTCAGCACCCGCATTACCTCTTGTTGTACAGAGCCTGTGGTCGCTGAAGCATACTGCGGAAATAAGGGCAACACAATCAAGCGCCTGATACCTGCCTGACGCATTTGGGCAAGCCCTGCCTCCACGCTAGGATTCTTGTAGCGCATTGCCAACACTACTTTATACTCGTCGCCCAGAGCCTGCTGCAACATTTTCTCTACCTCAAAACCATATACTTTGATGGGTGAGCCTTCGGGCAACCACACTTCTTTGTATACTTTGGCCGACTTAGGCGCACGAAAAGGCGCAATAATCAAATTGACCAAGGCATAGCGTGCTGCTGCCGGAATGTCTATCACCCGCGCATCTGTCAAAAATTGGCGCAAATAACTGCGTACATCTCCGGTGTTGGGGCTGTCGGGCGTGCCCAAATTAACCAATAGTACACCGATGGGTTCTTTTGTAGAAGTATTCATATTGTCTTTAAAGCACTAAGCTGATGTGTTTGGAATATCTATAGTTTGGGGATGTCCGCCCAAAAACGCTACTAGGGGCAGATACAAATGTACATCTTATGGTTTGAAACAGCCAACATTTGTTTGCCCTTGAAAATAAACCGCACTCAGCTGATTTTGTTAGCAAAAATAGTCAATTTTGGTTATCTGAAGGCTCGCAGCCTATGCCTTGGCGCATTATTAGTGCCTACAGTTGTTACATATCCCCAATTGCTTGTATCTTTGTGCAATCACCTTTTGCTTACCCCCCTTTTTCCCCAACAGGGGATTTTTGGATTTTTAAGCCCACCTGATTTATGAGCAAGAAAACACAAGAAGAGCATAATCCGCTCAAACCTATCATAGCACACGCCAAAGAGTATGGCTTTGTATTCCCCTCTAGTGAAATTTATGAAGGCCTCCAAGCCGTGTATGACTACGGCCAAAACGGGGTAGCCCTCAAAAACAACCTCAAACAACTCTGGTGGGCAGCCATGACCCAGTGGCACGAGAATGTCGTGGGCATTGATGCAGCTATTTTTATGCACCCCACAGTTTGGAAAGCCTCGGGACACGTAGACAGCTTCAACGACCCGATGATTGATAACAGAGACTCTAAGAAGCGTTACCGCGCCGACAACCTCATCGAAGACAAAGCCGCCCAATATGAGAAAGC
Organism: Eisenibacter elegans DSM 3317; assembly: GCF_000430505.1. Taxonomy (NCBI): domain Bacteria; kingdom Pseudomonadati; phylum Bacteroidota; class Cytophagia; order Cytophagales; family Microscillaceae; genus Eisenibacter; species Eisenibacter elegans. The sequence goes on along the minus strand of NZ_AUMD01000011.1, from coordinate 440,846 downwards.
CGGAGATACGCAAAAATCTGCTGCCCTGTTGACCCAAATGGCGGCTTTGCTAGAGGCTGAAAATTTTGAAGGGCTGCGCCAACTCATCATCGATGAAGGCATTGTATGCCCTATTTCGGGTACAGCCAACTGGACTGAGGTACGTCAATTTAACCTGATGTTTTCGACCGAAATGGGCTCTGTGGCCGATGACAGCAACCGTGTATACTTACGTCCTGAAACGGCTCAGGGTATTTTTGTTAATTTTTTGAATGTACAAAAAACCTCCCGCCAGCAAGTGCCCTTCGGGATTGCCCAAATAGGCAAGGCCTTCCGTAATGAAATTGTGGCACGGCAGTTTATCTTCCGTATGCGAGAGTTTGAGCAGATGGAGATGCAGTATTTCGTAAAACCCGGCACCGAACTAGAAGCCTATGAATACTGGAAAGAAAAACGGATGCGTTTCTTGCAGGCTATCCTGCCAGCAGAAAAATTGCGCTTCAAAATCCACGAAAAGCTGGCGCACTATGCCAATGCTGCAGTGGACATTGAGTTCGAGTTTCCCTTCGGGTTTAAAGAGTTGGAGGGCATTCACTCTCGTACAGACTTTGATCTAAGCAGCCACCAAACGTTTGCCCGCACCAAGCTTCAGTATTTCGACGAGCAAGAGCCTGATAAAGACAAGCGCCATTATGTACCTTATGTGGTAGAGACTTCTATTGGGGCAGATCGACTGTTTTTGGCTGTTTTGAGCAATGCACTGACTATTAGCCAAGGGGTTGATGCCAAGGGCGAAACCAAGGAGCGCATCTTCCTGAAGCTTCACCCTGCCATTGCGCCTACCAAGGTGGCAATATTTCCGCTTACCCGCAAAGATGGGCTGCCCGAAAAAGCACGTGAGGTGTTCGATGAGTTTCGTTATGACCTCAGCACGGTGTACGAGGACCGTGGCGCTATCGGTAAAAACTACACCCGCCAAGATTTGGTCGGTACGCCTTTCTGCCTAACCATCGACCACCAAACCCTCGAAGACGGCACCATCACGCTACGCCACCGCGACAGCACCGAGCAAGAACGCCTCTCTGTGGCCGAAGCCAAAGCCAAAATTTTGGCCGCTACGTCGTTCAAAACTATCTTAGCTCAACTCTAACAACAAACTTGAGTGTAATGCGGTGGGTTGTCTGTGTCTTGAGTTTTTTGCTGTTTTGGGCAAGCCTCGGCTCAGTCGGGTTTGCCCAACAGCGAGATATTGTCTTGGTGATAGACCCCGGCCACGGTGGGCGCGATATTGGGCGTAAATCTAGTAGCAGCCAATATCGCCACGAAAAAGACATCGCCCTCTCCATCGCATTACAACTTGGGTATTATATCAACGATCATATGCCTAATGTGCGGGTGATGTATACGCGCACCAAGGATGTGTATGTAAGTCTGGAAAACAGAGTCAAGCTCGCCAACGATAATAAAGCAGATTATTTTATCAGTATCCACTGTAACGCACACCCCAATGCCACTGTGGCCGGTACCCGTACATATATCCATAGTCACCAACTGATAGCTAGCCGCAAGCTCGCACTATTGATAGAAGAGGATTTCGCCACTCGTGCTCGTCGTACCAGCCGTGGGGTACACGATGCTGTACAAGCCGGACACAACCTCTATGTGGTACGTTATACCAAAATGCCCAGCGTATTGGTAGAAACCGGCTTCTTGACCAACCCCCAAGAAGAGCAATACCTCAATACCAAGCAGGGCCAAGCCCATATAGCCTCGGCTATTTTCAGGGCTTTTAGACGCTTTTTGGAAGAACAAGCCCAAAACCCTGTCGAAGATAACCGTAACGCCGTCCCTGATAACCCTCTAGGAAGTGCCCAATCTAATCCGGTAACCCAGCAAACCACCGCTGTAAATAGCACCCAAGGGGGGCAGTTCAGGGTGCAAGTAATGGCTTCTATACACAAGGTATTCCCGGCTAACCAAACTCAGAAACAGTATCCGCAGCATAATCTTACCATTCAGGAAGAGTTCATCAGCAGTGATAAGTTTAAGTACAAGTACTTTGCCGGACAAAATTATGATTGGCAGGGCGCACAAAAGGTACTCAAGCTCGTGCGAGAGCTAGGCTATAGAGATGCGTTCATCAAACAAATTCGATAGGCACTAAGCCATTGCCAACTTTATCAAGGTAAATGCGTACATTCAAGCATTAAGGCATTTTAGCCCCTATCTCTTTCTCAAAACTGTATTTAAACATCACTCAACAATTATTTCTACCTATGATGCAATCACTTATCGAAGGCTTTGCCCAACAATTGGCCAAGGGTCTAGACATTGGCGGCCAAGTAGCCGACGCTACCCCCCGCCAACCCATCCACCAAGTAGTCGTGGCTGGCTTGGGTGGTTCGGGTATCGGTGGTGACTTACTAAGCGCTTGGGTTTCAGCAGAGGCCAAAGTACCCGTCATTGTGATAAAGGGGTATCAAGTGCCAGCTTTCGTCAATGCCAATACACTTTTCATTGCCTCTTCTTTTTCGGGAAATACCGAGGAGACCCTTAGCACGCTCAGCCAAGCCTTAGAACTAGGCGCACAGATAGCCTGTGTTAGCTCTGGAGGCAAAGTACTCGAAATAGCCCAACAACGCAGCCTTTTTTATATCCAAATTCCTCAGGAAGCAGCTTGCCCACGTGCTTTTGTGGGCTATTCAGTAGTATCATTGTTGTATACACTCAGCGCACACGGCCTCATTAGCAAGGCTTTTGAGACACAGGTGCAAGCTGCTGTTACACTCATCAAAGAAAATGTTATAACTATACGCCAAACAGCCCAACAACTGGCCAAAGCCTGTCATAAGAAACTGCCCTATATATATGCTGATGATCAGTTTGCTCCTGTTATTTTACGCTTGCAGCAGCAAATCAACGAAAATGCCAAGCAACTATGTCACACACATGTGTTCCCTGAGATGAATCATAACGAACTAGTGGGCTGGGAGCAGCCCAAAGTGCATTATGCTCCAATAGTAGTCTTATATGTACGCTCCGAGCTAGAAAACCCCCGTGTGCGAGCACGCATGGATATTTGTGAGCCTATTATTAAAGAAAAAGCTGCTGATTTTCAAGTAATCACCCCCAAGGGTGCCACACTACTCATACAAAGTATCTACCTGATCCATTTGTTTGATTGGCTTTCATTTGAGTTGGCCGAACTTAATGCCGTAGACCCTTTCCCTGTGAAGGTAATCAACTTCCTGAAGGACGAACTAGCCAAACAATAACACCTCGTGTTGCATATACCTTTACCAAAAAGCGCTTGAATCATTGACTCAAGCGCTTTTTGATTTTTAAAAATCCTATCAGCTGTTAAACCTTAGTTCAGGTTTTGGTCGAATCGGATAGAGAGGTAGTACATATTTCCTATAGACGGCCCACCGAAGTTCGTGCGATAGTCGTTGCCTAAGATATTGGTTCCCCCCAGTTTCACTACTGATTTGATGGCTTTCACCTTGTAGCTAAACTGCGCATCGAAAGTGCCGAAGGCAGGAATGACCCCAGTACCAAAAGACGACTCCCAGCGCAGAGAGTTCTGCCAACGATAGTTGAAAGCAAAGCCAAAGTTTTTGAACAACTCACGGTTGGTCAGGGCAAAGTTGTAACGATCGCTAGGCGTATTGAAGCCCGGCTCGAAGAGCGAACCAGTAGGGATGTCTACATTGAATTGCGCCCAGTCAGCATTGGCTGATACGATAAAGTTGCGTGGCAGACGATAAGAGGCCTCCAAGCCAACACCACCGGCAGTAATCTCTTGCTCTACATTGGTAGACACACGGAAGAGCGTTCCGGCAGGCAAAGTTACGCCTCGTTGTGTAGTGGCGTTTTCACTATAAATAGGCTGCCCTGCGATGAAGTTGTTGTAAATGTTGTAATACACATTGGCGTCGATGTAGAGGTCTCCATTCAACCAAGTACTCTTATACCCTACTTCAAAGGCTTGCAACTGCTCCGGTTGTACGTAATTGAGGTTGACACGTTGGCGGTTAGGTACGTTAGCAGGGGCATTAAACCCGCCACCTTCCATAATACCATAGCGCTCGGCATTGGCACGTGTGCCACCTAACAGAATACCACTGCTCGACCGGAAGTAGATAAACTGTGCCTGCGTATCGGGGTTACGGAAACCGGTTTGGTAAGAAGCACGGAAGTTGTGCTGGCGATCGTTGCCCGCAGAGTATACCACTGAGGCACGAGGCGTTACCTGACCGGCGAAGTTTTCGTTTTTGTCATAACGGATAGACGCGGTAATCTTCAATCGGTCATTGACAAGGCGCTTAGAGATTTGAGTATATACCCCAAACTCGTCGATGGTAATGCGTTGGGCCTCGCCTCCATCAGGAGACTCGTTGAACACGGTATTGTTGGAGAAGAGGTCGTAGCGGCGTACGTTACCCCCTACTTGCACATCGGCCCAATCGATAAACTCACGGAAGTTGTAGTTAAACTCTCCGTGAAAGAGGCGAGAGTTGTCCGTAAAACCGGCACCTCCCAATGGCAGGCCTGCCGAAGGTGTTTGGAACAAGCCCCCACGGACTCTATTCATCAACTCATTGAACTCAGGAGTACCCGCAGCAGGGCGGGGCTGGCCGCTAATAGAAGTAGCAAAAGCATTGGCTAAAGCAGTAGCTTGTAACGCTGGAATACCAGCCCCTTGTAACTGTTGTGAAAGTCCACCTACAAAAGCTGGAGTTCCTAATTGGCCTAAAGAAGTTACCCCACCTGCATCAGCAAAAGCACGTGCGGCAGCATGGTTGCCGGCAGGAATTTGAAACGGAGCAAAAAGACCTGAAAAGGCCGAAATATAGGCACCCGCCCAACCTCCAGGGATATTCCCTAACCCACCAGCAGGCAAGCCAGCAAATACACCTGGCTGACGAACAGTTGGGAAGAGGCTTTCATTCGAAATAGCCCCCAAGGCCGTTAGGTTATAAGAGTTTCCGGCATCGGTTTGGGTCATATAGGCACGGGCAAAGAAATTGGCTCCTTTCAGCTCCAGCTTATGAGACTGTTGGGCAAAATCGCGGAGAGCATAGCGCTCGCCACCTTGGTATACTGTGCTGCCTGAGCCAATGCGGTAGGCATACGAAAGTTCCATTTTGTCATTGATACGGTAGTGTAGGCCTATGTCCCCACGGATAGTACGGGCATCGTTGTTGTCCAAGATGTCTTGCTCACGCCATCCCGTACGTCGGATAGTGCCTATGGGTGTGGGCAGAGGAATGGGTGTCTCATCACCATAAGTATTCAACCCATCGAAGTTGGGCGCTCCCAGAGGAAAAGCCGTAGGATTGACTACATCAGTACGGAAAGTAGTGTAGTCATTGGCCCGCCAGTCGGTAGCCTGCATATACGAGAAGTTTACTTTGAAAGCAAACTTGTTGTTAAATGCCTTGGCATAGCGCATAGAGAAATCGTAGTAAGGGTCAGCTTGGCCTGCGGCTTGAGAGTTAGTAACCCCCACTTTGGCGAAAGCACTCAACCCTTGATACTCGAAGGGGCTACGGCTGTTCATCATCAAGATACCGTTGAAGGCATTGGGGCCGTAGAGCGCCGAGGCGGCTCCGGGTACAAGCTCCACACTTTCTGCATCTAGCTCCGAAAAACTCATAATACTCCCTGTAGGGAAGTTGAGCGTGGGCGCTGACATATCTACCCCGTCGATGAGCTGTACAAAACGCACGTTGGCGATGCCGGCAAAGCCACGGGTATTGAGAGTCGTAAAGTTCAAGCTGCCATTTGAGGAGTATACACCTTTGAGGTTTTTGATTTGGTCATAAAAATCAGCCGCAGGAGCTTGCTGAATCGCCAAAATATCCATCTTCTGAATAGATACCGGCGACTCCATGATGCTTTCCTCTACACGTGAAGCCGAGATAACCACCTCATTGCCCATCCGAACTTGGTCTTCTAGAGCGATATTTAGGCCTGATTGACTACCTGTGATTTCTATCTGCTGTGCAGCATAGCCAATATAAGAAACAACCAAGGTAAAGGGAGGTGGAGTGCGTACAGTCAAGCTAAAGTTGCCCCGAGCGTCAGTAACAGTACCCAAAACCGTTCCTTTAACGGTAATATTTACCCCGATGAGTGGATCTCCGCTCGATTGCTCGATAACAGTGCCCGAAACTACTGTCTGGGCAGACAGCTGCACACTCAGCAATAGCCCAAAAAAGGCTAACATTGTTTGGAAATAAAATTGTTTCATAGGTGAAAATTAAGTGTTAAGTTGGTTTATACGCGCATTCTATGGTATGCGTAGTTGTCCAAAGATAGGAAATTATTTATTCCAAGAACCTAGTAATCCCATTTTTTGCGCAAAAAGTACAAGGGCAAGGGATTTGCCATAAATAAATCAAGGGAGAGAGGAGTTAATACGCCTATGAACACAGTAGGATTTGGTGTCATAAACAAGAAAAGGAGGCTTTTATTCATTGCTGGATAATTTCAAAACCAACGGTTGGGGGAGTATTCAAAAAGCTATGCGAAGCTAGTCAAAGAAGCGCATCTTTATGCATATATCGCTACGGTGCCTTCTTTGGAAAATAGCATCAAAAAAGTCACCCCAAAAGCTTGAGATGACTGTTGTATGAAGACTCCTACTCAGACTGTTTGCCAAGCAGCCCTAACGTTTGTTATTTGGCGGCTTTTCTACGTCGCTGTACTTCTTTGCTCACAAGTGTGTATTCGCGGCTGCTTTGACCTGCAACAGAGGTGTTTTCTTCTGCACGACGGATGAGATAAGGTATCACAGATTTTACAGGGCCATAAGGTACATACTTCGCTACATTATAGCCTGCATTGGCAAGATTATATGAGATATGATCACTCATTCCATAAAGTTGCGCAAAAAACACCCCTGAATCATCCGCAGCGATATTATGATTTTGCATAAGTTGTATAAGCGCATAACTACTGGCTTCGTTGTGTGTGCCAGCGCAAAAGTCTACCCAATCCTTGTTCATTACACAGAGCTGCAAAGCACGATCAAAGTCTTCGTCTGTGGCGGCCTTGTTTGGTTGTACAGGGTCTTGATACCCTTTTTCTTTAGCTCTAGCCCGCTCTTTTTCCATATAAGCGCCCCGAACCAACTTAGCCCCTAAGAAATAGCCTTGTTCTTTGGCTTGTTGTATGTCTTTCTGCAACTTGGCGTAGCTGGCCTGAAGATAGAGTTGGTATGTATTGTAGACGATGACCTGCTCACGGTTGTAGCGCTCCATCATAGTATAAGCCAGCTGGTCGATGGTCTGTTGAAACCAACTTTCTTCTGCATCAATAAAAATACGCACCTTATGTTCGTAGGCCTGTTGACAGATACGGTCTACTCGGTTCTGAATATTTTGCCAGCCTACTTTTTCCGATTCTGTCATGGCAACGTTGGCCTGTACTTTTTCCAAAATCCCACTGTAGCCTATCCCTGTTACTTTGAAGACAGCAAAGGGGATTTTGTCTCGGTGTTGGGCTGCATACTGAATTGTGCGGATAATTTCGTCTGTAGAGGCCTCAAAGCCTTTCAACGATTTCTCGCCTTCTACAGAATAATCCAAGATAGTACCGATATGGTACTTGTCTAGGATTTGAATGGTAGGGAGGCAATCGTGAATATTTTCGCCGCCGCAAAATTGTTCAAAAATTGTTTTTTTGACCATATACCTTACAGGCAGCCGCAGCTTGAACGCTGTTTTGAGCAAGCCTGTTCCCATTCCAACCAACCAAGGGCGGTTCATCAAAGCAAATAGCCAATGCGTTTTGCGTAGCGCGGCATCCGATTTGGCCGAGAAGGCGATTGAGGTGTCCTCAAAAGAAAGAGGGGTATTGGTGAGAGTATCCATACTTTTTGTTGTCGCGTATTGAGGTGCAAATATACACACAAAGGGCTGTATTTGTGTCTTGTGTGGAGAGTTTCTGGGGTGTCTGTCCCATACGAAACAAACCCCTGTATAGTTTCAGCTATACAGGGGTTTGGGAGTTATACCCAATCAACATTGGTTTGGGATATGAATCCTCAAATCAAGTATATCTTGGTATATTTTCTCTTCGCGGAGGCCTATTCTTCGGCTGCTCGCTTTGATGAAGAGAGATACAATATACGGGCGTTTACTTCGCGCAATTGTTGCTTGATATCACTGATAATCCCCATCTTGGTTTGGCGGTCTACTTTCAGTGAGATAATGATTTTGTCGTGGTCTTTTTCGGCCATCTTGCTACGCTCATTTTGAATAAAGCGTGGGATACCGTTAGGGTCGATAAAAACATCATTCACCTGAATGCGAGGCTCAACGCCAAAACGCTTTTCTTTAGGCTTACCCACGTAAATTTGTGTTGCCAATGACTTCTTCTCGATAGCTTGCAGCTGCTCGGCCTGTGGCAGGCGTTGCATTACCATCAGGTCTTGCTCGCGCAATACGGTAGAGACCATGAAGAAGAACAACAACATAAATACAATATCGGGCAAGGAAGCCGTAGAAATGGCAGGGTTTGCTTTTTTCTTCTTTTTAAACTTGGCCATATTAACCTCCTATTTTACTTGGTTCGGCTTCAGAAATCTGCATTGGGTACTTATCCTTAGCAGCCTCAAAGGCTTTTTGTATGCGGGTAGATGCTTTCTCAGGGTCATAGCTCAAATAATCTTTGAGTGTAAATCCACTGATAGTTCGGGCTATCTCCTCTGTACGTAGCTCGTGATAAGCTCCTTTTAGTTCATCTAACACACGTACGTATACATCGTAACGTGTTCCACGGTCAGTTTTGAAAGTGATGACCGCTTTGTCGGGGCTTTCAGACGATTTGGGGTCTGCGCCATTATTGGTAATAAAACGCTTGGTAGTCTCTTTCAGTTGGCTGATGTTCAACGGCTCACCGTCTACCAAAAGTTGGTTTTTGGTATTGACAATCACCTTGAAGAGGTTACGTTCATTAAACTTTACTGGCGGAATATCCTGCTCCTTTTTAGGAGGCAGAATAATATTCACCCCTTTGTCGGTGGCAATAGTGGTCGTTACGAGGAAGAAAATCAAGAGCAAGAAGGCAATATCTGCCATTGAGCCAGCATTGATTTCCGGTATTCCCCGGTCTTTTGATTTACCCATAATTACTTATTTTATAACGCGTAATACAGAGGCGAACAAGATGCTGCCGATAGTCAAAAAACCTAAAGCATAGGTCAGGTTTAGGAAAGATCCGACCATTTTAGACTTTGACTCGTCTATGTTGAATTGTTGGTATAACGCTGTTACTTCGGAGCCGGCAATCGCATAAGATATTCCAAAGATAACAACCAATACACCTAAACCTATCAGGCTGCGGAGCGTGCCTTGGGGGTTGCTGATAGCGCTCACCAAGAAACCTGCGACCACGCCTATTACTGCTCCTATGCCAAGGACATAAGAGAGGACAAAAATGGTATCCGTGTCTTGTGCATAGAGTGCATATAGTAGTATTACAACTACTACACCCAAGATACCGGGTAGTAAATATTTTTTAAGATTTTCCATTGTTAGTACAAAGGGTTAGTCCAAAAGTCAAAACAAACCGAAAGATTACTTCTTGGTGATATTGTGTTGTACCAATACGTCTACCAAGGCGATAGAAGCTTCTTCCATTTGGTTGACAATAGAGTCCACTTTATTAACAATGTAATTGTAGAAAATCTGTAGGATAATCGCTACGATAAGACCGCCTACTGTTGTCAAAAGAGCTACTTTGATACCACCGGCTACGAGTGAAGGAGAGATATCACCAGCAGCTTGGATAGCGTCGAAAGCACCAATCATACCGATTACCGTACCCATAAAGCCCAACATAGGTGCAAGTGCAATAAAGAGTGAAATCCATACGATACCTTTTTCGAGTTTGCTCATTTCTACTGAAGCATAAGAAATCACAGATTTCTCTACTACTTCAATGCCTTCGTTTACGCGCAAAAGGCCTTGCATAAAGATAGAAGCTACAGGGCCGGTAGTATTGCGGGCCAAGTCTTTGGCTGCTTCTACACCACCGTTGCGGAGCGCTTCTTCAACATTGTTGATAAATTTCTTGGTATTGGTGGTAGACAATGAGAGGGTAATGATACGCTCCAAAGCAACAGCCAAGCCTAAAATCAAACAGATAAGTACCAAACTCATAAACTCCCAGCCACCTTCGATGAACTTATCTTTCAAAATTTGGTGAAAAGTTTTTGACTCTTCTACTACAGCTTTCGCATCTTCGTCTAAGTCAAGCTCAGTGCTTTCTACTTGTGTAGCAGCAGCTTGTATAGCGGCGCTATCTACTTTTTCTGTTTTGGTTGTGTCAGCATCATTGCCACCTTGCGCAAAAGACTGTACCATTGAGCCAAAAGAAAGGCAAACAGTCAGCAAAAGGAAAGTGAGTAACTTCTTCATAAGTGTAATGGCTAATTTGGGAGATGATAGATTGTGTTTAAATGAACTAATGATGTGAATAATTTTGAGGTAAATGTGCTTATAGCATTTTTGTGGTTGGAACTAATGTTTTGGGTTACTAATCAAGATATTGCAGAGAGGAAGGGATTCGAACCCTCGATACCCTCTCGGGTAAACACGCTTTCCAGGCGTGCGCCTTAAACCACTCGGCCACCTCTCTGTTAGGTGTTAGAAGCAATAACTCATCAGTAAGACGAGCGCAAAGTTATAGATTAGTTTCGATTATGCAACAAAATTTGATATTATTCGTTTGTTAGCTCGCCTCGCAAAGAAGTAGCAAAAAGCACCTTTCTATCTGATGGCGAATAATCTTTGGCTAGTAGGTACATCAGCTTGGTCAGTGCGGCTTCGGGAGTAAGGTCATAACCGCTCCAAACGCCCAATTCGACCAAATGTTGGCTGGTTTGGTATAGACCTTGCTTTACAGCGCCGCCCACACATTGGGAGATATTCACGACCACAACGCCCTTGTCTAGCCCTTGGGCCAGCGCAGCAATCAAGGCTGGGTTAGTAGGTACATTGCCTGCGCCGTAGGTCTCCAACACAAGTGCTTGAAGCCCCGGGATAGCCAATGTGGCCTCCAATATAGTAGGCGAAAAGCCAGGAAACAACTTTAGCAAAGCAATATTTTCGGACATCGTCAGCTGCACAGATAGGCTTTTGGAGCTAAGCTCCTGATGTACATAGGCTTCCTGGTATTCTATTTTTATTCCGGCAAAGGCCAAAGGAGGATAATTGCGCGACTCAAAAGCGTTGAAATGGTCTGCTTCGACCTTTTGAGCGCGATTGCCCCGCAGCAAGTATCTATCAAAAAAAATACACACTTCGGGCACTAGGGCCGAGCCATCGGGTCGCTTGGCAGAGGCTACTTCTATGGCTGTCAAAAAATTGCGCCGTGCGTCATTCCGTACTGTTCCTATGGGTAGCTGTGCACCCGTAAAGACTACAGGCTTGCGCAGCCCCTCCAACATAAAGCTCAGCGCAGATGCGCTATAGGCCATAGTGTCTGTGCCGTGTAAGACCACAAAGCCATCATAATCAGCATAGTGTAGCTCTATCAGCTGGGCAATCTGCGCCCAATGAGCCGGAGAAGCATTGGCTGAGTCTATCAATGGCTCTATCGATACGACGGTAAGCATGCATTCTAAATGCGCCAATTCGGGGATTTTTTCTAAGATATGCCCAAACTCAAACGGCACTAGGCTTTCGCCGCCATCAGCTTGCGGCTCCGATACCATCCCAAACGTACCTCCTGTATATATGATAAGCACCGCAGTGCGTGGGGGTTTGGGGCTAGCCGTATCAATATGTATGAGTTGCATAAGTTCGGAATAGGGCTTGGGTGTTGGCCGTAGTTTGTTGCGCTACCGTTTCGAGTGGTATGTTTTTTAGCTCTGCTATGCGCTCAGCAATCAAGGGGATATAGGCAGGGCTATTGCGTTTGCCCCGATGTGGTACGGGGGCGAGGTACGGGCTGTCTGTTTCGAGCAGCAGGCGCTCTAGTGGGAGCTGTGGCAACACTTGATCTAGCCCACTTTTTTTGAAGGTAGCCACCCCGCCAATGCCTAGATAAAAGCCTTCGAGCGCCAACACCCGCTCTGCATCGGCCACAGAGCCAGTAAAACAATGGAAAACCCCACGCAGGCGCTCATCATAGAGCGGTTCGAGCAGCTGCATTGTCTCTTCAAACGACTCCCGACAGTGAATCACAATCGGCAGGTCGAGCTCCTTGGCCCAATTGACCTGTACCTTGAATGCTTCGGCTTGTTGGGCAAAATACGTCTTGTCCCAATACAAGTCTGTACCCATTTCGCCCACAGCCACAAACAGCTCGCGGTGCTTGTGTAGCCAATGCTCGACCTCATACAGCGCCTTATCTACGTCTTTGTCAACAGAACAAGGGTGTAGCCCCATCATCGCAAAGCACTGCTGCGGGTAGCGTGTGCTCATTTCAAGCATAGGCTCTACAGAGCTATGGTCGATATTGGGTAAAAATAACTGCAACACGCCGGCCTCTTGGCATTGCGCCACGACAGTCTCCCGGTCTGTGTCAAACTGTCTAAGATATAGATGGGTATGTGAATCGGCAAACATTTGTTTGAAAAATATGGCACAAAAGAGGCGTAACCTTCTTTCTGCCTATGATGATGACTTGATAATGGCACAAAAGTACGGCTTATTCTCCAAAGCTTCAAAAACCCCTCAACGACGCTCCCACAGCTTTGGTAAAACCCCTTGACAATAGGCTTGTAACCCCTATCACTCAGAAGGGTTTTGTACCCAGATGCCATCGATTCCCCCTACGATTTTCGGTGTATATGTCCCAAACGGATTTTGATTGAGTATAAACGCTTCAAATTTGGTAATTACGTTTTTTTTGAATACATTTGCCTCAATGAATAACCGCATTGTATATACCACCTATCGCTACTATATAGCTTATTACCCCGCTGCTTATTTTAGCACTCGGTGTTGTGGTTATGTACCTTGCTGAACTTATTTCATCTGATAAAAAGTTTTGTGGTTAAAGCCTAATACTCCCTGTGCAAAGAGTGTTAGGCTTTTTTGTTGACCAATGCTGTCGAAATAGCATTATTTAACAAACCATTGGCACTTTTTGTTGAATTATTCACAAACCTAAAACCCCCTACCTGTATGAACAACGATTTCAGAAATCTCGTGCAGAGAGACCCTAACACTGGTTACTATGAGTACAACTCTTCGCTCGTACTCAAGCAAGAGTATGACCAATATACAACAGAGGACCACAAGGTATGGCAAATTCTCTATGATCGCCAGATGGAACAACTACCCGGCAAAGCAACTGCCGACTACATTACAGGGATTAAGACGGTCAAGTTTGAGCGGGAGCATATCCCTAACTTTGAGGCCGTCAATGAAATTCTTCAGAACATCACGGGCTGGCGCGTACACGTAGTGCCGGGCTTGATTCCAAACCGCGAGTTTTTTGAGCTGATGCGTAGCCGCAACTTCTGTGCTACGACTTGGCTACGAACAATGGAGCAACTCGACTACCTCGTGGAGCCGGATATGTTCCACGATGTGTTTGGGCACGTTCCCCTGCTCACCAATCAACCTCTTTGCGACTTTTTGGTCGACTTGAGCGATATTGCTCTCAAATACCTCGATAGTGAAGTAGCCATCGAGTGTGTAGCGCGCCTCTATTGGTATACCGTAGAGTTTGGTCTGATTCAGGAGGCCGAAGGCTTGCGTATTTATGGTGCAGGGATTCTCTCTTCGAGCGGCGAAACCAACTACTCGCTCTACAGCGAAGCACCCAAACGCCTCCCCTATGATGTCAAAACAATCATCAACACGCCCTACATCAAGGACCGCTACCAAGAGCAGTACTTCGTCATCAACTCTTATGAGCAGCTCTACAGCTCTGTAAGTGAGATTGATCGCTGTATTGCGGAGGCTGTCGAGCTAGAAAAAGCCGGCAAAAGCCCTATCGAAATGTAAGCTTGCCCCTGAGCCTGTTACTCCAGCAAAAAAATCACCTCCCAATCAAGAGAGGTGGTTTTTTGATGTAGTTCGTGTTGTGCCATTTTGGCTTATGAAAAACTATTTGGCAGTTTTGAGTGTGTGAAGCTCTGCCAATCCGATGCCTATTACTCATCATCGTTTCTTGTGATTTGGATAATGCGCGGTTTAGTCCCGTCACGCCCCTCACGAATAGGTGCAATAATGCGTAAAAGCCCATCGTCATACACCGCTTCAATTCCTTCTGCATCTACAAAAGGTGGTATAGGAAATATGCGTGCAAATAGTGGTACTTTACGATCATTACCGTTGGGCACATACTTGAAAACAAATAAGCGCAGCTGATTGTCGGTGATGTCTATATGATAATTTTCTTCTGTAAGAGTGGGAGTATGCACTTCAGCAATCAGCTGTTTGTCAGCCTGCATCAATTGTAGGCTGGTGGCTACTGCCCCGCCGTTGATAGCGCCAATGAGTGCCAATTCTTCTCCCATCCCTTTAAATGCGTCCAGTTTCATAGCTTCCTCCTTTTTGGTTTGGTAACAAATAGTAAGTATTTCAACAAATATCAAACCTTGTGCCAAGCACCTTACCTGCCAAGATGGCTTGCCTTGAGGGTGGCAAAAGCGCTTTTTATACGAAAATGGCACACCCAGCGTCATTTTGACAGTACTTGTTTTTTGGTTTTGGTGTTACAATCGGAATGAAGTTTGAGGATATACAAACCGGAGGTTCATCTTTTTTGTTTTATGGCTTTCACGCTTTTTCTTTGCCGTCCGTTTTCAACCGATTGTTACCCATCATTTATGAAGCACACCTTATTTAATGTCCGACGAACGCTGTTGTGGAGTATTGTTTTTTGTGCGGTTTTTGGCATAGAAATGTATGCACAACAGGGGCGTTTGTTTTTGCACAATTACACCCTTCCCTTTGACAATTTTGACACCCAAAATCAATCTAGCCTGCAAATGCAGTCAGGCGAAATGCTTTTTGCCAATACTCGTGGCATCTTACACTACAACGGTACGGGCTGGAACCTAATCCCCA
This sequence comes from Eisenibacter elegans DSM 3317, assembly GCF_000430505.1. NCBI lineage: Bacteria > Pseudomonadati > Bacteroidota > Cytophagia > Cytophagales > Microscillaceae > Eisenibacter > Eisenibacter elegans. Next base: position 425,826 of record NZ_AUMD01000011.1, on the reverse strand, counting down.
CCCAAGGAACACCCTATACCTTGCGCCAAGACACAGAGCAGCCCGGTAGGGTGTGGGTAGGTGGCGACAATTATGTGGGGTATTTGGCACGTCAAGCCAACGGTGCTCTGCGTTATTATAGCCTGCCACAACCCGAAACATCCTTTGAAATCGTAACACACAATGCCCAAGCGGGGGCCAAAGTTTATTTTGCCACACCATTCAAGCTACTGACCTTTGATGTGGGGCAAGGCAAATGGCTCAAAACCTTACTAGCCCCTGAGGGCAGCCAGTTTGCCGGCTTATTTGTATACAACAAGCAGGTGTATGTCCACTTACTCAACAAAGGGCTACACCGCTACAAAGATGGCAAGCTGGAGCCTTTGGCTGCTACCCCGGAGGCACTACAAAGCCAACGCCTTGCCTTTTCGCGCCTATTAGCTGATAAAAGCCAACTTTTGGGCACACAAAACGGTAAGATTTATCGCTTCGACGGCCAAAACAGCCAACCTGTCGTGTTGGCTGAGGGTATTGCCAGCTACCTTCAAAACCATTTGCTGTCTTCGGCGGTATTGTTGGACGACAAACACGTGGCGCTAGGAACACGCTCCGGCGGCTGTGTGATTGTCAATCTCGAAACAGGACAACGCGAGCAGGTCATCAATTATGAAACCAAGCTACCCGACGATGACGTACAGAGCCTTGCTGTAGACCGGCAGGGCGGCCTCTGGATTTGCCACGCCCTAGGTATCAGTCGGGCAGATTTTAATATCCCTGTTGAGAGTTTCTCGGCTTACCCCGGGCTGGTTGGCTCTATCCAAAGTACCGTACGCTATCAAGATAAGCTATATGTGGGGACTACCGCCGGGCTGTATGTGTTGGAGCAAACCCAAAGTCTAGAAGACATCAACCAATATTTGCGCAAAGAAAAGATGATCATTACGGCTACCGAACAACGTATTGTCAAACAAAAAGTAGCCGTTACTTATGAGAAAGAGAGCACCAAGGTTTCGGACTTAATCAACAAGACCTTTGGCAAGAATAAAGTCGTACAGACCAATGTCGAAACCCAACCGGTAGAAGAACGTGTGGTGATTGTGCCTACAGAAACCAATACACAAAAAAGCGAAAGCTATGAGGTTTTCAAAAGCCCCGACACCCGCCGCAACTATGCCCTAGAGTCTTTTCCATATTACTTCAAAAAAGTAGAAGGTGTTTCGGGCAAATGTAGGGTACTTTATGAGCACAATGGGCAATTGCTGGTAGGTAGTTCTAACGGACTTTTCTTGGTAAGCCAGGGAAGCGCTCGCAGCATTATTGGGGAGTATGTGCAATATTTCATCCCCTCTCCCACACAGCCAGACTTGTTTTATGTGGCTACCTTAGAGCACCTCTTTGTCTTGCAGCTGGCCGCCGGACAGGGATACAATGTTTTACAGACTATCCAAACAGCCAATACCGAGATTGCCTCTATTACCATAGATACCAAGCGGCAAATGTTGTGGATGGGTGGGCGCAAGTATGTATTGGCGGCACCACTGAAAAAAGACGGCACCTTGCACCCAGTACAGTCTTATACTCTGCCCAATAGTTATGCAGAGAGTATTGTGGTCAGTATCCCCCAACAACGCCCCACCTTCTTTACCTATTCGGCTGTTTATGAGTACCATAGCCCCTTGGTAGGGATTGTGCCCAACTTTGAGGCCTCTCTACAGCAGCAACAGTCGCGCATCCATACCATTCTGTATGGACAACCGGGCTACTACTGGCAGTTTGACGGGGTTCGTTGGCGAGCGCTCCAAACCCCTGCTAAAGCACCAAAAGTCTCCACAGATTACTTGGGGCTTTTCCGTGATATTCAACACATTTATGTTGATGGAGACGGCTCGCTGTGGGTATCGGGCAGCCAGTATATCTACAAAATCAGAAATAGCCAAGCCCCAAAACTCAAAGAACAGTTTACGTTTATCAATAGCATCACCGACCAAGCCGGCGACTATTTGCCCAAAGAAGGGCTGCGTATTCAACGTGGCTCGGGACAAGAAGACCTGACCTTTCATTTTCATTTGGCCAATACTTTTTACCTCAACGAAACCGAAAAAGAATACAGCTACCGCCTCGAAGGCAAGGGGGCTGCACAATGGACTCCTTGGAGCACCCAACACCTCATCAGTCTGCCCTTGTTGGCAGCGGGCAAATACACCCTACACGTCCGTTCCAAAAATACCCTAGGGCAGATACAAGAAATAGCCCCGCTTCAGTTTCAGGTAGTCCCGCCTTTTTGGGAAACGTGGTGGTTTTATGGGCTAGAGACCCTCTTTTTTGCAGGTCTTGTGTTTGGGTCTTATTTGTTGAGCAAACGCGATACCCACACCCGCCGCTCACAAATTTTGACTATCTTGACCCTGATTACCTTCTTCGAGTTTTTTGTATTACTCCTAGAGCCTTGGGTCGAGAGCTTCAGTGGAGGGATTCCTTTCTTCAAGCTGGGGATGAACGTACTGTTGGCGGCCTCGCTCTATCCGGTAGAGCGTTTTGTTCGGATTCATATCTTCAAACAAAATGAGCCGCTCTAACCTCCAATAATCAGTAAAACTTCTTGATAGACCTGACAAGTTTTGGAAACTTGTCAGGTCTAAAGTCAAATAGTCCGAGATAATTCCTTTGCCCAAAACCGTGTCAAATTGAATTTTTGCAGCTAAATTTGTATTATTTACGTTTAGAGCGCTTGGCGCTAATCCTGACTATTCACCTAAGCACGGTTCCCTTTGGTTACAAAAGAAGAAAATATCAGACTTATATTTGGCCTAAAAATCAGGCAGTTGCGTCAAGAAAAGCAGCTCTCACTGCAAGATGTGGCACAACAGGCCGGCATTTCGGTTTCGTATCTCAATGAGATTGAAAAAGGCAAGAAATATCCCAAGGCCAACAAAATTGCGGCCTTGGCGCAAGTATTGGAAGTATCTTATGATTGGTTGGTTTCGCTACAACTCAACCAAAAACTGATGCCCATTGCCGAGCTGCTTCAATCGGATTTGTTGACTTCCCTGCCCTTAGAGATTTTTGGGATAGAGCCTAGCGATTTGATTGATATTATCTCCAATACCCCCACCAAGATCAGCGCATTCATCAGTACACTCATCGAGATTGCCCGCAACTATGATATGAGTGTAGAGCGTTTTTACTTTTCGGTGTTGCGCTCGTATCAAGAGATGCACGAAAACTATTTTGAGGATATTGAGCGCGCTGTCGATGACTTTCGGTATCGTTTGGGGCTGATGCCCGACAGCCTGCTACAGCTCAAGGATCTCAAAGACTTGCTCAGCAACCAATATGGATATGTCATTGATGAGCAATCCTTGGCAGATTATGAGGACTTACAGTCGCTACGTTCCGTAACTATACCGGGTGCTAGACCCAAACTGCTCATCAACCCTCGCTTATACGACAACCAAAAAGCTTTTGTATTGGCACGCGAGATTGGTTATCAGCATCTCGAAATCAAGGATCGCGCCTATACCTCTTCTTGGATTCGAATCAAGTCTTTTGAGCAACTCCTCAATAATTTTTATGCCTCTTACTTTGCCGGGGCAATGTTGATTCCCAAAACAAAGTTGGTGCGGGATATGAGTTACTTTTTTGAACAACCTGAATGGAGTCCAAGGATTCTGCTGACGATGCTCAATCGCTATCAGGTATCGCCCGAAATGTTGACCCAGCGCTTGACCAATGTATTGCCCCGCTTTTTTGGGTTATCACAATTGTTTTTCTTGCGCTTTCATCATCAGCGCGGTACAGAGCGCTTTGACCTCAACAAGGAGCTGCACTTGGCCGGCCTCTACAACCCCCACGGCACGATGCTCCACGAGCACTCTTGCCGCAAGTGGGTCTCCCTCAATATTCTCAAAGACCTAGACCAGCAACAGCGCCACAACAATAAAAATACTGACATCGTGTTGGCAGATGTACAACGCTCGCAGTATTTCGATTCCGAAAACGAGTTTGTGTGTATTTCGCTTGCTACCAGCGCACACCCAAGCCCCGATACCAATACTAGTGTTACGTTGGGTTTCTTGCTCAATGAGGATATGAAGGAAAAGATTTTGTTTTGGAATGCAGACAGTGTGCCTATCCGGCAGGTAGGGGTGGCTTGTGAGCGATGTACTGCAACCAACTGCGAGCTGCGTGTAGCCCCTCCTTTGGGCGTTCAAGAAAAGTTGAAAGCCAAAAAAATGCTGAAAGCCTTGGCCGAATTACACCAAAAACACCGCTAGTGTATGAAAAACCTGTATTATGGTCTACTCTTGGGTTTCTGCTTAGGAGCCAGTGTCCAAGCCCAAACAGCCAATAGTTTGGTCAACGTACCGGGAGTATCGCCCGATACATTGGCTACTTTGTTGCAAAAAATATATCAGACAGACCCGCCCAACGAACTACAGCTGGGTAGCATCTATTATCAAGGTGCGGCTTGGTATGCCAAACAAGCCAGCCCCAACTATACGACGGTCATCGATTTGTTGCGCAAGTCCGAAACACACTATGCCGAAGCGGAGGCGGTCGAAAATGTGGCCCACATCAATATTGCCTTAGCCGAATACTACCTACTCTTGGGTATACCACAACGCAGCTTAGCCTGCCTACAAAAAGCCCATCAGTTTTTCCAAGATCTCTCCCAAACAAACAATGTAGCTATCGTGGATGTGCTTTTGGGGAGCTACTACCTCCAACACGCCGACGCAGCCTTGGCCAAGGTATATTATCAAAAAGCCTTGCCCTACCTCAGCTCTCCGCTCAAAGAAGAGGTAGCCGCTCAGCTTGCTTCTATGGCAGAAGAACAACGATGATATTTTCATTTTGAGGCCGAATGCCTAAATTTGCCCCTTCGTCAGGGAGCTAGCCTGCTCCTACCTTTTTCATATACGCCAAAACTCCACCCATACTAATGATACAAAGAATCCAAAGTGTATTCCTAGCCATTGTGGCTATCTGTATGTTACTTACCCCTTTCAGCACTATCTGGCTGCGCATCCACGGCGAATCACGTGTAGAGTTGACCTACCTGTACCTCATTGAGCAACACGGAGTCAAAATCGCACACCATACCACACTCTATGCCCTGTTGGTGGCTTTGGCGGCGGCGGCGATTGCGATTTTTTCTCTTTTTAGCTACCGCAACCGACTTCGCCAAATGCAGCTTGGCCTAATCAATACCCTGATGATGTGTGGGGTGTTGGGCTTAAATGTAGGGCTTTTTGTACCTCAAGCCGAAAAAGCATTGGGTATTACCGACATCCAAGCCAACCCTTGGGAGGCTTACCAATGGGGCTTTTTCTTGCCTATTATTGCCCTGATTGCCAACATTTTGGCCAACAGATTCATCCGCCGCGATGAGCTTTTGGTGCGCGCCTCCGACCGCATGCGCTAAGCCCCCACCACCCAAACTTTTGTGATATATCTTGGGTTTATTGGGCAAACTGTTTGAAATATGTATCTTCGTTGTATGTAGCCTAGGGACATCCCAAAGCTACTACTCCCCTCTATCTACCTAAGCGAGCTGATTATGAGTCGTCAAGCCGTACAATTTGCGCAAGCCTCCGAAGCCAAAACCTTTGACTTACGCCACCGCAATACCATCAACTTCAATATCTCTAAGTATGACAATGCTGTGGGAGCGGGGATGGTCTATTATCAAGATCACGACCTTGCGCGTAGCCGTGCGGCCTATATCAAAACCCAAACGCTCGAAGCCCTCGACAAACACCTGCTCCACTTCGAAGAAAACTTCACCAAACGCGGCGGAAAAGTAATCTGGGCCGCTACAGCCCAAGAAGCACTGGCAGCCGTAGACAAGATTTTCAAGGAGAAATCCGCCCGCTGTGTGGTCAAATCCAAGTCGATGACAACCGAAGAGATTCACCTCAACGAATATCTCGAAAAACAAGGACTGGAGGTAGTAGAAACAGACTTGGGCGAATACATTGTTCAGCTGGCAGGCCAAAAACCTTATCATATTGTTACGCCTGCGATGCACCTCTCCCGCAAGGATGTAGGCGAAATATTCCATCAAAAGCTCGGTATCGCCCTCACAGATGATGCCCAAGCTCTGACGGGTATCGCCCGAACATTACTTCGTGAAAAATATACTACTGCCGAGATTGGCATCACCGGAGCCAATTTTCTAGTAGCCGATGTCGGCGGAATTGCCATTACCGAAAACGAGGGCAATGCCCGGCTTTCAACCACATTCCCCAAGACACATATTGCCATCGTAGGGCTTGAAAAAATTATCCCCTCTTATCAAGACCTCGGGCTGTTCTGGCCGCTGCTTTCTACTAGCGGTACCGGCCAACGAATGACTGTTTACAATACCTTACTCACCGGACCAAGACAAGAAGGTGAGCCCGATGGGCCAGAAGAGATGTATGTCATCTTGCTCGATAATGGGCGTACCAAGCTCCTAGCCGACCCTCAAAAGCGGCAAGCGCTTAACTGTATTCGCTGTGGTGCTTGTCTCAATGCTTGCCCTGTATACAAAAATATCGGGGGGCATACTTATGAAGCTACTTACAGCGGGCCAATAGGCTCTGTCATTACGCCACACTTTGAGGGGATGAAGCAGTTCAAACACCTGAGTGATGCCAGCTCGCTTTGTGGCGCTTGTGGCTCGGTATGCCCTGTACGGATTGATATCCCCAATCTGCTCCTGCTCAATAGACAAGAAGGAGTCAATAAAAAATTAGTGTCTAAGGTAGAGCGTATTGGCTTTAGGCTTTGGCGAATGGCAATGCTAAAACGCCGCCGAATGGACAGTGTGGGCGCTGGTTTGAAAAATACGGTTATCAAGCGCCTATTCAGTAAGTCGTGGGGCAAACGCCGAACGCTACCTCCTATTGCCAAACAATCTTTTGCACAGCGCTGGAAAGCTGAGCGCGGTGTTAAATAAATTGTTGGCACTTCTGTGGTTGAAGGTACTAAGGTCATTAAAAAATTCCTGCGGGATAGGGCTACTCATTTATGATTAGGGGCTTATGCCAAGGTTACGATAGAGCATATATCGCTGTAAATCAATAGTTTACATTTGTTTGATAATTACTATTCTGACCCTATCAACAAGGCATCAGGGTTGTGCTTGTGCTAGAATTTAGGCATCTTTGAATCTAAAACATAGAACAACCCGTTTATGAAACAAGTGCAATGCTATTCTTAATGATAGTATTTGCCTCATCAATACACCAACCTCCCCAAATTGCTATGGTATTTTTTCGCGCTTACACATCTCCACAATACATTGGCCTGATGGTGATACTCTCACTATGCTGGTGCAATACAGCAGTAGCCCAACAACTGATTCAGCCCGGAGCTTTGGGTTATTATCGGGAAGCGTTACAGTTTTCACAGACTTTCAGCACTGGCTCAGCGCGCATTCAGGGTCTAGGTGGCGCTCAGAATGCTCTTGGCGCAGACCTCAGTGCATTAGCACTCAACCCCGCTGGTATTGGGATGCTCAATACCTCCGAATTTTCGATAGGCGCTACCCAAATGCTCAATACCTCCAATGCCAATTATCTAGGCAGCAATGTTACCGATAGCCGTCTAGGCTTCAACGTAACCAATCTTGGTGTAGCCTTTTCGTTTTTGAAAGGCAATGCCAAACCCAATGTGTGGCGCGGAGTAAATGTCGCTATCGGGCTCAACCAAGTAGCCAACTACCGCGATGTACAAAGCTTTGAAGGAATCAATACCGAAAACTACCGCCTTGACGCTTTTGTCGAAGCTGCTGATGGGATTCCGGCGACGGCGCTTGATGCGGAGTTTGGGCAAATCGAATCTATTCAAGCACTGACCTATTTTGCTTTTTTGATAAACCCTATCGAAGGCGACCCTGACAATCGCTACTTCCCCCCTGTAACAGATCAACCTGCTCGCCAAACAGGTAGTATCATCACCAAAGGTAGCAACAACAATATTTCCCTAGCTATTTCGGGCAATTATGCCAATCGGTTCTATTTTGGTATAGGACTGGGGGTCAATACCTTGCGCTCTACCCGTACCGAGACTTTTACAGAAACTATCCTCTACGCACCCGGCGAGCGGCGCGAGCTAGAAACCTATACAATGGAAGAGATTCTCGAAACACGGGGCACGGGCTTTTCCTCAAGCCTGGGGGTCATTGTCCGCCCGCTGGACTACTTCCGCATAGGTGCCTCTGTACAGTTTCCCACGTTTTATTTCCTCACCGAGCGCTATGAGACCTCTGTCATTGCACGATATGATATCTCAGACTTTGGCGATGGTATCGTGCGCCCTGTTGAAGAATTTCAAACCCTGCCGGCTTCCTTCAATTACCGGCTTCAAACTCCGCTCAAAGCCTCTGGTGGTGCTGTTGTTATGTTGGGCAAGTTAGGTTTTTTAAGTGCTGATATCGACTACATCGACTATACGACAATGCGCCTAAGCAGCGCTGAGTTCCCCTTGGTTTTTGAAGACGACAACCTCACCATCCAAAGTCTCTACAAACCGGTCTTCAACTACCGTATCGGAGCCGAAGTCCGCCTAAGTTGGTGGCGACTACGCGGCGGATATGCCATTTATGGAGACCCTTTCAATGCAATTGATGATATCGACCGCTCAGTACGGCTCATTACCGCCGGAGTAGGCCAGCGTCTGCCAAACTTCTACTGGGATTTGTCGGCTATGTATAACACCCGCCAAACAGGCTACTCACCTTATGTGCTCAGCGATGCTACCCAGCCCTTTGCTGATATCCGTACCCAACAGTTTCGGATAGGCTTTACATATGGGGTCTATTTCTAGGGCTTGTGTACCACTCACGAGTGAAGCAGTGGGCTTAGACGCGAAAAAACGTATTTTAAACCAAAATACAGTCTCTCGCGGCATCATAGCTGAAGCCTACCTTCAGTAGTCGGGCTACTTTTATGTAGTTGGTGTGGGCTAAGAGCTTGTCTAAAACGCTCTTCATCGACACCAAAACGCCGCTTTTTGGCTGCTACTTCGTTAAAAATGCTCACCGTAGCCCTCCCACGATTAAAATCGTGGGCTAAACAAGCGCCTGCGCTTTTTGCCTATAATCAGCGCAAAAATCAGCTGTTTTGAGTGCCGCGCTGAAAACTTAGACAAGCTCTAAAGCCGCCAATAAGACCTTTATATCGCGATACTTCATACACCTTTGTGCATTTTCCTATCAAAAACTGTATGACCTCTAACAACACCAACCCTACTCAACAATATGCTGCCGATGCGCTTCAAGCCTTTGTGGAAGCAGTTTTTAGCAAAATCGGCTGTAGTGATACCGACGCAACCAAAGCCGCCCGTGTCTTGATAGCCGCTGACTTGCGCGGCATCGACTCCCACGGTGTAGCGCGACTGTCAGGTTATGTAAAGCAATGGGAAATGGGTAAGCTCAACACCCGCCCCCGAATGCAGATTGTTCACCAAACACCGTCTACGGCCACAATTGACGGCGACCGAGGGCTTGGCTTACTCATTGGGCAGTATGCTATGCAGGTAGCCATCGACAAGGCCGGCCAAGTAGGCTCCGGCTGGGTGGCAGTGCGCAACTCCGGCCACTACGGTATCGCCGGCTACCACGCTATGTTGGCGTTGGCTCACGATATGATTGGCATCTCCACTACCCACGCCTCCGCCTTGGCGGTGCCTACCTTTGGGATTGAAAAAATGTTGGGAACTAACCCCCTAGCGGTGGCTATTCCGGCAGGGCAAAAGCCTCCCTTAGTAGCAGACTTTGCCACCACAGCCGCCGCCTATGGCAAGCTTCAAATCTTGCAACGCAAGGGCCAAGAAGCACCTATTGGGTGGGCGCAAGACGCACAAGGAGCGCCTACTACCAATCCACACGCTCCCAAAGAAGGCGGCGCGCTCCTGACCCTAGGAAGCGATGAGCTGCGCAGTAGCCACAAGGGGTATTGTATGAGTGCTGTAGTTGACATTTTATCAGGGGTATTGCCGGGAGCCAACTATGGTCCTTGGGTGCCCCCTTTTGCTACTGCTGGCAGTACTTCTGAGCGCCAGCCTCCGGTAGGCAAAGGTACAGGGCACTTTTTTGGCGCTTTGCGCATCGATGGGTTCCAGCCGGCAGAGGTCTTCAAAAGCCATATAGATAACTGGATTGACGCTTTTGAGCAAACAAAGGCCATCGAGGGCAAACGTGTACTGATTCCGGGAGAGCCAGAGCGCCTTGCTGAGGCCGAACGACTAGAAAAAGGTATCCCTATTTTAGCCCCTGTGGTGGCTGATCTTGAAAGTCTTGGCCAAAAGCTAGGCATTGAGTGGATACAAGCAATATAGGTTTTTCAACGGCTACATTTCCCCAACCAATGATGATTGGGGAAATGTGTATGCTGATAATCCTTGTGAATCTTGGTATAGGACACCTACCACCTACTTCGCACGGTACTTGTCTACAATCAGCTCACTCAAGAGGCGGTATACCTGGGCTGCCTCTGGTTTTTGTTGGAGCGTTTCCAGATGTTTTTCAATCAGTTGCAAGTCTCCCCTTCGGGCTGGGCCTGTTTGGGCAGTGTGTGGGCTATCGAGCAGTGCTTTTTGGATAGTTTCTTGAATCAGCGCAGTCAATAATTGTAAAGAAGCTCCTTTTTCAGTCAAGATTTCGTCTGCTAAGCTGAGCATATAGTTTGTGAAGTTACAAGCAAATACAGCCGCTAGATGTAAGACACGGCGTTGTTCTGAAGAAACCAGCTTTACTTGTTGGCTGAGGGCTTGTGCCAATAGTTGTAGTTGCTTTTCGGCTTCGGGTGTTTGCCCCTCGATACAAAAAAGCACTTGGGTAAAGTCTACTGTTTTCTGCTTGCTAAAAGTCTGTAGGGGATAAAAAACGCCTGCCGGTCTTTGTTTTGCTGCCAAAATAGCGAGTGGCAAACTTCCTGAGGTATGTGCTATAAGGGTATTTTGGGGCAATTGGAGTCGGGACAATACAAGCTCATAGGCATCATCAGCCACACAGAGTAAAAAAAGTTGAGCCTTGCTTGTTCTCAAATCAAGGTCATCAGTAGCTTGAGCACAGCGCAGTCGGTTGGCCAACCGCTCGGCATTGGTCTTTTGGCGGCTGTATACTTCTTCAATCGTATGTCCGGCGCGTTCGAGGGCTGCGCTCAAATGCCAAGCTACATTACCGGCACCAATCAGTGATATTTTCACGGCCAATAGTCGGGCTAGTTAGTCTGTATCAGCAGTCGCTTGGTTTTCGTCACCTTCGAGGCTGTCGAGCATATCAATTTTGACAGTCAGTTCAAACAAGGTATACCGTTCGTTCATTTCTGTAAAAACAACATCGAGTGGATTGTCGGCAGTAATGGCTGACTGAATAAGCCCTATGCCTGCGCCACGGCTACGTTCTCTTTGAGGGGCATTTCGTTGTTGGCGTTTATAATCGCGCAGCGAGTCCCTATCTAGTGAGTTGATGATATTGCAATTTTCGACTAGCTCGGGTACGTAGGGATTTTCGACTAAATTGCCACACCCAAAAGTATAGCCCTCTTGTAGGTCAAAGCTCAAAAAAAGCATTCCGATGCTGTTGGGATCTTGCCCAAAATATGTCTTCTCGGCGGAGTAATAGAGCATATTTTGTGTCAACTCCATAAAGACCGCAAATACTTTTTTCCCAGTTTTTGGGGTATGAGCTGTTTTTTGGCGCACCTCTCGGCTCAGCTCCGCAATCATTACATCCGTAATAGGGCCGCGATAAGCTATGACTAGGCCTTGACGGGCTAGCGCTTTATAGTATGCGTAAAAAGGAGGGAGCATCTGCATAAATAATGAACAAACAATGATTAGCCCAAGAGTGGCAAAAAATTTACCAAAACTAGTAAAAAACCATAGCTTTTGCATCTTTATGAAAGATAATCGATGAAAATGTAGTTTTCATCTCCCAGAAGTGGACTTATGTCGTCAAGAGTGGTTGTTTGTCTTATCAAAAGCTTGGGGTTTGGGTAGTTATCATCAAAAATACTAACTTGTCTATAGACACCTCTTTGTCCATTTTGCTAACTAATTTGTTGATTGGCTAGTTGCAGTTCCAATCAATGATATATTTTCCAAATGCTTATGTTACTACCATACTATTCCCGATGGGCAGCCCTCTGCCTTGTGTGTTTTCTAAGTTTGGGTGTTAGGTTATCTGCCCAAGACCGTGTTACGGGGCGCACTTTTGCGACCCGCTCAGAGGTCATCGCTCAAAACGGGATGGCTGCTACAAGCCATCCATTGGCTACCCAAATCGCCCTTGATGTACTCAAGCAAGGGGGCAGTGCTGTTGATGCAGCCATTGCGGCCAATGCGGCACTAGGCTTGATGGAGCCTACTGGTTGTGGTATTGGGGGTGATTTATTTGCCATCGTTTGGGATCCCAAGACACAGCAGCTCTATGGGCTCAACGCTAGCGGGCGCGCTCCCAAGGCGCTCAACATCGATTATTTTACATCGCGAGGGATGGACAAAATCCCCGCCTACGGTCCACTGCCAGTTAGTGTGCCGGGATGTGTGGATGGTTGGTTTGAGCTACACCAGAAGTTTGGCCGCCTCAAAATGAGTCAAGTATTACAGCCAGCCATTGGCTATGCCGAGCAGGGGTTTCCCGTTACGGAGCTGATTGCCTTTTATTTGGAGCGTTCAATCGCTTTTTTGGGTAAATACCCCAACGTAACCGATGTGTATGCACCCAATGGCCAAGCACCAGCGAAGGGGGATATCTTCAAAAACCCGGCTTTGGCCAATACCTACAAGCAACTGGCCAAAGGCGGACGCGATGCTTTTTACAAAGGAGAGATGGCACGCACCATTGCGGGGTTTATCCAAGAACAAGGTGGTGTGTTGAGCTACGAAGACCTTGCCACACACCGCTCAGAGTGGATTACCCCGGTATCGGCCAATTATCGTGGGTATGATGTATGGGAGCTGCCCCCCAACGGCCAAGGAATTGCCTCTCTTCAGATGCTCAACATCCTCGAAGGCTACGATTTTAGCAAAATTTCTTTTGGCTCTGCTGAGCATATCCACTATTTTGTGGAAGCCAAAAAACTAGCTTTTGAAGACCGAGCCAAGTACTATGCCGATATGGATTTTGTAAAAGTCCCCGTACAAGAGCTGATTAGTAAGGAGTATGCCGAAGAACGCCGGGCGCTGATCAACCCCAGCCGAGCAGGGCGCAGTTATGGAGCAGGCAATATCACGGCTGGAGAAACGATTTATATGACCGTAGCCGACAAAGACGGGATGATGATTTCGCTCATCCAGAGCAACTATCGCGGGATGGGTTCGGGGATGGTGCCGCCGGGTTTGGGCTTTATGCTTCAAGACCGAGGCGAGTTGTTTCACCTTGACCCCACCCACGCCAATGCGCTACAGCCCGGCAAACGCCCTTTTCATACCATCATCCCTTGCTTTATCACTAAAGACGGAAAGCCTTGGGTAAGCTTTGGTGTAATGGGAGGCGATTTTCAGCCCTTGGGGCACGTACAGGTGGTGATGAACCTGATAGATTTTGGGATGAATTTGCAGGAGGCAGGCGATGCACCCCGCATCGACCACAATGGCTCGGTAGACCCTACGGGCATCCCTGCAGATGCTGCCGGAGGCCAAATCACTCTTGAGCATGGCTTCGACTATGCGACCATCCGCCAACTGATGGCTATGGGACATAAAGTAGGCTTTGCATATGGGATTTATGGAGGCTACCAAGCGATTATGTATGACGCACAGCGGAAGGTATATCTTGGTGCTTCAGAATCACGCAAAGACGGCCACGCCGCCGGATATTGATCGCCTTGACTTTCAGCAAAGGGACATCGCCCCATTAATTTTGGGATGTCTTGTTACTGTTGTTGGTCGAAGCTGCAGAGGGCTTTATCAAACGCTTCTGAGGGTTGGTAAAAAAAAAGCATCTTCGGTAAAATGGTAGAGGATTATTGTGTACTTTCAAGTATATTGCAAGACTTGTTTAACCCAAATTCTTTAAATAAATGAAATATCCTGTTTTTATCCTACTTTGTTTGATAGGCCTATCACTTGGTACTGCTTGTGGTTCCAAAAACACCGCTGGCACACAGACCGAGTCACTAGAAACCACCGACAGCCTCACGTCTCCAACATCGACAACGCCAACAAAGTCTGACAATCCGCTTGAGGGGATTTGGTACAATACTGATACAACCGCAATGATGGGCCAAGTATTGGAGTTCAAGCCTGACAACACCATCGATCTCAGCCCTATGGGCGTATATCGCTACAAACTCGAAAACGGCAAGATTACCTACACTCCTGTAGATGATGCAGGTGTTTATTTTGAAGAACCCATCCTCGTGTTGAGCCAAGACTCCTTAGTCATTGGAGATGAAACACAGCGCCTCAACAGCTATGTCCGTAAACGATAAGCTTGTTCTGGACATTCCTACCTTCCCTCACTAGCCCCCAACAAGTCGCTTGTGAGGGGATGTATGTTGTCCTAGGTTTTGTTTAATGTTTATTTTATTGGCCATAGTCAGAAAAGTGTACAATTGCGAATAAAAAAACAAGCTGACACTCCTAGTTGAGTTTGCCACCACACAACTTTATGATTTATGCCAAAACTTTCTCACATTTGTAGTACAAACAAATGCTTATTGGCAACGCCTGTGTAGGCTTGGGCTGTTTGTGAGGCCGAAGATGCACAAGCGATAATCACCCACTCTATGAGTCAAATCAATATTACCCTGCCCGACGGAAGCGTACGTAGCTATCCGCAAGGGGTTAGCGGGCTAGAAATAGCCCAAAGCATCAGCGAAGGCCTGATGCGCAACGTGTTGGCCGCTAAGGTCAACGGAGAAGTATGGGACGCTACCCGCCCCATCCAACAAGACAGCACCGTGCAGCTGCTCACCTGGAAAGACACGGAAGGGAAAAACACTTTTTGGCACTCATCGGCTCACCTTTTGGCCGAAGCCCTCGAAGCCCTCTATCCGGGAGTGAAGTTTGGTATCGGCCCCGCTATCGAAACGGGCTTTTATTATGACATTGACCTCGGCGAAGGGCGCATACTCTCACAAGAAGAGTTTGAGAAAATTGAGCAGAAAATGCTAGAACTTGCCCGCCAAAAAAACGAGTACCTGCGCTCAGAAGTCTCTAAAGCAGAGGCAATCCGCTACTTTGAGCAAAAAGGGGATGAGTATAAGCTCGAACTCCTCGAAGGGCTACAAGACGGACACATTACTTTTTATCAACAAGGTGCGTTTACAGACCTCTGTCGTGGGCCACACATCCCACATACGGGCTTTATCAAGGCCGTAAAGCTGATGAATGTGGCCGGAGCTTACTGGCGCGGCGATGTAAGCCGAAAGCAGCTCACTCGTGTATATGGGGTGGCATTCCCACAAGATAAAGAGCTGAAAGAGTACCTCAGACTACTCGAAGAAGCCAAAAAACGCGACCATCGCAAGCTAGGCCAAGAACTAGAACTCTTTGCCTTTTCAGAAAACGTAGGCAAAGGCCTGCCCTTATGGCTGCCCAAGGGTACCCTCTTGCGCGAGCGCCTAGAGCAGTTTTTGCGCAAGGCACAAGTACGTGCCGGCTATGATCCTGTCGTAACGCCTCACATCGGCAGCAAAAAACTATATGAGACCTCTGGCCACTGGGAGAAGTATGGCGAAGACTCTTTCCAGCCTATTCATACCCCCGAAGAGGACGAGCTGTTTATGCTCAAGCCTATGAACTGCCCGCACCACTGCGAAATCTACAAGACCAAACCCCGCTCTTACAAAGACCTTCCGTTGCGTCTGGCAGAGTTCGGTACCGTCTATCGTTATGAGCAAAGTGGCGAGCTACACGGCCTGACCCGTGTGCGTGGCTTTACCCAAGATGATGCGCATATCTTCTGCCGTGCCGACCAAGTAAAAGATGAGTTTGC
The DNA here is from genome assembly GCF_000430505.1 of Eisenibacter elegans DSM 3317. Lineage (NCBI taxonomy): Bacteria > Pseudomonadati > Bacteroidota > Cytophagia > Cytophagales > Microscillaceae > Eisenibacter > Eisenibacter elegans. The sequence goes on along the minus strand of NZ_AUMD01000011.1, from coordinate 409,913 downwards.
CAAAGTAATTGACTTGGTGCTTTATGTCTTCAATGCGCTTGGCTTTGAGGAATTTACGGCGCAAATATCATTGCGCCACCAAACCGAACGCCAGAAATACATCGGACACGAAGAAGACTGGGATCGCGCCGAGCGCGAAATCCAAGAAGTGGCCGAAGCCAAAAACCTGCGTACAGTGGTAGAGTATGGTGAGGCGGCTTTTTATGGCCCCAAGCTAGACTTTATGGTGAAGGATGCGCTAGGTCGCCGCTGGCAGTTGGGTACTATTCAGGTAGACTATCAGCTACCGGAGCGCTTCCAGCTCGAATACATCGGAGCAGACAACCAAAAACACCGCCCCGTGATGATTCACCGTGCGCCTTTTGGCTCGCTGGAGCGCTTCGTAGCCGTGTTGATAGAGCACTGTGGGGGTAACTTCCCGCTTTGGCTCGCACCTGACCAAATCGCCGTGTTGCCCATTTCGGAAAAATACCACGACTATGCTCGCCAAGTACACCAAAGCCTCGCACAGCAAGACATCCGAGGTATTTTAGACGAGCGCGACGAGAAAATCCAACGTAAAATTCGCGATGCCGAAGTCCGAAAAATCCCGTATATGCTCATCGTAGGCGACAAAGAACAAGCCGAAAACGGGGTTTCTGTTCGCCGACACGGCACAGGAGACCTTGGCAGTATGTCGTTGACCGATTTTATGGAGCGCTTTGTCGAAGAAGTCGCCATTGCACAATAAAAAATAGCACAAAGGCTTGATTTTCTCCATAAAATCATCCACCTTTGTAGCTCATAGCTGGTTGAAGGATCTTAGGGGTCGAGTTGACTTTGTCACTCCCCCTAAGTTTTTTATGCCCTCTAGGAAAGGGAGTGGCTAAAATCAATTGCCAACGACAACTTTATTATCCTAACAGAACACCAAACGTTTTTGGAAACATCACCTTGGCCTCGAAGCAAGATTGTAAGCAACCTCCAACCTCGGGGTAACAATGTTCTATAACATAAACAAGCTTACTTGATTTGAGGCCTCACAGAGTGCGTTTTTTTTGATTCCCAAGGATTTTTCCATACATACACTCCCCAAAGAAATTGCCTCTTCGGAGGCTTTGAAGCAAAACCTTGCACATCTGGTAAGTCATTTGCAGTAAATCTTGGTATCAAAGGCTTAGCAAAATTTTCGTATCTTTGCGTTCGTACATAGACTGCTAAAAAGTCTCTCCATTACCCTAAATGTTTAACAATGTCAAGGCGATTGACTCTCTATTACCCAATGCAACTTATCTGGAGTTGCTTTTTTGTTTATGTGTTATTGTGGATTGGCTTACCACACTATCATATACCGGGTTGCGAGATTGGACATTCAGTCTCTCGGGCTATTTTGGCGACTCCGGCCAAGGTGAGCTATTTATCAATCCTGATAACAGCCAAACGGGGCTTAACGCCAATATCCAACTATGGACAGGCTATGCCAAATATGAGCGCGAACGCTTTCGTTTTGTAACCGTTGGCGCTGCCGGGCGTTTGAGCGACACAGATAAAATCTACGAGTTGACACGCCAACAAACCGGACAAGGCCAAGTGTTGGGAGCCCAAACGTTTGGCTACTTGTTGGAGGCTGGTTATGACCTATGGCCTTGGCTGTGTAGAAGCCCCAAACGCCATCGAGAAAACTGGTTTTATGACAGCCAAGGCGTAAAACTTAGCTTGTTTGCCCGGTATGAACGCCTCAACACGCACCAACACGTGTTGCCAGCGCTTGAGGCTTTGCCACGCTCAGCCAACGACTTAGATGTTTGGACAGTAGGGATGAACTTTAACCCCCGCGAAAACATTGTATTCAAAGCCAATTATCAATACCGTTTCAATAGAGCGACTCAGGCACTGACTCCTCAGCAAGACCTTATCGAAACCGGAATTGGCTTCATATTTTAACAAATTAGCACAAAACACTTCCTCTTATGGCAAAAATATTCCTACTTCTGGGAGCACTCCTTGGCGGACTGGCCGTTGGGCTGGGTGCTTTTGGCGCACACGCCCTCAAGGCGATGCTGAGCGCCAACCAACGCCTTGATACCTTTGAGCTGGCGGTGAAATATCAGTTTTACCACGCCCTAGCCTTGCTCATTACAGGTATCTTGCTCTGGCAAACAGCCGCCAAGGCATTCGTGTATGCCGGTTATGCCTTTACGGTGGGCGTACTGATTTTCTCTGGCTCGCTCTATATCCTCTCGCTGAGTAATGTAGGCAAGTGGGGAGCTGTTACACCTATTGGGGGTGTAGGATTGATTTTGGGTTGGGCTTTTTTGCTTTGGGGAATTGCCTCACAGCCTTGGAAATAAGCACAACAAATATTTTATCGCAAATTATAGTTCAGAAAATATGCCCTCATTAGACGATTATTATGCCATTGGCCATATCGCCAAAACCCACGCCCTACAAGGCGAGGTGTCGGCAGTGTTGGATGTAGATAACCCCGCTGATTATCAGCAGCTAGAGGCGGTATTGCTGATGGTTCGAGGGGCCTTGGTTCCTCATTTTGTAGAGCGGGTGCGCATTTCAGGCAAATATGCCATCTTTAAGCTCGAAGAGGTAGATACCCTCGAAAAAGCAGAAACCTTGGTAGGCTTGCCGCTTTATTTGCCCCTGACGGCCTTACCCCCCCTCTCCGACGACGATTACTACTACCACGAGCTAGTGGGCTTTAGGGTCGAAGACGAAGCCCTAGGCGATGTAGGCACCGTAGCCACTATTTATGATAGTACGCCGCAGGTCATCTTGGGAGTAGCACACCCCCAAGGCTCAGAAGTGTTGGTTCCGGCAGTGGATGCAATGATACAGCGCGTAGATAAAGCCGCCCGATGTGTTTATGTAACCCTGCCCGACGGCTTGGTAGACATCTACTTGCAAGATATTAAAGAAACTCCTGACGACTTAGACGAAGAATAACCGCCTGCCTTATGCGTATCGACATCATCACTTGTGTGCCTGACTTGCTCGTCAGTCCTTTTGCCCATTCTATTATGCAGCGTGCACAAGACAAGGGGCTAGCGACTGTACACCTACATAACCTGCGCGACTACGCCATCAACAAACAAGCTCAAATAGATGACTATATGTTTGGCGGCGGCGCAGGAATGGTCTTGATGGTAGAGCCTATCGCCAAGTGTATCCGGGGGCTACAAGCCGAACGAGACTATGATGAGGTTATCTATCTTACGCCCGACGGTGTACCTTATACTCAGGCAGCGGCTAACCGGCTGTCGCTCAAACAAAACCTTATCCTGCTCTGTGGGCACTATAAGGGCATCGATGAGCGCGCCCGTGAGCTTTTTGTTACGAGTGAAATCAGCATCGGAGATTATGTAATCTCGGGGGGAGAACTGGCAGCGGCTGTAGTGGCCGACTCGGTGATTCGCCTGATTCCGGGTGTGCTTTCTGATGAGACCTCCGCCCTGACAGACTCCTTTCAGGACCAACTCCTCTCACCGCCGGTATATACCCGTCCTGCGAGCTTTGAGGGGCTAGAAGTACCCGAAATCCTGCGCTCCGGCGACCACAAGCGCATCGGTCAGTGGCGTGAGCAGCAGGCCATCCAACGAACACGTCAGCGCCGCCCAGACTTGTTGGGAGAGTAATTTCGCACACTGCCAAAACCCACACAATCAACCCCGTATACGCTACAAAACGCTGCCCTTGTATCCCATCTTCATACAAAAGCCCTGTTGTTTGTAAGAAAACAACAGGGCTTTTTGGAAATAAGAAGCCGGTAAGACTAGCCAATCAAATTGCGCTTGACAAAATCTTGGATGTCAATCATCCCTACAGGTTGGTTTTTGTCGTTAACCACAACAATGTTGTCCACCTGAGCAGATTTGAATACACTTACTGCATCATACAGCAGGGCGTGCTCAATGATTTGAATCGGAGCTTTGCCCGAGAGGATAGTGCTCATTTTTTGGTCAAGTACAGCTTGGCCACCTTCATTGAGCTTGCGGCGCAGGTCTCCGTCGGTAAAGATTCCCACGAGCACTCCCTGTCCGTCTACCACACTTACCGCTCCTAGGCCAGAGCTAGTCATTTGGCTCAGGGCGCTGAAGATAGTGTCTTCTGTTTTGATAACAGGGTTGGCGGTGGCGATTACTTCGCGTACACGGGTGGTCATCAGTTCGGTGTCGCGTACAAACTGGTCTGTTCCAACATCCGTGAAGTGGTTGGCCGTCAAGGTCTTCATCACCTTCCAAGGCGCGGTGATGGTGTGTACTCCACTGATAATGGCTGTACGAACGTGCTCTGAGTGGCGTACAGACGAGAACATAATCTTGGTATCGTATCCATAACGCTCGACCGTATCGACACACTGCTCTATAAGGGCAATAGCATCGTGGCCTTGGTCTTGCCAGCGTCCTACCAATGGGCAGACATACGTCGCTCCGGCTTGCATCGCCATATAGGCCTGCGCGAGGGTGTAGACTAGGTGCACATTGACCATCAGGCCTTTGTCGCGCAACATTTTACAGGCGCGCAAGCCTTCGTTAGACACAGGGATTTTGAAGACGGTCTTGTTTACGTCCAAACCTAAAGCCAACTGGCGCTCGGCCTCTGCCAAAATCTCTTCGGCAGTATCGCCAAGGGCTTCAATCTGCAATACAGGTACCATCTTAGACAATTTGACGATAGCGCCATCAATATCCTTGATGCCCTCACGGTGCATAAAAGTAGGAGTGGTAGTTAGGCCGTTGAGAAAGCCCAAACGGAAAGCCTCTTCTATTTCTTGAAAGTTGACAGAATCGAGGTATAGTTCCATAATTGCTGAAAAATATTAAGGGGTAAATATTTGTACAAAAAGGCGCGCCAAGCCACCGGGCCGTTAAGCGCTAAATAACTAGGTATATCGACGCACGACCGTGTGAATTTCGAGCAAAGGCTTGAGAAACTCTTCGAGGTCTGTTACACAGAGTTGGCTGGCAGCATCACAGAGTGCGGCTTCAGGGTTGGGGTGTGTTTCGACAAAGAGGCCGTCGACCCCAGAAGCTACTCCGGCGCGGGCAAGCGTAGGCAAAAACTCACGCGCTCCACCTTTGGCATCAGCACTTGGGATACCATACTTGCGGATGGCGTGGGTTACGTCAAATACGACAGGATACCCCATTTGATTGAGGTGATAAAAACTACGAGGGTCTACAATCAGGTCATTGTATCCAAAAGTATAGCCGCGTTCGGTCAAGATGATTTGGTTGTTGCCACTGGCTTCAATCTTCTTGACAGGGTGCTTCATATTCTCAGGGGCTAGGAACTGCCCGTGTTTGAGGTTGACCACACGCCCTGTTTTGGCGGCAGCTACTGTCAGCGAGGTCTGCATACAGAGGTATGCCGGAATCTGCAACACATCAATGACCTCGGCAGCGGCGGCAGCCTGATCAGCGCTGTGGATGTCGGTCAGGAGTGGGAAGCCAAATTCGGCCTTGATACGTGCCAAAATCTTGAGTCCTTCGTCGAGGCCGGGACCTTGGTAGTAATCCAAAGAACTGCGGTTGTCTTTTTGAAACGAAGACTTATAAATAACTTGTATGCCTAGGCGCTCAGACACTTCTTTGAGCTTCTCGGCGGTTTGCATCATAATCGACTCATCTTCGATGACACAGGGACCAGAAATAAGAAAGAGGGCATCTTCCCCACAAGAAATATCGCCTACTTGTACTTTTTTTAGAGCCATATTGGTGTTGTATTAGGCCCAAAGTAAGGAGTAATCAAGACCTTGGGCAAGAGATTCACAAACGGCTCAAAGTTAAAGAAAGTTTTTCTAAAATCGTGAACAAGGGGCGCTTTTGGGGAGCTGATTTAGGAAAGCCGAAGAGATTGCTTTATTTTTGGAAAAACGATTTACTTCTATGAAACAATACTATATCAAAAACCTAGGCACATTATTTATCGCCTGGGCAATGTTTTGGCTTGTGGTTGTACCGGCATCAGGGCAAGACCAGACCGCCATCCGCTACGCCAAGGTCATCACCCAAGAGGCGCTTTCCAAACACCTACACGTCATCGCTGCCGATAGTATGGAAGGACGAGACACCGGTAGCAAAGGTCAAAAAAAAGCTGCTGACTACATCCGCCAACATTTTAAGACTGTAGGGCTGGCTGCTCCAGTGCCTACCCCAGAGGGGAATAGCTATTTTCAGCGATTTCAGATAGGTCGTAAAAAAAGTACTGAAGGTACGTTGACCCTCAACGGCCAAGACTTTGTGTATGGCAAAGATTTTTTTAGTCCTTCTGATTATCAGACACCGGCCACAGTGCTACAACCTGTATTTGTGGGCTATGGCATTCATACGGCACAATACAGCGATTATGAAGCATTAGAGCAGCTCAACGGCCAGTGGGTCATTTGTTATCAGGGCGAACCACTAGATGCCAACGCCAACTCTCGTATTACGGGAGCGGCGCAAGAATCGGAAGCAGCTCGCTGGGAAACCAAGTTGGCAACCGCCCAAAGCCGTGGAGCCAAAGGGCTGATTATCATTGCTGGCGACAACGACCAAGACCTTGGCGCAGCCTATAGCCAATATAAAGCACAACAGCGTAAGCGCCCATCGAACTTGTATAACCCCTACCCTCAGTCGCCTGCTGTCCTGGTGGTGAGCGCCAGTGTAGCGGCGCAGTGGCTCAATACTACTGCTGACCAGCTCAAAACACAACGTAAAAAAATAGGCCAAAGCGGCAAAACGACTGCCGAAACCTTTACTGCCCAACAAGCCACCCTCTCACTCCAGCAACTTTGGGAGATAGAGCGAGATACCGAAAATGTATTGGGCTTTTTGGAAGGAACAGATAAAAAGGACGAGCTGCTTGTCATCAGTGCACACTATGACCACGTAGGGATGGAAGGGGATAAAATATTTAATGGTGCTGACGATGATGGCTCCGGAACAGTAGCCGTAATGATGATGGCCGAAGCCTTTGCCAAAGCTGCCGCCGAAGGATACCGCCCCCGCCGTAGTATCTTATTCATCACTGTAGCCGGAGAAGAAATCGGGCTCTTTGGCTCGCAATTTTACACCGATGTCAACCCCATTTTCCCCCTCGAAAACACAGTGGCCAACCTCAATATCGATATGATAGGCCGCATCGGTGGAGAGTATATCCGCAAGAATGACCCTAATTATATCTATCTCATTGGCTCTGATAAGCTCTCCACAGAGCTACATCAATTAAGCGAAAAAGCCAATGATACTTATACCCAGCTCAAGCTCGATTATCTATACAATAGAGACAATGACCCTAACCGGTTTTATTACCGCTCCGACCACTATAATTTTGCTAAAAACCGCATACCAGTTATTTTCTACTTCAATGGCGTACACCCCGACTACCACCAGCATACAGATACTGTAGAGAAGATACACTTCCCAAAAATGGAAAAAATAACCCGACTTATTTTCCATACCGCCTGGGAAATCGCCAACAGAGAAGAACGACTAAAGGTGGATAAGTAGGTAAAAAATATCGCTAATCACTTGTTGAAAAAGCCCTGAGAGCCCACCTCAGGGCTTTTTTTATTAAACAAGTCAGCCACTTATTTATTTCTATATTTGATTAAGTTCACTCATTTTAAACACCTCTAAAACCAAATACTGCTTACATCCCAATAACTCGACTTTAATTGATATGGCAGAATAATATTTTGTATAAATATTTTATATATAAAAAAATATGCATATTTTTTGTTTTTTATAAAATGTAGCATTAGCATTGCATCTACAGCCCGCCTAAAAAGCCGGTAAATTCTCCAAACAATAATTTCAAAAAATTCACTAAAGTCCTATGAAACACATTTTACGCTTATTGTTTTTTTGGGTGCTTAGCTGCGGACTTGTTTTTGGGCAAGGACGTATGATTACAGGCACTGTAACAGACGCAGAGGGTAACCCAATACCCGGAGTTACTATTCTTATCAAAGGCAGCACCCAAGGGGCGGCTACCGGTATGAATGGTGAATATAGTATCAATGCCAATGAGGGTGATGTCTTGGTTTTTAGGTTTATCGGATTTGCCTCACAGGAGGTTACTGTCGGTAACCAAAGTAATATCAACATCAGCCTGGCTGATGACAACAGACAGCTGGATGAAGTAGTGGTTACGGGGTTAGCTACGAGTGTCAAACGCTCCAATCTAGCCAATGCAGTGTCGACTATATCCGCTCAAGATTTGGTTGGGGTAACCAACCCTGCCACTTTTGATGCAGCACTATATGGCAAGCTGACAGGAGCTAATATTACCCAAAGCTCTGGCGCGCCAGGGGGCGGCATCTCAATACGCCTACGCGGTATCTCCTCTATTGTAGGGCAAAATCAACCCCTGTTCATTGTAGACGGGGTATATATGGATAACTCAGAGCTACCCAGCGGGGTGCGTTTTGCCTCAGGGGCAAACGCCGGCAACGAAGAAAATACTTCCAACCGTATGGCCGATATAGATCCACAAGATATTGAGAGCATCGAGGTTTTGAAAGGGGCATCAGCCGCCGCAATTTATGGAACACGTGCCAACGCTGGGGTTGTTATTATCACGACAAAGCGCGGCTCAGCCGGTAAAACAAAGTTTACGTTCTCACAAGATATCGGAGGCTCAAGGGTAATTCGGCTCTTGGGGCAACGAGACTTTACCGAAGATCGTGTTTTGGCTGACTTTGGAGAAGTAGAGCGGCAGCGGTTTGTAGCTGCCCGCAATGCCGGACAACTGAGAGACTATGAGCGCGAAATTTATGGCAACACTGGTCTTATTACTGATACACGTTTTACGGCTGTAGGTGGCGATAACAAAACCAAGTTTTATGTCGGAGGAGGATACCGCAGCGAAGAAGGGATTATCCGCTTTACTGGTCATCGTCGTCTCTCTTTGCGTTTAAATATTGATCATAAAGTATCTGATTTCTTTGATATTGCTGTGAGTTCTAGCTTTGTCAACAGCAATGCAGATCGAGGTTTCACTGGCAATGAAAATGAAGGCGGACTAAGCTACGGCTACAACCTAGCCTTTACCCGTCCTTGGGCGCAGCTGATGCCTGTCAATGGGAATTATCCAGACAACCCCTATGCTTCGGGTAACCCCCTATTGGTTAGGGATTTGGCCAAAAACCAAGAAACTACTTACCGTACTATTCAAAGCATCAGGACTAACTTCAACCTCCTTCGCCGCGATAATATGTTCTTAAAAGCAACCATCAGCGGTGGTTTGGATTACTTTTCTCATCAAACCTATGTCTTTGTTCCCGAAACACACCAAGCACAACGCGGAGTACAAAATGGCTTTTTGGGCGTGGGCAATAACAAGGTGCTCAATACCAACTATCAAGGCTTGTTGGTGTTTAATGCCTCAGCCATGAACAATCAGCTAGACTTGACCACCCAGGCTGGTTTTACGACCTTGCGTATCGATCGTGATTTGATATACAATCAAGCAACACAATTGGTACCCGGACAGACCACGCTTGGGCAGTCTGGTGCACAATCTTTGGCGCAAACCTTAGAGTTCGAACAAGATTTTGGCTTTTTTGCCCAACAAGAGGCTAACTATGATGATAAAATCATTGCCACACTCGGCATCCGCCTAGATAAGTCTACCCGAAACGGAGAACCTAACCGCTATTATGCCTTTCCTAAAGCCTCATTAGCCCTGAACCTAGCCAACTTCGATTTTTGGACTATCAGCCCAATCAATCAGTTCAAGCTAAGAGCAGCCTATGGCGAAACAGGAAGTAGCGCCATTTTTGGGGCCACTTTTACCGGCTTTAACCCCAATAACATCGCAGGCACAGGTGGCTCTATCATCAGCCCTCAGTCTGGCAACACGGCCTTACAACCCGAACGCGCACAAGAGTTTGAAACAGGGGTAGACATTGGTTTCTTGCAGAGCCGCATCTTCTTAGAAGCTACATACTACAACCGTAATGTAACTGACCTAATCTTACAGCGCAGCACCCCAGCTTCTTCGGGCTTCACCAGCGAGTTTGGAAATTTTGCCGACCTAGTCAACCAAGGAATAGAGCTGTCTTTGGGTGCTGCAGTATTGAAAAGCGAGAACATCGTATGGAACACCACCTTCAACTTCTGGTTTAACCGCTCCAAAGTTACCCGCCTAGATGTTCCTGCTTTTGCACCTGCCGGATCGGCATTCGGCTTAGGACTTGGTACTTTTTTCATTGAAGAAGGCAGACCTGTTACACAGCTTAAAGGCATAAATTCTCTTGGTGAAACTATTACCGTAGGAGATGTCGAGCCTACTTTCCAACTCGGCTGGATGAACTCTCTAACTTTCTTTAAGCAATTTGACCTAAGCTTCCTATGGCATTGGAAGGAGGGAGGGAATAACCTCAACTTGACAAATTTATTGACAGATATAATAGGGCGAACTAGTGCTGACTATGATACCCCTGCGGGTATCGCCCGACGCAATACAGTCGGAACTATCAGATACATTGAAGATGCAAGCTACATACGCCTACGAGAAGTTTCTTTGTATTATCGCTTTAAGGGCGATTTCCTACGCCAAAATCTTGGCAATACACTTACGGGCTTAAAGATAGGCGTATCTGCATACAACCCATTGACGTTTACCAATTACAGTAGTTATGATCCTGAGGTTTCTACCAAAGGTGGTGCAGGGCTTTCTACTGGAATTGAGGTTGCTCCATTCCCAACAGCACGCAGGGCATTCTTTCACCTAGTGGCTAATTTCTAAACAATCCCAAACTCGACTCTTATGAAATCATTACATATTTATTTTGCCATATTCTTGGTAGCGCTTTTAAGCTCCTGTGAGTTGAAGCGTGTCATTGACCCCAACCGACCCAGCGTAGATGGATTCCTAGAAAATGCCTCTCGGGTAGAGTTGAATAACCTTGCCAAAGGTACCGAGGCGCATATGCGTGTTGGCTATGATGTGTTCCTAAAGTCTGTCGCTGTGATTGGGCGCGAGGCATATCTCTTTGATGCTGACCCTCGTAATGTTCAGGACTTACTTGGGGCTAATGGAACTAGGTTAGACAATAATACATTTTATCTGACATCTCCCTACAATAATGCTTACCGGACTATCAAGAACGCCAACTTGTTGATAGAGGCTGCCGATCGCAGCTCGCTTGTCAATGCTTCGGAAAAAAACGGTTATAAGGGTTTTGCCAGAACTGTCAAAGCACACTGTCTCTTAATTGTCCTAAATATGTTGCATGAGAACGGTATCCGTGTTGATGTAGCCAACCCGACAGCTCTAGGCCCCTTTCTGACCCGAGAGGCCGCCCTAACAGCCATCCGAAATCTCCTCAATGAGGCTGTTGTAGATTTGGATGCTGCCGGTGAGGCTTTCCCCTTCAGCCTCTCTAGTGGATACAATGGATTTAACACTCCGGCCACATTCAAACAAATCAATCGTGCGCTCGCCGCAAGGGTGGCCGTATACCAACAACGATGGGCTGATGTACCGGCGTTATTGGCAGCTTCGTTTTATACTGTCGGGGGAGACCTACAGGCTGGACCTCGATTTGTGTTCTCTACCGCACCCAACGACTTCCTAAATCCTATGTTTTATGGAGAGGCATCGGATAACATCTACGTACACCCTTCATTCCTCACAGATGCCACAGTTGGTGATACACGTGTAACAAACAAAACACGCTTACGTCCTGGAGGTTCTAGAGACGTAGATGGGCTTACAGGGACTCATATCCAGAATTTATACCCTACCAATACGACTCCTATCCCCTTTATTCGTAATGAAGAGCTCGCACTCATTGATGCCGAAGTAAAAATACAAACTGGCGACTTGCCTGGTGCTGTTACGATTCTCAACACCATCAGAAGCGCAGCAGGCTTAGCAGCCTATAGCGGCACTGTCGATCAAGCCGCCCTCATCGATGAGCTGCTTCGCCAACGACGCTATTCCCTCTGGCTAGAAGGCCATCGGATGATTGACCTCCGCCGATACAACCGCCTCAATGCTGCTAATGTACCCATCGACCGACCAGGAGATATTGTACATCAACAGTTCCCCATACCTCTGAACGAATAACCAGAATAAAATACCCCGCTTAGTCGGGGTATTTTTTATCAAAAAAAGCCTATCATTTTGTAGAGCGCAGCAGCTTGTGTAATATTGCTAAGTATTTCGGCTTGCAAAGGCTTATTTTTCCACCCAATGAATTGCTCCCCTATGTTACAGTTCAAGCTTCAAAAACAGGTTATTTTAAGCTTTTTGATTGCTTTTGCCGTGTTATCGGCCTGTAAGCCGGTCAAGCCTATCAGTACTGCCAAACAAGGGCTCACATTAGTTATTCAAGAAAAAGAACGTGGTTACAATGGCGCTGCCGTAGCCTATAACCCTCTGAAGAGCTTGTATTACACTGTTTTTGCTGGCAATGCCAACTTTATGATGGAAGTGTTTGATGGTCAAGGCCGCCCCTTATACCAAACCCCAACTGGGCAAGATGCACGCGGCCTTTGGTGGAACCCCGATAGCCGCCAACTGGAGATGAACTTGTATAACTCTGCCGGCCTCGCAACAATCCCCCTCGACAGCAAGGGCTACCCAATGACCAAGGAAAGCAATATCCTGTTTGGGCAGCTGGCACGCCCCGAAAACCAAACCTGCGCTGTTTATGACACAGAGGCCAAAGAAGTGCTTTTTTATGAAGACGAAGGCGTTATCACGCGCTACACCCGCAGCACGATGCGCAAAGTCGGTACGTATACCTTACAATTGCCCGCAGGAGAAGACTTTTCTTCTTTCAATGTTACGAGTATGCTCTACACTGGGAAGAAAAAACACGAGTTGGGGCTAGTTAACTATGCCCAAAAAGCGGTATACTTATTTGATAAGGCTAACGGCACACTGACCCAGAAAATCACGTTACCCTCCAATGCTCCCGTAGATATGTCTTTTAGGGTAGCTTATGACAACCTCCGCCTTTGGCTGTACAATACAGATACCCGCACTTGGTTGAGCTATCAATTGTTTGAAAAGTAGTCTGTCAAAAAATGGTCATCACGGAACTGCCGAGATGACCCAAACTTTGTTTTCTAACAATTGGTAAGCCTTGGTTATTCTCCGTAATACTCCACAAAGTTTTTGTTGGTCTCAAACAACTGCAACTTATGCAACTGTACGTGTGGGTAGTCGCTTAAGGCTTTAGCCAAGATTTTCCAAATCTCTATCACCACTACTTCGCAGCTCGGAATTTTGCCCTGCAAAAAATCAACTTCGATGTTCATATTTCGGTGGTCGAGCTTGTCTATTACCTCTCGTTTGATGATACTGCTCAATACTTTGAGATCTATCACACAGCCGGTATCAGGCTGTGGATGCCCTTTGACAGTTACGATTAGCTCAAAATTATGGCCGTGGAAGTACTCATTGGAGCAAATGCCGAATACCTCTTGGTTTTTTTCTTTGGTCCAAGCCGGGTTATATAGACGGTGAGCCGCATTGAAATGCTCTTTTCTGCAAACGTATACCATAGTTTTATTGTGCAAAAGCTTTTGCTACCTGATTCGTTCAAATAGAATATCCGCACTTTGATGATTGCGGGTGCAAATTTACAAAAAAAACAACAGCTAAGCCTGCTTCATTTCACCTGTTTTGGGCTAGTCGAAACAAAAGCGCTGCAATCTTTGTATCTTTGCAGCCCGTACTGGATTTATCGCTCATGCGCCCAACCATATACCCACCGCCACCTACCCAGAAAAGCGTATACACCGCTGAGGTAGGCTTACTTTTTCTGAGTACTTTTCTCTTCTTTGCTAGTTTCAATATGCTCATTCCTGAGCTGCCCAATTATTTGCGCAGCTTGGGCGGCGAAGCCTATATTGGGTTGATTATTGCCCTTTTTACAGCTACAGCAGCCATCTCAAGGCCTTTTAGTGGCAAGCTTGCCGATACCATAGGCCGTATTCCGGTGATGATGTTTGGGGTGGCGGTTTGTTTTATGGCTGGATTGCTTTACCCAGTGCTCAATTTTGTATTGGGTTTTTTGGTTTTGCGGTTAGTCCACGGTTTTTCGACAGGCTTTACGCCTACCGGCAACTCCGCCTACTTAGCCGATATTGTGCCATTCGAGAAACGTGGCGAGGCGATGGGCATACTAGGCTTGGCCAATAGCATTGGGATGGCAATGGGGCCGGCCATAGGCAGTATGATTGTCCGTTTTTTTTCTATCGAAATCTTGTTTTTCACCTCCTCAGCCCTAGCCTTATTAGCTGGCTTGGTACTCCTAAGGATGCGCGAAACAGTTGCCCAGAAACAACCCTTTCGGTGGGCGCTTCTCCGTATTCGCCGCGAGGAAATATGGGAGCCCCGTGTAACACGTCCTTCGGTTGTGATGCTCTTGAGTGCGATGCCTTTTGGTGCTGTGTTGACGGTCTTACCTGATTTTAGCGAGCACTTAGGCGCTGATAAAGGGCTGTTTTTTATGAGTTTTACCCTTGCTTCCTTGGTGGTGCGGGTTGTTGCCGGAAAAGTTTCTGACCGCATCGGTCGGGTGATTGTTGTCAGGGTAGCCAACCTCGGTATGGCTGCTGCCTTTGTATTTCTCAGCTTCGTAGATACCACCATGGGTTTGGTGATGGCGGCTGTGTTTTTTGGTTTTTTCTCCGGAATGAACTCCCCAACGCTCTTTGCTTGGACTATAGATCTCGGCCACCCCAACTATAGAGGGCGTGCTATGGGTACTATTTTTATTGCCCTAGAGCTGGGTATCGGCCTGGGAGCCTTGGGTTCGGCCTGGGTGTATGGTAGCCAAGTAGCCAACTTCCCCCTTACATTTCATTGTTGTGCCGGAGCCACAACGCTGGCCTTACTCTATACTTGTTTGCCCAAGAAGAAAACCATCGGATCATCCCGCACACATCTAGACCTATAATACCGCCTTCAGGTATGCTTGTGTCTAGAGGACACGCTAGCACAAACAATAGCAGGAGAAGCTCCCCAAACCTACACCATCTCAAAATCAGACCGCTATAAATTCTCATATCAGGTGAGTCTTGGGATACCTTGTTGAGCGTATGGTATCCCCTGAAGCTCCAAAACAGAAAGCCCCTCCGAAATATTTTCGGAAGGGCTATCATTATAGGGCAAGTCTGTGTGGCGGGTTATTTTACGCGCTCTACCACAGCTTTGAAAGCCTCAGGGTGGTTCATAGCAAGGTCAGCCAATACCTTACGGTTGAGCTGGATATTGCTTTGGCTCACCTTGTTCATAAACACAGAATATGACATACCGTGTAGACGTGCTCCGGCGTTGATACGCTGAATCCACAAGCTACGGAAGGCACGCTTCTTTACTTTTCTATCGCGGTAGGCGTATAGCAATGCTTTTTCGACGGCATTTTTGGCAACCGTCCATACATTTTTTCTACGGCCAAAAAAACCTTTGGCGCGCTGTAGCGTCTTTTTTCTTCTCGCTCTAGAAGCTACGGAATTGACCGAACGTGGCATATTAGGAGATGATTTCGACCCTTGGCGATGTGCTGTTAAGCGCCATACTTAGTACCAAACGTCTGTGAAACAATGTGATAATGAAAAATACAAATGAACAGACAAATTAAAGGTTCAGCATTGCCTTTACGTTGTTCATATCTGACTCGTGTACCAAGCCTGAGTGCGTTAGCGCGCGCTTTTGCTTAGTGGTTTTTTTAGTCAAGATGTGACGCTTGAAGGCGTGCTTACGCTTTACTTTGCCGGTGCCAGTGAGGCTGAAACGCTTTTTTGCGCTTGAGTTGCGTTTTACTTTCGGCATTGTATTGGGATTTGAGTGATAACAGAATAAATTTTGAGCCTGCAAAGTTAAGTATTTTGCTCAAAATAAAAAACAAGTGTCTCGAAACTTTGGCACTCATTCAAAACAGCTAGCAGGCTCGCTTTCAGTACTCCCAAGGCAGGGTAAGAGGTGGTTTGCCAAGCCACTCCAGCCCTTCGGCAGGGTCTGCAAAAGATTTGCTTGTGTATCCGGCGATAGCCCGTAGTTTGGCGGCCTCTTCGATTGTCTGCTCAAAAGCCAAGCTTTCGATAAAGCTTTGAGGCATAATGAGGGCATACTTTTTCAGACGTACCTCTTTGTAGAAGGCCACCAGCTCACGAGCAGCCCACTGTTGTAGCTCGGGCGAAATCGAAAAATACATTTGCCTGCTATCGTCCAATACATAAGAAAACTGGAGTTTTTGTTGATTTACCTGCTCCCAAAACAGCTTGATGACTGTACTGAGGTGTTTTTGATAAACTTCTTCGGTCATGTCTGTAGAGGCTGGTAACCAGCGGCTCAGGATCAGATCGTCGAGAAGATACACCTCCATTTCTGCTGTCTTATAAAGTTCTACAATGGCATGCATTACTTGCTTGTGTTTGGTGTTAAAGACCTGATAGCTATATCCAATCAAAACTTGGTTTGGGAAAAGTCTGCCCCGAAAATCCTTGTGCATCAAGAAAATCAAAGCTTTTGAGAATCCTCAAATCAAGTAACTCTTGGTATCATGTCTCAATATACGACAATCACAAAAGTTGGTGTGATAAACACTACGGAGGCAGCTAGGTGTTGTTCCTGCTCTATTTTACAGCCAACCATCACGAGAGCCGACAAAGGCTCTTGATAAGCTGGGTGTGTTGGGGGTATTGGGCACTGAGCGATTGAGCCGAAGCCAGCTCAAAGTCTGCGAAATCAAAGCCCGGGGCAACCGTGCAGCCTACTAAGGCATAGGCCTCTGCTGTGGTAGCCTTCAACACACGAGAGGCAAACCAAGCCCCAGCAGGAACAACGGCCTGAAAGCTTTGCCCTTGTGTAGGGTCTGGGCCTAAGTACAACTCTTGTAGCCTACCATCAGGGTGAATGACCAACACCTCCAGCGGATGTGAGCCGGTATAATAGTGCCACATTTCATCGGACTGGATGCGATGAAAGGCCGAAAAAGTATCGCCTGTAAGCAAAAAGTAGATTCCCGTAGCATAGCTGCGGTTGTTAGCACCTTGCCCCTGCATAGGGCTTGGCAAAGACTCGGCCTGTATTAGCCCCGTGGCACGGTAGGTTTCTTGATAAAAGCCACCCTCAGGGTGAGGGAGTAGCCCTAGATGGGCTACCCAATAATGAAGTGGACGAATGGTCTCCGACATTAGCGTTTGTCTTTCATAAGCTGTACAAAATCATCGAAGAGGTAGCGCGAATCGTGAGGGCCCGGCGATGACTCGGGGTGGTATTGTACCGAAAAGGCCGGCGCATCCTTGATACGGATTCCCTCGATAGTCTGGTCGTTGAGGTTGATATGCGTTACCAATACGCGGCTGTTTTGCTCCAAAGAGCTTTTGTCTACCCCAAAGCCGTGGTTTTGGGAGGTGATTTCGGCCCTGCCGGTGATTAGGTTTTTGACAGGGTGGTTCAGTCCTCGGTGCCCGTTGTGCATCTTATACGTACTCACGCCTACTGCTTGCGCCAATATCTGATGCCCGAGGCAAATACCAAACAGTGGTACTCCAGCTTCGAGAATGGCCTTAACGGTTTGGGTGGCATAGCTCATCGCAGCAGGGTCGCCGGGGCCATTAGAAATGAAATACCCGTCGGGCTGCCAGGCCTGCATCGTCGCAAAGTCCGTACGTGCTGGAAATACTTGGCAGTAACTGTCGCGGCTGATGAAGTTGTTCAAAATATTGCGCTTGATACCCAAGTCAAGTACGGCTACCTTGAAACGGGCATCAGGATTGCCCACAAAATAGGGCTTTTCGGTCGTTACGGCAGAAGAAAGCTCCAGTCCTTTCATTGAAGGAACCTGAGCCAGCTGCGCCTTTAGCGCCTCAAGCTCAGTAGTCTCGGTAGAGATAATGGCATTCATCGCTCCTTTGCTGCGGATGTGAGTTACCAGAGCGCGGGTGTCGATATCCCAAATTCCTACTAGGCCGGCGCGGTCTAGGTAATCTTGTAGCGAGGCTTCGGCCTTGGCACGCGAGAAAGAATGGGAAAAAGCGTTGCAAACCAAGCCGCTAATCTTGACACTATCCGACTCATTGTCCTTGGCTGCTGTGCCATAGTTGCCAATGTGTGCATTCGTATTGACAATAATTTGCCCATAATACGAAGGGTCTGTGTAGATTTCTTGGTAGCCCGTCATCCCGGTGTTGAAGCATAGCTCACCGGTGGTGGTGCTAAATTTGCCCAAGGCCTTACCCTTGAGGTAAGTGCCGTCTTCCAATAATAAAATGGCTTCTTTCATAAGTGCAAGAGGGGTGCAAAAAGGCGGTAAAACTGAAACAACCGATACTCAAAATTCTTGCAAATTACGGGATTTAGGCTTGAAACGCCAACCTTTAGGGGCTAAAAATTACGCTCGAGGGGCTTATTGATAAAATTTTTTACGCTCAATATAGGCAATGACATCATCAGGAACCAAATAGCGGATGGACTGCCGCGCCTCGATACAGCGCCGGATGAAAGTAGCCGAAATATCCATCATTGGAGCCGCTACCCAACGCACCTTCGGGTGATTGTCCCATTGGGTAGCTTCGCTATCGGGGCGTGGGTATACATAAAGGCTGAAGTATTTCAGAATTTTGTCGTGGTTTTTCCACTTTTCAAAGTGCCGCAGGTTGTCGCTTCCCATGATAAGTACAAACTCGTGTTGGGCAAAACGCTCCTGTATGACCGTCAGGGTGTCGATGGTATAGCTAGGCTTGGGTAGGTGAAACTCAATGTCGCTGACGCGAAGCTTTGCATTGTCAGCAATGGCTTGCTGTACCATGTCATAACGGTCAAACTCGTGAAGGAGGTTTTTTTGCTTTTTAAACGGGTTTTGAGGAGAAACAATCATCCAGACTTGGTCCAGGTCAGTGGTTTCGGCCATGGTATTGGCGATGACCAAATGTCCGATATGAATAGGGTTAAAAGACCCAAAAAATAAGCCTATCTTCATCGTGTGCTTCTGATTTGTTTTGAGTAACTTGGCAATTGCCGGGAATAGACAAAACCCATATTAGCTCAAAAAAGTTGAAACCACAAAACTACACAGCCACAATGAAGCGTCAAAACATTTCTTCGGGTGCGCCTTGGGAGAGCCGCGTGGGCTACTCACGTGCCGTACGTATCGGCCAAACTATCGAGGTATCCGGTACGGTAGCCTCCGACGCAGAGGGCAAGCTCATTGGCACGGGTGATGCCTACGCGCAGGCCATGTACATTTTCCAAAAAATTGGCACAGCGCTCAGCCAAGCCGGGGCGGGGCTGGAGGATGTCATACGGACGAGGGTGTATCTCACGCGCCTCGAAGACTGGGATGCTGTAGGTGCGGCGCATGCCGAGGTGTTTGGCGACATTAGACCCGCCTCCACAATGCTGGTCATCAGCGCATTGGTAAACCCCGATATGTTGGTAGAAATAGAAGCCTCAGCAGTATTGCCCTAGGCCTAATCGCTTTTGAAAAAGGCAATACAGGACAAAAAGCGTAAAGCTATTGTATTTTTAGATGCAGATACCTAATTTTGTTATCGGCTTGCCCTACAAGTAAAATATTCTCCCTTGATGACAGAATGCAATACAATAGCGCGTTTTTGCGCCAAGATTCATTTTATTTGATTTTCTTGACGCTCAAGGACTGTCAGTACATACCTTTCCCAAACCAATATTGATTGGGTATAACCTATTTTAACGCCATGTTGAACCCTACTACAATTGCCATCCCGCTCTACTTCCTGCTGATAGGTTTGGAGCTTATGGCCGCCCATTATCAAAAGACAAAGCTCTACCGCCTCAATGATGCCATTACCAATATCAATACTGGGGCAAGCCAACAAATTGTGGCTGTATTGATGCGGCTGATAGGAGTCAATATCTATGCTTGGCTCTACACCTCCCCCATCAATCTGCAACTAGTCGGGACTACGTTTAGCTGGCTGAACTTTATCATCCTGTTCATTGCTTGGGACTTTTGCTACTACTGGGCACACCGGATGAGCCACGAAATCAACTTGATGTGGAGCGGGCACGTCGTTCATCACCAAAGCGAAGACTACAACCTCTCAGTGGCTTTGCGCCAAAGTTGGTTTCAAGGTATCTGGACTGCTCCTTTTTACCTCCCGCTGGCCTTTGTAGGCTTTCGCCCAGAAGACGTGGTGTATGTATCAGGGCTGAATCTCATCTACCAATTCTGGATTCACACCGAAATAGTGGGCAAACTCGGGCCGCTGGAGTGGGTCTTCAGCACTCCTTCACACCACCGCGTACACCACGGGCGCAACCCCGAATATATTGACAAAAACCACGGTGGCGTTTTCATCATCTGGGATAGGATGTTTGGAACTTTTCAAGAAGAAAAAGCCAAACCTGTCTATGGCATCACAACACCGGTCAAAAGTTGGAATCCTGTATGGGTCAATTTTGCCCACTTCAAAACCATCGGCCAACAACTTTCTGAAGCCCGCTCTTGGCAAGATAAGCTCAAGGTATTGTTTTACAAACCAGGCTGGAGCGCCAAAATGGCAGCCTATCTGCCAATACCAGAAGTAGACCGCCAAACTACTCCCAAGTTTGTAACCCCTACTACTCCGGGGCTGAATGCCTATGTGCTGATTCAATACCTGCTGGCCATGGTGGGGACAGCCTTGCTGCTGTTTCAGGTCGAAACGCTGCCCCTGTTGCCCAAGGTCATCGGGTGTTTGTTGGTGATATGGTATGTGGGCAGCACAGGAGCGTTGTTTGAGTATCGTTCGTGGGCCTATGCCCTAGAGCTCACCCGGCTTTGGGTCAGTGTGGGTGCTGTGAGTTATTTGTTATACACCCAGCCGCTGATTGTCTGGCTAATGCCTGCTATGGTTGCACTGGCCTTAGGTTCTTCGTTGTGGCTGCTGTACTTGCGTCGGCAAGCCGCCGGCCAACTCGAATTGTTGGGGGTAAAATACCCGATGCTCAAATAAGGCAAAGGCGGCAGCCCCCTTCTTGTTATGGCCTCACAACAGGCACGCTAAAGCTCAAGGTAGTACCTTTGCCTAAGTCGCTTTGGAGGATAATCTGCCCCCCGCCTTTTTCTACAAACTCCTTGCAGAGCAACAGCCCTAGGCCAGTACCTTTTTCGTGCTGAGTACCTCGGCGGGTGAAATGTAACTGCGGATTAAAAATCTTATCCAAGTCTTCGGCACTGATTCCGATGCCATTGTCCTTGATTTGTACCCAAACCAAGGCTCCCTCTTCTTGGGCACAGATTTGGATGGTACCGCCGCTGTCCGTAAATTTCAAGGCATTGACTAAGGCATTGCGCAGTACAAAAGAGAGCATATTGCGGTCTGCAAATACAGACAAATGTTCTGGGATGTGGGTTTGTACAACGATATTTTTTTCTTGGGCACTGACCTCTAGCAGGCCGATAATCTCTTGTACCAAGTTTTCCAAGGGCAGTTGTTGTGGCTCAAAATGGCTCATGTCCATTTGTGAAAGCGCCCATTCGAGGAGATTTTCGAGCAAATCGGAGAGATTATTGACCGACTGGCGGGTTTTGCGCGCCATCAGCTGAAGTTCATCCGCACTGAAGTTGTCCGAATAATCAATCAGAATATTAAGAAACGATGCCAAGGTAGCCAAGGGGCTGCGCAAGTCGTGGGAAATAATCGAAAAAAAGCGGTCTTTGATATGGTTCAGCTCTTGGAGCTGGGCAACAACACGGTTGAGATCGGCAGTACGCTGGGCAACCTCTTGCTCTAGCGCTACTTTTTGTTCTTCTATCAGGCGTTTACGCTCTGTTTCTTTTTCGAGGGCGAGTCGTTCTGTTTCGAGAGCCTGCCGTGCCAGCGCTTGTTGGGCGCTATTGAGGCGGTCGGCCAAGCCCAACGAAAATAAAACCACCTGAACTACTGCGCCTATTTGTACGCTATAGCGTGTGAGCAAAGTATCGGGGAACACACCTACTTCTCTGATAATAAACAGAATAGAGCCAAAACTGAAAATAATGTTGGCAATCAAAAAAAAGGCCGCAGGCCGATACCCCTCTCGCCAAACCAAGATACCCAATACCACCATAGCCGACAATACCACAATCCCCATCACTCCAATCCAGTCTACTGCTAGGCGGCTCAAATCCCACCCCCACAGCAAGGCCACCGTCCCCAAAACGGGCGGCACTAGGTAGAGGTAAATCACATAATTGATTGCCTTGTTGGCCGATGGTAGGTTATGAGACAAGTTGAGGTAGGTTTTGGTAAACATCACCCACGAAATACGCGAGAAAGGTACAATAAAGGCAAAGCTGTAGGCATGCCATCGGGGGCAACCGGGCCATAGCCACTCCAACGAAAACCCATAGTAAAACATAAAGTACATTCCCAAACCCGTAATGGAAAGGACATAATACCAGAAGCTAATATCGCGCACAGCCCAGAAAATAAGGAAGTTATAAAGAGCCATTACGCCCAATATGCCCAGGAAAATCCCTTGATAAAACAAAATATTGCTTTGTTCTTCCTGTACTTGAGCCGGATTGAGAAGGCGTATACGTAGCTTTTGTTGCTGGTAAAACGCCATCTCCTCCCGCAAGCTCAACCGCAGGCGGTAAATCTGTTGGGGAGCCAATTTGAGTGGGAAATATTGTTCGTGTTGGGGGTAAGTACGGGCTGATATGGGCAAAAAGCGTCCGGTCTGTAAACGTTGGCCAGCTTTTGTTTCTAAGTCATCCATCAACAATGTTTGGTAAGCCCAGTTACCCGCATCAAGCAGATAATGGAGGGTATCGCTGCTTTGATTGTGTAGCCAAAACTCTAGCCTATGTGTCTGATAAACACCCCACTGCCCGATGCTGTCAACAACAAGCCCTAGCCCCTGATGGTATACCTCTGCCCCAAGGTCGAGCGAAGCAATGCCAGAGTGTAGCCTGACTGTATCTGCGGAGATGTGTTGCGCTTGCAGCCCCATATTCCCCATCAGCCACAGCCACACACAGATGCCCCAAAAAAGCTTGTGGTATTTCAATGGATGGAATAGTTGTATAAATGGGAGATTGTTTTTAACTTCAACAAGCAAAGTAGGAAAATTTTTGGCGCTTATACAATCAAATCATTTGTTCTCTTTGTAGCGTACAATAAAATATTCGCAGACAGCCTCTTAGGCTTCGGGCGAAATGACCAATATACTTTTATGAAAAATCAAGGCCCTATTCAAATTGCGATTGTTGAGGATGATATCATCATTGCACAAGAGCTTAGGCTCAACCTCCAGAAGCTCGGCTATGAGGTTTTGGCAGCGGTATCGTCAGGAGAGGCGCTGCTCGAAGTACTCCAAACACAGATACCCGACCTCGTATTGCTCGACATCAACCTCGCCGGCGCTTGGGATGGCATCGATACGGCCCAACAGCTTCGCCAACACGTAGACCTTCCCTTTATTTTTCTTTCGGCCTTGGCCGACCGGCAGACCTTGGAGCGCGCCAAAATCACAGACCCGGAGGCCTACCTTGTCAAACCAGCCAAAATAGAAGACCTACAACGCGCTATAGAGCTGGCCTTACATCGCCACAAAAAACAACAGAGCCAACCCGCCCCCCAAAGTGCCCAACAAGGGCTTTGGCTCAACGAGCAGCTGTTTGTCAAAACCAAGAACCGCCTAGAGCGGGTAGATTTGTCCAAAATCCAATGGATTGAAGCCCGGGATATTTACTGTGTGCTCAAAACCACCCACGAAAAACACGTAGTCAGTATGGCTCTCAAAGCCTTTGAACAATTGCTGCCTATGCCTCCCTTTTTGCGCGTACACCGCTCATATATTGTGGCCATTGATAAGATAGAGGCCATCGAAGACAACAACCTACTCATCGAGAAGGAGTATATCCCTGTTGGCAAAACCTACCGCGAAGCCTTGCTCAAACACCTGCGCATTGTCTAAAGAAGGCCACCCTTTTGGCCTGAAATCCACCGCACAAAGCATACACCTATGCCTTTTTTCCGTATATTCGTGTATCACCTCATTATTGTAAAGCCCCTTAGCACAAGATATGAATTTGACCCAACTCAGCCGCGAGGTTGCTGCTGCCGCCCGTGAAGTAGGACAGTTTATCAGGCAAGAATCGAAAAACTTCAGCCAAGACAAGGTAGAGTATAAAGGCACCAACGACTTGGTTTCGTATGTGGATAAAGAAGCCGAAAAACAAGTGTTGAAGGCGCTACACCAAGCGCTGCCCGAAGCAGGTGTCGTTTCTGAAGAAGACCCAGAAAGCCATAAACTAAGCCAAACAAAGTATCATTGGATTATTGACCCCCTCGATGGTACGACTAACTTCATCCACGGTGTGCCGATATACTCTGTCAGTATTGCTTTGTTGGAGGGCGAAACACCGATTCTAGGCGTAGTCTATGAGGTCAACCAAGACGAATGTTTTAGCGCTACCAAAGGCGGCGGCGCTTTTCTCAACGAGCGCCCCATCCAGACTTCGTCTATTGCCAAAGCCAAACAAGCACTGCTCGCCACTGGCTTTCCTTATACAGATTTTGAGCGGATGGACGAGTATATCGCGGTCTTGCGCCACCTCATGCAACATACCCACGGGCTGCGGCGGATGGGCTCGGCAGCGGTAGATCTGGCCTATGTGGCCGCCGGAAGATTTGATGCTTTTTTTGAATACAACCTCAATGCTTGGGATGTGGCCGCCGGAGCACTGATTGTGCAAGAAGCCGGTGGAGAGGTTAGTACGTTCAATGGTGGGCAAAATTTTATCTTTGGCCGTGAGATTGTCGCCACCAATGGCCACCTAATGCCACATCTATTGCCGCTCATCCAGCAGTTTTGGGTTTAATGTAGAGGAATTTGATTTGCCCGACTTGATGCGCAAAGGTTTTGAACCAAGAACGTGCAGCCCCACTTGGCAAACCAATCCCTTGTAACTAAATAGCCTTTCGGGCTGGATAGCGCTATTATTCCAAGGTATTTATTAGGCCAATAAGGTAGAGACATCATACCAGATTTGCCCATTGCGCTCATCGAGCTCCGGCAAGAGGGCATATTTTTCGCGCATATCTTCTAACACGCGTTGCGCTTGGCTAACCGGAATGCCAGCATCCTTGGCCAATAACGCCGCCGATACGCGCCCCTGATTGCGCTTGGCAATCGCCAGCGCCTTAGGCTCTAGTTTGTTGTAGAGCGCCTGATAAGAGACCCTGCCAGACAAGCGCCAAAGCCCAACAGCAATCCCTAATGGTGAAAGCCCAAAAATAAACAACAGCCCTAGGTCTTCGAGAATAGGGTAGTGTGAGGTGCCGGCCAAGAGCGCAAAAAGATGCCCAAGAGTATTGCGCCCGCCAAAAAATGCAAAAATAACAGCGATTACTTTGAGGATTAAGTCCATAATGAGATCAAACCACAGGGATGAAAAAGGCGAAAAAGACTTCTTTATCAAACTGTAACGCTCCGCAAAAAGTTGCACAAGTGGCTGGTTTTGGGCAATAAAAAACGCCCTCAGTAAGACCAAGAGCGTAGTAATGATGTCGGAATGAGACTTGGTAGGCACCATTCCGAAGGAGTGTTCAAACGCAAGCTTATTTGCCCTGTGGGGTTTTTTCGGCTACTTTCTTCAGCAAGGCAGCACGGTGGTCGTGGATGGCTTTCAGCTCTTTTACGGCGGCCTCTAGATCTTCCATTAGCTCCTTATTACTTGCTTTTTTCTTTTGAGTGCTCATAGGTGTAGCGATTTAGGGGTGTTTGAAAATAGAGGCTTGCCTTTGAACAAACCTCCGGTTATTGGGAAGAGGTGTTTTTGATTTGCTCTTTCTTCTTCGCGACCTTATCTAGGATATTTGCGCGGTTTTGGTGAATTTCTTTTAACTCTTTAACGGTTGCCTCTAAGTCAGACAATAACTTTTGAGTACTTTGTTGATTGGCCATCACTAAAAAAGTTTGTTGATAGTTTTTGATTAACTTTGAGGTATGGCTACCTGCTGATAACACTTATGTATGATTATTAATACAAAAATAATAGCGATGTAGGATATGTGCAAGTTTTTAACAGATATTATTTATCTCAAAATGCTATCTGTTTGTTTATGAGTTGTTCCTTTGTTTTTATTACCAATATTCCCTCTTTGATGATGCAACTTCGTTACACCTATTTGTTGCTTTTAGCCTTTTTCTTACTCTCTTGTCGCCAAACACCCCGCGAGAAGATGACACACTTCTTTTTGAAAGGCAATAAATCTCTCCAAAATCAAGAATATGAGATGGCTGCGCGCTATTTTAGTGATGCCATACGTGCCGATACTAGCTTTGCCGATGTGTATAACAACCGTGGGGTAGCCTATCTAAATCTGCGTTTGTATGCGCAAGCAGCTCAAGATTTTGACCAAGCCTTACATCTCAACAAAGACTATACTGATGCCTATTTCAACCGTGCCAATTTGCGCTATGCCCTAGGGGAATATGAGTTGGCTTTGCAAGATTTGGCCAAAGTCGAAAAAGTATATACCGATACCGCCCTTGTGTATCTGGCCAAGGCCCGTGCCCTGATGCAACTAGAGCGCTATGAGGAGGCTGTTACGGTATTAGATCGGTTTTTAGTTTTAAGCCCCAAGGACGCTGTCGGGCAAGACAGCCGAGGCTATATGCACCTGCTGACGGGCAACTGGGAGGCAGCCGAGCAAGATTTGCAGGCCGTGATTGCCCAAAACCCCAAGGCGGATTTTGCTCTCACCAATCTCGGCAGGCTGGCCTTGGTACAAAACGACTTGCCCAAGGCACAAGATTATTTCCAACGGGCTATTGCCTCCCGCCCGTATGAATCCTACAACTTGGCACATCAGGCGCTGTACTATATCACCCAAAACAAGCCCGACAGCGCCGCCTACTGGCTTATAAGAGCGCAAAAGCTAGAGGCCGACAATGCCCACGCGGCGCTCTACCGTGCAGGGCTTTATCTGCAAACACAACAAGCTGATAGCGCCGCCTATTGGCTCGAAAAAGCCTCTCGCAGCCCCAAACCTATCAGCTTGGCAGGCTATGAAGCGCTGCTACACCAACTCAAAGGCGAAAGCCAAAAAGCCAACGCCCTCTGGGCGCGTATGCCAGAATATCAGCGCAAGTTTATCCCTAAAAACTTGGCCAAAAATTTGCCCTAAACATCGTAGTGTTTTCGATTGACGATTTGGGATTGACGATTGAAAGTTTTTAACATTTTCTATACCACTAACCCTAGCCCTCAAATAATACTATGGACGACCTGTCTGCTGACCTTTCCTATATCATCAATCATTTGGGCGAAGACCGCTCACAATTTTTGAATGCTGCTGCGCCGCCGATTTACCAATCGGTGATGTTTGCCTTTCAAACCGTGGCCGAAATGCGCCATACCATCCAACACGAATCAGAGTTGCCCTTTTATACCCGTGGGCATAACCCTACCACTGACATCTTGCGCCAAAAAATGGCCGCCCTAGAAAAAGCAGAAGATGCCCTCATCTTTTCTAGTGGGGTAGCGGCTATCTCGGCAGCGTTGTTGGCCAACCTCAAAGCCGGAGACCACGTGGTGGCTGTACAGAAGCCCTACTCTTGGACCAACCGCCTTCTGACCGAATGGATGCCCCGCTTCGGGATATCGGTTACACAAGTCGACGGGCAAGACATCGCCCAGTATGAGGCTGCTATACGGCCCAATACGCGCATTCTCTATGCCGAAAGTCCCAACTCTTGGACCTTCGAGCAGCAGGACCTGCGGGCGCTGGCGCAATTGGCCAAAAAGCACCAGCTCCTGACCGTAGTAGACAATAGCTATGCTACGCCACTGCTCCAAAATCCCATTGAGATGGGCATCGACATTGTCTGCCACTCAGCCACTAAATACATTGCCGGACACAGCGATGCCGTAGCCGGGGTAGCCTGTGGCACCAAGGCGATGATGCAGCAGATATTCAACGCCGAATATATGACGATGGGCGGCGTAGCTTCGCCCTTCAACTCGTGGCTCTTGCTGCGTGGACTGCGTACCCTGCCCCTTCGGATGGAGCGTGTGGCCAAAACTACCCCCGAAATCGTACGTTTCCTCGAAGCCCACCCAGCAGTAGCTGAGGTATACTACCCCTATTCGCCCAACAACCCTCAATATGAGCTGGCCAAAAGCCAAATGAAGCAGCCCGCCGGGCAGTTTTCTATCCGCCTCAAAGCCGACCAGATGGAGCAGGTAGAGGCTTTCTGCAACCATCTCAAGCGTTTCTTGTTGGCGGTATCGTGGGGAAGCTATGAATCGCTCATCTTCCCGGCTTGTGTATTGTACGATTCTGAAAATTATCAAGGTAGCGTACTGCCCTGGGATATGATTCGTTTTTATATCGGATTGGAAGAGCCAGAAAGTTTGCTCGACGACCTACGTCAAGCCCTTGATGCCGTGTGGCCACAATAGACACCTTGACCAAACCTAGTCCATATACTATCCGTTTGCTACAACGATAGCCCAACCCTTGAAACCCCAGAAGAACCCATCGCCCAAAATCCTATAAGTGTATGTTTGAGATTAGAAAAGAGAAGTTTGGTAATTACAATTATTACAAAATTGTCAATGAACAAACTGGCGAATATGTCGCCTTTATCCCCGAAAAAGGAGCCTTGCTCAATGAGTTGGTTTTGCGCCACGAGAGCGATACGGTTTACCCTCTACTACAAGGCTACCCTAGCCCAGAGACGCTAGAAACGCTGCGCGGATACCGGGGTTGTAAGTTGTCGCCGTTCCCTAACCGCATCCACCAAGGGCAATACCAATATCAAGATGAGGCCTATCAGCTACACATCAACCGCCCACAAGAGCAGAACAGCATCCACGGCTTTATGTACGAGATTCCCTTTGAAGTCAGCCGTACTTTGGCCGATGCCCGCTCCGGTTCGCTCACACTGATGTCTAACTACTGGGGCAACAAAGAAGGATACCCATTCCCCTACCGTATAGAAATCACGTATCAACTCCATAGTTCGGAAGGGTTTCGGTGTACGACCCTCATCGAAAACATTGGCTCTACCTCTATGCCCATTGGCGATGGCTGGCATCCATACTTTACTACAGGCAGCCCTGTGGACGAACTGATGCTCAAGTTTGAGCCAGTCAGCCAACTCGAAATGGATGATGCACGCACCCAAATTAAAGAAATGCACGCTTTCAAGGATTTTCAAAAATACCAAGCCATCGGTGATCGTAATTTTGATGATTGTTTTGAGTTGGATGCACGCTTCCCTTGGAGCGAGTTGTACTTGTTTGACCGCCAAAAACAACTCAAACTCAAAATATGGCAAGAATGTGGTAAAGGTAAGTACAATTATATACAACTGTACATCCCCGCTGACAGGCAGAGTATCGCCATCGAACCAATGACCTGCCCTCCAAATGCGTTTAATCACCACAAGGGCTTGATAGAGCTTAAACCTGATGAACAGATTATCCTCAGCTGGGGAGTAGCATTGGTTTAATCGAAGCACTTGGATTGACGAGATACGATTGACGAACTACGAATCCGTAAAATCATAAATCATAAATCGTAAATGTCTCAAAACACCTCCAGCACTACCGAGTCAGCATCGCCTTATCGTGATTTAGAGCAACAATCTATCGCTACATTGTTGCAGTATATCAACCAAGAAGACCAGACCGTCCCCTTGGCCATTGCTCGCGCACTCCCTCAGATAGAGACATTGATAGCGGCCATAGTTCCTAGAATGCAAGCAGGCGGGCGCTTATTTTACATCGGTGCCGGCACTAGCGGGCGCTTGGGGATTGTAGATGCCTCGGAGTGCCCACCTACTTTTGGTGTACCTCACGATCGGGTCATTGGTTTGATTGCCGGAGGCGATAGCGCCATCCGCAAGGCGGTAGAATTTGCCGAAGACGACCCCACACAAGCTTGGCAGGACTTACAAGCCTATCAGCCCCAACCCGAAGATATCCTCATCGGGATTGCCGCCTCGGGGCGTACGCCCTATGTGATTGGCGGGGTAAGCCAAGCCCGTGCCTTCGGGATGCTTACGGGTTGTATTGTCTGCAATACAGGCTCTGCTTTGGCCAAGGCGGCTGCGCTGCCTGTAGAGGTTGTCGTTGGACCCGAGCTTATCAGTGGTAGCACCCGGATGAAGGCTGGAACCGCACAAAAGCTGGTACTCAATATGATTTCGACCGTAACGATGATACAGCTAGGCCGCGTGGTAGACAATAAAATGGTCGATATGCAACTCTCCAACCACAAACTCATCGAGCGAGGAACTAAAATGCTGGTCGAGTTGCTGCAAATACCCACCGTAGAGGCCGCTGATTTATTACAAAAACACGGGAGTGTACGCGCTGCCGCAAAGGCATTTGAAGAAAATAATATGCGTCAGAAAGGCTAAGAACAACTGCGGCTGGACATAATCTCATCGATTGATGCCAAGGTTTACTTGATTTGAGGATTTACAAGGATTATACAAATATTCGCTTCACTAACCCCCTACAAAAATGCAGCAACAATGGGAATACGCTTCGTTAGAGTGGCTTTGGGAAGCCAACAGCATCCGTTGTAACCTGCCCGATGGCAGGGAAGAGATACTCAGCGGATCTTACACCGAACTGGTCGCCATCTTGAATGATCTGGGCAAGAATCGCTGGGAAGTAGCTACCTGTGTGGCCGGAGCCAACTGGATTTTCTGGACACTCAAACGTAGCCACTAACTACCATGCTCACGCCGAGGCTATCAAGGCAAAAATCGCTCATAGGCTTGGAGTTGCGCCTTGATAAGGCGCAGCCTCCAGATAGTCAATCCATAGGCTACAGCCCATAAAGCAGCAAAGCCGAAAACGACCGGCATAGCAACATAGGCGGCAGTCGGCGGCCATATCCATCCGAAAACCACACCACCCACCATCAAAGCCACCCAAGCGCCCAAAACAGCTTGTTCTAATCTGTTATGTCTGCGCTCCAACAGTGTGTGTAGCGCTGCCGTAAGCGGATAGCTTTGGTTAGGAATAGGTGTTTTGGGCGGTACTTCCTGAAGTTTGCGGGCGTGTTGGCGCATCAAGTCGTCTTTAAGCCACTCATATGATTTGAAACCAAGGAAAGCCAATAAGCCTATACTCTTAGCTATCCTGACTATTTCGGGCTGCCAAAGCGAGGGCTGCGCCCACCAATACACCGGAAAAAGCAACAACAGCATAGAAACCCCAGCCGCAATTTTGAAAAAAAGTGGCTGCCAAGGTGGCGGATACGTCCAGCGCTCAAAAGAGAGATTGGGGTGTACTAGTCTGACGGCGGCGGCCAAGCGGTGGAGGCGTTCTTCGATGGGGGCTAACATCACTTCGACAGTCTTTTAGGTTAAGGGAGTTTGTGCGAGGCGTTGCTCGGGCAGCGCCTGCCAATCGGCAGTGGGGGCAGGAGCGCCGGCGACTTCTTTCAGGGTATCCTTGGCGTTGGGGAACTTGTTGACCCCTACCATCACGAGCTTGCCGGCTGCAAAATCTTGTCTTTTACGGGTGGCTACCTCCGCTATATCGTTTTGGGGAATATTTTTGGCAGCAGCCTTCAGAAAGCCTCCGGCAGCCTCTAAACTTTGGAAGTATGCCCAAGCTTTGTCAGCCAGTTGGTCGCTGAGTTGCTCTACAAAATAAGCTCCGGCAGCAGCATCGGCCACCTTGTCAAGATGAGCTTCTTCGCGCAGCAATAACGCAGTATTGAGGGCGATACGGTCAGCAAAAGCACTCTGCCCTTCTCCGATGTGGTTGTGTGGCCAGACAGACAGCACATCCGCACCGCCAATCACAGCCGCCATGGCTTCGGTGGTATTGCGCAACATATTGTTATATGAATCAAGCAAGCTCTTGTTCCAAGTAGCTGTATGTGCTTGTATTTCGAGTTGGGTGTTTAGGCCAAAGGCATCAGCTACCAGCCTCCATAACAGGCGCAATGCGCGCAGTTTGGCTATTTCCATAAAATATTGGCTTCCGATTGCGACCTGCCAGCGTACGGATACTTTGAGGGTGGCTGGTTGAAGCAACTGGGCTTCACTAAGTTGGTGTAGATTTTCGACCAACATTGCTAAGCCAATGCCCAGTTCCTGTGTGGCGCTGCCACCAGCATTATGCACAGGCCGGATGTCGACGCTGAGCACAGCATTGTTTTGTTGATACAAAGCCCCTTGCGCCTGCCAGTCTGCTTGGCTAGGCGCTTTGCCGCTACGCAAGGCTAGCGCCAAGGGGTCAAAACTTAGACTTTTGGCCGCCTGTGTGTGAGGTAAGGCTGCCTCCAACGCCGCCCGATTGTCAA
The DNA here is from genome assembly GCF_000430505.1 of Eisenibacter elegans DSM 3317. Taxonomy (NCBI): domain Bacteria; kingdom Pseudomonadati; phylum Bacteroidota; class Cytophagia; order Cytophagales; family Microscillaceae; genus Eisenibacter; species Eisenibacter elegans. The sequence continues at coordinate 377,673 of NZ_AUMD01000011.1, read as the reverse complement.
AAAATAAGTGATACCGCTGTGGAGCTTGCGCCAAGGATAGAGAATGGGCCTCCTGCCAGTCGGCAACCCCTATCCAGACACTGTCTGCGCCATGAGTCAACAAGGCGGTAGCGCTAGCCCAAGAAGCCGGTGCGGCTATTTGCCAAGCACCATTGGTGCGCAAAGGTAAGGGGCTGCGCCCTTGTGGATGATAAAACGGAGTAATATCGATACCCTCGTAGCTTTGTTTGTGCAAGCTTTCGAGAGGTTTGTCTTTGAGCTCAGCTTGAGCCGCTTTTACAAGCGCTTCGATATCATGGGTCTTGAAGGTATCAAAAAGATTTTTTGTGGCAGACATACACAGTGGCGATTTTTGAGTGGCAATTTTGGGAACAATCGGCTGCCGTAGCGCTAGGCATTCGACGGGAGAGATATTTTGATTTTTGAATAGCGCATGTTAACTTTGACAAGCTACGCTAAAACTGCTGCGCTACAGTCCAAGATTAAATCTGAGTGTTGTTCATTACCTCTGCCTCCCCACTCAAGACCAGCTCTTCGGTTCCGGCGAGGTAAATATTAGTTTCTATGGTAGCACGGTGGCGGGCGTGGTGAAGGCTCAGTACTTTGAAAACAGCCTCATACTCTTGCTCCACAAACATCGGCTTTCTGAACTTGAGGTTCTGGCTCAGGTAGATAGTCCCCTCTCCGGGAAACAACACCCCAAATACTTTTGAAAATACGCTAGCACTCAAAAACCCGTGCATAATCGGTTTTTGAAAGGGTGTTTGCGCCGCATAGTTGGGGTCAAGGTGAATGGGGTTTTTGTCCCCGGTGATTTCTGCAAACTTGGCCACCTCTGCTTGTGTGAAAGAGAATCGGTGGCGGTAGACTTGGTTTTGTTCTATCATGTGGGGTGGCGAAAGGGTTCACAATCAGTATCGGTAAGATACAATTGTACACTTTTTTTTAGAATTCACCAAACATCCTTAGAGAAATACAATAGCAGCTTAAAATTAGTGCAAATGAAAAAAAACTCAGACCCTATAGTTGGATTTTTTCGGGGATTGCTTTTAAAAGCAAGGCCTAGTCTTTATTTTTGAACAACAACGACAATGCTCGATACCTATGGATAGTACAAAAAACTTTTTCGATGCTTGGTTCAATTCTCCGGCAAATTTGATGGGCAATATCGTAGATACCTCTCAAAAACTCAAAGACTCTTTCAATAGCCTCCAACAACTCAAACACGATACGGCTCAATATCGCCAATGGATTGACCAACAACAGCAGGCTCTACACCATACTGTCCACGACTTTACGGAGCAACTCAATCATACTGCTTTGCCTAACTTGATGGGCGCTTGGCTCGAAATGCAATTTACTATGAGCCAAGACCTACTCCAGATACTCAAAAAACACCTTTCCACTCAATTGATTACTCATCAAACAAAACCTATGAAAGACATGCAAGCCCAATGGAACCAGATGTACGAACAGTTTTCGCAGCAGTTTGGCCAAACTTTTCAACACCCGATGACCTCGCCCGAAGGCTTGAGTAGCTTCTTGCAAAATAGCCGCACTTACTTGTCGATGCTCGAACTATGGCAACCTATCTATAAATTCATTCAGAGCAACTCCCTCGGCATCGAATCCTTCCAACAGATGCTTGATATGAATAAATATAACGCGCTTCTGAGCCAGATGATGGGGCAAAGCGCGCCGCTTAACCTAGGGCAATTGCAGGATTATTTTAAACAATATAATGACTTTTTTGGCCAACGCGGCTCAGCTTTTGGCGACGAGGGCATACAGGCTATGGTCGGAACAGGCCTAGGGCTTTTGCTCCGCATGCACAACTTTGTTACTGGGCAGCTATACAACCCCTCGGGGCCGGCTATGACGATGATGCCCGCCGGTAGGGACAAAGAAATGACCCTACTCTCAGCCGAAATCCAACAACTGATGATGCAGTATTATGTTCGCGCTACCGAAATCCAGACAATGGTACAAGTTCAGGGTTATCGCTCGCTCGAAAATGTCGTCCGCAAGCTGATGGAAAAAGTAGGCCAAAGCGCCCAAGTAGTAGGATTTGATGAGTTTTATGGTTTCTGGATTAGCACTTTTGAATCGGATATGATTCAGCTATTTGCCAGTGATGCCTACTCCAGAGCCCAAGGTGAAATGGTCAATGCCAGTATGCTGCTCAAAACCAAGCTTGACAAGCAAATGGAGTATTTCTTGGCTCCGCTCCCCATAGTTCCACGTTCAGAGGTAGATGAGATGAATAAAACCATCTATGAGCTCCGTCAGAAGATCCGCCAGATAGAGCAACAACTCCAACAACAAGCGCCAACCAGAGCCACCACCCCTACATCGACAGCCAAGGCGACTCCTGCGGAGAAAACCCCAACGCCCAAAGCCTCCGAAGAATCCCCAGCTCCCAAAACTACCACTCCTCGCAAGACCTCTACCCGGCGCAAAACCGAAGAAGTGAAGGCCAACAACTAGATTTAGCCCCCGAACAGTGCTTCATACCTCTAAACTCTTGAAAACCTATGCAATCGACTTTTTATAACCCTTTCGAAGAAATGGCCAACACTGCCCAACGCCTTAGCAAAGGCGCACAGGCAATGAGCAACTTACCTGAACCCGAAGTAGGCACAAGCCCCAAACATCAAGTGTGGCAGCTCGACAAGGCGCGCCTTTTCCGCTATGACCGCGAAACGCCCCCAACTGTCAAAACACCTGTCCTGATAGCCTACGCCCTTATCAATCGCTATGATATGATGGACTTGCAGCCCGACCGCAGTCTAGTACGCAAGCTCCTCGGTCTGGGACTCGATATCTACGTGCTCGACACCGGATACCCTACCCGCAGCGACCGATACCTCACGATGGAAGACCATATCCTAGGTTACATAGGTGGTGCCATAGATTTTATCCGCCAATCACACCAAATTGACCGCGTAAACCTGCTCGGAGTCTGCCAAGGTGGGACTTTCTCCACCATCTATACGGCCATTCATCCCGAAAAAATAAAGAACCTCATCACCCTCGTAACTCCGGTAGACTTTGCCACTGACGAAGGCCTACTCTTTCGCTGGGCACGAGACCTCGACGTAGACGCTATCGTAGAGGCTTTTGGAGGGCTCATCCCCGGAACATTCCTCGATACTGGTTTTCAGATGCTCAAGCCGGGGCTCAAAGCCAACAAACAGCGCCGCCTGATGCAGATTATGGACAATGAGGACGAGCTGCTCAATTTTATGCGGATGGAACGCTGGATCAACAACCTCCCCGACCACCCGGGCGAAACCTACCGCCAGTTTATCAAAGAACTCTATCAAGAAAATAAACTCACCAAAGGAACTTTCGTATTGGGACAACACCCCGTAAAGCTAGAACATATCACTGTGCCCCTACTCAATATCTATGCCTCCGAAGACCATCTTGTGCCGCCGGCGCATACAAAGCCTCTCAATGATTTGGTAGGCTCTAAAGACAAAACCCTGTACGAGTTTCCCGGGGGGCATATCGGTGTGTTTACGGGTCGCCGTTCGCAATCAGAGCTAGGCCCTACAGTATTTGAATGGCTCAAAGCCAGAGATTAGTGCGGCTACCGTCCGCTCCAAACCACAACGCCATTGCCTGTTGAGACACAGACAATGGCGTTTGCTTTTGAATTTCACTTGGTGAATCTATTGCCTGACTCCCAACATCAAGTTAGAAGTTCCCTCCTGATACTGATAGCCAATGCCAAAGGGAAGATTACGTACCCCGTTGGCTTCCTTATCGATATAGATTTTGCGCAAATCAGCCTGATAGCGCTCTCTGAACAAGGGGATAGGTGCCACATAGTTGCCATAGAATATCAGCTTCCAGCGCTCCCTGTTGATTGTGTTGATAGGCATCCCGGAATCGTCTTGGAGCAAATAGCGGCTATTGTCCAGAATCAGGTTGCGGATGCTGCTGAAGCTATCGCGATACATCAGGTACGAAGCCGACTTGAGGTATGTAGCACGGGGGTTGAGGCTACTCAAAAAGCCTTTGAAGTCAGCCCGCTCATCGATCCCAGGACGTGCGCCATAAGCCGTATTTTGGAGGTTGGCAGAGAAGTAGTACACAATGCGGTACTCATCGGGGCGGTCTTGGTGGCAGAAGGCCACCTTCGTAGCGATATATTTGCCCTTGTCTTTGAGTGCTGTGCTGTCGGCAGTGATGGCCTTGCCCTCGTCAGTGAGTACTACCTTTTCGTAATGCAAGATTTTGTGATTGGTACGCACCATAAAGAGCATCAATACAGGCAACGTGCCGTCAATATCCGACACCACACGCCCTGTAAAGTCATTTTCCATAGCCAAAGTTCGGAAAAAGCTATAACTCAAAATAGTCGACAAACTCTGTTGCAAGCCACCAAAATATCCGGCCAAGGATTTTTTGGTAATATTGTCTGGGTTGGGCACAGAGCCGATTGGTTCTAGGCCTACCATCACAATGGTATCCATTTTGGGGAAGAAGGTGATGGCGTGTAGGAAATCAGGCCCGCTGAAGGGGTAAAAAAGCGTTCCGCCTCCGGTGTTGATGTCTTTCAACTCTTCGTCGCGCCATTTTTCGATTTTGGGTAATTTTTGTGTAGTAATACTACTCCAACGCCCATCCATTGTTTGGGCATAATTTTTCCACACACTCTCCTCTTCAAACTTGGCGTAGGGGCTTCCTTCGCGTGAGGGGAGGCCGGCGATAAAGCGGGCGATATCGTCAAACTGGCGGTCTTGTGGTTTAGGAATTTCGACCTTGGCGGCCACCGTATCAGCATCGGCACTGTCTTGTGTATTTTGCCCATTATTAGAAGTAGAGGAAGCGTCTCCACAGGCAGTCAAAAATAACAGCCCAAGGGTGTAAGTGCTCGCGGTTTTCAGCATTCGCTTGGCTAACATATTGTGTTGGTTTTTTGGTGTTGGTATGAGTTCAAAATTAATGATATTTCTGAAAGCTGAGTATAGATATGCGCTTTTTTGGTAAAAACATACGTGCCATACCTGACAACTAGCAGGCTTTAGCCTCATTTGTAAGCTCAACTAGGGCTATGCTACGTGCAATTACGGCAATAAGTTGTAATTTTGTGGCTGATTCATTCTCAAAATTCATCAATGGCCGCGCTGTGTTTATGAATGCCGGCTGGCCGGGTTGTTTCGAGGTTAAAACCCTTGCACATTATGTCCGCTCATACAATAGAACTGCGCCTCGTGCCCGAGGAGGCATTTGCGCCCCAAGCCCTTGAGGCAGCCATTGCTCGTCAGCTAGGGAGGCGTTTGCCTGCTGATTTTTCTTACCGCATACTACGCCGCTCCATCGATGCGCGCAGCCGTCAGATATGGATACAGCTTCAGGTGGGTATATATCCCCCCACAGCGCTCCCACCACTGCTGAGTTATGAGCGCAGCGCCTACCCTGATGTAACACAAGCGCCTCCAGTCATTGTCGTAGGAGCGGGGCCTGCGGGGTTGTTTGCTGCCCTACAATTGGCCGAGCTAGGTTACCGCCCTATCCTGATAGAGCGTGGTAAGGATGTACGCGCCCGTCGTCGTGATTTGGCCGCTATCAATAAAGACCAACACGTCAACCCTGAATCCAACTACTGCTTTGGTGAAGGCGGCGCAGGTACTTATTCCGACGGCAAGCTCTACACCCGCTCCAAAAAACGGGGCGACATCCGACGGGTACTCGAAATCTTCGTAGCACATGGTGCGGTCGAAGACATCCTCGTGGATGCCCACCCACACATCGGCACCAACAAGCTGCCTAAAATCATTCAGGCTATGCGCGAAACCCTGCTCGAAATCGGTGGGGAGGTACTTTTTGATACCCGTGTAGAGAGTCTGATACGTCAAGGCGACGAAATCCGTGGTGTCATCACCGCCGACGGAACCCGCATCGAGGGCCTAGGGGTGATTTTGGCCACCGGACACTCTGCCCGCGATGTATTTGAACTGCTCCACCGACAGCAAATCCTGATAGAAGCCAAACCCTTTGCCCTTGGGGTGCGTGTAGAGCACGCCCAAGCGCTGATAGACCAGATCCAGTACCACCGCAGCGAGCGCCCCGACTACCTCCCAGCGGCGGCCTACAGCCTCGTAGCCCAAACCCAAATAGGTGGGATAGAGCGCGGGGTATTTTCGTTTTGTATGTGCCCGGGGGGATTTATCGTCCCTGCGGCTACTGCTCCGGGCGAGGTTGTTGTCAACGGGATGTCGCCCTCTAGGCGCGACTCCAAGTATGCCAACTCGGGCATCGTTGTCGCCATTCAACCCCAAGATTGGCAGTCTTATACCCACCCCGACGAAGCCGCCCTTGGCGCACTGCGCTTCCAGCAGGCTGTTGAACAGCAAGCCTGCCTTATGGGGGGAAATACCCAACAAGCCCCTGCTCAGCGCCTAGCCGACTTCGTAAAAGGCAAGCCCTCCTCCTCGCTGCTCCCTACCTCATACCAACCCGGCTTAGTCAGCACGGTTATGGACGAAGTACTACCCGGCTTTGTAGCCAAAGCCCTACGCGAGGGCTTTCAGGCCTTTGGCAAAAAAATGAAAGGCTTTGTCTCTAACGAAGCACAGATTGTAGGCGTAGAGAGCCGTACCTCCTCACCCGTGCGCATCCCCCGCGACAACGAAACTTGCGAACACCCCCAAGTCAAACGCCTCTTCCCTTGTGGGGAGGGCGCAGGTTATGCCGGAGGTATTATGTCCGCAGCAATGGATGGTGAGCGCGTAGCCAAAGCCTTTGCGCAACTTTATCCACTAAAATAGGATGATTATGTGCTAACGCTGAGTATACAAAATATTTTTATATTGGAACAATATGCCTATATGTTTTATATGTAATTATATATTTATTAAAATATTTTTACATTAATATTTATATTAAAATGCAATTAGTTTGGGGAATATTTGCGCTGAAAATGCTTGATAATCAACAAAATCAAATTCTGCAAATCCCAAAATCTTGTGAATCTTGGTATAACTTTCATTGTTGTTGTGTACGTTCATTTCGTCCCCTTATTATTGAAGTATATCTAACCACAAAGGAGCGCTTGGGGAGCTTTGTGAATTTGTCGAAAGTCCTTATGTGGTCAAGTAGCTTGTTGAATCAAAGCCAAATTAGAAAATGTCCAGTGGTGTGTTTCCCAAACCAATTTTGATTGGGTGTAATTCCCCTTCCCACAAACACAAAAGCGCAGCAAAGTTATCTCCGCTGCGCTATTACATAATTGGACAAAAGATGTGTTGGGGTATTTATCGGTTTACAAACCCAAAACTTGTAGGCGCAATACCTGATTGAAATTCTCCTTGTAACTGGCCTTCGGCATTGTAGCGTAAAACAGTGCCATTAGAAGAAAAATTAGGGGCAATACCGATATATACTGTACCATCATTGGGATCAGTAGACAAACTATAAATGCTTGGTTGGTTAACAAACACCCTAGATGCTCCTCCATCAATAGAGACACTGTGCACAACCCTTACAGCTGATGGCCAAGCCTCAGAGGTCAAGTAATAGAAGCGGTCTTTGCTTTGGTTGAGCGCAAGAGCACTGCCCAGTGATTGGCCGGTTGGGATTTCTAGCGTGATGGTAGCTTCTACACTACGGTTGGTAGGATTGATGCGCACCAATTGGCTTACTCCACGGTTACACAGTGCCCACACTTTCTCATTTCGGTCTACTACCAAAGCTCTAGGACCACGGGGCACTTCTACCGTGCCTACTATTTCATCGCTGGCAGCGCTGATAATGTTGATTTGAGTTCCTTGGCTCTGAGCTACCCAAAGCTCATTGCCAATAGCTAAGATAGCATCTGCTCCATTAGGTACTTCAATACGCTTGACAATGGCATTGTTGGTCAAGTTAATGACCAATACAAAAGCATTGGGGTTATTAAAATTACTGTCATAAGGCCCCCAGTTGGTTACATACAGCTTAGTGCCTACTACCGCACTTTGACGGGGGATAACCATTTTGTTATTACCTTCTCCAGGGACAGTCCCCACCACACGGAAGTCGGGAAGGTTCACGATTTCGATTTTGTCATTCGCCTGACCAGCAGTCTGTACGGCCAAGAAAGCACGATTTCCGACGATAGTCATAGCATTGAGTGAGCCACCCAATCGTGCGCCATTGGCCGCCTCAAAAAGATCGCCGCTGACAGTATTGTCTTGGGGGTTATATCGCACTACAGAGGCATTATTGTTGCCAAAAGCGCCTTCACTAGCCACATAGACATTGCCGGTAACATTGGGGGTGTTTTCCTCGGGGCGGTTACAGGCTGTGATAGCCGCCACAAAGCTCAAAGCCAATAAGGCATTGCGCATAAAGATAGAACGGTACTTCATATAGACACGGTTATTTAGGGTAAGAACAAAGAATAAAATTTATATCAAGACACAGCTTGTTTGAGACTTCATAGGGGACTGTAAGTACCATATACTTCCCAAACTAACTTTGGGTACATTTAGCGACGCTGCCAGTCGTAGCGTAAGCTGAGCTGGAAGTTGCGCCCGGGCATAGCCCGAAAGGCCATATTTTGGTAGCTAGTGCTGAGCAAGTTATTGAGCCTTAAACTTAGTTGCCAAGCAGATGCGCCTTGGGGTAGGCGTGTACCAAGGGCGAGGTTGAGCAGCCAAAAATCGTTCAAAAACTGGCTGTTATCTGAGGTTGTAAATCGGAATCCGGTATACCCATAGTTAGCCTGAGCAAAGAAAGATTTGTATTGTAATTGGCTCAAAAAGACTGCCCGGTGTTCGGGAGTATAGGGCAGTTGTTTGCCCGCAGAGCGGTCAAAAGCACCCTGCGCACGCTGGTTGATGGCCTGAGTAAGAGCATACTGCAACCCCAGTTGCCAATGCCAGCCAGCACTGTGTTGTCGTTGTAAGTTCAACCCTGCTTCTAGGCCTTGGCTATGAACCTCTTGGATGTTTACAGGAGCCCAAAAAGCTGCCAGAGGAACCCAAGCAATCCAGTCTTGCACCCACATTTTGTAGAGCTGTACATCGGCTTCTAAGCGCCACCCCTCTGATGGCTGGAAAGCATAGACTAGGCCACCCTCTGCACTCCAACCTAGCTCAGAGCGTAGCTCAGGATTGCCTCCGGGTATCCAATAGCGGTCGTTCAGTGTAGGCACACGATAGTTGCGAGAGCCTAAGAGCTTCAACCCAAGGTAGTGGGCATTATATTCCCAAAGACGTGCCTCAAGCCCTAACGAGGGGGCTATTGGTGCTTCAAAGCCCGTTACCCAAGCCTGGCGGACATTCAGACTCATCGCTATTCGGGGGGTGGTTTGCCAGCGCAGTGAGGCGAAAGCATCTTGTCGTTGCTCCGTAACCACATCGCCATAGTTGCGTACCAAGGCTGTGATGTGATTCCAAGTACCACCTAGTTTGAGAATCCAATCTTGCCCCAAAGGCCGCTCATACTCAGCAGAGCCTATCCCACGGTTCACTGCTATGGTAGAGTTGCGGTTATACACCTGCTCATCAGCAACCCAAGCAGCGCGCACCAACAACCGCCCCCAAGCTTGGTCTTCATCCCATTCGAGCATCAGGCGTAAGCTTTGATCTTGCAAAACCTCCCCTGTATTCTGTACCGACATGTCAGGTTGTATCTGTCGGTAATTGTGATGGTACCAGCTACGCATCGATAGTGTGCGTCCTTCGCGTGGGCGATAGCTCAGAGTCTGGCGCATCCCATAATATTCATACGCTGCATTGGTTTGACGCTCACGCGGGCGGCCTTGCTTGGCTGTATTCTCAAAAGGGAAATCGTTCTGAGCCTGATGATAATACACTTGACTGTAGCCCGCCCAACGCTTGCCTCCATATCGGGTATATGCTTGGGCGGAGTATTGCCCAAAGCTCCCTAAGGTTTGCTGTGCACCCAACGATAACTGTTGGCCTACAGGCAAATCCGTGTGTAGGTGTACGCTACCGCCGATAGCATCACTACCATAAAGGGATGAGGCAGAGCCATACTGGAGGCTAATGCGGTCGCTGGCCGCTACAGGGAGGTAACTAAAATCAGAAGAACCTAGTGTAAAGGAGTTGATGTTGATGCCGTTCCAAAGAACAGCGGTATGGCTGGCGCTCGTACCGCGAAAGCTCAAACTAGATAACATCCCCGAACCATACTCACGCAAGTAGAGTGCTGTCCGCTGGTGAAGTAATTCTTGGAGCGTAGTAGCCTGATACAGTGCTGTTTCAGCGCTGTCAAGCGTAAGGCGTTTGCTGCCTGCGGTGTACTTTTCCCAAATAGGGGCTTTGACCGAAATCTCAGGTAAGGAGATAACAGTCGTATCAGACTGCCCCATAGCAGGAGCAGCCCAAGCGCAAAATACAACCACAGCAGCCCATCCGGCCAGAAGCCTTTGGGAGATTGCCATGAGCAAAATATGTCTTCAATGATAAAACCTTAACAGCGGCTTTTGTTCCCGAAAGCACTACTGCCTGACTACGGCTGGGCAGGTCTCCTGGCTTACCGACTTATTACGGCCTTCCCATCTGTATCACAACAGACAGTGGCTAGAGGTTTGTAATAAGCATTACAAAAATCGGCTTACAGTAGCGGGCACTGCTCCGGATTTACACCGGAATTCCCTATTAAAGCACATCCACAGAATAGCAGATGTATTACCAAGCATTACAAAGGTAAAACTTAGTCCCAAATTCACCAAACCTTTATAAAAAAATTAGCTGCCAATAGCTCAAGCCGCTACAACAATCCACCCAGACCTAAAAGCACTACAAACAACAAGGTTGTCAAGGCTGTTTGCTTGAGATAGGGGTCGATGGCGGCGGCTTCGGTATGAGTGGCTACACCTTGCCATTGTTTCCAAAACAAGGGAGCACTCAGCACAAACAACCAAGCCCAAGGACTAAGACCTTGGGCAAAAACATAGGCTACACCTCCACCAAAACCCAACAACAAGAGCGCTGCATGATACCGCACTGCCCATAGCCGTCCCATACGTACTGGTAGCGAGCGTTTGCCGGCCAGGGTGTCTGAAGCGATGTCGCGGATATTGTTGACATTCAGCACTGCGGTGGCAAAGAGTCCGCTACTCAGTGCCGGCAACAGTACTCCCCAATGCCATTGATGGGTATGGAGGTAGTAAGTACCGCCTACAGCCACTAGGCCGAAAAAAATCAGTACTGACAAATCGCCCAGCCCTACATATCCATAAGGTCTGCGCCCGGCAGTGTAGGTAATGGCAGCCAAAATAGCCAGCAGCCCTAAACCCAAGAAGGCCAAAAAATCTTGCCAAGTTTGGAGCGCAACCCAGAGCAACAACAGCCCACTCAACAAAGCCAGAAGTGCAAACAACATCACTGCCCGCCACATAGCCGCCGCTGTAATAGCACCAGTCTGCACGGCTCTTGAGGGGCCTTGCCGCGCTTGGCTGTCTGCGCCGTGGATGCTGTCGCCATAATCGTTGGCAAGGTTAGAGACAATTTGCAAAAAAATAGCCGTCAGGGCTGCCAAGGTCAACACCTCCCAACGGAAGCCTTGGTGGTGAGCAGCTACAAAGCTGCCCATAATAATGCCGGCCAAGGCCAAAGGCAACGTACGCAAACGCAATGCGCTTATCCAAGCTTGGATCATATTTCTCTCAGAAAGGGTAAACAAACTGCAACAACACAGACAACAAATCTCTTGTGTCCTTGGTTTGGCAAAAGTAGGCAAACCCTTTTGTTGAAAAAAACCAGATATGGCTTATGAGCAAAAAACAAAGCCCTTCTCTAAGTAACGAAGCCCAAGACCGCATTATAGAAATGGCTTGGGAAGATCGTACACCCTTTGAGGCCATCAAAGCGCAATTTGGCCTTTCCGAAGCAGAGGTGATTGTATTGATGCGCCGTGAGTTGGCTCCGGCTTCGTGGAGGCGTTGGCGTGCCCGCGTACAGGGTCGCAACACCAAACATCGTCAAAAACAGCTCGAACCCACCAACCGCTTCCGATGTAGTCGTCAACGCAATATCAGCAACAACGCCATCAGCAAACGTACTACAAGGTAAACATCAACCTAACATAGGCTCGCGGCCTGATGTATTTGCCCAAAAAAGCCCCCAACCAAAGCTCAAGTAACATTGTCGATACCCAAGCCAAGTTGGTGTGGGCAATTATATGCACTGAAAATTATACCAAGATTCACAAGGTTTGAGAATTTACAGGATTTGATTTTCTTGATTCTCAGCACACACATTTCCCAAACCAATTTTGGTCGGGTGTAATTCTTGAGCGTCAAGGAAATCATATTCTATAAGCCCTTAAATCAAGTGAATCTTGTTATGATTTTCGGCCTGTTAAATATTACTCTTCAAAAAATTTCTCCAACTCTTTGCGGCGGGTTAGCTTAATGTCTTCGGAGATGAAATATCCGAAAACGACCAAGGAGCTGATAATGCTGAAAACAACAGCGATTGATACTTTAAAATCGCGAACTAGCAACACGACCGCAAGGTATCCCAAGGCAAAGATTAATTGGATGACAGCCCCAACAAGGGCAAAATGACGTACTTTGAACATACGGACTTGAATTTGGGGGTATATGTATGGTTATTTGGCTCTCCAGACGACAAACTGCTGTACTTGCGCAACCGTATCATCCCAATTGCCTTTGAAAGCGAGGGCACGGTCATCTACATATATCTGTGCACGCGGCTTGCCGGTGGTACATATTTCGTGATACGGGATTTGGTGTTTGCGCAGCCACTGTTGCATCTCACGGACAGGGTTGTGCCCTTTTTTGCGGTAGATGCGGTTGGCGCGGGTGCTGAAAATAATGAGATAATACCCTAGCTCTTTGAGGCGCTGCATAGCCTCGCGTGCGCCATCGATGGGGTCGTCATAGATAGAGCCATCTTGCCAGCCCTTGGAATAACGATGCAGCACACCGTCGAAGTCGATGGCTATTTTATTTTTACCTTGCAAATATAGGTCTTTAAATGATTCGGTAGCGCTAATAATCCCCTGAATGACACAAGCTTCGTGGGAAGTGTGGCCTACACTCTGCAAAATTTGGAGATCGGCATTGGGCAGCACTTTGGCCAAATCCCAAGCAGACTGGACGGGGCTGACGACATCGTAGCGGCTGTGGATGATGATGCAGGGCAGGTGCTGGAGCTTATCAGCGACTTGTGTGAGCAGCCAGTCATCGCTTTCAAAAAAACAATTGTTGGCAAAATAATGCGCTTCAATTCGGGCAAGGCTAAGGGCTTTGCCACGGTCTTCGAGGGCCTCAAACTTACCGAGGCGGTACTCGAAGGGCATCGTAGAGGTCTGCCAATGATTCCAGGCGCTGGCGGCTTGGCCTTGCTCCTCTTCGTCGCCTTGGGTAAGGCGAAGATAGTAGGCCTTGATAAGGTCATCTTGCTCTTGCTCAGGAATAAGCTCTACAAACTGCTCCCAAGCTTCGGGGAAAAACTGGTGTGCGCCTCCGGCCTGATAAAACCATCGTTTTTCTGCCTCACGGCCTAGGAAAACACTGCGCAAAATCAAACCCAATACCTTGCAGGGGTAGGTTACAGCATAAGTCAGGGCTAGTGTACAGCCCCAGCCTTCGCCCACCAACACCCATTGGTCGGCGTGGAGGTGTTGGCGTAGCTTTTCGAGGTCTTCTACAAGGTGTTGGGTCGTGTTGTCGTCTAGGCAACCTACGGGTTCGCTGCGCCCGGCTCCGCGTTGGTCGAAGAGGATGATGCGGTAGAAGTTGGGGTCAAACAAGCGCCTCACACGGCTTGAACAACCAGCACCGGGGCCTTCGTGTAGAAAAACTACGGGGTAGCCATCAGAGTTGCCCGATTCCTCAAAGTAGAGGCGGTGCTGCTCCGACACAGGCAAGAACCCCTTTTTGTAGGGCATAATGTCCGGAAACAGTTCGTTGGATAGCATCATATCAAATTCAGTATTTATCGCGTCTTTTGGGACTGTAAGGCTTCGTTCAGTTCTTGATAAAAAGGCATTTGCCGCACCCTTGGGTAGCGTTTGCAGGCTGTGCAGGGGATGTCTTCGCGGGCGGGAGCTTGGTTGAGCAGCATCGCCTTGGCATATTGGTAACGTTCAGACTGTAACAATTGTGCCAAGGGGACTTCAAAAGCATTGCCAAAGTCGTCAAAATGATTGACACAACATCCCAATAATTTACCGTCCCAATTGACTTGGGGGGCTGTCCAGAGTTGGAGGCAAGCCGGGGAGTATACCCTTCGGTGGCGTTGCTCGTAGCTGCGCACATCCGCTACGCCCAGACCACTTTGCTCGGCCACGAAGTCAGGGTTTTGGACAGGAAACTGCTCGGGCTGGTAGTTGAGCTTTACCTTAAAGGCCATTCCCAGCTCAGCCGCCATTTGGCGTGCCAGCGGTAGCTCGTGCTCATTGTGCCCAAAAGCAATGAATTGCCATTTGAGCGCAGGATATGGGCTTTGGTATTGGGCTTTGTAGGCGTTGATAGTACGGATGTTGGCCAGTACTTGTTCCAAATTGCCTCCAACCCTATACTGCGCATAGGTCTGTTGGGAAGCGCCGTCAATGGAAACTTTGATGCCCCGCACGCGATAACGCACAAGGGCCTCGGCCATTTCTTCGCTCAGGTGATTGAGGTTTAGCCCGTTTTTGATGTATACTTTCACCTTTAGTTCGCGTGCCAGTGCCAATATGCGCGGCAAATCGGGATTGAGCACAACCTCGCCATAGTTGGATAGCTCCAAGCGTTTGATGGTCGGGTTGAGCGCCAAAAAGCGCTCAAAGTTTTCGAACGACAAATGTCCCCAACCTACCGGATGTTCTTTCTGGCGGGTAGTGCCCACGCCCGTAATGCACAGCGGGCACTTGAGCTGGCACTTGCTAGAGGCTTCCAGCCGCACGCTGCGCACTTGGTAGCTGCGTATCAGACGCTGGAGCTGCCGGTGCTGTAGCCAATGACGAATAGGGGAAAGTTGGAGACCCATAGGCGCTGCTAAGTTTCGGAGATATGCTGCATAATACGGTTGACCTTGGGGGGCGTGTAGGCGCGCATCTTGGCAATCAGGGCGGCGGGGTCTTGGTCTACCAACACAATCTTCATAAATACTTCCTTCACAAAGTCCTCCTCTTGGGTATAGGTCAGAAAGTCCATCAACTTGTCATAATAGCCGCCCACATTCAGCACGCCGATGGGATGAGGGTGTAGGCCTAGTTGCCCCCAAGTCAAGATTTCGAAAAACTCCTCCAGCGTGCCCACGCCACCCGGTAGCATTACAAAGCCTTCGGAGAGGTTGGCCATCGTCGATTTGCGCTCGTGCATCGACTGTACCGTAATGAGGCGTTGGATTTTGTCGTGTCCGA
The DNA here is from genome assembly GCF_000430505.1 of Eisenibacter elegans DSM 3317. Classification (NCBI taxonomy): domain Bacteria; kingdom Pseudomonadati; phylum Bacteroidota; class Cytophagia; order Cytophagales; family Microscillaceae; genus Eisenibacter; species Eisenibacter elegans. Next base: position 362,331 of record NZ_AUMD01000011.1, on the reverse strand, counting down.
TTTCTTTGTATTTCAAAAATCCCGGTATGACACCCGTTACGTGCCCTCCGGCTTCGAGTACAGCATCAGCCACTGCGCCCATCAGCCCGTTTTTGGAGCCTCCATATACCAAGTCGATTTTTTCTGTGGCCAATACCTGCCCAAAAGCCCGCGCTTGTTCGAGGTACAAAGACTGCCGCCCCGACGACGACCCACAGAAGACACAAATGCTTTTCATAAGCTACAATGATGATTTTGGTGAATGATAACACTACCTTTGTAGTGTCCATTGGCACAATATAAGCACTTTATACCAAGACTCACTTGATTTGAGGATGCATAGAATTTGGCTTACTTAATGCTCAAGGGCTTTCAGTGCAAAGATTTCCCAAACCAATTTTGATTGGGTATAAAAGTGATATGGCTAATGATTGAACAGGCCAAAGATACAGACTTGACCGCAAGCGGCGTAATTTGACCATCATTCAAACGACTAATATATGTAAAATGAAAAAAAATCTACGCTTAGTACCGTACTTATTTTTGCTCCTTTGGGGCGCTCAGGCCTGCGGCAGCGCCACCAATGCCCAACGTCAACAAGAGGCTTCGGACAGCGTCCCAGCACAAAGTCCCGAAACTACCCCACTGTTTGTGGTAACGGGCTATGGCCGAACGGTAAACAATTACCCTCTCGATAGTCTCAAGGCCGATTATTGTGCCGGCAGGGTATATGTCTTGGAAGCGGCCAAGCCTTTGGCCGATGTGTTTTTTGGGTGTGCCAATGCCCAAACAGTACCCACACTCAAGGCATTTGCACAGTTGGCCAAAGAAGCTTGCCTCGTTACAGATCTTCATCACCTTGTGGCGCAATACAAGGCCTTGGCCGTCGATGGGGTCTCGTTTTGGGAGCAAGCCGATAAGTACCCTCTTGTTTACTTAGACGATGAGCGTACCCCCTTCGACTTCCAAAAACACATCACCAAGTTTATGCTTACAGGCGTAACGGCCATCACCCGAAATACTGGATTTGCTGCCGATGCCCACGGCACAGCATTCTTGACCCAAAACCTCCTGCCCTACTTCAAGGGTGCCGAATGGGTACACATCAGCAACGAGGTTAGCTTTGCCGAAGGGTGTTATTACAAAAGCTACGACCCTAACTACTTGTTTTGTACCAAGAAAGAGCATTTTCAGACACTCATCGATCTGGGCACCAATATCGTAGAGCTAACCGGCAACCATAACCTCGATTATGGCAAGGAGCCTTACCGCCAGACTTTTGAGTGGTATCAGGCGCAGAAGATGCAAACCTTTGGCGGTGGCCTCAGCCCCGAACAAGCCAATACGCCCTTGGTCGTTACGCTCAAAGATGGCAAAAAACTTGGCTTTATCGGATTCAACGAAAAGTGCCCCTCTGGGGAATGTGCCGATGTACAGATGGGTGCCAACCGCTATGAGCGAGAGAAAGCCCGACAGGGCATCCGTAAGATGCGCCAAGAGCTGAGGGTCGATTATATCATCGCTACCTGCCAGTTTGGGGAGGTAGACTCCTACCAGCCTACCCCTACACAAGCCCGCATTTCGCGCGATTTGATTGATTTTGGCGCTGATATGGTGTATGGCTCACAAGCACATCAACCACAAGAAGTAGAGTTTTACAAGGGCAAGCCTATTTTTCACGGCTTGGGCAACTTCCTCTTCGACCAAGTACACCGCTTGGGCGTACGGCAGGCCTTTTTCTTACAAAACTACTTCTACCAAGGGCAGCTCATACAGGCCGTGCCGGTATTTACCTTTATGGCGATGAACCGTCAGCCTACCATTGCCAATGCCGAAGAAGAGGCCGGCATTCGTAAGGTCATCTTTACCGACAAGCAGCTCTACAAGTGGGAATAGGGGCTGTGTTACATTAGCCAGCCTAAATACCAAAACCTACTAACAACAAATCATCGGGGCGTGGAGCCTTGCCTGCCCACTGGGCAATGGCCGCTTCTATGGTTTGTTTTTGCTGCCCTGCTGATTGTTGGGCAACTTGGGACAACAACTTTGGAAGCGCCTCCTGTCCAAAAAATGTTGGGTTTTCGGCCTGTGGTAGTTGAGTCAGCCCATCTGTACAGGCATAAAACATCGTTCCGGCGATATCTTTTAGAAATTGTTTTTGGAATCTTTTGGGTGCTTTGGTGCTATTCCCAATGGCCACGGGAGCTGTGGGCAACTGGGTAGCCTGTCCGTTTTGTACTGTCCAGAGTGCGTTGCCGGCAGAGGCTATTTCAATACTCTTTTGGGGGTGATTGATACAAGCCACCACGGCCTGCATCCCCTCATAGGGCTGGGAGTCATTGCGCAAGATGCGCTCCATCTGCTCGTCTAGGCGATAGAGTATGTCTGAGGGGTCAGTAATTTGCTGGTGTGTAACGATATCGCGCAGCAAACCCGTAACGGCCACACTGACCAAAGCGCCGGGGATTCCGCTCCCGCTACAGTCGGCAGCCACGACAATGCTCTTGTGTGCAATTTGTTTGTACCAAAAAAAATCGCTTGAAATCTCATCCTTAGGCACGCTGAGCACAAAAATACGCTGTACCGGGCATTGTGCCAGAGTGTCTTCTGTGGGCAACATCGCCTCTTGTAGGCGTTTGCCATAGCGAATGCTTTCAGATACTTGTTGACTTTGCGCTCGGAGCACCTGTAGGTTTAGGCGCAATTCCATTTGCGTAATCACCTGATTGGCAATAGTTTTGATTGCCTTGCGCTGTTCGTCGCTGAGCGCTCGGGGCTTGTTGTCAATGACACAGAGCGTCCCGAGATTGTAGCCATCGGGTGTAGTCAGAGGCATTCCAGCATAAAACCGGATATCAGGATGCCCCGTAACGAGCGGATTGTCTTTGAAGCGGGGGTCCTTGGTCGCATCGATTACCTCAAACAACGTAGGCTCCATAATTGCATGTGCACAAAAAGCCTGACTACGTGGGGTTTCGGTAGCTTCTAAGCCAACGCGAGCTTTGAACCATTGTTTGTCTTCGGCAATCAAGGAGATCAAGGAGATAGGCACATCACAAATATAAGAAGCCAACTGCACCAGCTCATCAAACTCTGATTCGGCTTCGGTATCCAATACCTGATACCGATACAAGGCTTGCAATCGTTCTACTTCGTTCTGAGGTATAGGAGGCGTTATCATAACAAATCAGGGTTGGTTAGCGACGACAAAAATGGGTGATTATTTGGTTAAGAAGCCTTTTCAGCAGCCAAAACAGCGGCTTTTTTGGCTTGCGCACGTTTATCGAGCGAAAGCAGCAAGGCCGGCAAGAGCAATAGATTGGCCAACATTGCACACAGGAGTGTGGCCGAGGTCAACCCACCCAAGGCTTTGGTGCCTTGAAAGTCAGAAAAGATAAAGATAATAAAGCCAAAAAACAAGATAATAGAGGTGTAAATCATCCCTGCTCCGGTTTCGTGTAGGCTAAGGCTGACAGCGTCTCTCACGGAGAGGTTGTTGAGCAGCAGGCCTTGCCGGTAGCGTGCCAGATAGTGTATTGAGTCGTCTACAGCTATTCCAAAAGCAATACTAAAAATAAGCACTGTACTTGGCTTAAGCGCCACACCCAAGAAGCCCATCATCCCTGCTGTAATGAGCAAGGGCAGCATATTGGTAATGATAGACACGATGATAATGCGTAGCGACTTAAACAAGAAGGCCATCAAGATGGCAATCAATCCGATGGCAATCAAGATACTTGTTTTGAGGTTATTGACCAGATAGCGGTTGCCCTTGATAAAGAGCAAGGTAGTGCCGGTGATGTGTACATCGTACTGCTCTTGGTCAAAAATCTGTGCTACCTGTGGGCGTATAACCCCCTCAATGAGGGAGTCCATCTTGATAGACCCTACATCGGCTACCTTGAGCGAAATACGCATCTGCTGGCCGGTGCTGTCTACAAAATTATTAAGCGCACTGATGTTATCACTGCCTTCCTCGCTCTTCTTGAGATAGTTGAGGATAAACACCCGGTCTTGGTTGGTGGGTAAGCCATAAAACGCAGGGTTGTTGTAAAATGCCTGTCTGCCAGCCTTTACAAAACTCACCAATGAGAGCGGCTGCGACACCAAGTCGATGCTGTTGAGCGAGTCCTGTAGCTGGTCGGCGCGGCGCAAAGTACCAAGGTTCATCACCCCTTTGGTTTTGCGGGTATCGACCACAATTTCGAGCGGCATAGCCCCTTGGAAGTGTTGCTCAAAAAAGGCCAAATCCTGTTTTAGCGTACTGTTCTGAGGAATATCATCTGCCATAAAGGACACTACTTCGAGCTGACTGAAACCTACCAAAGAAACGATGACAGAGAAGGCCACCACGGTGTAAATCAACGGACGGCGCTCAAAAATAAGCTGGTGGAAGCGGTCTAAGATTTTGTTTAGCCCCATTCGGTCGAGATGGCGCAGTTCCTTATCACCAGGAGCAGGCATCCACATCATAAACGTAGGGAGCAATATCACACTGACCACAAACATACTCATCACCCCAATACTTGACACTACACCAAACTCTCGCAAGATACGTGTGTCCATAAAAGAGAAGACAAAAAACCCAATAGCCGTCGTAACATTGGTCATCAGGGCCACTGGCGTGATATGGCGTACGACCTTTTGGATAACTAGCGCTCTTTCGGGGTTTTTCCGATACTCTTGGTGGTATTTGGTAATCCAATAAACACTGTTAGGAATCCCGATTACTACCAAAATAGGCGGCAGCAAGCCCGTAAGAATATTGATTTTATAGCCTAGGAGTACGATTACGCCCATTGTCCATACCACTACCACCCCAATCGTAATCAATGGGACGATAATGGCCTTGGTAGAGCGGAAAAACCACCACAACACAATCACTGTCATCACCACTGACAGCATCAAGAGCATCTTGAGTTCGGAAGCCATTTTGGTGGTCATAAATGAGCGGATTTCGGGCACACCGGCATAGTGTAGCTCAATGCCTGTTTGTTGGGTAAACTCGTCGCCTAGCTTTTTGATGTTGTTGGTCAATACTTGCCTTTGTGGAGAGTCGAGCACCTCTTTGGTAATCGAAACAGCAATCAGTGTAGCGCCTGTTTGCACATTGATGAGCTGATTGTCATAAAAATGCATCTCGCTGACCAAGGCCAAGGCGCTGTCAAGCGCGGCTTGAGTTTGGGGCATAGGCTCGAAAATAGCCTCACTGACAAATTTGCTTTCTGTAGTATCTTTCAGAATCACAATGGCTTGTGGCAATGAAAGCACCTGTTTCACCCCGTGTTGTTGGCGGATACGCTCCACCAAGGTATGCAAGGCTTTGAAATTTTCCAATTCGTACGCCCGCTTGTCGGCTAAGCCTACGGCAAACACATTGGCATCTTCGCCGAAGGTTTTCTTGAAGCGCTCGAAATACTGCATTTCGGGGTCATAAGAAGGGACAATGCTGGCGAAATTGTGGCTCATTTCGGCCTTGATGGCAAAAAAGCCAAAGAAGATGGTCAATATGCCAATAACGCCGGATAGCTTAAAGCGGTGTAGGATGATAAAGGAGGTGATGCGATTCCACATAATTCAATAACGGAGGGGGAGAGGCAAAGAGGTAAAAAATAAAAAGACAAGCCCTTGGGAAACTACAACAAGGGCCTGGCTAGCATTTGGCGCGTCAATCGAATAGCTCGTCGTCGCGCTCAATCATCAAAATAGCATTTTGAGAAACCATATAATACTGCTCGTTTTCGTACTGCAACTCTATGGCACCTTTGAGCAAGAAGATAGCCAAATCTCCTTCTTTGACTTGCAAAGGGATGTATTTGATAGCTTCTTCTTGGCCTTTCCAAAGCTCATCATCGTCTGTTGGTAGCGGGATAGGATACCCCGGTCCCACTTTGACCACATAGCCCTGTTGGATTTTTTCTTTTTCTTGTACACTGGGGGGAAGGTACAAGCCACTGCTAGTCATTTCGCTAGGGGCTTTGGGCTTAATCAGGACGCGATCGCCGATGACTACTATCTTCTTCAACTTACTTTCTTGTGTAACAAACATACTTTTTGTCTGCCTTTTGGTCGTTTCAATCGAATAGTAAACGCAGCTTTTTGGGGAATTGTTCGCCAAAGTGCGACCGCAAAGATACGATAATCTGACAAGATGCGGACAGATAGTGGCTTTTTTTGCCTTGACCCTTAGTACTCCAAAGGTTCCTATTTATTCCTCAAAAAGTCGTAACTTGCCCCCAAAATCATCCATTGTACTCGGGGCTGTGGCCGCAGTATTTTTCCAGCCCCCAATCCCCTTTGCGTTTATGACAGACCACTCAAACGAGCAGTTCAAGTTTGGCACCAAGGCTATCCACGCCGGCGTTACGCCTGACCCTACCACCGGAGCCATTATGACTCCCATTTTCCAGACTTCTACCTATGTGCAGCAAGGTATCGGCAAGCACAAAGGCTACGAATACTCCCGCACCCACAATCCTACCCGCACGCCGCTTGAGCAAAACCTAGCCGCCCTCGAAAACGGCAAATATGGCCTATGCTTTGCCTCTGGGATGGCAGCTACCGATGCTGTGCTCAAGTTGCTCAAAGCCGGAGATGAAATCATCGCCTGTAATGACCTCTACGGCGGCACTTACCGCATTATGACCAAGGTCTTCGAGCAGTTTGGTGTCAAGGCTCATTTTGTAGATATGAGCAACCCCGCCAATATCGAGGCACACATCAACGCTAACACACGCCTTGTGTGGCTCGAAACCCCTACCAACCCCTTGCTGACCATTATCGATATCGAAGCCGTAGCCAAGGTTACCCGCCAACACGGGCTGCTGCTTTGTGTAGACAATACCTTTGCCACGCCTTATCTCCAAAACCCACTCGATTGGGGCGCAGACATCGTGATGCACTCGGCTACCAAGTACCTCGGCGGGCACTCTGATGTGGTGATGGGTGCCCTCATCACCAACAGCGATGAGCTACACCAGCGTTTGGCCTTCATCCAGAACTCTTGTGGCGCTGTACCCAGCCCCCACGATTGCTTCCTGATGTTGCGCGGTATCAAAACCCTACATATACGGATGGATCGCCACGGCGAAAACGGTAAAGCCATCGCCGAATGGCTACTACAACACCCCAAGGTAGACAAAGTCTATTGGATCGGATTGCCCACCCACCCCAAACACGAAGTAGCCCGCAAGCAAATGCGTGGTTTTGGCGGGATGGTTTCATTTACCCTCAAAAGCGACAGCATCGAAGAGGCCGCTCAAGTTGTCGAAAGGCTTCAAATATTTGCTTTTGCCGAATCGTTGGGGGGCGTGGAATCTATCTGTACACACCCTGCCTCTATGACACACGGCTCTATCCCAAGAGAACACCGCGAAAAAACAGGACTGCGCGATTCGCTCATCCGCCTCAGTGTGGGAATCGAAGATGCACAAGACCTCATCAATGACCTAGCCCAAGCGCTGAACTAAATACCCCCTCAGTGGCACGAAGTCTAGGCTTCGTGCTGCTACATTGAAGGGTTTACTCGATTTGATTTTCTTGATTATCAAGGATTTTCAGCGGACACATTTCCCAAACCATTTTTAATGGGGTGTAAAAGATTTTTAGCACATCCATTTACTTTATTCAGCCAATTTCCATTGAGTACAATTAGGGGGGTATTAAAAAAACCTGCCCTATTAATAGACCCCGTAGGGGCTGATGTTGATAGCCAAATAATGTACAAGACATACCTTTGGGATGTGGAATACATACATCACTACTTTACCCTCTTTGGAAGTGGATACGTTATTTATTCAATAGTTCCCTATATGACACACCTCCCCGAACCCATCGACATTGTATTGGCCATCCCTGGTCAATGGCCTGATTTTGATACCCTACAGGTAGCCTTAGCCGAAGCCAAAAATGATTTTATCCTGACAGATGCCGAAATGCTGCATATGGTCAACGACCAAGCGTACGCCATCAGTTGGGAGACACACGAGCCCGCATTGGCCGCTACCTTCGAAACAACGGGGAAGGGGCTTATCAGGCCTGATATTATGGCACGCATAGAGGCGCATACCTTCACACTCTACCTAGCTCGGGCTTGTGATGATGCCGAAGAGCTACAACAAATGATGGAGGCCGCCGCCGCCATCCTCGAACAAGGAGGGCTGGCCGTAAAGCTAGAAACTGCCGGGCTGGCACATCCGCCCGCCACTTGGTTCAAACTTACCCGCCGCAAAGGAACAGACAAGCTGGTGGAGGCCTTTGTACAGTTGGTACGCGCCTCTCAACCCAATACTTTTTATTCCTGTGGAATGCATCAACTTTCTCTCCCTGACCTCTGCGTAGAAGCACCTCTGGAAGCCGAGCAAGCCGTGATGGTGATGCAGCGGGTACTCATAGCTGTTCAAGAACAAAGCCCTCAAAAACTACAACTGAATTTTGATATACCCTGCCCTTCCGGACAAAAATGGGCAGCTACGTTGGCGAAAGATGCTTTTTTTGAAGCAGATGACTTATTCCACAATCCTTGGGGGCGATATCTTTTGCAGACTGTCGCCAAATAAGTCCAATGTCATTTATAAGCTTGGCTTTGGGTTTATGAAACTACGAGACTGATGCTCCAACCATAAGGCTCGCGGTATTTTTATGCCAAGATTTACAACATTTAAAGGATTCATAGGATTTGATTTTCAGCGGATACATTTCCCAAACCATTTTTGATTGGGTATAATATAACCAAAAAGCAGTGTATTGGTGTTAATAAAGCACATTTTAAACAAGCGCCAAAGACAAATTTGTGCTTTCGGCTTTTTTGACTTAACTTCGTATCCGTTTTGAAGCGTTAAATGTCCCCACTTTTGTTAATTAATGCTGCGAAAGTGGGGTTTGTTTTGAAAACAGCGTAACCAATCTCCCAACAGCTTGTTTACATTTTCAGTACAATGGCTAAAAAAGCTGATTTTGTGCTGATATCAAGCAAAAACACTGGAAATTTCAGCCTAAAGTCGAAATCATCAGGGCTATAACCGGCGTGTTCAACGGTGTTGCGTCCAAAAAATATTTTCTTGACATAGAGAAAGAGCAGGTTAGCCAAGCGCTAACACACCCAATGGTAACATATTCATATTTACACCTTACAACAACAAAACACTGCTTCTTATGTACGATACCCTCAAACCCGTACTTGAAAAAGAATTGGCCGAAATCCGCGAGGCCGGCCTTTACAAATCAGAGCGTATCATTACTTCAGACCAAAAAGCAAGTATTGATACCCAAAATGCCGGTGCAGTGCTCAACTTCTGCGCCAATAACTACCTTGGCCTAGCCAACCATCCGCGTGTAATTGCCGCCGCTAAGCAGGCGCTTGACAGTCACGGCTTTGGTTTGGCTTCAGTACGCTTTATCTGCGGAACACAAGATATCCACAAGGAACTGGAGCAACGTATCGCCGAATTTATGGGTACGGAAGATACCATTCTTTATGCAGCTGCTTTTGATGCCAACGGAGGTGTATTTGAGCCCTTGTTTGGCCCTGAAGATGCCATTATTTCGGATGAGCTGAACCACGCCTCTATCATCGATGGTGTCCGCCTATGTAAGGCCCAACGCCTACGTTACAAACACAACGACATGGCCGACCTCGAAGCCCAGCTTCAGGCTGCCGCCGGTGCGCGTCATCGCATCATCGTTACGGATGGGGTATTTTCGATGGATGGTACCATCGCCCAACTCGATAAGATTTGTGATCTTGCTGACCGCTACCAAGCCCTCGTGATGATTGACGAATGCCACTCTTCGGGCTTTATGGGCAAAACCGGACGCGGCACGCACGAGTTTCGCAATGTAATGGGGCGTATCGATATCATCACCGGAACCCTGGGCAAGGCGCTCGGTGGCGCTTCTGGAGGCTTTACCACTGGTCGTAAGGAGATTATCGAGATGTTGCGCCAGCGTTCACGGCCTTACCTCTTCTCCAATACCCTAGCGCCCAGCATTGTAGGCGCTTCGCTAGAAGTGCTCAAGATGCTTTCTGAAACGACGGCCCTGCGCGATAAATTGGAAGAAAATACCCGCTACTTCCGCGAAAAAATGACGGCAGCAGGCTTCGATATCAAGCCTGGCGAGCACCCTATCGTGCCCATTATGCTCTACGATGCGCCGCTGTCGCAGCAGTTTGCCGAAAAACTGCTGGCCAAGGGTATTTATGTTATTGGGTTCTACTACCCAGTAGTACCCAAGGGGCAGGCGCGCATCCGTGTGCAATTATCTGCCATACATGAGCGCGAACACCTCGACCAAGCCATCCAAGCCTTTACGGAAGTAGGCAAGGAGCTGGGCGTGTTGAAATAAGCCAACCCTTGGGGTCGGGTGGTGAACCACAAGACGACTCCACGAAGTACTCCGCAATTCATCCAACTGTAAAAGCCTATAAAGTCGCCAAGACCTTATAGGCTTTATTCACAAAAACCTTAGCGTCGGTAAACCTCCTTGCCGGCTACAAAAGTAGCCTGAATGGGGATATTGCGCAGCTCAGTTTCGGGAGCATTCATCAGGTCTTTGGCCAAGATGACAAAATCGGCATACTTCCCAGCTTCGATACTACCCTTGATTTTTTCTTCAAAATTGGCGTGCGCCGCCCAGATAGTCATTCCCCGAAGAGCATCTTCACGGCTGAGTGCCTCTTGTTTCTGAAAACCGCCTTGCGGGAAGCCCTTGGCATCTTGTCTTACCACAGCGGCGTGAAAGCCATAGAGTGGGCTGATGTCTTCGACAGGAAAATCACTGCCTAGGGCTACCATTCCATTTTGTTGGAGCAGGGTATGGTAGGCATACGCATACGGAATGCGGTCTTTGCCAAGGCGCTCTTCGGCCCAGTACATATCAGAAGTACAATGTGTGGGCTGTACGGAAGGGATGACGCTGTATTTGGCAAACTTCACAAAGTCGTTGGGGTCCAATACTTGGGCGTGTTCGATGCGCCATCGGCGGTCATTTTGCTCTTGGAGATACTTGCCATAAATATCGAGCAAGAGGCGGTTGGCAGAGTCGCCGATACAGTGGGTATTGACTTGGAAGCCCTTGGAGCCAATCAAGCCCACGAGGCTGTCGAGCTGTGCCGGAGAGGCGAGGAGGAAGCCCATCTCATCGGGCTTGTCGCGATAAGGGGCGAGCAAACAAGCGCCCCGCGAGCCCAGAGCTCCGTCTGCATAAATTTTAAAAGAGCGGACATTGAGGCGCTCGGTGCTGTAAATACCTTTGTCGAGGTATCGGCTCAAATTGCCCCGTGAGGCGCTGAGCATCGCATACACCCGGATTTGCAACACCCCTTTTTGCTGCATCTGATCGATGAGGTCGATGGTACGGTAGTCCAGTCCAGCATCGGAGAGGGTCGTCAGGCCTACAGCAAAGCAATTTTGTTCGGCTTGTTGTAGGGCGCGACGGACGATGGCCTCGTCGGGCGCGGGCACAAGCGCTCCTACTTGCTTGAAGGCGTTGTCGATGAGTACGCCGGTAGGCTGGCCGTTTTTGAGCAATATTGCCCCCCCATCGATACGTGTACTGGCAGTGATGCCGGCTAAATCGAGGGCTTTTTGATTGACAAGGGCGGCATGTCCGTCTACCCGTACCAAGTACACAGGCTTGTTGGGAAATAGGGTGTCGAGTGCATCCTTGGTCGGAAACTCCTTGTCCAGCCAGTTATTTTGATCCCAGCCGCGCCCCAATAGCCAAGGCTGCTCAGGGTGGGCTGCTGCAAAGGCTTTGAGCGTATCTAGCATCGCCTCATAAGAAGCAATGCCAACCAAGTTGGCTTCTTGAAGCGCCATACCATAGCCATAAAAATGGCAGTGCGCATCAAAAAAGCCTGGGTATACGGGTTGCCCTTGGGCATCGATGGTGTTGGCGGCCTGATAAGCACTCAAGATTTCTTGGCTGCTGCCTACGGCCACAAACTGCCCGTCTTTGACAGCAAAGGCCTCCACAACGGCAAAACTACTATCTACCGTATAGACTTTGGCATTGTGCACAATAAGGTCTACCTGCTGGTGAGCACCGCCGCAGGCGCTCAGCCCTATGGCTAATAAGACTGTATACACACTAAACCGTAAAAGCGAAGATAAAGTACAGGATTGTATCATTGGGGTACAGTAGGGTTTGTTTGAGCAGTGAATAGGTCGCTAAGGCACGAAAAATTAAGCGCTATTGAGGTTTGTATGACTGTGGCTCAAGTGTGAAACCTAGTACTAAAATATCATCTACTTGAGGACACTCTAATGGTGCTTGCCATTCGGTTAGCGTCTCTACCAATATCTCTTTTTGGATTTCCGGATTTTTAAATGCTATTTTTTTCAACAATTTTTTGAAATTATTACGCATAAATTTTCTATCTTCTTTTCCACCAAATTGGTCTTGGTAACCATCAGAGGCTAGATAAAACTGCGTATTCTGTTGGAGTTTTATCTGATACTCTTCATAAATCGGTGTTTGGCCGCTCAACCCACCTACCCCAAATTTTGAACCTTTGACTTCATACAGTGTATTGTCTTGTATGTATAACAATGGCGTTTTTGCACCTGCAAAGTCGAGCACCTGTGCGCCCTCTGCCCACACACAAATACCCAAATCCATCCCATCACGATTGCCAGAGGCTTTTTGCTTGAGTAGTACCGTGATGTTTTCGTGGAGCGTGTCTAAGATTTGCGCTGGAGAAGTTATTTGTTTTTCAAGTATAATGCTTCGGAGCAGGTTAACCCCAATCATTGACATCATTGCTCCAGGGACACCGTGGCCAGTACAATCAGCCACGGCCAGAAAGTGGTGGGTTTCTGTTTTGAGAAAAAAATAAAAATCCCCACTGACGACATCTCGTGGTTGGTATAACACAAAATGCGTCGTTAGGAACTGCCCCAATACCTCATCAGTTGGTAAGATAGCTTCCTGAATGCGTTTAGCATAACTGATACTGTCCGAAATAGCAATATTGTTTGATTGTAATTCCGCTTTCTGTTGTTCGAGTGCTTCGAGTGTTACGGCTAGCTCTTCATTGATTTGCGATAACTCTTCGTTGCTTTCACGTAATGCTAGCGTACGCTCCCGTACTTTTTGCTCTAGTTCTTGCTTTGCCTGTTGCTCCACTTCTAATGCTTTCTTGGTAGCAGCATCTTTTTCTCTTCGGATTAATCGGTACTTATCAGCCAATGCGATGGAGATTAATACCACTTCAAGAGCAGATCCTATTTCAGCTCCGTGATTTGTCCAAAAGTTGATAGGCAAAGACCCACTATTACGTAAGGTAATCATTAAGCCTCCTACAGTGTAAGTAGCCCAAGCTACTACAAACAACCTTGCTCCTTTGTTACCCACCCTCCAACAATAGATACCGCCTATTAGCAGCAAAAAGGTTTGAGCACTGATGATTTTGTTGATTAGCCCACTCCAGCCCATCATATTCAACCCAAAAGCAACCATCGCAATGATGATAGTTGTCAAAAATAATCTATGTAGAAGCATACTATAACGCTTCGTCTCTAAAAAATAAATCGCAAATAATGAGGTAGTAACAACTGTACCTGCCATTGATCCACGAATCAGCCAAGTATTCAGAGCAGGAATATTTGGATGAATATACTTAAACAAAAATCCGCTGATACTCGAAAACACCAAAATAGTTGCGATGATTGTCAGGGTATAAAATAAGTAACTATTATCCCGAAGTACAAAAAAAATAAATAGGTTGTACACAATCATCACTAAGAGTACACCAAAATAAACTCCATAACCCACATGTCGAGTCAGGTTATTATGGTACACTTGATGCTCTTTAGCGATATAAATAGGTAATAATGATGAAGAGCTATTAGCAATACGCAGGTAATAGGTTTGCTCTTCGCCTGAAGCAAGGTCTAGGTAGTGAGCAAATGCATTATGTTCCACCACGCCTCTTGTTTTGTATGGAAAAGATGCTCCGGTGTGTTTTACCTCCCATTTTCCATTTTTATTAACATAGTATGAAATACTATCAGGAAATGCATTGTCTAATACCATCAACCAACGCTCATAGCTACTGCTATTTCGGATATGTACTCTAAGCCAAATAGGGGTTTTGGTATAGCCTAAATTCAAGTGTAGGGCAGGGTTGGGAGTCCATTTATCCCAACCATCAGCGGTAATTGTTTCTATTTGTAAGTACTCACCTGGCTGCTCGACATAATACTGCAACTTACCGCCTAAGCCTGTTATCTCTTGTTTGCTATCTTGTAAAATCACTGCGTCTTGGGCTTTTAGTGAACATACTCCTACTCCCATCAGTAGTAGAAATAATACAGTCCTTTTTATTTGTTTAATCGACATAGGGTAGTGATTATCATCTATTGGGCAAGTATTTATGGTATTGTAAGCTGTAAACTTAGCAAAATTCAAGCTAAAAATCCGCTCTTTAGTAGCGCTGCCGCATCAAAGTACTCCACCACAATCAAAATCCTTGTTTTTGTATTGTTTTGAAAGTTTAAGCATCAGTTAAAACGGTAAAATGGCCCAAATAGGTCTTGTTATTACTTCAGCAAAGGTAATCCTTCCATATTTTTGGCAGATTGACATATAGGCACCAAGATGTTTCAGGCAAAAGATTTGTGCTAAACAGTACTTTATACCCAATCAAAACTGGTTTGGGCATACATCTCTATTCCCACCTCGCGCAGCAAGTTCATTTGATTGGTGTGGCCAATCCCTCGAATTATTGCCGCCTCTCGGGTTTTTGCCTGAGGGGAAGTCGGTGATTTTTAGTGTCAAATTACATCAAAACTCCGATAACAAAACCGCTTCCCTATGCCTAACTTTGTTATGTAATCAGAAGAGTTGTGATACACAATGTACACAGTTCTTCTGCTTCACTCTCAGTGTAGCTTTAGTATTTTTCATTTGAGGTTTAGTTTTGAAAAAGGTTTAGTATGTGAAAAGCCAGTACTTATTGAGTACCGGCTTTTTTGTTGGGGTTTAGTCCTGATTTACAAAAGAAATACGGTCATACTCATCCATTTCAATCCGTACGGCAGACTCTTTGCGGATTTTGCCGGCCAGAATTTCTTTCGAGAGTTCGTTCAGGATGTGCTTTTGCAACACCCGCTTGAGTGGACGCGCCCCAAATTGAGGGTCATAGCCCATAGCGGCAAGGGTGTCGAGCACGCGGTCGTCGGCTAAGAGGGTAATGCCATTTTCAGTCAGCCTAGCTTGTATTTCGGCAAACTGAATGCCTACTATCTCGCGCAGATACTTTTTGTTGAGAGGTTGGAACATGACCGTCTCGTCGATGCGGTTCAAAAACTCAGGCCGGATGTTGCGTTTGAGCAACTCGAATACGGCTTCTTTGGTATGTTCTAGGCGCTCAAACACCTCTTCGGGGGGCAGCTCGTCTAGCCCGTTCCATTGTTGTTGGATGAGCTCAGCTCCCATATTGGAAGTCATGATGATGATGGTGTTTTTGAAGTTGGCCGTACGTCCTTTGTTGTCGGTCAGGCGGCCATCGTCGAGCACCTGCAAGAGGATATTGAACACATCGGGATGTGCTTTTTCAATCTCATCTAAGAGCACGACAGCGTAAGGTCGGCGGCGGATGGCCTCGGTAAGTTGCCCGCCTTCGTCATAACCTACGTATCCCGGAGGCGCTCCTATCAGGCGGCTCACGGCGTGCCTCTCCTGATACTCAGACATATCGATGCGCACAAGTGCATTTTCGTCATTGAAGAGGAAGGCAGCCAGAGCCTTGGCTAGCTCTGTTTTGCCTACCCCAGTGCTACCCAAGAAGAGGAAGGAGCCTATGGGGCGCTTGGGGTCTTGTAGGCCGGCACGGCTGCGGCGCACAGCATCTGATACAGCTTGGATGGCCTGCTGCTGTCCGGCTACGCGCTTGCCCAACTCTTGTTCCAGTAGGAGGAGTTTTTCGCGCTCGCTTTGGAGCATCTTGCTGACAGGGATGCCTGTCCAACGGGCGACCACCTCGGCAATATCCTCTGCCGTTACCTCCTCTTGGAGCATAGCGCCATTGGTTTGGCGCTCAGCCAATTGTGCTTGTGCTTCGGCCAACTCTTTTTCAGTTTGGAGCAGGAGGCCATAGCGTATTTCGGCCACGCGCCCGTAGTCACCTTGGCGTTCGGCCTGTTCAGCTTCAAGCTTGAGGCGTTCGATGGTTTCCTTGGCCTGACGAATATCAAGAATTATCTGTTTCTCTTGTAGCCAGCGCCCACGCAGTGTGTTGCGTTTTTCTTGTAGCTCGGCAATCTCTTGGCTGAGTTGATTTTCCTTGTTTTGGTCATTCTCACGGCGGATGGCCTCCCGTTCGATTTCGAGCTGCATCAGCTTGCGTTGCACTTCGTCTAGCTCTTCGGGCATAGAGTCGATTTCGATACGGAGTTTGGCGGCGGCCTCGTCCATCAAGTCGATGGCCTTGTCGGGCAAGAACCGCTCAGAGATGTAGCGGTTGGACAGCTCTACAGAAGCGATGATGGCATCGTCCTTGATGCGTACGCCGTGGTGTAGCTCATACTTCTCTTTCAGTCCGCGCAGGATTGAGATGGCATCTTGCACATCTGGTTCTTCGACCATAACGGCCTGAAAGCGACGCTCCAGCGCCTTATCTTTTTCAATGTATTTTTGATACTCTTTGAGCGTAGTAGCGCCGATGGTATGCAGCTCTCCACGTGCCAGCGCGGGCTTGAGTAGGTTGGCCGCATCCATGGCGCTATCGCCCCCTGCGCCGGCACCAATAAGGGTGTGTATCTCGTCGATAAAGAGGATTATTTCCCCGTCAGAGTCAATCACTTCTTTGATGACAGCCTTGAGACGCTCTTCAAACTCCCCTTTGTACTTTGCTCCGGCTACGAGCAAGCCCATATCGAGGGAGACAATCTGCTTTGACTGCAAGTTTTCGGGTACATCGCCTTCTACAATCCGCTGTGCGAGCCCTTCTACGATAGCTGTTTTGCCCACTCCCGGCTCACCGAGCAGCATCGGGTTGTTTTTGGTACGTCGGGAGAGAATCTGTAGTACCCGCCGGATTTCATCGTCGCGGCCAATGACGGGGTCGAGTTTGCCTTTTTTGGCCAAATCATTGAGGTTTTTGGAGTAGCGCTCCAAGGACTTGTATTTGGCCTCGGCATTGGGGTCGTTTACTTTTTGCCCACCGCGCAGCTCGTGGATACCTTTTTGGAGCGCCTCTTCTGTTACGCCTGTTTCTTTGAGCAGAGAGGCCGTACGGTCATTGCCTCGCAACATCGCCCAAAGCAGATGCTCTGCGGCAATAAACTCGTCCTTTTGCTCTTGGGCTATTTTTTCAGCCTGCCGAAACACATTGCCCATACTATTGGCCCAAAAAGGCTCTCCGTTGTTACGGGGAAACAACTGCAAAATACTTTCTAATTTCTGTTGTAGGTGTGTGGGGTTAATTTGCATTTTTTGTAGCAAAAACTTTATCCCGTCCTCTCCTTCTTGGAGCATCGCCTGAAGCAAGTGAGCCGCTTCTACAGCTGTATGCTGATGGCCTGCAGCAATTTGTGTGGATTTTTGAATCAGCTCCTGAGCTTTGATGGTATATTTGTTCAAGTTCATAGGTTTGTAATTTTTAGTGGGTATATCATCATCTGTACTCAATAGAAATTAGTCTGGGGGCTACACATCATTGAGCATCAAATACATCTTGGTACAAAGTCGTACGGTTACCGTTTTAGCTCCCTATTACAAGCCTTAGGCCAATACCTCAACAAGGAATAGAAGCGGTTATTTTGTCATTGATACCTTTGGAGAAAGTGTTTTTATCGGAAAAAATGGCATTTCAGCCAAACCCAAGCCTCTAATGACTGTCTTATTGGCTTACTCACGATGTAAGGGTGATGAGGGTATCAAGACTTCAAAAAAACAGCCCCTCAACACGTGGTTTTGGGGCTATGGTATTTTTTGTGGAGCGCTGTTCCTCAGTTTTACAAACCTCTAAACATTCGTCCGGCTTCGTTCCAAGGAATACGCGACAACACCAGCAAAAAGCCGATAGCATAAAAAATGAAAGCTGTACGGTGCTTGGCGGCGGCCTCACGCATACGTTTAGAGCGGCTTCGGCCTATTTGAATAACCACCGCCCCGATAATCATCATCGTAATGTGCTCTACGGCCCAGTAACGCACTGCGCTGTTACTCATCACAGCACCCATTCCTCCTTGGAAAGCCTGCAGACCAAGGGGGCTAAAGGCAAAATAAAGTACCAGCCCAATGAGGAGTTGTAGGTGGATAGTGCCTACAAAAGAAGCGCTGAGGGCGTTGTCGGCCTTGGTATACTTACCTCCGCCCAGCCACCCGGCCAGCGACTTAAAAATAACAATAGCGGCCAAAATCAACACTACCCAACGGAGCCAAGAGTGTGTTGTAAGTAATAGAGGGTACATAAGGTTTGGGTTAATGAAACAACTGGAAGTAAAACTTCAGATTCGGCCTAAAGGTTTCCCTTTTAGCGAATACTGCTATATTGGGAAGAGGTGCGGTCTTGCTCCAGATCATCGAGGCTGACCTTTACGGCATAGTTGGCGGTATCTTCCAATATTTTATCAAAGGCATACTTGATACGGTTGACCTCGTCGAGGGTAACAAAGGCACCCCCCAGGGTGAGGTATTCGAGTAGGGCGCGTATTTGGGAGAGTTTGTACGAGGTTTCGGTGTATTTGGCGCGCAATGCATCCGAGTCATAAAAAGCGCGTAAATCGCTCAATACAGTCAGAAATGCACTGATGACCAAGGCTATGGTATTGATAAACCAGTCTACCTTCAGACCCAGAATAATTTCGTGTGTGGCCAAGACTCCGGTAATATTAATCCCCAACAGAATCGTAACCAAGGCCGCCAAAGCGGTAGAAATCAGCCTGAAGAATAATGCTCCGAGCCTAGTTTTGTGTCGGCGGCGGTCGTAGAGCTTATGCATTTTAGCTATTTCTTCTTGTAAGAATTTAATCTTCCGCTCAATCTCAGCGCGCTCTTCAGGATCTTCTACAGGAACACGGTCTTTCTTGCCCAAGAGTTCGTCGGCCAGTTGGCGGATGTCGCTCTTGCCGGAGTCAAGGTGCTCGCGGTATTGCCTTGTGGTGGCGGTAGCCCCATAGTTTTGCTGTGCTGCTGCCAGTAGTTGTTGTATGGCCGACGTATCGAGGGCTTGATACGGCATCCCAAAATGTTGTTGTGCACTGCCGCCGCCAGCCATCCCTACCCCGAGTGTATTTTGGCAGTATGGGCAGCTTTGGCCGGGGGTGCTTTGTTGGCCAAACCCTTCCGGAGGAGGAATGGCCTGCTGCCCTTCACCGGCAGCCGAGGCAAGGGCTTGGAAAGGGTCTTGGTCTACACTCCCAGAGCTTTGATCGGGATTGGTTGTCGAACTATCCTCAAATTGGCGGGCAAATGCCTGTATTGGATCCTCTTCAGGATTGGGGTTGGTAGGGTCTGTTGTTTGGCTCATAGGCTTCAATGGGCACAAGCGATGTTAAAAAAATAGCTTTTGCGAAGTTAAGCTTTTTTCGTGGTCTTGCAAGATTCGTTATCCAAGAGCGGGCGCTATTTTGGAAAAATCCACCTAAGTCTTGTATATTTGCGAAATTATGCCAAAATTTATTTGATTTAAGGATTACTTGATTTGGTTTTCTTGATTCTCAAGAATTTTCAGCGTGGATATTCCCCAAATTAATTTTGGTTGGGTATAATGATTTTTAGAACATCAATTCCCAAAACTAGTTTCTGTTACGTCTATCACACACATATGCTGCTTTTTAGGTTGATATAACTTTATTTTTAGCCAATGCAGCCCTGCCAAAAAACCGCTCCAAAAATAGTATTATGAATATATTTGTTGTAGGTGCTACCGGCTATGTAGGACTACCCTTATGTGAGGCGCTGCTCGCCGCCGGTCATCAAGTACGAGCGCTTTGCCGCTCTGAAGCCAAAGCCGCCCCGCTCAAAGCCTTAGGCATCACCTGTATCAGCGGGGACTTGTCGGACGTAGAGAGCCTGCGTCGTGGGATGGAAGGCTGTCAACAAGCCTATCATTTGGCCGCTTTTGCCTCGGCTTGGCACAAAAACCCGCAGGTGTTTTATGACATCAATGTTCAAGGGACGCTCAACGTGCTCGAAGCCGCCCTAAGTACTGGGTTGGAAAAGGTCGTTTTGACTTCTACAGCAGGGGTGATTGGCGCTTCGCCTTCCGCTCAAAGCAGCGTACACGAAGCCAGCAACCCTAACGTACAACCCACCACCCTATACGAAATCACCAAGCTCAAGGCCGAGCGTGAGGCCATCGCCTTTGCCAACCGTAGCGGTCTAGCGGTTACGATTGTCAACCCCAGCCGTATCTATGGCCCCGGACAACTGACTGAAAGCAATGCCGCTACCAAGCTCATCAAGAGGTGTTATGAAGGTAAATGGCGCATTCTGCCCGGCAATGGAGAGAGTATGGGCAATTATGTTTACATAGATGATGTGGTACAAGGCCACTTACAGGCGATGCAATATGGCCAAAGTGGGCATCGTTATATCTTGGGTGGAGAAAATGTGTCGTTCAAGGAATTTTTTGGCCTGATTCGTGAACTCTCTCCCCACAACAAACGTCTTTACAAGCTGCCTGTGCCTATTATGATGGGATTTGCCCACAGCCAACTGCTAATGGCCGAGTGGTTTGGCCGTCATCCGCTCATTATCCCTGCTTTTGTTCGCAAATACAATTATCATTGGAATCTCAGCAGCCAAAAGGCTATACAGGAGCTTGGGTATCAGATTACCCCCCTGCGTCAAGGCGTGATGCAAACAATCGAATGGTTCAATCAAAATCAGTACGAACGTGTCTAGAAGCAAAAAATATGCGCTCATTACCGGCGCTAGTGCGGGTATTGGCAAAGCCCTCGCCGTCGCTTGCGCACAACAAGGCCGAAATGTCATTTTGGTCGCGCTGCCGGGAGCGCTTTTGGAAGAGGCAGCCCGCGAAATTCAGACCCAATACTCCGTAAAAGTACAGTACTACGGCATTGACTTGAGTAGCCAAGGAGCAGCGCTCGAAATATACCAGTGGTGCAAACAAGAGCGGCTGTCTGTAGACTTGCTCATCAACAACGCCGGTATGGGTGCCGCCGGAGCCTTCGATGAGTTTGATTACCGTTTTTATGAGACGATGCTCCAGCTCAATGTGATGACCTTGGTGCTGCTCACACGCCTATTTTTAGATGATCTCAAGGCACAACCCAAGGCCGGTATCATCAACCTTGGCAGTGCGGCATCGTTTTTTGATGTGCCTTATAAGCTGGTCTATTCTTCAAGCAAGAGCTTCATCTACTCCTTCTCTCGCGCCCTACGCCAAGAGCTGCGGGGCAGCAATATCCAGGTAACCGTTGTGTGTCCGGGAGGGGTCAATACCAGCCCCGAGGTGATGCAACGCACCAAAGAGGCCGGTAAATTTGCAGAGGCGATGTTGTTAGAGCCTTCTTTTGTAGCCGAAAAAGCGCTCAGCGCTCTTGCCAAAGGCAGGGCTGTATCTACTCCAGGGTTTATTGGTACGGTATACCGCTGGGCGAGCTGGATAGTACCCTACAACCTACAGATGCGCTGGCTGTCGGCGATCTTCTCCAAAAGCAAGAAAAATACGCCTGTAAAGGCTGTTCCTGAAGGGCTCCAAGCACCCAATGCAGCGCTGATGCCACAGCCCGTAGAAATCACTAATTCTCAAAAACAGGCTCTAAACTAACACCTGTCGAAAGAAATCTGCCGTAGCAGCACATAGCTGCTCAGCCAAAGGCGGCAAGGAAGTCTGGTCGTAGGGGTGATATCCCCCAAAAGTATGGGCTGCCTCCGGAATAAGCAGCAGGCGGCTGTCGGGCTTCCAGCGATGTAACTCGTGGGCAAAATCCACCGGCACAGAGGTATCCGCAGTGCCATGGGCAAATAGCACAGGAATACGCAAACGCCTCACTGCTGCCTCCACGTCTAGTCGCTCGGCATTGTCTAACACATCTTGGTAATAAGCCTTGTAAAGGGGCAGTTGCTGTTTGGTGCGCCCATTGTGCACATAGACTACCCCATTTTTTTCTACTTCTGCGATGTTGGCGGGAGTCCAAAAATGCCGGCTTGACTTGATAGCCGCCCAAGTAGCCACAGCCTTGATACGAGCATCTTCGCCTGCCTTGAGCAATACCAAGGCTCCCCCACGGCTATGGCCTATCAGTGCTACCTTCGAAGCATCGAGGGCAGCGGCAAAAGGCCGCTCTGCTTGTGTTAAAAAATCAATGGCTGCACCAATATCATCCAAATCTACCGAAAACAAATCGTTGCCATAAGCCTGCAAGTCTACTATCTGTTGGGGGCGTAGTAGGGTTGTTCCGTTGCGCGAAAGATTCATCCGCACAGCCACAAAGCCAGCTTCGGCCAAATACTCCGTTATCAGAGGGAAGTGTCCCCAATCTTTGAAGGCATTGAAACCATGTACAAAAAGCACTAAAGGGCGTTTTTTTGCTCCGTCTTGGTGTTGTATGTCTAGCGTAAAAGGCCGTCCGTCACTCGGAGAGCGTAATACGAGATTGTTGTATGAGGTATGTAGCATAAGTTTGGATTGACGAGTTTAGATTGACGATTGACGAGTTTGGATTTTGACGATTAAATCGTAAGTCCCAAATCGTAAATCATAAGCTGTTTTATTGCGTCGAGAGCCGTAAGGGGTAAGCCTATATGTGGGGCTTCTATTTCGGGGTAATCAGGGTTGATGCGTATGACTAAGGCTTCTTGTTGGCGCATCAGTCGCTGACTAAAAGCCCTGATTGCTTTGATGTGGATGCCAGCCCCAATTTCGAGCGCCACCCAGCGCTTATGGGCGTGTAGGTCCAAAAAACGTTCCCAAACTTGTTTTTGTGCTTCTACCCTTTCCCTGACAAACGTGTCGTCTTGGAAGAGTAAGACATTGGGTCGAGCTAAGGCTCCACAGTTAGGACAATGTGGAAGGTCTGAGAGTTCAAGCCTTGGAGCCTCTGGATCAAACCGGAAGTTTGCCTTCCAGTAGGTGGGTTGGCAAGGCCTACTACACTGCCAAAAAGCACCGCTACCGTGTATTTCGTAGATGTGTATAGGATCAAAACCAGCCTTGGCAAACAAGCCGTCGACATTGGAGGTGATGCAGAAGTGAGGCAAGTCTCGCTGTTCGACATAGGCTTTGAGCCAAGCAAAGCCCTCGTGCGGGTCAATACTGAGACTACGACGGTAGCCCTTGGCAAACCTACGCCACATATACAGCGGGTGTTCGAGGATGTAGGCCGGAGTCATTAGGTGTCGGATATCGCCTTGGCGCTCCCCTTCGAGCTGCCCCCACAAACCGTTGTTGCCCCTGTAGGTTGGGATTCCGGAGTCGGCACTCATCCCTGCGCCAGTATTGATCAACAATACCTCGGCTTGCGCCAGATATTCCCTAGCTTCTTGAACAAGTACCTGAGTTGTTTGGTGGTTGTGCATACGCTACTTTTGTAGTATCTTGAAGACGTTTTGGTCAATTGCTCCTATTTGAACAAATGTTGTGCAATGAAATACTCCCATTTGCCATTTTTTTGTCTGATATTGCTCCTTGGGCTGTCGGGTTTGCAAGGTTGTAAATTTCGCGCCGACAGCACCGATGTGTTGGCCCGCAAAGTATTTGAGGCATTCCAAGAAGATAACTTTGAGATACTCGAACCCATTTTGCCCGACAAGCGGGTGTTGGAATTGATGTATTATCAGCTCCAAGCCACCCAAGAGGCAGAGGTTACCCTCCAACATAATGATATGGAGCAGCTATCGCAAATTGTTCTTCAGGGGCTGAAACGAGGCTTTCAACAACTACAACGGGAAAGCATAACCAAAGGACTGAATACGACCCAGTGCCGATACTTAGAAAGCAAGGCCCGCGCCACCAACAGTCAAGGAATAGAGACGACAGAGGTTACGGTTTTTTTTCAATATGGTAACGAGCAGCTTAGCCTACTCTTTACGGCGGTAAAGGTGTATGATGGGTGGTATTTGTGGGAAGGGCTACGCCCCGGTTATTGGTATAGCGTCTCCTAAATTTTGATTTTCTATTTATAGCCCAAAGCATACTTCCTTTATGAACGAACCCTCTCGCCGTCGATTTATCCGCCAAACAGCCCTGAGCGGCGCTGCCTTGGCTGCCGCAGGCTTGGGCGCGTGCCAGAGCAACAGCAGCCCCGCCGAGAAACAAGTCAATATCCAAACCTCCGACAAGAAGTACCAATGGCGGATGGTAACTACTTGGCCGCCCAAATTCCCCGTATTGGGAGAAGGCCTAGAGTTGTTGTCGCAATGGGTTCGGGAGGCTTCTGGCGGGCGGCTCGAAATCAAAGTATACGGCGGTGGAGAGCTAGTGCCGATTTTGGAGTGTTTTGATGCTGTCAGCCAAGGCGCAGCACAGATGGCCAGCGGCGTTTCGTATTATTGGGCAGGCAAAGCCCCCGCTGCGCAGTTTTTTGCAGCCATTCCTTTTGGGCTTAATGCCCAACAAATGAACGCTTGGCTCATCAATGGCGGCGGGCTGGCGCTATGGGAAGAACTGTATGCCAACTTTAACCTGATTCCTTTTCCCGGGGGCAATACCGGAATGCAGATGGGCGGATGGTTTCGGAAAGAAATCAAAACAGCTGCCGACCTCAAAGGACTGAAAATGCGCATCCCCGGCCTCGGCGGTAAAGTTTTGGCCAAGGCTGGCGGTACGGCAGTGCTCTCTCCGGCTACCGAGCTGTATACCAACTTAGAGCGGGGTATCATTGATGCCACAGAGTGGATAGGCCCCTATCACGACTACCTGATGGGCTTCTATAATGTGGCCAAGTACTACTACTACCCCGGCTGGCACGAGACCGGCCCTACCCTCGAAGTCTTTGTCAACAAAAAACAAATGGAAGCCCTACCACTTGACCTACAGGCCATCCTGCGGGCTGCTATCTATCGCCTAAACTTGTGGACTTTGGGTGAGTTTGAGGCCAAAAACAATTTCTACCTCAACAAACTCATCCGCGAAGAAGGAGTCCAATTGAGGGCCTACCCCAAGCCGGTGCTCGATACCCTGTACACCCATACCCAAACTGTATTGGAAGAACTAACCTCCAAAGACCCTTTCAGCAAAAAGGTCTATGCTTCGCTAGAGCGCTTCCGCCAAGATATTCGGCCTTGGAGCGAAATTACAGAAAAGGTTTTCTACAATCAGATCCAACGCTAAGCAGGAAGGATTTGAATGCAATAGTGCCAAATTTTGACGAACTTGACTATCTTTGTAAGGGAGGCATCGGCTACTCTGCCTTGTGGTAGTGCTAATGGGCACAATCCTTGCACTTTCTCCCCCCAACACAGACTTTTGATGCAAGCGCAACAACAGTATATATGAAACAGATTCGTGGGATACGTTTGTTATTTCGGAAAAATGCCGTTACAGCGCGGCTTTTCTGGCTGTTTTTTGTCTTATTCGTTATGTATCTCAGTGCGGCTTCGGTCATGTGGGTACGGGTAGGAGAAATCAACGCCAAAGCCAAAAACATACGCCAAAAAAGCTTGCTGATTAGCAATTACAGCCTCCGGCTGAATATTGCGATTGGGCGCGGGGTGTATTTTGCCCAAAACAACCTCATTACCGAAGATATTCTAAGCATAACAACCTACCAACAACTATGGGGCAACCAAGTCATCCCCTTGGCCGACTCGCTTGTCAATACAGCCGCAACGCTACAGAGCCTCGACCTCCAGCAGCGCGTCCAACAGCTCCGCGAAGATATTATTTTGCTCCAAGGTGAGATAGACCGTTTCCTCAATACCCCCCGCAACAATACCACCCGCCTTCGACAAACAGACAACCGCATCAATATCCTCTTCAAAAATATCAACAAAGAACTGGTCGACATTTACCAACTCGAAGAAGAAAGTGTACGGACAGATATTACTGAAATCGAAAACGAAAGCTGGCGCATCATCTATGTCTCGCTCTTGGTAGTGTTTGTGATTATCTTGGTAGGGGTGATTGCCTCCAACCTCATTATCAGCCGTGTAAACAAAGGCATGCGTACTATCGACGAATACCTCAAGATATTGATTGGTGGCAATATCCCTACCGAGGCTATCGACCAGCAAGTCTATGAGCTTTCGGTGATAGACCAAAGCCTATCCCGACTGACACGGCGCTTCCAACGCCTCAAAGTATTTGCCGAAGAAGTAAGCCAGGGCTATTACAACACCGAAGCCATTGTGTTTGACAATGAGGGGGAGCTAGGGCAAATCATCGCTTCTATGCGCAATAGCCTCCACCAAATTTCTATCGAAAACAGCGAACGCAACTGGATTAACGAAGGTTTTGCCAAGTTTAGTGAAATCTTACGTTATGATGATCAAGACTCTCAGGGCTTTTATGATCGTATCATTGCCGCCATTGTAGATTATTTGGACATCAACCAAGGGGGGATTTTCACGGTAGAATCTAAAACCATTAGCGAAGGCGAAGGCCGCAATCAAACAACCCGCCAAGAGCATTATATGCGCCTACAGGCAGCCTATGCTTTTCAAAGACATAAATTTTTGCAAAAACAAATCGCCGAAGGCGAAGGCCTCGTCGGCAGGGCTTGGCGCGAACGCGATAAGGTATACCTCACCGAAATACCTGAAGACTACGCCCACATCACCTCGGGCTTGGGCGGCTCACGCCCTAAGAGCATCTTGATTATGCCTCTTATCAGCAACGAGCAAGTTTTTGGTGTATTAGAGTTAGCCGCCTTTGAGGTACTCCCTGCCTACAAAATTCAGTTTGTGGAGCGTGTCAGCGAGAGTATCGCCATCGCTATTGCCAAGGCCCAAACGGATGCCAACAACCGCCGTATGATGAACGAGTCAAATGTAATGTTGACCCAAATGCGCATCCAAGAACGTCAGTTCAAGAAAATTGTGGAGCAGCTCCAACGCTCCGAAAAAGAAACCAAGCACGCCCGTATGGAGCTAGAAAGCGAACGTGCCGCCCTAGACCAAGTGTTCTCTATTGCCGAAATCGATAAGAATGGGCGATTCCGCACCGTCAATGATGTGCTCAAGCGCCTGTCGGGGTATAGCCAACAAGAACTCATCGGCCAACACTTTGAAATACTGCTCGGAGATGCCAAAAATAGCATAGAACTGAGCCGCAGACACTGGACTCAGGTGCTGGATGGCCAAATACTCAAAAGCGAGTTTGTTCGCTTCAACAAAAACGGCAAACCTTTCTGGATGTATGAGGTCGTTTATCCAGTAATAGATACAGAGGGAAAGGTCGAAAAAATATACTCTATCGGCTATGACATCACCAAGCAAAAAGAACAAGAGATGGAAATCAAACGCCAGCTCGAAGAACTGCAAGAGGCCGAAGAACAAGCCCACTTTGAAATCGCTCAGCTCAAACTAGAGTATGAAACCCGCTTGGGAGAAAAAGAAAAACAATTGCAGGAGCTCAAAAAACAAGTCAATATCGACTAAGGAAATGTATGGAAGCAGACAAGCAAGCGCTAAATCCCTCTAAAGATATGCTGGCACAGTTGTGGCAGCCTAGAGCCATCTTGTCTATCCGGCAACGTATCTGGATTGGGATGGGAGCGGTGTTGGTGCTGATTGTGCTCTTTATAGGCATTATCTACACACAAGGGATGTTGGTACGCCAACAAACCTTGCGCTACGAACAACTCTTTGACCGTGTGCCAACCAACTCCGCACAAATCCAGCTAGCGCTGTCAGATATTCGCTATCAACTTCAGGGGCGCATTTTTGTGCCCCCCGACGAGAAGCCTAGTGTCAGGGTTGGTGTTCGGAACAAACTAGAAGAAATCTGGGAAGAGCAAGTCCGGCAATATTTCAATACCAATGACCAGTGTTTTGCCCAACATACCCTGCCCGCCCACCTTCATACCCAACACCAACAAGTAGCCAAGCTGCTCAACCAACTCTACTTGGTATTAGAAAAAGCCAAACCCTTGGTGGCTCACCCGCCCTCTACGGCCATCAGCAATACAGACAGCAGCACAGCGGCCATTGTTCGGTATTACCATGCTCCCCTCGACTCGCTCTACCAATCGGAGTTTTTGCCTATACTGCAACAATGGCAAATAGCACAACAAAAGTCTCTCAACCAACTTGATACACAGCGCAACATCGAAGCCCAAAGTATGGCTACAAGCCTTTGGATGTTGCGTTTTTTGGCCATCATCTGCTGGGTATTGATTTTTGCTGTTTTGGGTGCAATGGGCTACTTTTTGAGTAAGCAAATCCGGGATGAGGTACAGCGTTATGAAATCTATACCCAACAACTCATCCACGGCCATATCCCTGATACCTTACATACACACAGCGCCGAATTTGCTACCCTTACCCAACAACTCAATATCCTACAGCAAAATTTTGCGCAGCTAAGCCACTACGCCCACGACATCAGCCAAGGCCGATACAATACCCAAGCCCTACAATGGGGAAATCAGGGTACGCTGGGACAGGCGCTCTGGGAAATGCACAGCAGCTTTGCCCAAACCGCTACCCAAAATGAAATGCGCCTTTGGCGCAACCAAGGCCTGGCTATCTTTGCCGAATTACTCCGCACCTACCAAGATAACCTCGTGAACCTTGCCGAGCGCCTCATCACCCGCTTGGTAGCTTATCTGGAAGTAGAGCAAGGGCTGTTTTATTTGCTCGAAACAGAAACCTTTGAGACCAAAGAAAAAGATGGCGGCTCGCTTAGGTTTGTTGCCTCTTATGGCTTCGAACAACCGGTGGACTTCCGTGAGTTTGTACGCCTAGGGCAAGGCCTGGTAGGCCAAGCTTGGCAAGAAGGGCAAACACTATACACCGAAAACATTCCGGCAAGCTACCTCCATAACATCAGCTCCAGCCTCGGCAATGCCACCCCTGCCTGCCTATTGGTAGTACCCCTGCGTTACAATGAACAGACCTACGGTGCGATAGAACTCAGTAGCTTCAAGCAAATTCCGGCAGCGCGGGTAGCTTTTGTAGAAGAAATTGCCGAAGATATTGCCTCTACCATAGCTGCCTCCAAAAGCTACCAACAAACCCGCGAGCTGCTCACAGCCTCTCAGCAGCTGACCAAAAACCTACGCACCAAAGAACTCGAAACCCAACAGACACTCCACGAACTGCAAGAAACCCAAGAACGGATGGCTATCGCCCAGCGTACACTGGCCGAAAAAGAAGCCAACCTCGATGCACTTATCAACAACACCTCTCACGCTATCTTGGCCTTCGATACCCGATACAATATCACGGTGCTCAACAAGGCGATGAAAGAAATATATGCGGCTGAAGGCATTCACCTCAATCCCGGCAAAAACTTATTGCGAGACCTGCCTTCACAGGATATCAACCGACACCGCCAAGAGTATGAACGCGCACTTGCTGGTGAGA
Organism: Eisenibacter elegans DSM 3317; assembly: GCF_000430505.1. NCBI lineage: Bacteria > Pseudomonadati > Bacteroidota > Cytophagia > Cytophagales > Microscillaceae > Eisenibacter > Eisenibacter elegans. The sequence goes on along the minus strand of NZ_AUMD01000011.1, from coordinate 332,907 downwards.
AGTTTGACGTAACCCGTGTATCTCAACAAAAAGGATATCCCCGTTTTCATAAATTGAGCTACAACCCCATCCACGACGACAGCCAGCGCGTTATTGGGGCTTCGATATTCATCGAAAATATCACCCAACAGATGAGCGCCGAAATAGCGCTCAAAAAAACAGAAGCCAGCCTACAGTCGCTCATCAATGATACCGAAGACCTGATTCTGTCGCTTGATAGCCAATACCAAATCATCGTAGCCAATGAGGCCTTTATCAACTACTACAAACACCTAGGCCGAACTGTAAAGCTAAATCGAAACTTGCTGGACATAGCCCTCGATGAGCGCGAACGCCGCTTTTGGAAACGAAACCTACAACGCGCCCTCAAAGGTGAACGCTTTGTAAAGCAAATCAGCTTCAAAGAACAACAACGAAAGCAGTATTGGGACTATTGGTTTAACCCTATCCACGACGAAAACCAGCAAATAAGTGGCGTTTCGGTGTTTGTACGCAATGTAACTAGCCACAAAGAAGCCGAAGTAATGCTCAAATATCTTTTGCTCGAATCATTAGAAAACGACCCTGGCTTCCATAACCCACACCCTGATACTCCTTCGTCCATCAACGACGGCAGTCAAGGCTAGCGCCCCCTACTCAGCCAGCCCCAAGCATTTCCATAGGGTTTGTTTTGGCCTATTTTTTTAGTATGTTAGCTGTTCAAACTTGTATTTTGATTACACTAACCTACCCACTGCCCTATGACCCGTTTTATTACCCCCAAAAATAACCCTACCCAACTCCAAGCCCAACAATCAGAAGCTATGCCTGATGTGTTGGAAGATGAGGTGCTTTTTCGAATAGAGAAATATGCGCTTACGGCCAATAACTTGACTTATGCTGTGATGGGCGAACGACTACGCTACTGGGAGTTTTTCCCTGAAGCCGATACCGCCAACGGTGTCATCCCAGTATGGGGATTTGCTGAAGTGATGGCCTCCAATCATCCCGACATCAGCGAAGGCGAACGGTTTTATGGCTATTTTCCAATGGCCAAGTACCTCAAAGTGTTGCCCGGACACGTCAGCGATTTTGGCTTTACAGATACGGCTCCCCACCGTCGAGAATTGGCCTCTGTATACAATTATTACAACCAAATCCACCACGACCCCAGTTACCAAGCGGAAGTAGAAGATTATCTGCCAGTGCTGAAACCGCTATTTGTAACCTCCTTTCTGAACTATCACTTCCTTTATGACCAAGGGTTCAAAGGCGCTACCCAAATACTATTGACCAGCGCCTCGTCCAAAACTGCCCTCGGCTTGGCTTTTATGCTCAAACAACAGCAAGTATACCACAACAAACTCATCATCGGACTGACCTCAGAGGCTAACCTTGATTTTGTCCGACAAACAGGTTATTATGACCAAGTATATACTTACCAACAATGGGCAGATATTGCGCTAAAGCCTAGCCTTATTGTCGATTTTGCGGGCAATGCTGAGCGGCTACAGCAGCTCTCACTACACCTTGGCGAACTCCTCAAGTATATTTCTCTGATAGGCTTGGCCGACTGGCAAGCCGCGCATAATTTCAAGACCCTGCCACAGTCTGAGTTTTTCTTTGCGCCTACTGTGGCCAAACAAAAGTTTGCCGAGTGGGGAATTGTCGAAGCCAATCAAAAAATAGCCACTCAGTTTTTGGCCTTTGTAGACCAAGCCAAGCAATCGTTAGCCATACACTATCTGCAAACGCCCGCAGCCGTCGCAGAGGTCTACACCCAATTGGTCGAGGGTACTGTAGATCCATCCAAAGCCTATATCGTGCAGATTTGAGCAATCGTTGCGAGTAACTCCTCAAGGGTTTACCTTCCTCGAAAGTTGCTCATCGACCCCTAAGTTCTCAAAATATCTTGTGCGTCAAGCACTTACTCATATGTCCAACCCAATCTAATACAAAAAAGCTGATGTTCAAAGAACGTCAGCTTTCCACATACTAAACCTTTTTCAAAACTAAACCTCAAATGAAAACTCTACTCTACGCTTGCGTGAAGCAGAAGAACTTTGCACTAACTTGGCAAAACTCTTCTGATTACTCTACAAAGTTAGGGATTGTCGCCCTCTGGTACTATCGGGCAAAAAACGTAATTTGAGTGGCTAAAGGCTGGAGATGTTTTAGGGGAAATACCCTATGCTGGCCCTATTCTTGGCTGAGCTAGTCCTGAAACCCTACGCGCTTCCGTTCATTGGCTAATTTCCCTCTCAAAATATAAGGCGCATACACAGCCCCAATGAGCAGGTCATCTTTGTAACGTACTGCCGTACTAGCGCCGGAGAGCAGCTCTCCGGTATCAATAAACACTTCTTCTATGTCATATTTTGCGCTTCCCGGCTGCGGGGTGATGCGCAATACCTGCGAGGGCGAGGGCTTGGCTGCGTCCTTGGCGTGTGCAAGGAAAGACAACATCTTGGGATGAGCCGCCACCCATAGCTCTCCTTCGGGCGTAACGTGGATATTGTCCACTCCTGTATTACAATAAATCCGGCTTTTGAAGGACAGCTCCCCTGTAAAGGGCTTGCGGTCGAAGATTAGGATACGCCTGCCGGTCGAAGAGGCTACATAAATCTCTTTGCCATTGGGGCTGACCCCAATCCCGTTGGCGTGTAAGATGCCGCTGGCCGCACGGCTAAAAGACAGCCCGTCGTAATAATACACCGAAGCAAGAGGGAGGCGCAAAAAATCCTCGACCCGGCGCATCCAGCGTGGGTTGCTGGCGTGGTCATTGGTAATATAAAATTGCCTAGGGCCGACGGCAATCACACTGTTGGGATGAATGAGCGCCTCGCTGCGGATGGTTTCGCGGTGTTGTAGCGTTTCCCCATCCCAAGCAAAAATCTCGATACTATGGCTAGGTTGCTCCTCTTGGTAGAGATGATTGACAACGAAGAGATACTGCGTGCCATCGCCGGCTCTATAGAACGACAGGCCCTGTGGGTGAAATTCCCGCTGCATCGTTTCGCTGACCCATTCTGGGCGCGCTTCGGGTGCATTGAGATCCAACACAAAAATCCCTCCCTGTGTCTCGTGTCGTTGGTTGTTGGCGCGGCGGTCATCGCAGGAGATAAAGGCCAAACCCGACTCGTGGTCTATTTCGATATCGCCAGGGCCGGGCTCGGTGACAATTTTGACCAAACTATCCCCCTGAAAGTAGGGTGTGATTTTTTTGAACCCACCGGCATCATAAAGTGTTTGTAAGACCAAATAATTGCCTAGCAACACCAATGCACCAAAGGCATACAGCCATTGTCGATAACGTGATATATTTTGCATACGGGTGGGGTAAGGTATCTTTGAAGTATACAAGATGCGAAATATTTTTGGTTTGCAATATGTATTCAAGCTTAGTTTTAGAGATTACTCCTCAAATTCAACTTTATTACCAGTGTCTCCTATTTTTAGGAGAATCTTGTGAGGTTTCCTAAATACTACCCAAAATGCGTATCTTGCGTGTGCATACTAACCCTTATACATCATGAAAAAACTCCCTTACGGCCTTATCCTCAGCGCGATATTGCTACTGACCAACCCCCTGACAACTATGGCACAACAGTCTATGCCGCCCAAGGCGGCCAAGAAGCCCTTCACAATCACTGCCCACGGCCACGAACGCGTGGATGATTATTACTGGCTGCGTGAGCGCGAGAACCCCGAAGTCATCGCGTATCTTGAAGCCGAAAACGCCTATACCGAAGCCAGTACAAGCAGCTGGAAGCCCCTACAAGAGAAAATCTACCAAGAGATTGTAGACCGTATTGTCCAAAAAGACGAATCTGTCCCCTACAGCCGCGAAGGGTATTTCTTCTACAACCGCTACGAAGAAGGCAAGGAGTATCCTATCTACTGCCGCAAAAAAGGCAGCTTAGAAGCCCCCGAAGAAATTTTGCTTGATGTCAACGTATTGGCCGAAGGGCTTGATTTCTGTGCCGTAGATGGGCTGACCATCAGCGACGATGGCAAAATACTGGCCTATTTTATCGACACTGTAGGCCGTCGACAGTATGTCGTCCGGTTTAAAGACCTGAGCACTGGTGTGCTCCTGCCCGATGAGGTTCCCAACGCTACATCTTTCGCTTGGAGCGCCGACAACCAACACTATTTTGTGGGTACTCAAGATACCGAAACACTGCGCGGCGATAAAATCTGGCGCAATAAGCTGGGGCAAGATTTTGCCAAAGCCAGCCTAGTATTTGACGAAAAAGATGCTACCTTCAATGTACGCGTTGGACGCGGCGCTTCTAAAGAGTATATCTACATCTCTACCAGCACGACCCTCTCCTCAGAAACTCGCTACTTGCCTGCTAACCAACCCTTGGGGGAGTTCAAAGTTTTCTTGCCCCGCGAAGAAAAACACGAATATGCTGTGGCCGATGTTGCCGGTGAGTTTTATATCCATACCAACTGGCAAGCCGAAAACTTCCGTATTATGAAGGCATCTGAGGCCGACAGCCAAAATAAAAATGCTTGGAAGGAAGTCATTGCCCATAACCCTGACATCCTCATTGAGGGGCTAAAGGTCTTCAAAGACTACTTGGTGCTTTCGGTTCGTAAAGATGGTTTTACCAAGCTCGAAATACGCCCTTGGGATACCCAAAAAACGCCTCACTACATCGATATGGGCGAAGAAGCCTGTACCATTTACCGAGGTACCAACTTCGATTTCGATACCGAGGTTTTGCGCATAGGCTATACCTCTATGACCACGCCTTCGTCAGTATATGATTACAATATGCGCACTCGCGAAAAAACCTTGCTCAAGCAACAACAAGTACTGGGTGGCTTTGATGCGTCTGCATATGCTTCGGAAGTGCTCTATGCCAAGGCTGCCGACGGTACGAGCATCCCCATCTCGATTGTATACAAGAAAGGAATGATGCGCAATGGCCAAAACCCTGTTTTGCTTTATGGATATGGCTCTTATGGCGCATCTATGGATCCGGGCTTTGGGCTTTCACGTTTGAGCTTGCTTGACAGAGGGTTTATTTTTGCGATAGCTCATATTCGTGGGGGCTCCGAAATGGGTCGACAGTGGTACGAAAACGGTAAGATGTTCAAAAAAATCAATACTTTTACCGACTTCATTGCCTGTGCTGAGCATCTTATTGCCGAAGAGCTTACCAATCCCCAACGCCTCTTTGCCGAAGGCGGCAGCGCCGGTGGTTTGTTAATGGGCGCTATCATCAATATGCGTCCCGACTTGTTCAAGGGCGTAATTGCTGCTGTGCCGTTTGTAGATGTCGTAACTACGATGCTCGACGAAACCATCCCACTGACTACCTTTGAGTATGACGAATGGGGCAACCCCAACAACAAAGACTCTTATGAGTATATGCTCTCATACTCGCCCTACGACCAAGTAAGCGCGAAAAATTATCCCAATCTCCTCGTTACTACAGGTCTACACGACTCGCAGGTACAGTATTGGGAGCCGGCCAAATGGGTAGCCAAATTGCGCGAACTTAAAACCGACCAAAACCTGCTCTTGCTCAAAACAGATATGAGCGCCGGGCATAGCGGCAAAACAGGCCGTTTCAAATACTATGAAGATACTGCTTTTGACTATACCTTTTTGTTACACCTAGCCGGTATCAAGGAGTAATAAGCTCTTCGGCATTGCACTATATTATAAGCCATCCGATTTTTTGGATGGCTTTTTATGTGTTCTGTGTTTGCAAACCTACCACCTGTGCTGCTAGTGGATATTTTTGGGAAATGTTTGCGCTGAAAGCCCTGTAAGTCCTCAAACCTTGTGAATCTTGGGATAGTCATACGCCATCCTCCCTCTAGCACACTTGGCATTGCGGCTGATAAGTGGTATTTTTAGACCATACAAAACCGCAAAGAGCCTATGCAAGCTATTTTGATCAGACAACCCGGCGATGCAACCCAACTCTACCTTGGGGAGTATGAACGCCCCAAACCCGCTCCCGACGAAGTGTTGGTGCGGGTAGCGGCTACAGCCCTCAACCGCGCCGATATCCTACAGCGCGAAGGCAAATACCCTCCTCCTGCCGGAGCCAGCCCCATACTGGGCTTAGAGGTTGCCGGAGAAGTCGCCGCTATAGGCAGCCAAGTAAGTCAATTCAGCCCCGGCGACCGTGTGTTTGGGTTGCTACCCGGCGGAGCTTATGCACAATATGCCACTATTAAAGCATCGATGGCGCTACCCATTCCCCAAAACTGGAGTTTTGAAGAAGCAGCAGCCATTCCAGAGGTATTTCTGACCGCCTATCAAGCCTTGATGTGGTTGGCCAAACTCCAAGCCGAAGAAACCATACTCATCCACGCCGGAGCCAGCGGGGTAGGTACTGCCGCCATCCAACTAGCCAAGCTCATAGGTGCAAAGGTAGCCGTTACGGCTTCCGCCGCCAAGCACGAAACGTGTCGGCAGCTGGGGGCAGACCTCTGCATCGATTATCACCACCAAGATTTTGTGTACGAAATACGCCAACATCTCCGCCCCTCTGGAGTCGATGTGGTGCTTGATTTTATGGCTGCCGCTTATTTTGAGCATAATTTACAGGTGCTCAATACCGATGGCCGTTTGGTGATGTTGGCACTCTTGGGTGGCCATCGCCTCGGCGAAACCAATCTAGCACCCATATTGAGCAAACGCCTGAGTATTTTGGGCAGCACTTTACGCTCTCGAAGCCTGAGCTACCAAAGCCAGCTCACCACAGATTTTTGGCGGTTCTGCGCCAAAGCTTTTGCCCAAGGCCAATTGCGCCCCGTGATAGACAGTGTCTACCCTTGGCAGCAAGTCCAAGAGGCTCACCAGCGGATGGAGCAGAACCTCAATGTGGGTAAAATAATCCTGAAAGTTGCGCATTGATAAAGGGAAGGAGCTATACCCAATCAAAATTGGTTTGGGAAGTTTATCGGCTAAAAACCTTTGAACAACAAGAAAATCAATCTTGTGAATCCTCCAATCAAGCAGACCTTGGTATAAAAATCATTCTTGATGTTAGCTTTGTATGTTCTTATCCACAAATCAGTCTACTAAACAATGCATCTACTCCGTATTTACTGTTTTTTAGTGTTGGGCTTATTGTTATCGACAAAAGGCCACAGCCAGAACCTAAGCCTCCAAGGCCGCCTCACAGATACCCAAGGTATGGGGCTTCCCTATGCCAATGTGTATGTGCAGGGCAGCAGCCGTGGCGTAACGACCAATGAGCAGGGATTTTACAGCCTAAGCCTTCCGGCAGGCACCCACACAGTGGTCTTTCAATACATTGGCTACCGCGCCGAAACCCGTACGGTTATGCTTCAAGCTGGTAATCAGACCCTGAATGTCAGCCTAGCTGATGAGAGTTTGACCCTCAAGGAAGTTACGGTCAATGCCAAAGACCCTGACCCTGCCTATGCCATTATTCGAGAAGCGCAGCGGCAGCGCAAACGCTACCTACGTGAAGTATCAAGCTACCGCAGTATGGCCTACCTCAAGGGTTTGAATAGGCTTACCAAAGCACCCAAAAAAATACTGGGTGTAGAGCTGGAGCTGGATACGGGAGTTGTATACCTCTCAGAATCGGTTTCGGAGTTGAGTTTCCAACAACCTGACCGTATCAAAGAAGTGATGCTTTCGTCGAAGGTCAGTGGAGATAGCCGGGGGTTTAGCTTCAATCAAGCCTCACAGATGAATTTTAACCTCTATGAGGCCGTCATCGCCAACGATGATTTCAGCCGCCAAGGGCTGGTATCGCCTATTGCCCCTGATGCGATGAGCTATTATGACTATCAGCTCGAAGGAGTCATCCAAGAGGGGGGCTTGCTACTCAATAAAATCCGTATTACGCCCAAGCGCGACCAAGCCCCAGCCTTTCACGGCCACATCTATATCATCGAAGACAGCTGGCGTATCCACAGTACGGATATACATCTCAAAAAAGGCATCATCGATTTTATCGATTCCGTACGGATTCAACAAACCTATATGCCCCTCGACAATGGGCGGGTTTGGGTGTTGGCCTCCCAAAAACTTGACTTCACCTTCAGTGTGTTGGGGATTGTGGGCGACGGCTATTTTGTCTGTCTCTATTCCGACTATGTGTTGGAGCCTATCTGGGAGCGCCGATTTTTCAACAACGAGGTGTTACGGGTAGATGCACAGGCCAACAAACGAGACTCGCTGTATTGGGAAAGCGTTCGGCCTATCCCCTTGACAAGCGAGGAGCAGCGGGACTATTTGCAAAAAGACAGTGTGGAGTTGGTCAAAAAAAGTAAGCCTTATCTCGACTCTGTAGACCGTGCCAACAACAAACTGACCTTCGATAAGGCTCTCAGCACAGGCTACAATTACCAAAATAGCCACAAAGATATTTCTTGGATAGTTCCGGGGCTAAGCTCTTGGGTACAGTTCAATACGGTGGAAGGTTGGTTGGCCGAAGCAGATGTCCAGTTCCGAAAGACGTGGGAAAATAAACAAGTCTTGCGCCTCAACCCTAGGCTGCGCTATAGTTTTGATAGCCCGCTATGGAACGCGTCTTTGGCAGGCTCTTGGGACTTTGCACCCAAATCTTTTGGTCGTCTGTCCCTCGAAGGGGGGCAGTATATCGAGCAACTCAGCCGTGACAACTCCATCGCCCCTTGGGTCAATACCCTCTATACGCTGGCATTGCAAGAAAACTACCTCAAGATTTACCAAAAACAATATCTCAAAGCAAGCTATCGGCAGGAACTGCACAACGGGATTTTGTTCAACACTTCGGTAGAATATGCGCGACGTAATCCATTGGAAAATCTAGAAAACCCTTTTCGGCTGACTTATTTTCGCAACCAGCCCTACAGCCCCAATACACCTCTGAGGCCACAAGGAGAATTGCTTGAAAATGAAGTATTTACCCCTCATAGCGCTTTGGTATGGTCAGCAGGGCTGCGGTTTCGTTTCCGACAAAGCTATCTCAACTATCCTGACCGTAAGTACTTGGGGGATTCTAAATACCCTACCCTCCGTCTGCAATACCGCAAGGGCCTGCCTTGGGCAGATAGTGATGTTGATTATGACTTGGTAATCGTTGGTGCCAACCAAAGCTACCGACTTGGGCGTTTGGGTATGGGGCAATGGGAGGCCGAAGCCGGATGGTTTTGGCGACAGGAGCGTCTCTTTTTTCCAGATTATCGACACTTTTTGGGCAACCAAACGATTTTCCGCAGGCTCAACTTTGGCTTGGGCGATTATCAATTACTGGACTATTATGCCTTCAGTACCGACCGCTATTATCTCAAAGGCCACTGGGAGCACCAGCTCAACGGCTTCTTCCTAAAGGCTATTCCGCTCATCCGCAAGCTGCGCCTGCGTGAGGTCGTCGGCATCAATTACCTCTATACCCCCGACCTTCCACACTACTTCGAAGGCATCATTGGCTTAGCCAATATCTTCAAAGTAATTCGTGTAGATTATGTGCGCAGCTACGAGCAAACCCGCTTTTTGCAGCAAGGCCTACGTGTAGGGATTGGGTTTTAGTGTTGGTAGTTTTCTTTACAGCGGGTACTTTGCCACGAATGTACGAGTGTATTTTATTCGTGTATTCGTGGCCGATTTTGATGCGTTTTATTTTTGCGGGGGCTTTCTCTTTCGGTTGCGGAGCTTTTTGTCGTCTACAGCTTTGTTCAGAAATTCGTTAAGTTGGTCGATGCTATAATTCGACAAAATTTCCCCAAAGCTATTGATTTGAATATCGAGCACATCATCGTTGGGGTCGAAAGGCCGGGTATCTTCCGGCTGTTCCGCCTCAGGGAGTTTGGGTTCTTCCTTACTTTTGGAGTTATTTTTCTTTGGAGTTGCCATACATTTAGGGAGTCAAAGTTACTGCATTACGTCTGAGAAATAGGTAGAGCACAGGGGTTACACCATCTTTTTGTTCGCTAAGGGTAACAAAAGCATCTTGATCAGCACTCCATGCGATACTTTCGCCCTGCGGCTCAGGCATATAAGGGATGCGAAAGGGAGGCTCATTTTTGAGCCATTGTGGGAGGCTGCGGTTGTTGCGGTCTTTATAACAATAGATGTTGTCATAGTCTTTTAGTAGGAGTATGTACCCGTTTACACTGATGTCGGCCCCGACAATTTTATGAAAAGGCAACTCTTGTTCAAAAACCAAGGTATGTTGTTGTTGATTTTTGAAAGGAAGCGGGCAACTATACAGGCGGATACTTTTTTCTCTCTTGGTAAAGAGGTAGAGTTTCTTGTCGATTGGGTCTAGGACAAAAGCCTCTGCATCACGTGCGCCATCGGGGTATGTCAGATGATACCTTTCAATGTTGGCCGCCTTGATGTGCTGCTGGATTAGCTGATTGGTGTTTTTAGGGCCTTGCTCCTCTTCTTCTTCAGGCCGAAGATTTTCGGCTTTGAAAGCTCCTGTATCCCCTTTTTCAAACTTTTGCATTGCTTCATCAAATCGTTTGCGGGCTGCTTCGATTTTGGCCAAGTCCTTCTGAAGTTCTTCGGTCAATGCCTGGGGCTCAGGAAATTCGGTGTTGTTTTTTTTACTAGCTTTAGCCGGCTTGCGGGCGTTTTCCAGCTCTTTTGGGCTAATAAGGGGCACACTGAGTGTTGGTTCTTCGATACGATAAAGCGTAATCTGCTTGTGTTTGGCCGCATTGTCCCCTATTTCGCCTATGTAGAGATAGGATTTGCGGCTAACGGAATCTTGGTAATACCCTAGTTCTTCCCAATCGCGGTTTTTCAACCCTTCTAGTGTAAGGGTAGCTAGGTGTTGAGCCTGCTCATTGATAAGATACAACGCTGCTTCACCGCCGCTGTCGTTGTGTACCCAATAGTAGCCCGGCATCGTTCGGCTGGCGATGATGCCCGATATTTCATCAAGTTTGGGGTTGGCGATTGTCCCCATTGCCTTCTGAGGCTCAAAATAGCTGCTATTGACATATATCGTCTCCTGAGCGCTTGGTTGGCTACAACTTACCAAGAGCGTTATTATCAACACAATAGCCGAGATTTTTTTCATCTTTGAGTCGCGTCTTTGAGTGATGGCGTGTTTAGACCTTATGGGTATAGCCCTGTATTACACCTTTTCGGAAGGAACATTAGGGCGGTGTTCGCAGCTTTGGCGGTTACACTTACCATAAAAAATCAGGGAATGGTGCATAATTTGAAACTCCAACAACTCCCCCACCATACTCTGGATATTCTGGACGCGAGGGTCGCAAAACTCCACCACACGGTGGCAGTCGGTACAGATTAGGTGGTCGTGTTGTTTGTATCCATACGATTTTTCGTATTGCGCGATATTTTGGCCAAACTGATGCTTGGTTACCAAATCACAATCTACAAGAATATCAAGGGTATTGTAGACCGTAGCACGGCTGACGCGGTAGTTTTTGTTTTTCATATTGATATACAAAGACTCTACGTCGAAGTGCCCTCCGCGTTGGTATATTTCTTCCAAAATAGCAAAACGCTCGGGGGTTTTGCGCAGCGCTTTATTTTCGAGATAAGCCGTAAAAATTTTTTTTACTTCTTCGAGAATGTTACGTTCGGTAGTAGGGGGGGTGTGTTCCATAGAAGAGGGTATTTGAGAGCGCCACGCAGCAAAAAAGCTAGCCACTTGACCTCTTGTTGCTGCCAAACAATCGTGCTCTTGTTGGTTTGATTATACCTAATCAACATTGGTTTGGGAAATGTTTGCGCTGAGAGGTCTTGAGAATCAAGAAAATCAAATCGAGCAAGTCCTCAAATCAAATAAATCTTGGTATATTTTTGTACGGCCAAAAGTTAAGAAGCCGTTTTGGACGATGTTGGCTTGGTTCTAAAATATAAGGTTTCGTTGATAAAACAAAAAATCTTGGGGGCTAATTCCCTCAAAGTGGAGGGTGTTTATGAATTTAAAACAAATATCAGTATTCAACTTCAAAAATTACGCATCATTGGCGCTTGTTTTTAGTGCCGATATTAACTGTCTGGTGGGGGAAAACGGCAGCGGTAAGACCAATTTGCTCGATGCCATTCATTATTTGACCTTGACCAAGAGCGCCTTTAATGCCATAGATGGGCAGAATATCCGCCACGAAGAGGAGTTTTTTGTCGTCAAAGGCATTTTTGAGCAACCCCAAGCCCGTCCTACAGAGGTCGCCTGTAGTGTCCAACAAGGGCAGAAAAAAACGTTTTTGGCCAATCAAAAGCCTTATGAGCGTATCAGTGAGCATATTGGTAGATTTCCTGTGGTGATGATTGCCCCACAGGATATGGCTCTCATCCAAGAAGGGAGCGAACAGCGGCGTAGTTTTTTTGACAATATGCTCTGCCAAATCGATGCCGAATACCTAGCGCGACTAATGCGTTACAATTATGCGTTACGCCAACGCAATGCGCTACTCAAGCAGATAGCCGAACAACCCCGCGCTGACCTCACCCTCATAGAGGTCTATGACCAGACGATCTTGCAAGAAGGTGCCATACTCTACGCCCAAAGAGCGGCTTTTGTCGCGGAGTTCGTCCCTATATTTGCCACACATTACCAAACGCTGAGCCTTGGAAAAGAAGATGTCAAGATAGATTATCGCTCTGATTTTGCTGCCCAAGACTATGAAGCACAATACCATAAGGCCTTGCTCAAAGACCGTGTGTTGCAACGCACCACTCAGGGAATACACAAAGATGAGTACCAGCTACTGATGGATGGCTATGCCCTCAAAAAGTTTGGCTCACAGGGGCAGCAAAAATCTTTTTTGATTGCTCTCAAGCTCGCTCAGTTTGACTGTATGGCCGCTGCCAAAGGCCAAAAACCCCTCCTGCTCTTAGATGATATTTTTGATAAACTCGATGATCACCGAATGCAGCAGCTCATCGCGCTGGTAGCCGGCGGGCATTTTGGGCAGATTTTCATTACCGATGCCCGCCCCGAGCGTACCCGAACCCTACTTCAAACTGTAGCCGCCGAAAAACGCCTTTTTACCCTCCAAAAAGGAGCACTAACGGGGCAGGAGATACTGTAAATCAATACGTTATTTGCACTTGTGGATATGACAAGGCCGCCACAAATCGGTATTTTGGTGCAGAAACCCGCCCCCATCTCCTGCCCTAACGGTATTATTGCTAACTTTTTGTATGTTTGCGGCCTATCTGACAAAATAATATGATGGTTCTTTCTACACTGGACTGGTGGGTGTTGGGGGTTTTTGTGTGCTTCTCGGTGGGCTTGGGCGCTTGGTTTGCCCGTAGCGCCGGGCGTGATATCCAAAGTTTTTTCTTGGGCAATCGGAACTTGCCTTGGTGGATTGCCGGCACCTCGATGGTCGCCACGACCTTTGCCGCCGATACCCCATTGCTCATCACCGAACTCGTAGCCAACTACGGCATCAGCGGCAACTGGATTTGGTGGAATGGATTGATTGGGGGGATGCTAACGGTGTTCTTTTTTGCCCGACTCTGGCACAAGGCCGACATCCTGACAGATGTAGAGCTGACCGAGATACGCTATTCGGGGAAGGAAGCCCGCTTTTTGCGCGGTTTCAGGGCACTCTACTTGGGTATTTTTCTCAATGCAGTGATTATTGCTTGGGTCAATGTGGCCTTGGGAGCCATTCTGACCGTTTTTTTTGATATTCCGCCCAAAGAAACGCTCTACTACGTGGCGGGGGCGATGTTGGTCGTAGCGGCTTACTCCAGCCTATCGGGTTTGTTGGGCGTGGCTTTTACAGATTTTTTCCAGTTCTGGATTGCGATGGGTGGAACGATTGTCTTGGCTTTTGTCGTCTTACAATCGCCCGAAGTAGGGGGCATCAGTGGATTACAGGCCAAACTTCCGGCGGCTACATTTCAGTTTTTGCCCCAGCTCAGCTGGAGCAGCACCAGCCTCCAAGAGGGCGCACAGGTATTCAGCATCAGTTTGAGTACTTTTTTGGCCTATGTGGGCTTTCAGTGGTGGGCCAGTTGGTATCCGGGAGCCGAGCCGGGTGGGGGCGGCTATGTAGCCCAGCGGATGATGAGCGCCAAAAGCCCTACCGAAGCCCTCAAGGCTACCCTTTGGTTTCAGATAGCGCACTATGCCGTGCGGCCTTTGCCCTGGGTGTTGGTTGCGTTGGCGGCCATGGTCTTGTACCCCGATTTAGCCCCCGAAGACAAAAAGCTGGGCTATGTAATGGCGATGAAGGACTTCCTCCCTAGTGGGCTGCGGGGGTTGCTGTTGGCGGCCTTTTTGGCGGCATATATGAGTACTATTTCTACCCAGCTCAATTGGGGGACGGGCTACCTCATCAATGATGTTTATGCGCGCTTTATCGCTCCCCAAGCCTCTGCACGGGGCTTGGTATTGGCCTCGCGTTTAGCTACTTTCTTGGTCATGGCTGCCGGGCTGTGGGTTACGGCCCAACTCAGCACAATGGAGCAGGCCTTCAAGCTGATGATTCAGGCCGGAGCCGGGCTTGGCGGGGTGCTTATCCTGCGCTGGTATTGGTGGCGTGTCAATGCTTGGAGTGAAATAGCCGCTACGCTTGCCCCCTTTGTGGGGATATGGCTTAGCAGCTATGTATGGCCGCTGCCCGAGCCTTACGGCTTTTTCTTTACAGTGGCTTTCACTACGGTGGTCTGGTTGTTGGTTACTTATCTTACTCCCCCTACAGATGCGGCGGTTTTACAACAGTTTTATGCCCGCGTGCGCCCCGAAGGCTGGTGGGAACCCATAAGACTACAAACTGGCCTGAGTGCCCAAAAACCCCAATGGCCCTTGCTTTGGAGCGGGTTTTTAGGAGCTATGTTACTGGCCTACAGTCTATTATTTGCTTTAGGGAAATGGATTTTTGCGGCTTATACCGAGGCTTTATGTTATACGCTATTGGCCTTAGTAGGCCTGTGGCTGGTGAGGCGTTGCTTGCAAAAATTGGCGCTGTCCTAAGTACAGCTACAGATTGGCAGCGCAGCCGATGCCAGAAGACAACATTTTTGGTCGTTCGCACCACTGAATAAAGCATTATCACCGACAACAAAAGGATACTTATCGCGGTATAGCCTCGCCGGAGGGTTTTGGTATGGTGACCGCAAGCCGTTGCCAACAACCCCAAGGTACACAAGTACAAACCTGGCACCAACACAGCAGCAAAGCGCTCTAAATCAGAAAAATAGAGTGCATAAGGCTTGATTAAGACCAAGCCCAACACATATATGGCGTGGGTAATGAATAGTAGTTGGTAGCTGCGGGGGGCTGTCTGCCAAGCCCACGCTATCAGGCTTGTCAACCATACCAGCACAAGGCTGGCTCGCAGCCACTCCGGCCAGGCCAGAGGCAGCCACCAACTCCCTAGGTGGGCACTCAAAATAAAGCTGCTTTGGCCAATGGCCTCCACGAAGTCCCAACCCGGCCGGTGTTGATACGAGCCGCTGATACGGTATTGTATCCACCAGCCATAGCCCAAAAGACCAAAGACAAACAAACCCAGCACAGCCTGATAGGTCCAATGTTTCAGTTTGCCTTGATGCCATACCCATACCCCAGCCCCTATGCTCCACCAAATTCCGGCGTGGCGCTGTGCCATCAACAGCATACAGGCAGCTAGAAAAAAGACAACATGCCTTGACTGCCAATGTGCAGGGCTTCGATACAAGTAATAAAAGTTACCCCAGAGGAGTGTAACAAACAAGGCCTCGGACCACAAGAAGCTGTGTATTAGCAAAAAAGGAGTACTCAAGACCAACAACCATACAAACGCTAGGCTGAGATAATAATTTGCCAGCAGTCGGTGCGCCCAGTATCCCCACAGCCCAAGGTTAAGGAGGTACAAGAAGCCCTGTAGCCAAATCACCAAGGAGAGGCGTGTGTTGCCCAACGCCGCCAATACGAGCGGATAAAGCCAGGGGTAATCTCTAAAGGGGCTGCCATCGGCCATTCGGGGAGCTTGGCCGGCGGCTAAATCTTGCGCGGCTTGTAGGTATTGGAGCGAGTCGAAGGTCATCCCCAACCCACACTTACCCGCATACACATAGGCTATCAGACCCACCAACAGTGGCAGGCTATAGGCCAAAAAGCTCGGGACAGTAGTAGGGAAAACCTTAGCGAACAAAAATCAGATTGATTTCTATAGTAGCCCGAATTGGGATAAGAAACCCTTCGGGCTGTATGGTCTGCTCCACACTGGTTTGGAGATGTAGGCGACTTGCGGACAAGCTTATGATCTTCAGCCGGTCGAGTTGTTGGCCTTCAAAAAGCTCTATCGGGACATCCGTCTGAAGCAATATTTGGCGCTCCCGCTCATCTACTTGCCATCTAAATGTAACCGACTCCTGTGGGCTGATAAGCGCGCCCGTGCCGTCATTGTTCAACAATAGATTTAGCGAATCAATAGACTGAGGCTCCAGCAGTTCGTTGATTGCTCCGGCATCTGCCGAAAACTGCGCCAGTTGCGTAATCGATATTCCATTGGCGCTCAGGCCTAGGCGCAGCGTATCGCCTTGCCAGAGGTGCGCCAGTTGTTCTTTGAGTGAGGGGGTGCGGTCTTTGGTGTTACAGCCGGCCAAAAACATCAGCAGTATTGCGCTGTACAACAGCCCATAATATGGCCATCTGTTATTAAAAAATAAAGTAAAAGCTTGCATAAGAGACAAGTTTTTAGACTGATTTAGAGGGCATTAAGGTACTCAAATAAACGGATGAGGTCTTCATCGTTGTTGAAGCTGAGCTTTTCGGCTTTGATAAAGCGTTCAGCCGCCGTTTGCGTTTCACCAGACAAGAGCGCCAATACTTGCTTTTTGTTGGGCTTAAATTTTTGCAACTCCGTTGTATGGATATAATAATAGCTCTGTTCGTCGATTAGCTGGTCATAAGGTCTGTTGGCATTATAAGCCCCCTGATAATCAGCAGGCAGGAGGCGTTTGCCGTGCCTAATGCCGATGGTGTGCGTTCCTGTTACCAAGATTCTCAAATAGGTAGGCCTTAGTTTTTGCCCTTCGAGCATGTAACTTTGGTCAAACTTGCTAAAATAATAGACTTTATTATTCTGCAGAATCTCAAAGCCTTTCACCGCAACCTTGGCGGCCAACACCGAGTCGCCGGCCCTGTTGCGCATTACTAGTTCATCTGCATATCCATCATACTTGACAGTGGTTTGGATGGTGTCTTTGCTCAAAAAAATACGCCCTTCGTACCAAGTGTCGAGCCAATAGGGTGAGCCTTGTATGCCTTGGTAACGGTTGTTGTAGGTGCGGGCTATACCGTTGAGATCACCATTACTGATAGCCTCTAGGTTTTGCTGGCCGTCTATGGTGTTTTCCTGAACAATTTGCGCTGCGAGGTGCTGGCCTAAAATCAGCCAACTCAATAGGGCTATAATCAATGGGATGTGTCTCATAAGTAGGAAGCTTAGGTGTGAGGCATAACGGGTCTAAAAAACGCTTAAAGTTAGTATTTTCTATTGAAAATTCCTTGAAAATTGAGACATCTCCCAAAAAAAACACTGCGAGCGCCAAAGTTATGGGTTTTGTATGCTGTGTAGTGATGCTCAATAGCTCCAGCGCTTTGCCGTGGTGGAAGCCATAAAAAAACCACCCAAGAGATTTGAGTGGCTTCTATCTGTAGTCATACTTATTTTTTTAGTAGCTGTTGTTCAGCATTACTGGCATAATGAGCAGGAGCGTATCCTCATAGTCAGGCTGCTCTTTGGGTTTTACGATGCCAGCCTTACGGGGGGTAGACATTTCCATCGTCATCTCCTTGCAGTCGATATTAGCCAATACATCAGACAAGAGGCGTGCGTTGAAGCCAATCTCCATTTCTTCGCCGTTGTATTCGCAAGCAAGGCGCTCGTTGGCCTCGTTGGCATAATCTTGGTCTTCGGCAAAGATTTGCATCTGTGTTTCTGATACCTTTAGGCGGATTTGGTGGGTAGCTTTGTTGGCATAAATCATTGCTCGTTTGATGGCATTGTAGAAGTCGCCACGCTCAATTTCGAGCTTATTGGGGTTTTCTACAGGGATGGCGTTGCGATAGTCGGGGAAAGTCTCGTCAACGAGGCGGGCTACCAAGTGGTATTGGCCAAAAGAGAAAAAGGCGTTGGAGGTGTCAAACTCAGCGTGTACATCCACATCATTGGGGAGGGCTTTTTCGAGTGTAGCCAATGCTTTTCGGGGCACAATCACGCCAATGGCTTGGCTTGACTGCACATCCTTGCGGGTGTAGCGTACAAGGCGGTGGCCATCGGTAGCGACCAATACCGCCTCTTCGGGGCTGAGGTCAAAATATACCCCTGTCATTGCAGGGCGCAGCTCATCTGTGCTTACGGCAAAGAGCGTATGGTGGAGCGCCTTGCCCAGCACCTCTGAAGGAATTACGAGGCTAGCTTCGCTCTTCTCTGCGCTAGGGATACGCGGGAAGTCTTCGGCACTTTCGCCCGGCAGCTTATAGCGACCGCTGTAAGAAGTGATTTCTACGGCGTGCGTATCAGGGTCTACAGCGAAGGTAATCGGTTGCTCAGGCAGGCTTTTGAGCGTATCAAGCAAAATTTTGGAAGGGACGGCCACACGACCCGTATCCGTAGACTCTACGCTCACACGGGTAGTCATGGATACATTCAGGTCAGAAGCGCTGACTGTCAGCTCATTTTGGTTGAGGTCAAACAGGAAGTTATCCAAAATTGGTACTATCGGATTAGAAGGCACTACGCTACTCAAAGCAGCCAGTTGCTTTTGGAGAACAGCAGAAGAGACGATTAACTTCATATCAGTGGTGGGTTTTCGTATACGGGTAGTCTATGTTACAAAGATACAAACAGAAAGGAGGAGATACAGCCACGCAAAGGCCTGATTTTTCGCCCTATTTTTTACGGAAAAACACTTGAATTGGCACGCCCTCAAAGTCGAAATGCTTGCGGATTTGGTTTTCGAGATAGCGTGCATACGGCTCCTTGATATACTGGGGCAGATTGCAGAAAAAGGCAAACGCCGGGGTAGCCGTCGGCAATTGGGTTACATACTTGATGCGGATGTATTTGCCCTTGGTTGCCGGAGGTGGATAACGCTCTATCTCGGGCAAGAGGGCGT
Source organism: Eisenibacter elegans DSM 3317 (assembly GCF_000430505.1). Taxonomy (NCBI): domain Bacteria; kingdom Pseudomonadati; phylum Bacteroidota; class Cytophagia; order Cytophagales; family Microscillaceae; genus Eisenibacter; species Eisenibacter elegans. The sequence goes on along the minus strand of NZ_AUMD01000011.1, from coordinate 313,886 downwards.
CGTTGAGCGCCGAGGTGGGGATACGCTGGCTGCGAGCTTCGTATACTTCCATCGCCTTTTGGATGCTCTGGAATACGCGTTGCTTGTTGAGCACAGACGTAAACAAAATAGGGACATAGGTCATTGGGGCGATACGTTCATAGATTTCTTTCTTGAACTCATCGGCAGTGCGATGGTCTTTTTCAATCAAATCCCACTTATTGACCATCAATACGATGCCCTTCTTGTTGCGGTCGGCCAGCCCGATGAGGTTTACATCTTGAGAGGCGATACCACGCTCGGCATCTATCATAATGATACAAACGTCTGTGCTTTCGAGCGCACGCAAAGAGCGCATCACGGAATAAAACTCTACGTCTTCGTGTACCTTACTTTTGCGGCGGATACCGGCAGTATCTACCAAGACAAATTCTTGGCCGAAGGCCTTGTATACAGCGTGTACGCTGTCGCGGGTAGTACCGGCGATATTGGTAACAATGCTGCGTTCTTCGCCCAAAAGCAGGTTGACAAACGAGGACTTACCCACATTGGGACGACCTACCACGGCGATATGGGGCAGCTCTAGCGTTTGGGGAATCTCGTCTGGAGAGGGCAACAAACTCACAATCTCGTCGAGCAAGTCACCTGTGCCGGAGCCACTTTGTGCTGCAATGGGGAAAAGCTTATCCCCCAGGCCGAGGGCGTAAAACTCTACTGCCGACTGCTGGGCTTCGTAGTGGTCAGCCTTATTGGCTACAATAATGACCGGCTTGTTGTATTGGCGTACGATATTGGCGAAATCCTTGTCCAAGTCCATCAATCCGGTCGTACAATCGACCATAAACAACACCACATCCGCCTCCTCCATCGCGATGCGTACTTGATTGCGGATGGCATCCTCGAAAGTATCATCAGAGCCAACGACATAGCCGCCCGTGTCTACAAGGGTAAAAAAGTGCCCAGTCCACTGCGCCTGACCATAGATACGGTCGCGGGTAACGCCGCTCTGGTCGTCTATAATCGACTGGCGCTGCTCTATCATGCGGTTAAAAAACGTAGACTTGCCAACGTTGGGGCGGCCTACGATGGCTACAATATTCGACATAAAACAAAGGGGGTATCAACAATGAAAGCGCAAAGATACGAAGCTTTATGATAAAATGTTTTTTTTGTGTACATCTCTTGCCCAACCGATTACCTCTGCTTGTGCAAACTGGCCGTTGGTCGAATAGTATTCTACTTTGATACTGATAAATCAAACTTTTGACGGACAGATTAGGTTTAAATGTGTTGTGATACTGACTGCCACAATGGCAAATATCTCTACAAACTACCTAGCCTATGGGTCCTATCAAGGAAGGCGATGCGCATACCAAGCGTGTTTTCAAAATTCAGCAAATACTCAAACGCCTAGGCCACTACCACGGCACTGTTGATGGCCTCTACGGCCCGCTAACTACTGCTGCCGTACGTACCTTTCAAGAAGTCCAATTTGTAACAGGGCAAGTAGATGCCCATACTTTTGAGGCGCTCTTACAGATTCGCCAAGAATGGGAGCACCCACAAAGTACCACCCTCGACCACAGCCTGACTGCCGAACAGAAGCAAATATTCCTCCAAGAAAAAGGGTATTACTACGGAGCCATTGATGGCGAATATGGGCCTTTTTCGCAAAAAGCAGAAGAAGATTTTTGTAAGGCTCACAGAATAGAAAGCCAAAAAGCATTTATCGAAAAACTACAGCAGCCTGATTACCCAGGTGTAACGCCGGCTTTTTTGCGGGTGGGGCAATATTTTCAGACTGTAAGCGCCAAAAAACAAATTGTCATTCACCATACTGCCGGAAGTGGCTCGGCTTGGAATACCAAGCAGTGGTGGGATATGCACCCTGCCCAAGTAGCGACTGATTTTATCATTGATGCTGACGGCAGCATCCTGCGGGTCATCCCCAAGGGCTACTGGGCTTGGCATTTGGGCGTAGGGCGGATGGATTTGGACTCCCGCGCCATTGGTATCGAGCTTTGCAACTATGGCTTTTTGGTAAAGGCTGGCAATACATACCACAATGACTATGGTGGCATTGTTCCTCCCGAAAGGGTATACACCCTCAAAGAACAATGGAAGGGGCATTGGTATTTTGAAAAATATACCCCCCAACAACTCCAAAGCCTCTACGGTTTGCTCAAGTGTCTGGTTGAAGAATATGGAATCAATTTTGACAAGAACACCTTCCACGATGGTAAAAGCGGAGTTTTTGACTGGAGCCGCGACGCAATGAACGGGCGTGAAGGCATTTATACCCACAACTCTTACCTGCTCTACAAAACGGATGCCTACCCACACCACGAGCTCATAGACCTCTTGCAAGCATTATAACACAAGCATACGGCTGAGTATTTGTATGTGTTATGACCCATCAACGTAGGCGTTTGAAAAAAGCCTGTAAAAGCGCTTTACAGTCCTCTTCTAAAACCCCTGCGATGATTTTGGTTTTAGGGTGCAGCCCCAGCGCTTGGCTTCCAAAGCCGCGCTTTTCGTCGGCAGCGCCATAAATGACAGCGCCAAGCTGAGCCCAATAACAGGCCCCTGCGCACATCACGCAAGGCTCTAGCGTTACATAGAGCGTACACTGTCGTAGGTATTTGGCGCCCAGATGTTGTGCGGCGGCAGTAATGGCCAACATTTCGGCGTGGGCAGTTACGTCTTGCAGGCGCTCGGTTTGGTTATGGGCTTGAGCCACGATGCCCTTGGGCGATAATATGACCGCTCCCACCGGAATCTCTCCAGCTTCGTAGGCCATCTGCGCCTGTTTGAGCGCCAACTGCATATAATATTCGTGGGTAAGTTCGAGCATAGTCGTTTACATTACTTCTGCCGGAGGGATAATCGCCGCCCGCCAAGCCGGCAACACAGTAGCCGCCACATAGGGCACTACCGACAACGCCAAGATAGTCAACCAAGAAGCATAGTCGAGCGTGGGGTGCAAGACATACTGAGGATACAACACGGACCAGCCCATCAGCAGCTGCTTCAGCATAGGTGCGCCAAGCACAAATACATGCCCATAGGCCAACATCATCCCGAGCATTGTGGCTGTAAACGAGAGTACAATTGCCTCCCAAAATTTAACCTGCAGTACATCTGATATTTCCCAACCAATGGCCTTGAGCACGCCCAACTCACGCCGCTCCTCGGCGGTCATTCCGGTAGCCTGTTGCCATATCAAAATCAAAAAAGCTAGGAGTGATAGTAAGGTGCCATACGTAAACAAACCCCCACGCCAACTAAAAAGGGCTGTGTAGGTACTGCGCAGCTCGTCGGCAGTAACAACCCTTATTCCGGCAAATTGTCGGTCTATTTTGCGGCCTATGTTATTGATTTCGTCCGGGTTGTGAATGCTGATGGCTAGGTCTGTAATTTCATCTTCTGCCAAGCCCAACATCTTTCGGGCGCTGTATGGATGGAGCACAATGAGGTCGCGGGTGAGCAAGTCGGCGGCGGCTTCAAAAGCACCTACAATGCGAAAGCTACGAATCTCACCACTATCATCAAAGAGTGTGATATCATCGCCTAGGGCAAGCTCCCTCATTTCGAGCAGCCCCGTGCCCACCCAAGCCGTTTCGGGCTGTAGCCTCTGCCCTTGGGGCAAGGTCTTGAGCAAGCTCAAGCCCTCTGGGGGGAGGGTATCAGCAGCCATGAGGGTAAATACTGCTCCTGTGGGCGAATCGTAATTGTAGCCCCAAAGACGCGGCTGTATCTGGCGCACCCCTCGGATGCCTTGTAGGGAGTCTACCCAGCTTTGCTTCATTGGTACAAGCCGGCCTCCGGCCAGCTGTTGTACCCAAAGCTCAGGCAAATGCCCCAATGCACGGTCGCTCTCTTGTTGGAGCGCATTGACAAAAAACACCACCGACGCATAAAACCCCACCACTAGGGTATATACTCCGATGATGGCCACGACACGCCAAGGCCGCCGCCATAATGATTGAAGCGCATATTGTAAAAAGTACAGCATAGAACAAAGGTACAAAGCCTTTTTGTCTAAAGTTTGTATAGGAGCTGATTTTCTTGAAGCACAAGGATTTTCAGCTCCTCTCCTCAGATACACTGGCTTGGAGAAACCTTATGCCATCAATATGTGTCGCCCATAAGTTAGCCAAAATATGCCGCAAAAGCCTTGGCAATATCTGTAGGACATCGCATCACCTTGCCCGTTTTTTGGTCTACAAAAACGAGTGTTGTGCTTCCGGTATTGAGCAGCACTCCGTCTTGGTTATAGCAGCGGTATTCAAAATCAATTTTGGCACTGGGCATCTGCGCCACCTTGACCTCTAGGCTCAACAAATCATCGTATCGTGCGGCTTGTAGGTATCGGATGTGCATTTCACGGACGGGCAACATCACCCCCGCTGCTTCTAACTCGACATATGGGAACCCCAGCACCCGCAGCGCCTCCGTACGGGCTACTTCGTAGTAGCTAGCATAGTTGCCATAATACACATAGCCCATCTGGTCTGTTTCGGCATATCGTACACGTATCTGGGTTTGATGTATGAACATTGGTTTCAATTTTTTGTAAAAAAACTATACTCCCGTGTAATGAGCACTCGTTTAGGCAGTAACCCTGATCTGTAGCGCTATTGATGCTACAAAGACACGCATTATTTTAGGTTTTTGCAAAAAAGTCGTAACTTGTATTACATACCCATTCTCAAATGAGCAACTTTATGAAACATTTATTAAAAACAACCTTCTTAGCGAGCTTAGCCATCCTGCTAAGCTTTGCTCACAGCTACGCAAACGGCATTACGTTCTTCAAAGGTACTTGGGAACAAGCCTTGGCAGAAGCCAAAAAACAAAACAAACTCTTGTTTGTAGATGCCTACGCCGAGTGGTGTGGCCCCTGCAAAATGATGGACAAAGAAGTGTTTCCTGACAAAGCTGTGGGAGAGTTTTTCAATGCCAACTTTGTGTCTTACAAAATTGATGTAGACGAAGACCGTGGTGGAGAAATTTTCGCAAAATATGGCGGGCAAGCGATGCCTACCTACCTCTTTGTTGATGGAGATGGCACATTGGTTTACAAGCAACTCGGTTCTATGCCTGCGGCTTCATTTATAGAAGTAGGCAAAAAAGCCCTCGAAATGCCCGAATTGAGCAAAAAATACAAAGCAGGCACCCTTAGCGCCGAAGAAAAACTACAATATTGGGTCTTGATGGATGGCGATGAAGCCTACAGTGCGGATGTGATGGCTCATTTTGCCAAGCTCGACAACAAAGCCCTGCTTGAGCCTACCAACTTCAGCCTGATGAAAAGCTATATCAAAGATTCGGACAGCGCTCAATACAAGTACTTCATCCAAAACGCCAGCGCATTCAAAACAGCTTTTGGCGAAGAAACGATGATGTATCTTGAAAGCGTTTTCACCCACGCCTATGAGAACGGCGACAAAGCCAAAACCCTGAGCGTAATAGACGACCTGAAGCTCTTCACTGAGTTTTTGCCCGACGGCTTCAACCTAGAAGAGTTCAAAGAACGCATCAACCAAGAGTTTTAACCAACTCCACTACACAAAATCGCCGGTGTTGCTCTAAAGTACACCGGCTTTTTTTGTGCTAGGCTACAAGCCAGATACCGACCTGTAGACGAAATTTTTCGCCTCTCATTGTCGTTTACCCTCCAAAGAGCCTAACGTATCCGGCATTTGTTGGCAGGCAAAATCAAGCCAACAAAAAAGCCAACTTGTCAGAAGGCCGTACACGTGCATAAAAATTGAAAAGAAAATCGTATCTTTGGAAAGGTCTAGCCTTTGACCGCCTACCTCTAAAACCCTAAGACGGATATGCAGCTGTTCGGAGAAATTCAGAAGTACAAACAAAAGCTTTATACCAATGCCTTGTTGAAAGGTACACTCATTGCAGGAGGCATTGTATTGGCCGCCGTGCTGTTTTTTAGTACCTTAGAATATTTTGGCCGTTTCGACTCTACGGTTCGTGCCGTATTTTTCTATAGTTTTTTGGCCTTGCTTGTGGGAGCGGTCAGCTGGTATGTCTTTACCCCATTGAGCTATCTGCTGAAACTACGCCAGCCTATTTCGGACGAAGAAGCCGCCCAACGGATTGGCCGCCACTTCCCTACTGTGCGCGACAAGCTGCTCAATACCCTACAGCTACACAAAGGCGCCGCACAACTACCCTCTAATATGTTGCTACAGGCCAGCCTCCAACAACGGACAGTGGAGCTTTCGCCCATTCGTTTCACAGAGGCAGTAGACTACAACGAAAACCGCAAATACCTGCGCTATCTGTTGCCCTTGCTGTTGTTGTTTTTGGGAATATGGGTCATCCAGCGGGAGTTTTTTACGGAGAGTGCTCGCCGCATTATCCAATATGAGCGGGAATTTGCTACACCGGCTCCTTTCCAGTTTGTCTTACAAAACAAAAAACTAGAAGCCTACAAAAACGAAGACTTCACCGTTTCGCTCAAGCTTGAAGGCTATGCCCTCCCGCCCGAAGTATACCTGATGAGCAGCGGCAACCGCTACAAAATGCAGGCCGAAGGAGGCGGGCAATACCGCTACACCTTTAGCAAGCTCCAAAAAAATACGGCTTTTTATTTTACGGCAGAGGGCTTCAACTCCGATCAATACGATATCGCCTTGCGCTTGCGCCCCACACTGCTGTCGTTCAAAGCATCGCTCAACTACCCTGCCTACCTAGGCAAGCCAGCTGAGGAGTGGAGTAATATCGGCAACTTGGTAGTACCCGAAGGCACCCAAATCAAGTGGGAGTTTAAAACCGCCGAGGCCGAAAGCCTTAGCCTGCAATTTGGCCAAGCCCAACCCGAAAAGATACAGAAAGTAAGCAACCGAAGCTTTGTATATCAAAAAACCGCCAAAATAGCCGAAAGCTACCAAATCAAGCTTCAAAATCAACATAGCAGCAACAAGGAAGAAATCAGCTATCAGATTACGGTCATCCCCGACCAACACCCCAAAATCAATATGCAGTCCTTTGAGGATAAAGCTATTTTCCAGTACCTCAGCATCGGAGGGAGTGCCTCTGATGACTATGGGCTGAGTGCTTTGCAAATAGGCTTCCGCATCGTACGTAAGGGCCGAGCAGGCGCTTACCAAACCGTCAAGCTGCCTGTCAGCCCCAACCAAACCATCCAAAACTATTATTATCAGATAGACCTGATGCCGCTACAGCTGGCTCCCGGCGATAAGATAGAGTACTATGCGCAAGTATGGGACAACGACGGCGTAAACGGAGCCAAGAGCGCCCGTACAGGCGTGGCAGTGTTCCAGCTACCCGATGAGCAAGCCCTGCGCGAAGAAATCAATACTGCGGCCTCTCAAACTAGCTCCCAAATTCAAAAAACCATCGAGAAAACTCGTAAGGTACAGCAAGACATCAACAAACTCCAGCAAAAACTACTGCAAAAACAGTCGTTGGATTTTCAGGATAAAAAAATGCTCGAAGACCTGCTCAAACAACGCGAAGAGCTGATGGAGGAGCTGCGCCAAATACAAGAAAAAAACCAACTCACCAACCAAAAACAAGAGCGTTTCTCCGAACAAAGCGACGAACTACGCGAGAAAATGGAACAGCTCAACAAGCTAATGGATGAGCTAATGGATGAGGAAACACGCAAACTCTACGAAGAGCTGCAAAAGCTGCTAGAACAAAACCGGCAGAATGATGCCATACTCCAACAACTTGACAAGCTCCAAAACAGCGAACAAAGCCTCGAAAAAGAGCTCGAACGCGCCCTAGAGCTTTTCAAACAATTGCAAGTAGAACAAAAACTCGAACAAACTACCAAAGACCTCAAGCAACTTGCTGAGGAACAAAAAGCCTTGTCCGAAAAAACCGAACAAAAACAAGCTGACCCACAAACACTAGAAAAAGAACAAGAGGCGCTCAACGAACGCTTTGAACAGATACAAGAAGAACTCAACAAGCTCGAAGAGCTCAACAACAGCCTCGAAGACCCCAATGACCTCAAGGACTTCTCAGAGCAAGAGGAGCAAATCAAACAAGAACAACAAAAGAGCTTAGACCAACTACAAAAAAACCAACAGAAAAAAGCAGGAGAATCGCAAAAAAACGCAGGCCAAAAAATGCAGGAAATGGCCGAGGAAATGGAGCAAATGCAGGCCGACATGCAACAAGAGCAAATGCAAGAAAATATGGACGACCTCCGCGCACTGCTCGAAAATATCGTCAAACTCTCTTTTGACCAAGAGTCGCTGATGCAAGACTTTAGGCTTGTGAGTATGTCTGACCCACGCTTCAAAGACCTCACCCAGCGCCAACTCAAGATGAAGGATGATGTCAAAATGGTTGAAGACAGCCTCCAATCGCTGGCCAAGCGTGTCTTCCAGATAGAGTCTTTTGTAACCAAAGAAGTAGAAGCGCTCAAAAATCATCTCAACGAAAGCCTTTACTTCTTGCGCGAACGCAATGTAGGCATGGCCGTGGGCAAACAACAATTTGCCATGACCTCGCTCAATAACCTGGCCCTACTACTCAACGATATCCTCCAGCAGATGCAAAGCCAAGCCCAACAAATGCAACAAAATGCCGGAGGCAAACCCAACAAACAGCAAAAAAGCGGCAAGCCCAATATAAGCCAATTACAACAACAGCTCAACCAACAAATCCAACAATTGAAAGAAAGTGGAAAATCAGGTAGAGAACTTTCAGAGGAACTTGCTAAATTAGCAGCCGAACAGGAGCGCCTACGTCGTGCGCTTCAAGAAGCCGCCAAAAAAATGGGCAAAAACGAAGGAGGAAAAGAACTTGAACAACTCCAAAAACTGATGGAAGAGACCGAGAAAGACTTGGTAAACAAACGCCTCTCTGACGAAACACTGATGCGGCAGAAAAATATCGAAACCCGATTGCTAGAATCAGAAAAAGCCATGCGCGAACAAGACGAAGAAGAAGAACGCAAGGCCGAAACAAGCAAAAACAAAAATAAGCGGACTCCGCCCAACTTAGACCAATACCTCAAACAAAAAGAAAAGCAAGTAGAACTGCTCAAAACCGTACCCCCGGCGCTCTCGCCCTACTACAAAAAAGAGATAGACTTGTACTTCGAAAAAATAGACCAATAGCCCCCTATGCAGACTTTTCAGATACAAATCCCCTCCTTGGTGGAAAACATCCGAATAGTGGAAAGCTTTATTGATAACATCAAAAACCAATGCCATATCAACGATGATATCTATGGCAATATTATGGTTGCCGTTACCGAATCTGTCAATAACGCCATCATTCACGGCAATGCCCAACAAAAAGACAACCTCGTCAGGCTCTCTGTACAAGTCAACCAAAACCAAGTCCGCTTTATGGTAGAGGACGAAGGGCCAGGCTTTGACTACACCAACCTAGCAGACCCTACCGCCCCCGAAAATATCGACAAACCCGGCGGAAGAGGTATTTTCTTGATGAAACACCTCTGCGACGAGGTCAACTTTACCAAAGAAGGGGCTTGTGTTGAAATGATTTTTTATGTCTGAGCAAAATACCCTACCCCCAATTGATTTTTTTGTGGAGGATATTGATTTTGCCCTCCCCAACCCTACCCAAACAGCCGATTGGATTGCCAACGTAGTAGACACCGAAGGCGGGCAGCTCGAAGAGCTGACCTATGTCTTTTGTTCTGATGAGTATCTCCATAAGATAAACCTCGAATACCTCGACCACGATACCTATACCGATATCATCACCTTCGATAATTCGGAGGACGAAGAGGGTATCGTAGGCGATATTTTTATCAGCATAGACCGTGTACGCGAAAACGCCCAGCAACTGCAAGTACCCTTTGAGCAAGAGCTACACCGAGTCCTTATCCACGGTGTACTACATCTCCTAGGCTATCCCGACAAAACTGAGGCCGAAGCACAGGCCATGCGCCAAAAAGAAGACCAGTGCCTAGCCCTGCGTTTTGGCTCCTGAGCGCTGCCTGCGACACCGCTCGCTACAATAGCGCACCTCTTCCCAACATCGCTCCCATTTCTTGCGCCAAGCAAAAGGCCGCCCACAAACAAGGCAGACCTTGGTAGGTAGGTCAGACTTTTTTCTCATAGGCATATAACCAAACCAAGCCCCCAGAGGTTTGCAGCCAAAAGAGATTAAAATACATAAAAAGCCATGTAAGGATGGTGCGAAGTTGGTGCTTTTTTGCTCAAAGCTGCAAAAGTATCGCGCCCTGAGCTAGGAACACTAAAAAATATTTTGTGCGAAAATATTGACTAGCCACTTTTTTTTATATCTTGCATTCAATTGCTTACATCCAACGCACAGCGCCTACCTTTTTTTCTTGTTTTACTGCTAAAGCTGCTAATCCCACTACAATCTTATGGCAAAGCTTAAGAACATCATTCGGCAATTATCACAAGAGGATTTTGAGAAAATCTACCAAATCCTCATGGATAGCAATGCGGAGAAATCGGCTTACTTGCTCAAATTTATGCACCAACAGCAGTTTTCGGATGAGAAAATTATGCAAGAGCTGGATGTGAACCCCAACGCATACTATACTTTGCGCTCACGCCTCAATCAGAAAATAGAAGAATATTTACTTTCTCAAATTGAAAGCCCTCGAACAGACCTACTCAGAAAAGTTGCTAATATCAACGAAATTATCTTCACCAAGAAACGCACAATTGCGATTACTACGCTCAAAAAGCTAGAAAAAGAGCTGATAAACTACGACTTGTCTTACGAACTTACACAAGTCTATAAAGCACTACGAAAGCTAAGTTTACACTCCGAAGAAAGTTTCAACTACTCGCAGGCCTACAATAAAAATGTGGCTTATATGCTTTCGGTAGATAAAGTGGAAGGGATGTTGACGGAGTATTTTAAGAAGTATGGCAACTTCCTGTTTTCGGACAATGACTACGACCGAGAAGAGCTTTCACTGACCAACCAAGAAATTATCAAGATTTGTAAGGCCTATCCCGAATCACACCGCCTTTATATTTACCAAAGCTGTGTGGGTATTTTCCACCGCCTTTTTGTAGAACCCGAAGGCGAAATGATGCCCGATGATGAGATTGAGCCCATAGAAGACATTTTCAATAAGATGGAGCGCATCTTTGGAACATATACCATGGATGCCAGCTATTTTCATCTCAATGTGTTGCTCGACTTCCTGCGCCTAGAATACTACAACCACTACCGCCTCTATCGTAAGGCCGAAAAATATTTTGATGAGGTCAATGATACCTCTGAACGCCTGCTGACCTCCTATAACGCCTACACATACCCTTCGCGCTTCTTGTTGACCAAGCTCGAACGCCACAACCGTATGGGTACTTCTGACAGCCTCTACGCAGAGAATGAGGCCATCTTCGCTGATTTTGAGCCAGACCCTCAGGATGTGGCACAGTATACCATCTATATGTGTTATAGAGCGCTGAGCTGCTACCATGTCAAGCGTTATGACCAAGCCGCCAAATGGATTAACCAACTGCTCGACACGGTCAGCCTCAAAAAATACCCTTATGTATATCTCGAAGTAAAGCTGTTGCTGTCCATTCAGTATTGCCTCATGCGTGAGAGCGACTTGCTGGCGCAACTCATCAACAGCATCCAACGACAAATCCGACAGCTGGGCAAAGAAACCTGCATCCACGTGGTGATGATGGTCAAGATACTCAAAGCCTCTATGCAAAGCAGCCGCAGCGACAAGGAGGGAAAAATCCGCGCCCTGCTCGATAAGCTGCGCAAAACAAGCTACCAAGGCTTCTCAGTAACAACCTATGTCAAGGCTGATGACGACTTCGTGGCCCGTCTCAGCGCATAACTGGATAGATTTTAAAAAAATATTTTTCGATTTTGTTGGAAGTACCCAAAAATAGACCTACCTTTGCAAACCCATTCGGGAAATACCAATGCGCACGTGGTGAAATTGGTAGACACGCCATCTTGAGGGGGTGGTGCCTTAACTGGTGTGGGAGTTCGACTCTCCCCGTGCGCACAATACGTGAAATTAATTTTCACAAAGTGATAAGCAAATACTTGCACCTTTTGTGTGTGAGTATTTGTTTTTTTTTGTTGGCCTGCCATCAATCTCCTTCCGAACAACACACGCGCCAAAGCGCCACCCTACACTATTACTACTGGCGCAGCACATGGCAGCCAAGCCCCTTCGAGCAAACGGCACTCGCCCAAAAGGCCGGCAACCCGCTATATCTGCGTTTTTTTGACGTAGATTATCCACCGAATGCTACACAACCCATTCCTGTAGCGCCCTTGCGCCTGCTAGACAGCCTGCCCGTGGAGCGCGCCTTGATTCCGGTTGTCTTTATTACCAACCGTACCTTTTCCCGGCTTAGCCCTGCGGGAGTAGACAGCCTTGCACAACGGGTAACACACAAGCTCAAGCAGATGCTGCCCACAGCAACTACCTGCCATACAGTACAGTTTGATTGCGACTGGTCGCAGCAGACCCGTGAACGTTATTTTCAATTCCTAAAGGCTTTCGCCCGCTTATGTCCGGAATACCGACTATCGGCTACTGTCAGGCTACATCAGGTCAAGTTTTTTGAGCACACCGGCACGCCTCCTGTGGCTGAGGGCGTATTGATGTTTTATAATATGAGCGATGTGCGCGCCAGCGATACCCAAAACTCTATTCTAGACCTAAAGGCCGCCAAAGGCTACCTCAAAAACTTTGACCGTTACCCGCTCCCCCTACATCTGGCACTGCCTGTGTTTGGCTGGGGAGTAGTACAACGCCAAGGGCAAACCGTACAACTACTACATGCCCTCAGTCCTCTGGCACTCCAAGATAGTCTCCGCTACCAAACTCTCGGAGGCGAACGTTACCGCGTAAGGCAGAGCCATTATCAGCAGGGATATTATTTGTACAAAAACGATGTTATTCGCTTAGAAATGCCTACTTTCGCCATGTTAGAAGAGGCCGTAACGCTGCTCAAACCCCACCTGCGCCAAGACCCACTACAAGTTATTTTTTATCATCTTGACGAACAAAACCTCCGCTATTATGGCACGGATGCACTTCAAACCTTGGTCAACCGCTTTACTGACCCTTAATGCCCTCTTTTTTCCTGTCTTAATGAATGCCATCTGTGGCTATTATGAGGACTATTCGGAGCAATATTACACCTTTGTACAGCCCAAACTACTGCTTGCTGATACTCACAAGCCGCTGTTTTTCACTGTTGACCGGCTCTACGACTACGACTGGAACACGCCCAACGCCCAACGCGCCGATAACTTGGCCGAGTGGCGTAATTTCGTACAAGGCCAAGCCACCACAGAAGACTTGGAACTGCTTATCTACACCGCCGAAGCCGAAACGCTCAGCGCCCTTGCACAAGGCCAAACCCCTACGGGATGGGCTAGCAATAGCGCCGTAAAAGCCATTCGTGCACAGCTCAAAACAGAAGCCTTTGCCTACCTAAGCTATGCCAAACAATGTGAGTCCATCAATGTGATTGAAGAACGCCATTATTGGGAAGAACTACGCACTGACCAACCCAAAGCCAAGGCACTCATTGCCGAAGGCCAGAAACTATACACCACACTCAAAGCCAACTGGCTCAAGTTACGGGTGGCTTACCAAATGGGGCGTTTGGCACATTATCATCATCTAGGCACTGTAGAAAGCCTCTACAAACAATATGCGCAGCCCTTGGCCAAAGAACAAAGCCTGATTCAAGATTGGATATTAAGCGACTTGGCCGGCGCTATCCACGCCGAGCGACCTGCCGAAGCGGTTTATCTATTTGCAAAAATCTATGACCGTTGCCCCAGCCGTCGTGTGCAAGCCTACTATAGCTTCAGAGTCGCAGATGACGATACTTGGAATGCTGCCCTAGCCCTTTGCCAAAACAAACGCGAACAGATTGCGCTCTACTTCCTCAGGGCAATCAAGCCCTTCAGCAACTCTCTCGAAGAGATGGATGCTATTTGGGCACTAGACCCCAACAGCGAATACCTCGAAACCCTGCTAGTGCGCGAAATCAACAAACTCGAATACTTGCTGCTCAATAAATATGACAAGGAGAATTTTTTGTTTATAGACAAAAACACTCAGATGAGTCTCTCCGAAAAAGAACGTTACCTACACCAAACAACCGCCTGGGTGCGTAAGGCCATTGACTCCAAACAACTCCAACGGCAAACGCTTTGGCAAATCGCCCATGGGTACTTACAATACCTCGCACTTGACTATGACAATGCCCAACGAGTACTCGACCAAGCCCTAGCCTCTACCACAAACCCCAAAGTCCAAAAACAAATCCGCTTGTTGCAGCTAGCCATCAAACTCTCGACCCTCGAAAAAACCAGCCCCGAAATCGAAAACCAGTGGTTCCAACAACTGATGGACGACCAAGACCAGGAAAATTTCAGCCTCCAATATTTCTATAAACAACGAATGGCCATCCTCTATGCCCGCGAGGGGCAGGGAGCCAAGGCCTTCCTAAGCAACCCCCAAGTTTGGGGAGATGTATGGACAGCAGGCAAGAACGCAGCGTTTGTGGACGAGCTGCTGGACTTTGTGCGCAAACCTAACAAGACAACCTACGAAGAGGTATTGATGGAACGCCTGCCCACACGTGATGAGGCATATTACATAGAGCTCAAAGCGGCTTACCTCATCCGTGAAGACCGCCTCAAAGAAGCCGCGCAATGGTATGCGCAATACCCTGAGCAAACCCAAGAAGAACGTTTACCAGAAGACCCATTCTACGCCAATTTCAAACACAACAACGTCCGCGAAGAACGACAAGCGCGGTATACCCGCCGCCAATGGCTTCAGAAAATGCTGGAATATATAGCTGAAAGCCAGAAAAATGGCAAAGATGCCGCTCAAGCCGCCCTACTTGTAGGCCACGCTTATTACAACCTGACTTGGTTTGGCAACAGTTGGCACATCCTCAATAACTACCGCAGCAGCGCAGATCTTTGGCTGATACATTACTACAAAAAATACCCCGAAAACGCCTCTGAGCAGCAGCTCTCCGGACATCGATATGACCAAAGCCTAGCCATCCAGTATTACACCCATGCGCTAGAGCTTGCCAAACGCAACAAACAGCCCGAAATAGCTGCCGAGGCGCTCTTTATGATTGCCAAATGCCAACAAAACACTTACTATATCCAATTTGAAAGCGACCCCAACAGCTATGACTATAGCCCCGGGCCACGCGCTCCCCTGAGCGCAAAACCTGCCTTTGAAGCCCTCAAAAACTATCGCAATACCAAGTATGTACAGCAGGCCATTGGCGAGTGTTGGTACTTGGATGAGATGTTTTGACAGAATATTTTACTAAAGGCTTGAATCCCTTGGGAGATTCCCTTATCTTTGCAGTCCTTTTGTAGGAATAAGGCATTAAACACGTATAGCATAATGAAAAGAACGTATCAACCCTCTAACAGAAAGCGCCGTAACAAGCACGGTTTCCGCGCTCGTATGGCTTCTGTCAATGGCAGAAAAGTATTGGCTAGCCGCCGTGCTAAAGGTCGCAAAAGATTGACTGTTTCTAGCGAGCGCCGCCACAAAGGATAAGGATAATGTTGTCCTTAACTCCTTACAAATGCATTTGGTAGGAGTTGGGCGGGTTGGCAACAGCCATAAGTTCAGCTCCCACTTTTTTTCATCCGCTTGTGGTTACACGAGCCTGCAAGCCCCAGTGGTATGACATATCATTTTCCAAAAACACAACGGCTTTGCAGCCAAAAAACCATCGAAGAACTTTTCTCGCAAGGCAAAGTTCTTTTTTTGTACCCCTTCAAGCTCTATTACCTGCCTGCGGCTGTGCCCAGCACTGTTCCCCCTCAGTTGCTCTTTACTGTGCCGCGCAAACGCTTCCGCAAAGCAGTTACACGCAATCTGCTCAAGCGCCGAATGCGCGAGGCATACCGCCTACAACGCACCCTCTTGCAAAACGAACAAGGGCTGTATACCGTTGACTATGTGGCAATGGTCTTGGTAGCCAAGGAGGTCGTTGACTATTCGTTTATCGCTAAAAAAATGGCCAAGTTGCTGAGCCAAACCACCAAAGAAGCAGGAAACTATACCAAGATTGACAAGATTTGATTTTCTTGATTCTCAAGGATTTTCGGCAGACACATTTCCCAAACCAATTTTGATTGGGTATAATTACTAACATAATCGCATATCACATTGAAAATCAAACACTTAAAACAAATAGGCGCTCAAAATTAAAACCCCATAACTACTTACCCCGCCCTAGGTGTGGAAACAATATCGGCTTTTTCCTTCAGCCTCCGAACTCTTGGGTATTGCAAATAGTTCCGTATTTTTGGAGAGGCATTAGACCAATGCCTTAATCTGGCTTTTTACTTTATCCAAAAACTTATGGCACATACCATTGTCAATAGCGCCCAAGCGCCCACGCCTGTAGGCCCTTATAACCACGCCGTTCTAGCACAGGGCGTATTGTATGTTTCGGGGCAAATAGCGCTCGATACTGCCGGCAACTTCCATAACCAAGACATCCGCACCGAAACCACCCAAGTGATGCGCAACCTAGCCGCTATCTTAGAAGCCGCCGGAATGAACTGGAGCAATGTGGTGAAGTGCAGTATTTTTTTGCGCGACCTCAATGATTATGTCGCTGTCAATGAAGTGTATGGCAGCTTTTTTACTGAGCAAGCCCCCGCACGCGAAGCCATGCAGGTAGTACGCCTCCCTAAGGACGCGAATGTGGAGATTTCTTGTATCGCTGTACAAAGCTAGTTGCCGATGCGTCGTGGATGGTGGGCTAGGCAAGGCGAACAAATAAGCCATTGGCGCTTGCAGCGCCCTCAATGGTGGCTCTACCATACCGAAACCTTGGTGCTGCAAATCTCCCCTAACCGGCTAGTGCAGGGGTTAGATGCCGCCTTGGCTACTACTGCTCCCCTTCCACACAATTGGGCACGGCCAGCGCCCCCCTACCGATTTCGTTTTTGGGGTGTTGTCAAGCCTGACAGCTTCAGGCTCTACACCCTCCCTCGTGAGCAAGCACTGTTCGCTCCCTTGGTTTTGGGGCGTATAGAGCCTACCTCCCAAGGCTGTCTGGTATTGGTGCGTTATCGCCTTTTCCCAGATATGCGCTTCTTGTTGGGGATGGGGGCGTGCATTTTGGCCGTATTGTTGTTGCTCTTCGGCACAGACCCCGACCGCCGGCATTATGCCTTGATAGCGGCAATGGTCTCGTTGGCAGGCTATATTGGCATTTGCCTGAGTTTTGCCCAACAATGCCGTATTCACCAAAAAAACTTGCACCAACTTGTCAATCACCTTAACACAAACAACCACTAACGCGCCCCTAGTGCTGAAAGCTAGGCCTTATCAGCCTAGGATGAGAACCCTGTGGGATACGTTTGTACGAAATGCTTACAATGGGCATTTCTTGTTTGAGCGCGCTTACGTCGATTATCACGCAGATCGGTTTGTGGATGCTTCTTGGATGTTTTGGCAAGAGGAGCGCTTGGTCGCTGTATTGCCCGCCAACCAAAAAAACGGAATATTGCACGCCCATAGTGGACTGAGTTTCAGCACCTTTATCTGTCTCAAAGCCCCCGACCCCTTGTTCTTAAAGGCTTGCTGGAGCGCATTGTCTACCGCCTGCCTGTCTTTGGGGCTGGCACGATGCCAATACCGTCCTATCCCTGGCTATTATAATGCGTCGCCCTATGCTTGGGGAGCCGAAACAGCTGCCCTAGCCTTGGTCAATGCTACACGAAATTTGGTACAGACCGGAGCTGTAGTAGACCTACAAAACCCACGACGGATGCAGCAACGCCGCTACAGGGGCTGGCGTAAAGCCCAAAAAGCCGGCCTATACACAGGCCGTAGTTTCGACTTTGAGGGCTACTGGAACGAAGTGTTAGAACCCAATCTACACCAGCGCTATGCAACACATCCCACACATAGCTTGCTAGAAATCAGCACCTTGGCCGCTAACTTTGAGCAACACATCCGCCTTTATGGCACTTGGACAGCCAAGGGACGGTGGCTGGCCGGAGTAGTGATTTATGCCAATGCTGATGTGGCCCACACCCAGTACATCGCCTCTACGCCTCAAGGGAGGGAGCTAGGCGCACTGGACTTGCTGTTGATAACGCTGATACGGCGCTACCAAGATGCGGGCTACCGATGCTTGAGTTTGGGGACTTCCAATAGCCCACCACTGCGCCAAACCCTCAACCAAGGGCTATGGGAGTGGAAACAAAGCTGGGGAGCGGTAGCCTACCCACACGAATGTTATCAGATTGATTTTGACCTTTAACACCATATGGACACAACCAAAATATTGATAGAATTAGCCGGTTGGACTGGCTCTGTTGCCATCGTAGGGGCTTATGCAGGACTTAGCTATGGCAGGCTTTCGCCTCACTCTAGCTTTTATCAGGGGCTGAATTTTTGGGGCAGTATCGGGCTGATTCTCAACACAGGCTACTACAAAGCCTACCCTTCTATGGTAGTCAATATCATCTGGGTGGCTATTGCAGGATGGGCGTGGTATACGCTTTATAAGAAAAAACAATCGGTCGTATAAAGTGAGGCCATAGCCACTCAAAAAACAACCTAAGGGGGTTGGCCTTAGAGTGTACTTACTCAACCCTGATTCCCCTCTTGACAATAACCTATACCTAGCTTTAGCTGATTTGATTCTCAAGGATGTTTGGCACATCCATTTTCCAATTTTCATTGAGTACAATTATGATGATACAAGCAACACAACTATACAAATCCTATCAGGCGCGAGAGGTACTACGCGGGATAGACCTAGAAATCCAGAAAGGCGAAATTGTGTCTATCGTCGGGGCTTCGGGCGCAGGTAAAAGTACGCTGCTACACTTGCTGGGTACACTCGATACGCCCGACAAAGGAAGCGTACAGATAGATGGGGTAGATGTTTGGGGCTTGAAATCGCGCAAGCTGGCCAAGTTTCGCAATGAGCGGATTGGCTTTGTGTTCCAATTTCATAACCTGCTGCCAGAATTTAACGCTCTAGAAAATGTATGCTTACCGGCTTGGATTGCTCAGAAACCCAAAAAAGAGGTGGAAACAAGAGCGATGAGCTTGCTGGAGCGGCTGGGAGTCAATCATATTGCCCAACAAACCCCCGCACAGCTATCAGGCGGAGAGCAGCAACGTGTGGCCATTGCTAGGGCACTCATCAACGCACCCGCAGTAGTATTGGCCGATGAGCCTAGTGGCAACCTTGATGAGCGCAACTCCGAAGAGCTGCACCGCTTGTTTATTGAGCTGCGGGAAGAGTTTGGGCAGACCTTTGTGATTGTAACACACGACAAGCAGCTGGCGGCAATGGCCGACCGCACGCTCGAAATCAAAGCTGGCCAGCTACTGCCCGCTACTCCTTCACCGGCTTAGCGCGAGCTGTACCCAAATTCTTGGGGCTGATAAGGCCATCCAAAAATCCGAGGCCATAGCCTGTCATCTGTACCAATACTGTAGGCACTGCCATCAGACCCACGCTCAGGCTTTGGTTGCTGGTAATGGCATCAGACAGTACCAAGGTCAGATAAAACAATACCGCCGAGAGCTGAATTTGAAAAAAAGAAAAACTCAACAACGGGGTAAAAATCATCGATAGGCAGAAAATAACGAACAAGGTGGGGAAGGTGTGTACCAAGCGCGCTTCTGATGGATATATTTTGGCAATATTGACCCTGCCTTTGCCGAAGGCATATGTCTGAAAGAAAAACTGCCGTAGGCTGGTGCGGCGCTTGTGGTATACAAAGGCCTCGGGGATGAGTACAGTCTCAAAGCCGGCCTTGCGGATACGGATACTGAGGTCGATGTCTTCGCTGACACGCAAGTTGCGGAAGCCGCCGGTGGCCTCATACACCTTTCTCGAAAAACCCATATTGAAGCTGCGGGCTTGATAAGGCCCTATGCGTTTTTTCTTCCCTCTGATGCCGCCGGTAGTGAAGTAAGAGGTCATCGCATAGTTGATGGCCTTTTGGGTCAGCGTAAAGCTGGGCAGGGAGGCATCGGGGCCTCCGAATGATTGTACTTCGTTGTACTTGACGTGCTTGTGGACGATGTTGAAATAGTCGGGTGGGATGAGACAATCAGAGTCAAACATCAGGAAAAAATCGCCTGAAGCCCGCTCAAACCCATAGTTTCGAGCGCTACCCGGCCCTGAGTTGGTCTTGTAAAAATAATGTATATCGAGCCGCTCCGCATATTGAGCAGCCACTGGCTCAGCACGTTGGCGCGAGCCATCATCTACCACAATGACTTCTATCAGCACAGAGGGGTCTTTGAGCGTTTGGCGGGCAAGGCTTTCGAGCAGCTCTGCCAGCTCTTGTGGTCGGTTATATACCGGAATGATGACGGAGTATTTCATAAGAGGGTTTGGGTATGCGCATTTTGAACAAAATACGCAAAATTTAGCATCTTGGCCAATCGGCATTAGGTATTTCGGGCTTGAGTACAAAAATAGTACCCATTAGCCAATGCAAAACAAGCAAGGAATCCGTTTTTTTGCGTAACTTTCAACGCAAATACCTATCTACCAATTGCCCATAGCCTTGTTTCTAAGGTACCTAGGCCTATTGATATGCACCTGAATAAGTACCCATACGCCCTATTTTTTTGCTTGTTGTGTAGTTGTTATGTTTGGTCACTAAGAGCGCAAGCGCAAAACTCGCTGGCTGCTGTTTCGCCCATTCCCGAAAACATTCAACAGATGCCCGCCGACACGGCCAAGGTACTGGCCTTGATAGACTTGAGCACCCAAAGTCTAGGCAAAGAATTTTCCAATGCCTTGATATATGCCAAGGCCGCCTACGAGCTGGCACAACAGCTGGGCTATGCTGATGGCCTTTCGATGGCACAAGACCGCATTTCGAGCGCCTATGAGAACCTTGGTGATTACGAAAAATCGCTAGAATATAAGCTCAAATCCCTTCGTACTTTTGAAGAAACCAACAAGCCCCGTGGCAAGATGAACCAATACAACAACATTGGTGTATGGCATTTCCGACGGGGCAATTACCAAGAAGCGCTGACACACTATCTCAAAGCCTATGAGCTGGCGCAAACTGTAGGGAAGCCCGCAGATATTTCTATCTACCTGCTCAATATCGGAGAGGTGTACCAAGTATTGGGAGATAACGAAAAAGCACTAGACTATGAGCAACGCTGTATCGAGCTGAGCCAAAAGCTAGGCATTGAGGACAATATCGCCTATGCCAAAGGCATTATGGGCAAGGTATACGAAAGCCAAGGCAAATGGAATCAGGCACTGGAGTACCAACAAGAAGCTTTACGCATTTTTCGCGAACTCGACGACCCGCTTGGCGTGGTAGAATACCTCATCAGCATCGCTGAGCTGCACCAACGCCAAGCCCGGCCTATGCTGGCCGAGCGTTATGCGCAAGAAGCTGTAACCCTAGCCGATGAGCTAGGGAGTATGTACTGGAAAGTGAAAGCCCTGCAAGTATTGGCTCAAACCGCTGTCACTCGTGGCGACTTTGGCGCGGCCTACCGCTACCAAACAGACTATGTTGCGCTACAGGACAGCCTAGAAGGTATCGAAAAACAGAAAAACATCCAACGCCTACACGCCCTCTACGAGGTAGAACAAAAAGAAACCCAAATAGCGCTACTCCAACAACAGGCCGAGCTGGCGATGGCTGCTCAACAGCGTGCTGCGCTCCGAACACGGATTATAGCCCTTGTGGCTGCCGGGGTGATGCTCCTACTGGTGTTGAGCTTGGTGTTTATGTCGCTGCTCCGTAAGAATATCCAAAAACGTAAGGAAGCCCATCAGGCTTTGTTTGAAAAAAATCAAACCTTGCAAAAGCTCTACGCGGAGCTCAACCAACAAAAAGAAGAAATAGCCGCCCAACGCGACAATATCGAGCAACAAAACAAACTGCTCTCCGAAAAAAATCACCGCATACAGTCCCAAGCCTTACAGCTACAACACAAAAACGAGGACATTATGGCCGGCATCCAATATGCTAGACGCATCCAAGAGGCGATTTTGCCTCCGGCCTCCCAGCTCAAAAACTGGCTGCAAGATGGGTTTGCTTGGGTAAAGCCCCGCGATATGGTCAGTGGCGATTTTTATTGGTTTAGCCAAGTTAGTGCTACGCCCACCGAGCTGCTGGGAGTGGCTCCAGCAGCCACCAAGGTTGAGGGGCTACGCACACAGGCGCGCAGCGCTCAAATCAATGCCATAAGCAAGCCCCGTACCCCCATCGGCACGCCCACAGAAGTCAGCAAGATTTCAGGTGGGCAACCCCCTCTCGCTCATAATACCATCCGCAAAACCATCGTGGCCGCTGTAGATTGTACAGGACACGGCGTACCGGGGGCATTAATGAGTATGATTGGGGACGTGTTCCTCAACCAAATTGTCCATACTCAGCAGATTAGTTCACCCGAGCATATCTTGGGTGAGCTACACCGGCTGGTGCGCAAATCTTTGCACCAAGAGCAAAACCAAAACCGCGACGGGATGGATATCGCCCTCGTAACCATAGACCATGCCACCAACCTGATGGAGTTTGCCGGAGCCCGAAGCCCGATAGTATACATCCAAAATAAGGAACTACACTACCTCAAAGGAGATTTACACCCTATCGGCGGCCACGAACGCGGCGCAGAACGATACTACACCAAACATCAAATCGTACTTACACCTGATACAGTGGTATATTTGTTTTCGGACGGTTTTCAAGACCAGTTTGGCGGCAAAAACGACCGCAAATTTATGAGCAGGCGCTTCCGTGAGCTACTCCTAGAAATACACGAGCTGCCATTGGCCGAGCAACAAAAAACCCTCGAACATACTTTTAGCCAGTGGATGGGCGCACGTTTTCAGGTAGACGACGTCTTGGTTATTGGCTTTAAACCCTACACCCCTCAAACTACTGTATAGCTTATGAGCTTTGACGAAATCGCCCAGCAACTGCAACAAGCCTTCACTGATGTTGCCTTTGAGTTGCCCGACACCAAGGCGCTACAGCCAGCCTTGACCCTGCCCCCACACGCGCTACCACTAGTAGCCGCATACCTACACGATACCCAAGGGCTTTATTTCGACTTCTTGTCTTGCTTGACAGCACTCGACAATGGTTCGCAAAAAAACAGCTTAGAGGTGCTTTATCATCTATATTCTATTCCATATCACCACCAATTCGTGTTGCGTGTGTTGTTGCCACGCAATGCCCCCGATGCTGCGTTGCCGAGCGTCCCTACGGTCAGCACGGTATGGCGCAGCGCCCTTTGGCACGAGCGCGAAGCCTATGACTTGGTCGGCATCCATTTTGAAAATCACCCCGACCTGCGCCGCATACTTCTCCCCGAAGATTGGGAAGGCCACCCTCTCCGAAAAGACTACCAACACCAAGACTATTACCACGGTATCAGGGTGGCATATTGAGCCTGCCATAGCACAGGCTGAAAACGGGGCTAGATTGCCATGCATTTTTATGCCCAATCACCATTGGTTTGGGAAATCAAATCCTGTAAATCTCCAAGTCTTGTGCATCTTGGTATAAAAATGCTGCCTAATTTGGGCTGCGACCTATGAGCAACAGGCGCAACCCCTGAAAAGCCATCACAACTGCCCATAAAGCCAATAACAGCCACTTGAGCTGTGTAGACAAGCTCGCCCAAATTACCACATTGGGGTACTGGATTGGGTATTGGGCTGTTAAATAGAGCATACAGAGGTTTTCGCTCATATCAACAAACGCAATCAGAAAGGGTAAATACACCCAAGACCGAGCGCGCACCCCCACCAATAAAAATGCAAACAAAAACGCATATACCACAGGGTAGAGTGTGTCGAGCAGTAAGGTAGTATAAAAATAAACCTGCCGCCCTGATTCGCCAAAGGCCTCTAGCCACGCATACAGTTGGACTTGGGTATAGCCAAAGCTGATGTCAGGGATGTGTGCATCAGTAGCCCCTACAATCTTGGGGGTCAGGAAGGCAAAACATAGGTTGATGGCTATCACCACCAAAAATAACAACCCTGTTTTGCGCCAAGTGAATTGTTGGATGAGATAGGTTTGCATAGTGTATTGGGTTAAAATCGACCGCCATAGCCGATGTGTATTTGGAAAGGACTGTGCTTAAATCTATCACATTTGTAGCGTTTTCTGATGAGCACTCGCTAATTTACACCAAGATTCACAAGATTGGAGAATACAGGGTTTGATTTACCTGCTCGTCAATGATTCCCACAGGCACGATTGAGCACTTGAGGAGCCACAAGATTTGATTTTCAAGTATCCACACATTCACTCTCATTACGTATAAGTCAGTCTGTACTACATCTACGAACACTCAAAGCAAGAGATGCCCTACAGCGCATTCTCCAAGCTAGTGGCTGTCAATGGGAGTATTGTGGCTGCGCCTGCACTGAATAGCCCCTTAAGAGGTATACCTTCTATTTTTGTGAGCTGCGTATCATACAACAGATTGAGGATATCGATGGGCGTAGGCAGCAAACCAAAGAGGTTTGGCACGAACGCCAATATGTGCCTTTTGCCATCAGCGATGGTAAGCTACAAATAGCCATAGAAATACCCCATACAGAAAAAGACATCCTGAAAGAACTCAAAACCCACTCCTATTTACACCAAGTAGAAGACACACACCTAAAGTTGGCTGAGGGCAAACATATCAAACTTCCCTCGCCTCCGGAGCTATTCTTACACAAAAACTACCGAACAGAAGAGCACACCGTTCAGCTGGATTGCCAAATGTTTGTTTTTGGGGAGCTACACAATCGCCAAGGATTCCTTCAAATAAGCCCGCCCTCGCAATTCTTAGCCCCCTTGTATATGAGCAGCTACAACCACGAAAACACCATCGAAGTCAAAAAACAACTGCACATGTTTGGCCTAATCATTTAGCTGGACAATCCTTGGCTACTGACTTCATCGCCGGAGGTGTTTAGTGCTTTTTTTAGCAGTTGATTCGAAGATTCACAGGGTTTGATGCTCAAGGATTTTCAGGATACACATTTCCCAAACCTATTTTGATGTGGTATAATGAGCAGATGAGTAGATTTTCGCCCCATTTTGACAATTATATTAGCAAATAGCGCTCAAATAATTTTCAAATGACAAGATTAAGCTGTATGTTTGTCAAAGTTTAGGGCGGCCGTTTTAGGCTTGACTCATTAGACAAAAAATACCAATAATTTTGTAGATTGCAACTACATACCCTTATCAAGCTGTCAACTAAGTGACTATCTTTTTTGGACTTGTGGCTCTACGCTTTCGCTTCGAGGAAGCGCAAAATGGACTACGTACCACTCCACACAAAGACTATCTAAATCGACTACACTTAGCTTGCAGCGCATTATAGCACTTACCCATTGCAGAATTAAAAACCGCACCCCCCCATGGACAAGGCAGAAAAACTCAAATCTCTCCAAACCACTATCGACAAGCTCGAAAAGACCTATGGTAAAGGCACCGTGATGAAGCTCAGCGACGAGAAAGTAGTGCCTGTAGAAGTTATCCCAACCGGCTCGCTCGGCCTTGATTTGGCCTTGGGCGTGGGCGGTATCCCACGTGGCCGTGTGATAGAGGTATATGGCCCCGAATCATCCGGTAAAACAACACTAGCGCTTCACTGTATCGCAGAGGCGCAAAAAAGAGGCGGCATTGCAGCCTTTATTGATGCTGAGCACGCCTTCGACCGCAGCTATGCCGAGAAGCTGGGCATCGATACCGACAACTTGCTCATCGCCCAACCTGACCACGGCGAGCAGGCGCTCGAAATAGCCGAACACCTTATCCGCTCTAGCGCCATCGATATCATCGTGATTGACTCGGTAGCCGCCCTCGTTCCGAAGAGTGAGCTCGAAGGCGATATGGGCGACAGCAAGATGGGGCTGCAAGCCCGCCTAATGTCACAGGCGCTTCGCAAAATCACCGGCGCACTGAACAAAACACACTGCTCTTGTATTTTCATCAACCAATTGCGTGAGAAAATCGGGGTAATGTTTGGCAACCCCGAAACTACTACAGGCGGTAATGCGCTCAAGTTTTATGCTTCGGTGCGCCTTGACATCCGCCGCATCAGCCAAATCAAAGAAGGTACTGACAACATCATCGGTAACCGCACCCGGGTGAAGGTAGTCAAGAATAAAGTAGCGCCTCCTTTCAAAACAGTAGAGTTTGACATCATCTACGGTGAGGGGGTTTCTAAAGTCGGTGAAATCCTTGACCTTGGGGTAGATATGGATATCATCAAGAAATCAGGTTCTTGGTTTTCGTACAATGACTCTAAGCTGGGCCAAGGCCGTGAGGCAGTCAAACAAATCATAAAAGACAACCCTGAGTTGATGGAAGAGTTGGAAAACCGCATCAAGGCCGAAATTCACGGCGGGAATGCCTCTTTGCAAGAAATCCCTGTTGAGGAGCGTGAGCTAGACGAAGACGAAGAATAGGACTTATATTGCTTATTTGAAAACACCCTAAAGGTCTTGTAAGACTTTTAGGGTGTTATTTTTTATGCGCCTCTGGGCTGTTGGGTATTCCTTAGGAAGCTTTTTGAGGCTGGAAAATCCGCAACAACACCGATACAGCGTTAGTGCTATTGTCTTTGAGGCCTAGGTGTATGGTCGCATTAGCCTTGCCTTGTGCGTCTATTCCAGAAGCGCCAAAGGTCAGAAAAGTCATTTCTTCTGCCATTCGTTTGCTAGCGCCTTTGGTTTCTTTATTGAGGTTGAGCGCATCGTCCAGCTCCGGTAGTAGTTGGGGGATATTGATATATAGCGCCACCGTACTGTTGCCTACGGCAGCTTGGAAGCTTTGAGGCAATGGAGCACCCTTGGCCATCAGGGTCTTTTCGGAGAGCGCCATATTGATAGAAGTAGGCGTTTGGCGGGCGTTGAGCATCACCCCAAAGCTAATCGGTAGGGTGAAAAGCTCCCCTCGTTTCTGTAAGACCCCTGCTTTGCTGAAGCCATTCAGGGCTTTTTGGGCTTGGGCTTCGCTAGAAGTTCCTAGGCTAATGGCCGCATCAGCACCCATAAACAAGCTGGAAGGGCTGAGCTGTTGAGCACTCAAAAGCAGGCTACCGTCGAGGGTCTGTAGTATGTCGGTGGCTGATAGGCCGATAAATTTAGCAAACATTTCAAAATTCGTCCAGGAGGCCTTATCCTCCTGCAATACCTTGGTTAGGGTCGGGATGTCCGTTTGTAAACCCAACAACAAAGCAGGGCTATCATAAGGCATTTGCTTCAAAACAGTAGATTGAGCTAAAGGCTTTGCGGCTATCTTGCCATACTTCTGCACAAACAGCTCACTGAATTGGACTTCGAGCTGTACCAGCGTCTCCCCTTTTTCAAAAGAAACCCCGCCCGTCAGGTGGGCTAGGTTTTCGCTGGCGCTTTTCAGCCCTTCGGTATTGATTACTCCACGTCCGGCAGACTTCATCCCGACATTGTCGGCTAGGCCTGCGGCCAACACCCAGTAGCTGATATCATAGTTTTTGGCTAAGAGCGCCTGGTAGGCGGGGTGTTGGAGCTGGGCTTCAGGCTGGACATCGAGCTGGCTTATCAGCTCGGCTAAGAGCGCCTTTGCTTCAAGCTTTTCTCCGTCTTGCTTCATCAGCAGGTATGCTGTCCCCTTGCGCCAAGCCACCAGCGTATTATCAGAGAGGGCATAGTTATATCCTTCGGCTTTTTGGGGAGTTATTTTGAGTTGGTCTTTGAGCATTTTGACAAAACTGCTCTCGCTCTTGAGCTGTATGCCCAATAGTGCACTTTTGGAAGTAGTATAGAAGGTTGCGGTAGTTTTAAAATCAATCCCCGAATATAAGATTTTCTGTAGGCTTTCGTTGGCATTGCCAGTACTCCAAGCCCCGATATAGTCTAGGATATTTTGCCAGTCATTGGCTTTTCCCGAAATCTGTTTGAAGTCAATATGTACTACTGCTAGTGCATCTTTGGGGACGAGCAGCGGATCTTCTTGCTTCTCAGTACTACAGGCAGACAAGCAAGTGATACAGCATAATAGGCAGTAAAAGCCTGCCAATAAGCCTTGAGAGCGGGGTGGTTGATTCATGGTTGCGCAGGGTTTATGGGGTATCTGATAAAAATAGCGGACAAACAGCCTTTGCAAAGCTACTAATTTGTCAAGGAAAATTAATACACACAAACCCCATTTGCAAGTACCTAGCCACATTATACGCCATTGGCTGTCAATCTTTCGTATAAATGATTAATTTTGCCCCTTATCACAACCTATACAAGCCTTAGCGTAACTATGATTGTAGTAACAGGAGCCTCAGGCTTCATCGGCAGCTACTTGGTCGCTGCCCTGAACGCTGCTAATTTTAAGGATATCATCGCAGTAGATGATTTTTCGGCCAGCCCCCGGAACGCCTCTAAACTAGCCAACCTCGAAGGAAAAACCATCCGCCAACGTGTAGACAGAATGGCTTTTTTTGATTGGCTTGCGCAAAACCACAGCGCTGTGGAGTTTATTTTTCACCTTGGCGCTAGGACAGACACGACAGAGTTTGACCAAGCCATTTTTGATACGCTCAACCTGCATTATTCTCAACAGATATGGCAAGATTGCTGCCGGTATCAAATTCCTTTGGTGTATGCTTCCTCAGCCGCTACCTATGGCAACGGTGAGCTAGGTTATGATGACAACGAGCAGATTATCAGCCAGCTACAGCCACTCAACCCCTACGGACGCTCCAAAAATGATTTTGATATTTGGGCTTTGGCTCAAGCCGAAAAACCTTTGTTTTGGGCAGGTTTGAAGTTTTTCAATGTCTATGGCCCCAACGAATACCACAAGGGCAGGATGGCCTCGGTCGTGTTTCACGCCTACCAACAAATCAAGAAGACTGGCAGTATGCGTTTGTTTCGCTCACACAACCCCGAGTTTAAGGATGGCGAGCAGTCCCGCGACTTTGTGTATGTCAAAGATGTGGCGAGTGTGATGATGTTTTTGATGCAACACCGTCAAAATTCCGGCCTTTACAACCTTGGCAGCGGCCAAGCCCGTACCTTCTTAGACCTTACCCGCAGCACATTCAAGGCGATGGGTGTGGCCGAAGATATTGGTTTTATTGATACCCCCGAAGACATCCGCGACAAGTATCAGTATTTTACACAAGCCAATATGGAAAAGCTGAAAAACATAGGCTATAATACTCCTTTCCATACCTTAGAAGAAGGGGTTACTGATTATGTACAGCAATACTTGATGACTGAGCGCTTTCATTAGTCGCTGCTGTAATCAATATATACGCCCGCCCTAAAAACCCCGACAAAGCTTGCTGCTTTAGTCGGGCAAATAAAAGTGAGGCGCTGTGGTCTTAGTATGGCCATCATTTTATGTCGTCTCCCACTCGGTCATACTATCTTCGCCCAACAGCCATTCTTTGGCTTGAGCATCATCTTCAAAATACCAGATGACGTGTTTGGTGTTTTTTTGGCTGATTTTTTTGGCGACTACCTTACTGGCTACATTCACAAATAGTTTGGGCGAAGCCACAATGGCAAAGTAGGCATTGGTATCGAGGCTGCGCTCCATACGTGGAAACCACACTACAGACAGCCAGGCCTGTGCTGCCGAGCCTACATACTCTAGGGCAGATTGGTCTACCAAAAAGCGGCTGACCTTATGTCCGATAGCATAATCTGCACAAGCCGTCAAGGCTTCCTTGTATACCTCCAGCTCTACAGTGCCCTGCCAGAGGAGGTGTATGTAGTCTGCCTTGGGGCAATGCTCGATAGTAATGGTATGGTGGGTGAATATAGTTTTCATACGGCATAAAAGTTTAGCGAGTTTTGGTAAGAAAAAAGCCCTTCAAACGTTTGACGGTGAAGGGCTTATGTTTGTAATCCAAATGAACGATAATTAGCGGTTATCGTTGTTTTAGGTCAGAAAACGGCGGATAGCCGCGACCATATCTTTTGCCCCTTGCCCATAGAGCATCGTTTGGTGATTGCCGGCTACCTCTATGTATTGGCAGCTAGGCATAAGGGCTACTGTTTCGAGCGCCAACTCCTTGGGCAAGAGCGAGGGTGCGGTAGGCCCTCCGTAGGGAGCTGTCGCATTGAACAAAATAGCCTCGTGTGGAATTTCGCGCATATATTCTAGCCAAGGCACTTCGCCTAGCGCATTGATGGCTTGTAGAATATGTTCGGGCTTGGAGTTGGTCGTAACCTGCCCACCGTCAATCGTTTGTGTATCGGCTTGATAATAACTCAGCATCGCCTCGTCCCACTCATCCCCGATATAAGGAGCCGCCTTCATCTTTTCGATATAGGCTTCAAAAGAGGGGAAAACTTGCCCCAAACGGCTCAAGGTTGGGATCAGTAGCTCACGCGTATCGGGGTGCATTTGTGCGGCAGCATCCATCAGTACCATCTTTCGGACACGGCCGGGATAATGTTTGGCCAGATAGAAGGTCATAAACGCCCCGTATGAATGCCCGCCGACGTGGCATTGGTCGATGTGTAACGCATCCATCAGTCCGATGATGTCGCGGGCTTGTGAAGCAAAGCTATAATCATTGTCGGGCTTGTCGCTTTGGCCTCTACCGCGCAAATCTACCGAGATAACGCGAAAACTATCGCCCAATCCAGCCTCCATTAGCCCATCGAAGGCATGAGCGTTGGCCGTTAGGCCGTGCATCAGTAGTAGGGTGGGGCGGTTGTTCTCGCTATCGAGGTAGTGTAGGCGGATGCCGTTGGTCTGTACATATTGGTCGGTGGTGGTGAGCATAATCTAGCAGTTTTT
Organism: Eisenibacter elegans DSM 3317; assembly: GCF_000430505.1. Classification (NCBI taxonomy): domain Bacteria; kingdom Pseudomonadati; phylum Bacteroidota; class Cytophagia; order Cytophagales; family Microscillaceae; genus Eisenibacter; species Eisenibacter elegans. The sequence continues at coordinate 283,127 of NZ_AUMD01000011.1, read as the reverse complement.
GGGTAAGCAATGGCCTCAAGTTACAAAAAAAGAGGCTGTTTTTGAAAAAATACCTGTGGCAAAAATTGCCACAAGTATTTGAGCTATGAATAGTCAGTGTACTCCAAACAAGGTCTTAATCTCCCCAAGAGATAATCCTTGGGGAGGGGTGGGTTAGCGTTTTTTCTGGAATAAATCGAAACGCACTTCGGCAGAGTACAAGCGGCCAATGGCAGGAGACCCAACAAATTCGCGCTGCTCTACATTGAAGAGGTTAGATACCCCTGCTCCGATGGTGAGCCAAGGCTGAGCCTTGAAGCCAGCGCTCAAGTCGACAGTGGTAAAGCCACCTAGTGCACCGTGATCAAAGTTTTTGAGAATCTGCGTCGCACGTGGTAAACCCGTTACAGGGTTGATTCCGGGTTCTACTGCTACTACCCCACGTCTACCTTTGCCCTCCCGTGTACCGATTTGGCTACCTGAGTAAAAATCAAATTCTTGTACCCAACGAACGCTCAAGTTGGCGTATAAGCGGCCTTGGGCTAAATTTTGTACTCCAAGGCTGAATACTGCGCGATGCTCAGGGGCATTGAGTGAGGCTTCTTCGGCAGATACGTATCCATCTTTGTTTGCGTCGTTTTTAATGTTGTTTCGGTCAGTGATATCCGAGCCAAACCAAGAGTATTTCACCCCAATGTTGAGGTACTTGTTGGGGTAGTAGTTCAAGCCCAAGTCTGTGCCATAAGAGGCTACTTCGCCGTAGTTGAAGTAGGTCAAGAAGAATGCAGGGCTGGCAGGAGTAACCGGACGATCCCCTACACGCAGCGCTGTGCCAAAGAGTGTGATGGCAGGACTGAGGAAGTTGCGTGAGTTGCCATAGTAGCCGTTCAAGTCAATAAAGAGTTTTTTGTTGGCTACTACGCCTTTGTACCCAATTTCGAAAGTGCCGATTTCTTCAGGCTTCAGCGGCTCTGTCACGCGCTCTACTCCACCAGCATCGCGGTAAGTAACTCCAAAACCATTGCCAAATACGAGGTTAAACACGTTGGCAGATTGGAACAAAATAAGCGGTGCGGCAAAGGCACGGCCATAAGAAAAGCGGAAGCTACCACCAAGTGCATTGTATACCAAGGCAGCCTTTGGTGCAAATAGATTGCCAAATACACTGTGATTATCCAAGCGAGTCGAGGCCACAATCTTGAGGTTGTTCACTACTTCGCGGTCTACTTGTACTACCCCACCAAACTGAGATACGGTGATGAGGTCTTGTGTGCCGTCAGGTCTCCGTCCATCTACGAGCGATGTGCCAAAAGTATTGGGGCGGTCGAGTTGATAGCTCAAGCCTGCGATGACATTAAAACCACCAAAGTTATTATTGTACTGTACTTCGGCATTGAGACGCTGAGACATTTCGGCAAATTGGTTGCCCGGGCGGAGTGCAAAAGCCTCTGCCTGTTCTTCGGTATTGCCCAAAGCACGTCGTGTTGTATAATCACGGGTATACGGGAAGATGCCATATGTCCGCCCTACTTCTGTCCAAGTATTGTAGACTTGTGCAAACCAACGAGGGGATACAAAGCGCAATTGTGCATAAGAGAACGCCCAATCACGGATTTGGTTACGACCTACATTGTTAACAGCCAAAAAATTATTGATGCTTCCTCCCCAAGAGGCAATAATATCCATATCATTATTGATGCTATAATATGCTGCAACTTCACCACGGATATGGCGGAAATTGAGGTCTACATTACGCTCTGGCACTGCTGCGGCAAACCCCGCTACATATACACTGTCTTGAAAGTCGAAATCGCGCCCAGAGGTGTATTCGCCTGTTACTTTAAAAGCAAATCGGTCGCTGACTACTTGCCCGTGGCGCAAACGTGCAGACACGACGTTTTGGTTGCCCGCGCCCAACGCTACGGTAGTACCTTGGTATTTGCGGGGGTCTTTGGTCAAGGTATTGACAATACCGTTGTGTGCATTAGGCCCATAGAGTGATGATGAGGGGCCGAGCACTACTTCTACTCGCTCAATGTCTTCTTTGATGACTGTATTCATAATACCCGCAGGCAAGCCGCTACCACCGGCCATCATAGAATTACGACCATCGGTCATGGATAAGATTTTGGCATTAAAAGCATTGTTGAAGCCCCTAGCATTGATCCCTACCCCGTTAACACCAGTGCGTACAAACTCTACTCCTTGGAGCTTGGAGGCTAGTTCTCCTACGTTGAAAGACGCCAAACGGTCAAAATCAGTAGCCGTCAAGACACTAATTTGTGAAGGCGACTCAGTAAGCTTCTCGGGACGACGCGAAGCAGAAATTACCACCTCATCACCCATAATGACAGAAGGGCTTAGCTGAACACGGATATCACTAGTAGATCCACTAATGGTTTGCTCAAAAGAACCAAAACCTACACTAGAAACGATGATTTTGAAGGGGGGAGTCATCGTAGTCTGAAGGCTAAAATTTCCCTGCACATCCGTAATAGTACCTTGCGAAGAGCCCTTTACTACGATACTAGCGCCAATCAATCCCTCGCCGGTTTCGGCATCGGTAATTCTACCCGAAACGGTAGTTTGCGCCCAAGCTGAGGCGCTCCAGAGGCTTAGCAGCAATACCAGCGCTGCCAGCTGTGTGAGTTGTGTAAATCGTTTTTTCATGATAGTTGTACAATTTGAATGGAATTTGATTCGACCGAAGTTGAGATGTATCAAGTGTGATAAAATTTATCCGACTACAGTACCGGGGTTTGGCTAAGGACACGGGAGGCTTGGCGTTTGCGCACTACCAGCCAGACAGTCCATGCCACCACTACCGAGGCCACAATGGCCAAGGCCGAAGCCACACCGGGGTTACGCACCGCCCCTTGGGTATAGGGCGTAAGGCCGCCATAATACACACTAAAGTGTACCACTACTGCCGTTATCGAAGCACTCACCGGCACGGCCAAGGTGATATGCTTCGCAAAAATACCTACCAATACCGGCACAAAGGCGGCTGAAAAGTAGGCATAGACACCATTTTGGGCAAAGATTCCCACGCTTAGATTGGGGGCAAGGATTTGCTCGTAAGACAGCCATACTGCCGCCACACCCAAGAGTACTATCACCAAACGGTTGAGCACCATTTCGGCTATCAGGCCGCGCCCGGCTTCGTCACGGATAAGGCGATTGCCAAACAAGGGCTTCAGGATGTCTGCCGTAATCGTAGTAGAAAGGGACTGTATCAGGCCTTCGAGGGTAGACAAGCCAGCGAAAATCAGCCCCAGTACTACGACCAAACCAATGTATACCGGAAAGCGCGCCACAACATAAGTAGACATAATCTCGTCCATCTTGAGCGCCTGCCCACCTAGGGTCAGGTCGGGGAATTGCAGACGGGCATACAAACCCACAAACACCACGAAGAAGAAAATAACCTGAGCGCTCATACCCGTAAGGAGATAGCGGTTTACTTCCTGTTCTTCTTTGAGTATAAGGGATTTGGTGATGATATGAGGCTGACAAACAATGGCCACCCCTACTACTATCTGGCAGAAGATGACCTCGAAATAGTCTCTGAAGAGCAGGCTCTGTGGGTTGGTCCAGCCCACGAGGTTAGTATCGATGGCCGCCAACTTGGCTACAAAGCCTTGTACACCTTGGCTAAAGTGCTCATAGCCTGAGCCTAGCAGAACAAACGACACTACTAGCATCAATACGGCTTGGATGGTATTGGTGTAGACCATCGCATTGGCACCGCCAAACATCATGTACCCAAACACAAACACCACAATCCCAATCAACACATACAGGGGCGCTACATTGAGCGACTTAGAGAGGATGGTTGTCAGCCCAACACATATTAACACAATAAAGGTGAGCAAGAGCAAAGACAAAAAAGCAAAAAACATCGCATAGCCTTGGCTACCATAGCGGCTGCCCATCCATTGCGCCATCGTAAGAGCGCGAACTACCTGCCCTTGAGAACGAAAGCGCTTCGTCAGGACATACAACGACAACATCGCCGCCGCCGGCAATACCACCGCCAATGATAAAAAGCCACTCAGGCCATACAATGCGATAAAGCCCGGATTGATGATAAAGGTGGCTGCACTTGTCATCGAAGCGGCCAACGATAACCCTACGGCTACAGGAGAAAAATGCGTACTGCCTACGGCATAATCAGCCATACTGCCGGTGCGGCGCGCCGCCCTGATAGTCAAGACCAATACTACCGCTGCATAGAGCGAAATCAAAATCCAAGTAGCTATGATGAGTTCGTTAGAAGCCATAATTTTCGTAATTGCATTCAGCCTACACAGGGCTGTACCTTTTAATGTTTTTCACGGAATAGTTTTATCCCATATGATTATGATTCAAAGGTAGCTTGTACAAAAACAAGGATTTTTAGAACTTTAGTAAACAGCCTGTTTTTTGAGGTGAACGGATGATTTTTGCTGGGTGAATGGAGATTCTAAAGAGGGATAATATCGACTATAAGGCCTATTAGCCATATAAATAACAATATATACCGGCCAACACCCATTATTTAATTGTCAAATATCACTCAAACAAGCATTTTATCGCACTGATGGTTATCCCAAAAATAATGTATCTTTGCAAAGGTCTCCCCGAGGACTTCACACCTTACTAAACCCTCACTAGGCTTCCGTTTTGTGTATGAAAATAGTTTGTTATCGCCCACCTTTTGTCGTGTTATTGGCCTTAGGCTGTTTTTTTGGGAAGCTGCTCTCTGCACAAACCATGCTCAGCGAGCAGGAGCTACACCAACAAAAGTATGTCAACAGTTTGGCCGAGGCGCTCCAAGCGCCCGAAAAAGTATATCGCTTGCGCCTAGTGGGGCAAGAGCTAAAGACCTTCCCCCGCGAAATACTGCTTTTGCCCAACCTACAAGAGCTAGACTTGAGCAACAATGCGCTGCGAACCCTGCCCGACGATTTCTACAAACTACATAAGCTTGAGTACCTCAACCTTTCGTTCAACTCTCTACGGTATTTGCCTAAGGTGTTAGACAGCCTCGAACACCTGCGAGAGCTGGAGCTCAACAACAATATCTTCGATAGCCTACCTGCCCAATTGGCACAGCTACCCGCTCTAAAGTCGCTTTCTGTCAATGCCAACCGCCTGCGCCATTTCCCCCCGGTATTGGCCAAGATGGAACATCTGGTGGCTTTGTCCTTGGCCGACAACCAAATCAGTGAAATCCCTGAAACACTCAACCAACTACGCCACCTAGAGCGCCTACAGCTAAGCGGCAACAAGCTGATGACCCTACCTCATACCATCGGAGGGCTGAGCCGCCTACAAAGCTTAGACCTTAGCCGCAACCTGCTCCGAGCGCTCCCTGGCGACATCGGTACTTTGCAACAGCTGCGCTCCTTGTACCTCCAAAACAACCGCCTCCAGCAATTGCCCGAAAGTATTGTCAACCTCAGGCTACTCGAAGGACTGTACTTATCCGAAAATCACCTCCCCCGACTGCCCGAAGGCTGGGCACAACTCCAAGAACTACAAATACTAGACCTGGCCCATAACCAGCTCACGGCCTTGCCCGCAGGGCTGATGCGTACCCCAAAGCTGCAGAAACTATCGCTCAACCACAATAAAATCAGCCAACTCCCTGCTTGGACCGAAGCTTGGCCACAGATGCGCTTTTTGGACATTGGCTACAACCAACTCAGCCAACTCCCCGATTGTTGGAAGCTTTGCCCCAATCTGCAACAACTCTCTGCGCCCGAAAATGCCCTTAGCACACTCCCCCCCAGCCTGACAGAGGTCAGTACCTTGCAGTACCTTGTGTTGTACAACAATCAACTCACGGCCTTGCCCGAAAACCTCGGACAGCTACAACAACTGCTGTACCTAAGCCTCACCAACAATCAGATTACGGAGTTGCCCAAACGCTTTATCCAGCTCGAAAATCTCAACTACCTAGAGCTGAGCTACAACCAGTTGGCAGCCTTGCCCAAAAATTTTAGCCGCCTCAACAAGCTACAAACACTTGGCCTTGGACATAACCGGCTCAATCAACTCCCTAGTGATTTTTTTAAGAAAATGACCGGCCTACAACAGCTCTTCCTTGATGGCAATCAACTCAGCCAACTCCCCGACGGATATCAAGGACTAAGCGCGCTACGAGAGCTGTATATAGGCCAAAACAACCTCAGCGAACGAGACAAAAACCGCCTCACACAGGCATTACCACAAACTATGGTGGTTTTTTAACCCCCCATCACAATGCCTTCTGTGTGATATTGCCCTATTCACCACCCCTTAGCCCTCTCTCCCACAATGTCGCTTCATATTTTAGAGCACCACTCCCTATTGCCTTACAATACCTTTGGCATTGATGTCAAAGCACGCTATTTTGTGTCTGTACATACCCTCGACGACCTCCGTGATGCCTTACGTCATTTTAGCCAAACACCCACCTTGATTCTGGGCGGCGGAAGCAATGTGTTATTTACCCAAGATTTTGAAGGCCTTGTGTTGCACATTTGTCTCAAGGGCATCGATTTACTCGAAACCGGCGAAAATGGACGGGTATGGGTATCGGCAGCTGCCGGAGAGCCTTGGCATCCCTTCGTACAACATTGCTTGGCGCAGGGCTGGGCTGGTTTGGAGAATCTGTCACTCATCCCGGGGACTGTTGGGGCTGCCCCTCTACAAAATATAGGTGCTTATGGTATGGAGTTGAAGGATGCCGTCTATCAGGTCAAAGCCCTCAATAGGCAAAGCCTTGAGATAGAGGTTTTTGAGGTCAAAGACTGTGCCTTTGCTTATCGTGAAAGCGTTTTCAAACGCCAACTCAAAGACCAATATGTGATTACGGAAGTGGTGTTTGAGCTGACAACAGGCATCCCTACCCTACGCCTTGGCTACGGTGATATTCAGGCAACTTTGGAGGCGATGGGCTGCCAAGACCCTAGCCCTCTAGAAGTAAGCGAGGCTGTTTGTCGGATTCGCCGGAGCAAGCTCCCTGACCCGGCAGAGATTGGTAATGCAGGTAGCTTTTTCAAAAACCCCATTATCCAAACAACACAATTTCTAAAGATTTCCCAACAATACCCTCAGATGCCTTCTTATCTGCTAAACCCGATGGAGGTCAAAGTACCTGCCGGATGGTTGATTGAGCAAGCCGGATGGAAAGGGAAGCGCCTTGGGGCTATCGGGGTACACCCCAAGCAAGCACTGGTATTGGTCAACTATGGTGGCGCGGCCGGACGGGAAATAGCTGCTTTGTCTGCTGATATTCAGGCGGATGTGATGCAAAAATTTGGCATCCAATTGCAGCCCGAAATCAATATTATCGGCTGATTGTGTCTAGATATTTTTGTACCCCACAGTTCGATGGAACATAGCCTCGTAGCCTATACACAAGCCGGTCTGGAGTGCTAGGTTACCTTTCCGAAATGTCCGCTGCCCAGTGCATCACCTTAGCCCAAAACACATGAAAATCAACAGCGTAACCCTAACAACTAGCAAATTAGCAGCTTTGCGGTCTTTTTATGCCGATACCTTGGGCTTGCCCTTGTGCTTGGACGAGGCGCAACGTTTTGCTGTAGTCATAGGTCAAAGTACGCTTTGTTTTGAGCATAGCCCTGAGGCTGCTTCGTATCATTTGGCTTTCAATATTCCTGAAAATCAACTGGAGGCAGGGCTTCTTTGGCTCCAACAACAAGGTGTCTCAGCGCTGGATTTTGAGCAAAACATCATCATCGACTTCCCCAATTGGAACGCCCACGCGCTGTATTTTGTAGACCCTGCCGGTAATGTGTTGGAATTGATTGCCCGCCACGATTTGGACAATGCCCAAACCAAGGCATTCTCAGCGGACAGCTTGCTCAATATCAGCGAAGTAGGCCTTCCTTGTCCTGATGTAGGCCAACTCTATGCGTGGTTATCAGATTTTTGCCGCGTGCCGGTCTATAGCCATATCAGCAATATGACCAAGTTTTGCGCAGCCGGCGATCCCCAAGGCTTGTTCATCATTGTTCCTTTGGAGCGGCCTTGGTTTCCGACCTCTGTGCTCAACGGCCTGTATCCCTTGAGGGTTACGATTGAGGGGACGGAGGCTGTAAAGGCGATGCCTCCTGGGCTTCCGTATCAATTTGAGTTGCTTGCCCCTGCGCAAAAATAGGCAAGATGATATAAAAACAAGTTCCTTTGCCTACCTCGCTCTCTAGGCGTATCTGCCCGCCCATCGATTCTACCTGAGAGCGGATAAGGTACAGCCCCATCCCGCGCCCCTCGCGATGGAGGTGAAAGCGTTTGTAGAGCTTGAACAAGTGCGGCCCAGCAGCCTTGAGGTCAATCCCGAGGCCATTGTCGCGAAAGGTCAACTCGAAACGTGTCTCATCAGCCCGTCGGAGATTGACTTGTATATGGGGCGGCTTACCCTCTTGGCGGTATTTGAGCGCATTGCTGAGCAAATTGAGGAAAATACTGCGCAAATAAGGGCGTACAGACTGGATGATTTTGAGCTCAAATACTGCCTCAATACAGGCGTTGGTCTGCTCGATATCAGATTTCAGGTTGAAGCAAGCCTCATCAAAAACCTCTTCCGGATCTAGTGCCTCAAAGGCTGTGCTCAAGCCTTTTTTGACTTCGAGCAACATATTGAGGTCTCGGATGATATTATCAAGGCCTACGGCTTCGTCGTGTATTTTTTGGGTAATAAATCGGCTGTCTTCATTGAGCGTTGTGGGGTCAAGGATGCGTGAGAGTCCGATAATGCGCGCTACAGGTGCTCGCAGGTTGTGTGCCATCAAGAAGCCCGATTGTTCGAGCTGATAATTTTGCTGCATCAGCTCATCATTGATAAGCCGGATTTGATGTAAGCGTTCGGCTACTTCTTTTTCGAGGTTTTCGTTATATTGTTGGAGCAGTTGGTTTTGTGCCTCAATGGTATCCTTGGCTGACAGGAGTTGCTGGTGTTGGCGCTCAAAGATGTCATATTGTGTTCGTAGCTCTTGGCTATATTGGAACAGCTCCTCGTTTTGGGCAGTGATTTCTTCGTTTTGCTTCTGAATCTCCTCCTCCCTATTTTTGAGCATCAAGTAGGCCTTGCGCAGCACTCCTTCGCTGGCTTGGATACGCTTATACAAGAGTTCCAGCTCTTCTTGTTTGGCACTGATAAGGTAGTTTTGCTCTAGGAGATGTTTGTTTTGTTCGGCTATTTCGATTTGTGAGGCTTCTAGGGCTTGGGTACGTTCGCGCACTTTTTGCTCAAGTATTTGTTGTTGTTGGGTAAGCGAGTCGAGGGCCTCCTTCCGGTCGTGCGCCATTTGTTTTTGGTGAATGTACAGCTGCGACGAAACACTCAAACCCAAAAGCACTAATTCTACAAAAAAGCCCAACTGCGGCACCTGAAGCATCAGTTCTGTGCTAGGAATCACTCCCGTTCTGCTAAGAATAATGATGATGATGGCCAGCAAATAGGTGAGCCTTGAGGCCAAGAAAAGCCCATTTTGAAAGGGGTTCTTGGGCACTAGGTAGGCCGATTGGATTGTCATCACCAGAATGGTGATGAATATCGGCCAAACCGTTGGGATGGGGGCATTGACAAACACCGCGTTGTATGCGGCCAAACCTAATAAAATCAAAGCCCAAGCGCCAAGCCCTCGGTGAATGATTGGGGTGTGTCTCTGTGTTTCTAGCAAACTGACCATCAAACCCATTGCCGGAATAAGGCAAATCAAATACAGACTCAACCGGTAAGCTTGGAGCCATTGTGCCAGTGCCGGCCATATATACATCAGCTGATTGGTATACAAGCCTGTAAGTGTGGTAAAGCTAACAATATGGAGGCAATACCAGCCCAAACTTGCCCTAGGCCGGTACAAAAACAACAATAAGTAATACAGCAACATCACCAATACCAGACCCCAGTACATCCCTTGCCTTAAAATATCACGCTGTAGATAGCGTAGTGTTTGGGCTTCGGTACGGAAGCTAGAGGTCAGGACACCCACATCTTTGACCCAAATACGGACATAATAGGTTTGGATATTGGGGGGAATGGGGAAAAATAATCCACTATGTGGCAGGTATCTTTCGGACAAAGGCCAGTAAGCCCCACCTTCATACTGGTGTAACTGCCCATCTTGAGTCAGTGCATAGATACTGACACTATCCGTGGTAGAGAGCGCCAGATGAAAATAGGTCAAGGGTTCTTGGGTATTGGGCCAGTGGCTGATTCTGAGCCAAAGGACATCGGTAGGTTTTTGTTTATTAAACACCAAACTCTTATTGCGTTTCAGCGACTCAAAGCCGGTTTGCGCATCAGTAAGGCCTTGTAATTCTTGCCACGAGAGCGCCGCAGGAGCCGAACTCCAAACGTATATTTTGGCTCCGGCAGCCTGTAATCCATCCAATGTATAGGGCTGCGCCGAGAGCTCGTGCTTTCCCAACCAAGTTATCAACCCCACACAACATATCCCATAACACAGCAAGCAGAGTATCCCCTCGGCCGGTCGTCTGGCCGGCGTTTTGGGAGATCTGTGCGCATCTAGGTTATCCATTTGTTGTATCATAGGGTCAATAGTCATTCCGAACTGCTAGGTGGTGCAATGTTGGATAAATAACAAACGACTTTTTGAGGAGAAACATACACCCAAACATCCATACCATACAAATACACCGCCTAAGACAGGGACAAAACTCACTGCTTGGCCATCGTCTGGCTATGTATGCCTACATTGCCAAGAGCTGATTACAAGGGTAAATCTACCAAATACCTTTGACTAAAACGCACAACTTAGTCAAAAACTTACGTCAAAAGCCTTATAAAACTACGCAAACATTTGGTATTTGCGCAATAAGTACGAATGTTATCACATTCAAGTACACTTTTTGCTATATCTTTGCTTGCTCTACAACAGCCTTGTATATTCGTCAAAATACCAATTCCAAAAGTCGCATAAGAGGCAACTATCAAGCACTGGCCAAAACTGTTTATGTGGGTAAAAAAAATATTGCTTTTGTATCTATTTGTTGCGCTAAGTTGGGGAGCCCTTTGGGCGCAAAACCCCTACGTAGACAGCCTACAAGCCCGCCTAGCCTCCAGTAGCCCTTCGCGCCAGAGTATAGATTTGCTCAATGAGTTGGCGGAGATTTTTATGGCGATAGACCCTCGCAACAGCAGGGACTTCTTACAACAAAGCACCCAACTACACGACCAACTGTCTCAAAAAGGAGATTCCTATGCCGCAGGCAAAGGTTATTCGCTCAATCTTTGGGCCTTACTGGCCATTTATGAGGGCGACTACGCCAAGGCCGAAAGCTATACTTACCGCGCCAACCAGCAGGCCATCCAAAGCCGCAGTACCAAGCTCGAAGCCAAGATATACCAAACACGCGCCCAGCTCAAAATCGTGCAAGGGGATTATGCTGATGCTTTTGACTATGCCTTGACGGCGCTCAGGCTGAGTGAGCAGCTACAAGACCGCCTCTTGCAGGCCGAAGCACACTACACCCTCGGAAAGGTATACAATGCGCTCCAAAAATATCCCGAAGCCCTCAAGGCTTTTCAGCAGGTACTGAGGCTACTGCCCCACAAGCAGTCGCCAGTCTTATTGGCCAAAACTTATAACAATATCGGCGATACACACCTGCGCCAAAAACAATACCACCAAGCGCGCACAGCGCTCAATACGGCTTTTCAGCTCAATGACAGCCTTGGCTATCAAGCGGGCAAAGCGGCCAACCTTATCACTATTGGCGAAATATATGCAGCACAAGAAAACCACTACAAAGCCCTAGAGTATTACCAAAAAGCTTTTGAGCTTGACCAAGCCCGCAATAGCCGCTACGAAATCATCTACGACTACAACAACTTTGGTGAAGCATACCAAGCGCTCAATGACTACACACGCGCCATAGAATACCACCAACGCGCACGCCGCGCCGCCGAGGAGATAGGGCTGCGTAATGAGCTGCTTCGCGCCTCCAAAGGGCTGGCCGATAGCTATGCCGCACAAAATAACTACCGTCAGGCCTATTATCATCACAAGCAATATACAGCGCTGAGAGAGCAGATTTTTGGCAAAGATGCCACCGAGCAGCTACTAGACCTCCGCAGCAGGCTCGATAAAGCTTCGCTCAAAGAAAAAATAAAAAGCCTAGAGCAAGAAAAAACCTTACAACAAGCCAACGAGCGCCAACAAACCACATTGGCCTACAGCGCCCTGATTGGCTTAGGGCTGGCGCTCATTATTGTAGTGTTGTTGGTATTGAACATCAGGCAGGCCAAACGCTCCAATCAGTTACTCGAAACCCAAAAGGCAGCTATAGAAGCACAGCGTGCAGATATTTTACAAAAAAATATTGAAATAGAAGCCCAACGCGACATTTTGAGGGATAAAAACGACGAAATCGAACGCCAAAACCTTGATATTACCAATAGCCTGCGTTATGCACAGCATATCCAACAGGCGATGTTGCCCTTGCCCGAGCGCATCAGCCGCCTGATTCCCGAGTTTTTTATCTTGCTAAAGCCCAAGGCCATTGTCAGTGGTGATTTTTATTGGTATAGCGAAATCGACCCCTCACCCATATTTACCCCCGCTCCGGCCAATACACCTGCCTCTGTGCAAAGTATTTTCCAAGGCTTCGATGGGCGCAAATGCCTCATAGCCTGTGTAGACTGCACCGGCCACGGTGTGCCCGGCGCTTTTATGAGTATGATAGGCAATGAGTTGCTACACCAGATTGTCAATGATCGGCGCATTCATTGTCCAAAGCAAATTTTGGAGGCATTGCACACTGGGGTGCGCGCCGCCCTCAAACAAGAGGACTCCGGCAATGATGATGGCATGGACATCGCCCTCTGCCTCATCGACCCAAGTAACCAAACCTTAGAGTTTGCTGGTGCTAAAAGCCGTATCTTGCTCGTAAGCCCCTCTAGAGTACAGGAGGTCAAAGGTGGGCATAAACCCGTAGGCGGTAGGCAGCGCGAAACATACCGGCAGTTCGAAAAACAGACCTTGGCCATTGCCCCAGATACGACGCTGTATATGTTTACGGATGGTTATGAAGACCAGTTTGGAGGAGCCAATGGGAAAAAATTTATGCGCAACCAACTCAAAGAATTGCTCGTGTCTATTGCCCCACTACCGATGCCCGAGCAGCGCAAACGCCTTGAGCAGCGCTTCACCCACTGGCGGCAAGGGCACGAACAGATGGATGATGTGTTGGTAATGGGCTTTAGAATGCAATTCAATCACATAGACGATGAAGAGCTATAACTCCTTCTTTTGTGTCAGCTGGGTGCTGGCAACCCTAGTTTGGCCTTATGTTACCCTGACTGCGCAAAGCGCGCAACCGCATTTTGGCGCGGCCCAATACCAAGGGCTGCCCTATCGGATTTACTCGCCCTCACACCAAGATGAGGCGGTAAAATACCCCTTGATTGTGTTTTTGCACGGCGCGGGAGAGCGCGGCCACGACAACAACGCACAACTCACACACGCAGCGGCTTGGCTCACCCTCACACAGCTACAAGCCAAGCCTTGTTTTGTGTTGGTTCCTCAATGCCCTCCCAATGCCCGGTGGGTCGAAACAGACTGGGGAGCCGAACATCACACCCAGCCCATAGCCCCCTCAATCCCTCTCGGCTGTACAATGGAGCTGCTCGATTCTCTCCTGACGGCCTTGCCTATCGATACCAACAGGCTATACTTGGTCGGCTTGTCAATGGGTGGATTTGGTACTTGGGACTGGATTGCGCGCCAACCTCATCGCTTTGCCGCCGCTGTACCCATCTGTGGAGGGGCTGACGAACAAACCGCCGCCCGGCTAACACATTTACCCATCTGGGCTTTTCACGGTGCGCTAGACAATGTCGTCAAAGTAGCCCGCAGCCGCAGGATGATTGCTGCCATCCGACAGTATGGCGGCCAACCTATCTATACCGAATACCCCGAGGTCAAGCACGGTAGTTGGATACCGGCACTCCAAGACCCCAAACTACTGCATTGGCTGTTTGCCCAACAAAAAAACTAATGCCACATTACTCTTCCTCCTCCTCTTCTTCTGGTGCTATCCAAACAGTTTTTTTCCAAAAATCAGCCCACACCTTGGCAATATCTACCTGATTATCAGTCATTAGTACAAAGTGATACTGTTGATTCAGGCTAAAAAAAATACAGTGCCATAGGCGGTACAGTTCCTCCCCCCGCTGCCAATCATAGCGCAAGGTGAGGGCTTCATAGGCCTCAATGAGGGTGTCTGTAGTCGATACCAAACGCAAACCCTCCTCCTTCATCTGCCGGGCAATCTGTTGTCGCATTTTTTGCAGATAACGTTTATGAAACTTGGGGTGATAGCTTTTCTGTACTTCATTGTAGCTCAACAACAATAGGCTGTGTTCGTCCTTGGCTTTCAGGCTATGTTTGCCCTCGACAAGCTGCCACGAGGTATCTGCCGGTACCCACACCTGAAGCTCTCCAGACAGTATCACGGATACAGTGGTGTTATTTTGCCCCTGTACTCTTAGGGAGCCCCCCAAAAACATACCGGCAATGATAAGACAAAAGAGCTGCTTCATAAATCGAAATAGGGGTTTCATAAAAATGCCGTAACCTTTACCTACCTAGCTATCGTACAAACGAGCGTAAGTAAGGGACAAGTAATCATACTGACGAGAGCCCTCAAGCTCCAAAGATGATTGTTCATTTGTGAAGTATATGCTCAAAACTTCTGCCACCCAATGGGTAGCAGAAGTTTTTATTTTATGTTTCCTCTATTTTTGGGTCTATTCCCAAGTAAAGAGAGGGAAAGTTTGCATCCACTCGTTTACTTCGTGTTTGAGCAAACCAAGCTTGGCCTCATTGTCGTGATTCATCAAGGCTTGGTCAATCAAATCAGCGATTCGAGCCATATCCGTTTCCTTGAGCCCTCGTGAGGTAACAGCAGCCGTACCGAGGCGCATCCCAGAGGTTACAAACGGCGACTTGTCGTCAAAAGGAACCATATTTTTGTTGATGGTAATATCAGCTTGAATCAGAGAGTTTTCGGCCAGTTTGCCGTTCAAACCCTTAGAGCGCAGGTCAATCAACATCAAGTGATTGTCTGTCCCGTTGGAGATGATTTGGTAGCCTTTGTTGAGCATCGCCGTGGCCAAAGCTTGGGCATTGCGGCGCACCTGCTGCGCATAGAGGCCAAAATTATCAGAGAGCGCTTCGCCATAGGCGATAGCCTTGGCAGCAATAACGTGCTCCAGAGGGCCGCCTTGGGTACCGGGGAACACCGCAGAGTCTAATAGTGCCGACAACATACGCAGGTTGCCCTTAGGGTCTTTGATGCCGAAGGGGTTCTCGATGTCGTGGCGGAGCATAATCATCCCGCCGCGAGGGCCGCGCAAGGTCTTGTGAGTTGTGGTAGTTACGATATGGCAGTACTCCAGCGGGTCGTTGAGCAAACCCTTGGCAATCAAGCCGGCAGGGTGTGCAATATCGGCCAAGAGCAAGGCACCCACTTGGTCGGCAATACGGCGTAGGCGGGCATAATCCCAATCACGCGAATAAGCCGAAGCACCACAGATAATCAGCTTAGGCTGCTCTTTGCGGGCAGTAGCCTCCACCTTGTCCCAATCAATCAGGCCTGTTTCGGGCTCTACTCCATAAAAGGAAGGCTGATACAGCTTACCCGAGAAGTTTACGGGCGAACCGTGTGTCAAGTGCCCGCCGTGCGAAAGGTCAAAGCCAAGGATTTTGTCGCCTGCATTCAGTATGGCCAGCATCACGGCCGCATTGGCCTGCGCGCCAGAGTGTGGCTGTACATTCACCCAAGTAGCACCAAACAGCTCCTTGGCACGGTCGATGGCCAACTGCTCTATCTGATCTACAACTTCGCAGCCACCATAATAACGCTTGTTAGGAAGCCCTTCGGCATACTTGTTGGTCAAGACAGTACCCATCGCCTCTATCACTTGCGGAGAGGCAAAGTTCTCAGAAGCAATCAGCTCAATCCCGTGAGTTTGGCGATGGCGCTCCTGCTCAATAAGGTCAAATATTTGGGTGTCTCGTGTAATAGAGACGGGTGTGAGGGTAGACATAAGCAAAGGGGGATAATTTTAGCCAAAAATACAAAAAAAATCCTAGAGCTGAAGGGTATCCCTCGCCACACTAGGGCTTCCACACCAAAAATACAGCCTTGTAGGCTTCCCATTATCAAGCATTCGCCCCCTTCCCAAACACTCAAAATCGAGGTATTTGACTTTCGTAGAGCGTTTTGATGCACAAACCCTGCCTCCATACAAGAATCTACCAAGGAATCTCTTCCACACACGAGGCTAGTACACACAAATTCACTAACTTTGCTCTCCAAAAACAAGCCGTCAAAGGCGCTTGTCTTTGTTTGTTTTGGGGCTTCCCCTTCGGGGTCGGGCTATCACCAGTAGCTTGCGGCAAGCCGCAAGGCTACTTGGCAGGGCTAGCGCCTGCATCCTTCGCACTCTCGTGCTCGGATGTCCCTAAGCCGCTTGCGCACGCATAGGGGGCGCACACCCCTAGGCTTTTGCATACAACTGTGTAGCCCACCCCACACAAGCCCCCTCTGGTACAAACGCATTTCATAGTTCATCCGTCCTACTTCATACTCAATAAAAAATGTTGCTCAGCGAACAAGAAATCGTCCGACGCGAAAAACTCGAACAACTCCGCGCCCTAGGCATCGAACCCTACCCGGCAGCGCTTTATCCCGTATCAGCCCTTAGCCAAGACCTCAAACAGGCCCTTGAGCCACAGCTCCAGCCCGGCGAGCAGAGCCAAGACCCTCAGTACCAAGAGGTGTGTATGGCCGGTAGGCTGATGAGCTTCCGTATTCAGGGCAAGGCTTCTTTTGCAGAGTTGCAAGATGCCCAAGGGCGCATCCAGATTTATGTCAACCGCGACGAAATCTGCCCCGGCGAAGACAAAGAGCTGTACAACACCGTTTTCAAAAAACTGCTCGACCTTGGCGACTTTATCGGCGTGCGTGGGTTTATGTTCAAAACACAAATGGGCGAGTTGACCCTACACGTCCGCGAGCTACACCTGCTGAGCAAGTCTTTGCGCCCCTTACCCCTGCCCCGAACTGACAAAGACGGCAATGTATATGATGCCTTCACCGACCCTGAGCTACGCTATCGCCAGCGCTACGCCGACTTGGTCGTAAACCCACAGGTCAAAGAGGTATTCCTGAAGCGTACCAAGATTATGCAGGCCATGCGCCGCTTTTTCGATGAGCGCGGCTACCTCGAAGTCGATACGCCCGTCTTGCAGCCCATTCCCGGAGGAGCCAGCGCCCGCCCCTTTATCACCCACCACAACACGCTCGATATGCCCCTCTACCTGCGTATCGCCAACGAGCTGTACCTCAAGCGCCTTATCGTAGGCGGATTGGATGCGGTGTATGAATTTTCGCGCAACTTCCGCAACGAAGGGATGGACCGCACCCACAACCCCGAGTTTACTGTCATGGAGCTATATGTAGCCTACAAAGACTACCGCTGGATGATGGAGCTCACCGAAGAGCTACTCGAAACAGTGGCCTTGGCCGTACACGGCACTACCGAAGTACAGCTCGGCGACAAGGTCATCAACTATCAACGTCCCTACCGCCGCGTGTCTATGTATGATGCCATCAAGGAATATACCGGCATCGACATCAGCCAGATGGACGAAACCCAGCTGCGCCAAACTTGCCAGCAACTCCAAATCGAAGTAGACGATACAATGGGCAAAGGCAAACTGATAGATGCCATCTTTGGCGAAAAGTGCGAGCCTCATTTTATCCAGCCTACCTTCATCATCGATTACCCCATCGAAATGTCGCCGCTCTGCAAACGCCACCGCGACAACCCCGACCTCACCGAACGCTTCGAGCTGATGGTCAACGGGAAGGAGCTGGCCAATGCCTACACCGAACTCAACGACCCCATCGACCAACGCGCCCGTTTCGAAGAACAACTCAAGCTCCAAGACCGAGGCGATGATGAGGCGATGTTTATCGACCAGGACTTCCTGCGCGCCCTCGAATACGGTATGCCCCCTACCTCAGGGATTGGGATTGGTATCGACCGTCTGACGATGTTTATGACCAATCAGGCCTCTATCCAAGAAGTGCTCTTCTTCCCACAAATGCGCCCTGAGAAGTTTGCCAGCGTTGCCAAAGTCGAAGACTATGTGGCCGTCGGCGTGCGTGAAGAGTTAGTCCCCATTCTGCAAAAACTTAAACTCCTGACCATCGAGGAGTTGCGCAAACAAGACCCCAACAAGCTCCACCAAGAGGTATGTGGAATGCGCAAAAAACTCAAACTCAACGATGTACAAAACCCCAGCAAAGAAGAGGTCGCTGCTTGGCTACAGGCATAGCCCCTCGACACAGCGCAGGGCTTGATCTATAACAACCTACCATCCCTCAAGGCTCGATTGCCTTGGGGGATTTTTTGTGTGCCGACAGATTAGGGGCTATTCCACGCCACTAGACATTTTCCAAACCCTATACTAGTTAAAACTACGGGTTAAGTCTCATTTTACCCCCAAAAATAGGGCCTCAGCTTGTCTCGGAGCTGGAGCACCGAGCCACCTTTCCAAGAATGTTCAGTAGCAGATAACCACTCTTTACTTCTTTGGTTTTTGTAGAGATTGTATTGCTAAAAATCTACAAAAATCAATTTATGTGAAATTTTAGCCGATTAATAGGAACTATTGCATAGATTTTGTTTGTTCAATATTGAATTAGAAATTACACACCTACATCTTAGCTCCTCAATGTTATGGTTCGTGTCATCAATAGCAAAAACTTAAACTCTGCGCTCCCTGAAGTACTCCAAAACTACCAACAGATTTGTGACAAGCAAGCGCAACGTATCCAGAAAATCCAAGCAAAAAAGGCTACTTTCTCCAGATAACAAGTTCTCACACTGTTTTGTACCAATCCAGTTCTAGAATAGTCACCTCTCAAAAGGTGGCTTTTTTGTCATTGGGGAGGGTAAGAGGCTGGTGCTGATTTTGGACTTTTTCTTTTTTAAATGTTAGCTTTTTTATGTAGACTTGTGCCATCAATCGGAGGGGCTTTGGCCTCTCCTGCTCATTTGAACCACAAGATACGATGGACATAACATTCAACAAAAACGAAGATGCTAACAAACAACTGGTCTTTCAGTTGCGCCAAAAATTCAAACAAGTAGCGCTTGGCGGGGGCGAAAAAAAAATAGCCCAACAACACGCCAAGGGCAAACTCACCGCCCGAGAGCGTATTGACTACCTACGGGATGAGGGAAGCGATTTTTTAGAGATTGGCGCTTTTGCCGGCGAAAAGATGTACCCCGACGAAGGAGATGTGCCCGCCGGGGGCGTGATTGCCGGCATCACCAAGGTCAGCGGGAGAACGTGTGTGGTACTGGCCAATGATGCGACAGTGAAGGCTGGAGCTTGGTTTCCGATTACAGCCAAAAAAAACCTACGCGCCCAAGAAGTAGCTATCGAAAACCGCCTACCTATTATCTACCTTGTAGATAGCGCCGGGGTATACCTCCCGCTACAGGCCGAGGTTTTTGCAGATAAAGAGCACTTCGGGCGAATGTTTCGTAACAACGCCCAGATGTCGGCCAAGGGTATTGTACAAGTAGCCGCCATTATGGGCAGCTGTGTGGCCGGCGGGGCATACCTACCCATTATGTCAGATGAAGCACTGATTGTCGAAGGAACAGGCTCCATTTTTTTGGCAGGCCCTTATCTTGTCAAAGCCTCTATTGGCGAAGAGGTAGATGCCGAAACACTGGGCGGAGCTACCACCCAATCTGAAATCTCGGGCGTAACGGACAATAAGTATCCTGATGATAAGAGCTGCCTCGATGCCATCAAAAAAATATTTGACAAACTGGGCGAAAACCCCAAGGCTGGGTTCAATCGCGTTGCCCCGCAGCCCCCTGCGGCCAATCCTGCGGATATTTATGGCATCCTACCCGACGACCGCGTGAAGCCCTACGAAATGCGCGAAATCATCAAACGCTTGGTAGACAATTCCGAGTTTGAAGAATATAAGGCAGGCTATGGGCAAACCATCCTCTGTGTACGCGCTCGCATCGAGGGCTGGGCCGTGGGGATTGTGGCCAACCAACGGACAGTGGTCAAGTCCAAAAAAGGAGAAATGCAGATGGGCGGTGTAATTTACTCTGATTCGGCTGACAAGGCAGCCCGGTTTATCATGCTCTGCAACCAACAAAAAATACCCTTGGTGTTTTTGCAAGACGTTACGGGCTTTATGGTCGGTAGCCGCTCCGAGCAGGGCGGTATCATCAAAGACGGGGCGAAGATGGTCAGCGCGATGGCCAACTCTGTCGTCCCCAAATTTACCATTGTGGTGGGCAACTCGTATGGAGCAGGCAACTATGCCATGTGTGGCAAAGCTTATGACCCCCGCCTGATTTATGCTTGGCCTACGGCTCAAATGGCTGTAATGAGTGGCGCTTCGGCAGCCAAAACCCTACTCCAGATACAGGTAGCCGGGCAGAAAGCCAAGGGCGAAACCCTTAACCCTGAAGCCGAAAAACAACTGCTTGACGAAATCACACAGCGCTACCAAGAGCAACTCAGCCCCTACTATGCTGCTGCACGCCTTTGGGTAGATGGCATCATAGACCCTCTCGAAACCCGCCGCGTCATTGCTACAGGGATAGAAGCAGCCAATCACGCCCCCATCACAGAGCAGTTCAATGTAGGCGTTATTCAAACATAAGCCCTACAACACTGTATTGACTAAAAACCCACGGTTTCACCGTGGGTTCATTCTGTTTATTGTAAGGCTCCGACCAAGTAATTGAGTACGGGGTTTTCGGGTTTTTGGGGTGTTACAAAAGGCAGGGTTTTGTAAGTAGGAGGCAAAATAAGTTGGCGCTCGACCATTTCGTTGATGGTCTCGATATAGCGGATATTGGTCTTGCCTACCAGCAAGTTATCTAGCGACTTGCCTGCTTCAAAATGATTCAACAACTCTTTAAAGCCTTTGAGATAGAGGTAGTCTTTGGTAAATCCTCCCCCCCGATATACCCTCGTGGTAAGATAATAGGCCTTGTCGGCTTCCATTTTGTGCTCTTCGTGGAGGCGCAAGAAAGTTTCTTTGAAACTAAATCCTCTGATCATCAGCGAGATAGCCACTACCCTCAGCGCCAGCTCCTTGAGCCGAATGGTGCTGAGATTGTCGGAGAGGTATTCGCTCAAAATCGCCAAGCCCTCTTGTGTTTGGGTATTGACAGGCAGGCCGATGCGGAAGATAGACAGCGGTTGCTCGCGGGCGTTCATCGTCGTAACCATATGTACGCCTATCTCGTGGTGTACGAGTGCACGGAGGTTACGCTTCGAGAATACAATCCCCTTTTTGAGCAGTAGTAGTTTCTTGCTGCTATTCACCTCGGCCTTGGCCGATAGTTGGTCTGAGATGCGGATGCTGAAATCGAAGTTGTAGTCTTTGGCGCTTTCCATAAAAATATGCTTGGCTTCTTCGGCAGGCACCACCTCTTCATCTTCCGCGTCTCGAATATCGGGTGCATAAAGAAGAAAATAGGCGTTGTTGAGCGTATGCTCGTCAGGCTCCCCAAAATAGCGCAGGCAGTTGTACAAAAACCGTGGTGTTCCCAAAGACGAAAGCAGATCCACCTTGTCGGCATAGGCGTTGATTACATCGATGTAGAGCTGTCGGATGCTGACATCCGAGATATTTTGCACGGGCAGCTGATAAAACTGCCGCTTTAGCTCATACGGATTGATCACAATAGGCCGATAGCGAAACTCAGGGTCACGTTTAAACTTAGAGGCAAAAAACCGCTTTTTCTCTGTTTCTGTATTCATTGGGTTGACATAGGCCAAGACCTCAAAGTTCTTGACTAATTTCAGCAAAGCCTCATCCACTTTCAGAATAGCGCTATCCATCTCCGATGAAAGCAAGGAGCTCTTTTTGGTGATTTTGAGACTGGTTTGTTTGCGCACAAAAAACGACGCATTATTGACAATAGCCCCTTTGAGCGCCTTGGTCAGCTCCTCGATCACTAGCGGGTAGGGCTGGCTAGTGTCGGGGTTGCTGTATACCTTTTTGAGGTGTGTAGAGAGCACCAAGGTCTTGTGGAAGTGTTGTAAGAGATACTGCTGTAGATACCCCTCCCCTTTGAACCGCTGATTGATGGCTGCTCCGGCCTGAAAATTACGCCCTTCGATGCCGGCCAGCTCCTCGTACCAGTGGGCAATAAACTTGGCAAATTTTTTCTGCAGCTTAGGACTAGCCCCTATATCAAACAATGGCGGTTCGGTGGGCAAGTGTTGATAGGTATAGGCCTGAAAGTCATAGACCAAACAGGCCTTGAACTTCTGCTCCAGCTTTTGTACGAGGGCTTGCAAGACCCTATAAAATCCATTATGCCGCAGCAATGTGCGCTCTTGTGTGTGCTTATTGGGGGCAGGATGCCACACGGCCTGTTCTCGGTATTTTTGGAGCAAGGCATACTCAGGTGGCAGGTCAAGGTTGCACTCAAAAAGCGATACCCGCCCTACAATACTGATGGGAAGCGAGGCAACAAATGTGGCCGTATGCGGAGCCTGCGCCTGATTGCGAACGGCTTCTTCGAGCATAAAAGCTTTTTCGAGCGAGGGGTGCATCCCTTGCCCTGCGTGCAACGCCACACAGACAAAGGGCGCATACTCTTCTATTTTGAGGGTAAAGGTCTGAAGCTCATCACTGACCTCCATAGGTTCTTCGGCGGCAATGCGTGCCAGTATTTCATCAATGGGCAGTAGTTCCATAGAAGCGGGGGGTGTTACGTTGGATGCTGAAAAGTAGCAATAAAAACGTAAATCCCGGTGGTTTGGATATGGTTATTAGCTACAACACCTGCCTCAGCCACAAGTAGGCCTTATGCTGCTCTTCGGCAGTGCCAAAAAAGAGCAAGTGATAAGCATAATTGCGGCGATGAATGGGAGAAGGGTCAAGGGTGAGCAGCCGCTCATAAACCAAAGACTTGAGGTGTGGAGGCAATGCCGCCAAGGTCTTGTCACATTCAATCTTATCAAGCAAGGCTTTGGGTGTTTCACACTGCCCTAAGGCCTGTATGAAGGCCTGTTCGGTACTCTGCTCGGTGTAGGCAGTCAAAAATTTTTGGCGGCAGAGGGTATAGAGTAGTTGTTCGGCTACCCCACTGCGGGAGAGGGTATCGTGTGTGTTCATATCCGCACAGTCTAAGTCAATACTACGACGCACGTGCCTTGAGGGGAGGCAAGGTTAGTGAGTCAAAAATTGCGCCCAATTTTGTACCTGTGAGCGCTGCTCGGGCAATGGCTGCTGGAAAATAACTTGGCGGCGTGCTTGCTGTATTTTGAGCATCCATTCGCGCACGGTGGCGTATTGGGGGTGTGCCCAAGTGTATAGTGTTCCATTGCGTAGGCACAACACCAACTGGTGCCGGGTTGCCGCATTGCCTGCCCAGCCTAGGCCTATAAAAAACAGACTCACCCCAAGCAAGGGATTGAGCAATACGCCTATCAGCCCTAGGATAATCAGTACGATAGCCGGGTAGTTGGTGCTCCGAACCACATTGTACTCCACCGAGTCCAAGTCTGCTAGTAAGATACGCTGATTGTCCAGCCACAAATAGCCTTTATCTAGTTTTAAATCAACAGGAGGAGTGTTTTGAGTTTGCATTTGATGAGTAGTTTTGTTCAACCATTGGTACAAAACTAAAGAGCCGGTGCGCACTCTATTTGCACACCGGCTCAGGGGGGAGAATTACTTGTGATTTTTTACAAAGCTTGTGACTCTTTTTGGAGGCTTTCGATCATTTTGCGCAAATCTTTTTCATCTTTGAAGACATTGGCATAGACAGCGCGAATCATTCCCTGCCCGTCGATTAGATAGGTAATGCGGCGGGTGAACTTGATGAGGGGGTCAAACGCATCGTAGCTGCTGGCTACCCGACCGTCTACGTCGGCCAAGAGCGGAAAGGGGATGTTGTGGGCTTCGATAAAACGATGGTGAGTCTCCAAATCGTCCGTACTGATACCCACGACAGCCACTCCGAGATTGTTGAAAAACTCGAAGGTATCACGAAAAATACAGGTTTCTACCGTACACAAAGGCGTAAAGTCTTTGGGGTAAAAATATAGAATCAGAGCCTTGCCCCGTAGGGCTTCTGAGAGCTGGAAGTCGCTGCCGGCAGTAGAAGGCAGCCTAAAATCAGGGGCGGGAGTGTTGATGGTGAGTGCCATAGTTTGGGAAGTGTTAAGTATCTGTGTGATAAAAAAAGCTATTGAAAAATGAAACGGTGATGCCAACCAATCGCACCAAAGACTATTGTAGCCAAGAAGCCAACATCCACGAGACCTTTTCTTGTTCCCTAATATAGTCGCTCAACATCGCCGTTGTTCCCTCATCGCTCAAGGCTTGGGCTTCTTCGAGCAAGCTACGTTCTAGCTCCAACAAAGCCGACAGATTTTCTACTACCAAGTCCACCGCTTCTCGCGCTTCGCTGATGTCTTTGCCAATACGCAAACGGTTGAGCGATAGGTATGCCTCGAAAGTATGGACAGGGCGCGCACTCAAGGTCAAGATACGCTCAGCGGTCTCATCGATTTTTAGCTGTGTATCGGTATACAGCTCTTCAAACTTAGTGTGGAGTTGAAAAAAATGCTCTCCTTTGATATTCCAATGTAAGCCACGCAAATTCTGATAGTATATCTGCATATTGGCCAAAAGTTGGTTGAGACCTTCAGCTAATTTGCTTGCTTTTTCGGGGTTAAGACCAATGTGGTTGATATTTTTGCTTGTGTTCATAAAATTAGACGTTTGTTTAGTGATATTGATAGGCAAGATGTTTCGCTCCTGAGGAGGCATACACTTGCTTGATTAACACTACAAAGGTAGCACAAATTAAGATATAATAAAAATCGATAGTTATTATAAAAAAATAGATTTTGATTATATTTGCCAGCTAAAGCTTGAAACATATGCTCACTTCTGCCCAATTCACACTCATACAACTAGAGTATATCATTGCCCTAGATACCTACCGGCATTTTGTAACCGCCTCCGAAAAATGTTTCGTAACCCAACCTACGCTCAGTATGCAAGTCAAAAAGCTGGAAGAAAGCCTAGGGGTTACGATTTTTGACCGCAGCAAGCAGCCTATCGTCCCTACAGATATCGGCGAAGAAATCATCGCCCAAGCCCGTGTGATTTTGCGCGAGGCCAAGCGTATCGACGAACTGCTCCAACAATACCGTCAAGAAACGAAGGGGCAACTGCGCGTGGGAATTATTCCAACCCTAGCCCCCTACTTATTGCCCCGGTTTGTGGGTAATTTTATCCGACAATACCCAGAGGTACAGCTGCATATCCAAGAACTTCAAACACACGACATCATCCGTGCATTACAAAACGACAGCATTGATGTCGGCCTGCTTGTCAGCCCACTCAAAGAGCCGGGACTTCGGGTGAGGCCGGTATTTTATGAAGGTATCTTGCTCTACTTACACCCTAGGCATCCGCTGCGTGCACAAGAAACCGTTGCGCTAGAGACCATAGACCTAGAACAACTCTGGCTGCTCAACGAAGGGCACTGCTTCCGAAGCCAGATGATCAACCTCTGCGCCCCCAAAAGGCAACAAGTAACGGCTACACAAAGGCTCTCGTTTGACTATCAGAGCAATTCGCTCGAAACCCTGCGCCGAATGGTCGATGCCGAGGGCGGATACACCCTGCTACCCGAGCTGGCCACACTCCAAACAGAAGAGGCACTACCACAAGTACGAGCCTTTGCCGGAGAGATGCCCCTGCGCGAGGTGAGCCTCGTTACCCTGCGCGATGCCGTCAAGCGCAAACTCACCGAAGCACTCTATGAGGCCGTCCGACAGGCAGTGCCGGAGTATATGCATCCCGCAGCCCGTGGGCAGGTCGTGCAGTGGGCTTAAGCATTTGTTTATAACCAACCCTCAATACCCTCTCCTCAATTGTAATCGGTCTGTAACAATTTTGTATTTCCCTCTCTCTGTTTTCAAAAACTCTTTACAATGCTCGATATAAGCGTCAATTTGTTTGTCATGTTCTTTGCTAAATTCAGCAGCAGTTATAAACTTTCGGCTGTTCGGAAAATCTTCTATCAAAACCGCCAAGTAGCTGTAAGTAACAAAATACGCTGAGGGGAAATACAAATTGTACTCGTTACGGATTTGAATTTTCTTATCGAGCTGTGCTGCAAAAAAATCTACCAACTCTTGGCAAGGCATAAAAGTCAGAGTTTCAAAAATGGTATAAAGATAAACGTCCGGCCCACCCATGTCGTCTAAACGCTTAATACTGTCTGTTACGGAACTCAGCAATGTTTCTATGGCTTGTTTGTCGCCCAACCTGCCCAAAGCCATCAAGGCATACATATCAGGGATATGAAAAGTTGTTCTTGGGTCAAATGAGCGAGAGTAGTTTTTACCCCCATAGAGTTCTCGATAATGTGCGGCAGCTTCCCAAAGTTGGGGCTTGAGGGTATCCAAATCTAAAAAAGCGATTAAAGAAAGTTCTGTCTCGCTCAAATCAGGAGCATCGGCAAACATCGTCTGCATAAACAAGTCCCTTGCCTTGGGGCTAAAATACTCCCTTCGTGACTCAAATCTGAGAGGGTTTAAAGCCCGCTTATTGGGTTTATTACCAATAAGTCCTGCTCGCCATTTGACTAAGGTATAAGTTACATGTTGTTTTTGGTAGAGGGGGGATTTGGGGTCATATTATTACTCCGTTAAGTATATCCTGTGCAGCGTTACGAATAACGCGCACGGTATCATTTAGCATATAATTTTCCAATACGCTCAGTGCTGTCATCTGCCCTGCACTGTCTAAAGAGGCAAAGTACAACTCTTCCTCGGATGGGTACTTTCCGCTGCCGGGTTCTTGCCTGCGCAATTTTGAAAAGCGTATTTCTTCAAACTGCTCTGCTATCAAGAGTGAGTCTTGGTTGGGCACTTGGGCATAGCTTGTGCAAAAGAAGAAAAGATGAACTGCTAACAAAGCATATTTTTTTGGCATAAGTATGTGATTTTATATCCAATCGGAATTAGTTTGGAATTTGGGAAATATAGGAGCCACCGGACATTTTTCAAATCCATTTTGTCCCAAAAATAAGGCTGCAACTTATCTTGGAGCTGGAGCTCCGAGCTACTTTTCCAAAAATATCCAGTGGCGTGTAACCAAACGATACACAAGACCTTTGCCCCCTTCTTGCTTTGCTATCAAACTACCCAAAACCAAGCGTGTTTTTGTGCCCATACTAGGCAAAAAACACAGGCCTAACAGCGCATTGTGGAGAGAATTTGATAATTTAAGCCAGCATTAGCGGCTATTTTGCCCAAAAACCTCCTCAAACCCTCCTCTTATATGAACCAAATTTTTACCTACTTACTATGCTTTTACTGGCTTTATGCGCTTGGGCTACAGGCCCAAACGGCCAAGGTATCGTTTGAGCTGCAATTTCCTCAAGCTCAAAACAATGCGCTGCTCGATGGCCGTGCGATGGTGTTTCTGTCCACCCAAGACGGTGCCGAGCCACGGTTCTTAGTCAAGGATGGCCCGGATACCCAGCTGCTCTTTGGGGCTGATGTAGAAGACTGGCCTTCGGCCAAAGCCTTCAGTGTACACAGCGACAACAGCTTCGGCTACCCTATCGAAGCGCTCAGCGCTTTGCCCGCAGGTACCTATTATGTACAGGCGATGTTGCACCATTATGAGACCTTTCGCCGCGCCGACGGGCACACCATCAAACTACCCATGGACAGGGGTGAGGGGCAAAACTTCCGCATCGCCCCCGGCAATTGGTACAGCAAGCCAATGCGCATAACCATTGAAGCCAACAAGGCGCAGGTCGTCAAGCTAGTGCTAGACCAAATCAACCCACCCATCCGTGACCCTGAAGAAACCCGCTATATCAAACACATACGCATCCGCAGCGAGCTGCTCTCCAAATTCTGGGGGCGCGATATGTATCTGGGCGCACACGTGCTGCTGCCCGAAGGCTTCGACCAACACCCCGAAGCGCGCTACCCGCTCATTGTCAATCACGGCCACTTCTCGGCAAAGTTTGAAGGCTTCCGCGAAACGCCGCCTCCTGCGGATATGGACACCACCGACTATAGCGAACGCTTTGGCATTTATGGATACAACAAAATCATCCAAGAAGAGGCCTACCAGTTTTACAAAACTTGGACAAGTGCTGACTTTCCCCGCTTTATCATCATCGAAGTCCAACACGCCAACCCTTTTTATGACGATTCGTATGCGGTCAATTCGGCCAACATCGGCCCCTATGGCGATGCGATTATGTATGAGCTGATTCCACATATCGAGCAGCGTTTCCGAGGTATAGGCGAGGGCTGGGCACGCTTTACCTATGGTGGCTCTACCGGTGGCTGGGAAGCGCTCGCCGTGCAGGTGCTCTACCCCGATGAGTTCAATGGTTGTTTTGCAGCCTGCCCTGACCCTATCGACTTCCGCGCCTACACGACGGTCGATATTTACAAAGACAAAAATGCCTACTTCTACGAAAGCGCCTTCAAACAAACTCCACGCCCCGGAAAGCGCAATTATTTGGGGCAAATCGAGGCTACGCTACAAGAGATGAACTACCGCGAGCTGGCCTTGGGCAATCGAAGCCGCTCCGGCGACCAATGGGATATCTGGCAGGCGGTTTACTCGCCGGTAGGAGATGATGGCTATCCCAAACCTATTTGGGACAAATACACCGGCGACATCGACCGGTCGGTAGCCGAATATTGGCGCGAAAACTACGACCTAAGGCATATTATGGAGCGTGATTGGGCTACCTTGGGGACGAAGCTAAGAGGCAAAATACACCTTTATTGTGGCGATATGGACAATTTCTACCTCAACAATGCGGTGTATTTGGCAGAAGAATTTCTCAAAAAAACCAGCAACCCGCCTTATGAAGGTTTGGTAGATTATGGCGACCGCGCCGAACACTGCTGGAACGGCGACCATAGTCAGCCCAACTATATCTCTCGTTTGCGCTATCACACCATGTATGTCAAGCGCATCTTGGAGCGCATCGAACAAAGCGCCCCCAAAGGCGCAGACCTCAAAAGCTGGCGCTATTAGCCAAGGACGTTGAAACACACCACAGGATATTTTCCTAAACCCCACCCTTAAAACGATGGGTTAAGGCTCATTTGATTCCCCAATAAGACCTCGGCTTGTCTCAGACATAGGGTAAATGGTTTCGGGGTGATTTCCATTGTTTTTCAGTATTAGTTAGGGTAATCAAAACCAAGCTTTTGTAGACTTTCTAGGCGCTTCCGTGATTTTGGCAATCAGGTTCTCGAAAACCTCTTTAGTGATTAGTGGTAGATTTGAGCCAAATTTATGATAGAGCCATTTTCTACTGCTTGTGTTTCACAAATTTTGCTGTTTTTCCCACAATTTATTGGTGATTATAATCATACAAGATTGTATTGATTTTTTAGATACATTCATTGACTTTGTCTATATCTTCGCTCGTTTTGTTGTTCCTATAGCTGCTGTATATGCCTTATACCCCTCAGCCAAGCTTGACTGAGGGGTTGGGAGGTTGAGGGCTGCCGGTTTTATTTGCCCTTGGGCTGAGCTTTGAGCTGGTCTCCCAGTAGTTGAGTAATCGACTGCAAGGTCTGTTGTTGGGCGCTGCCATCTATGGCCTTGATAGCCAAGGACTGTACCTGAGCCATGGTGGTTTCGAGGCGGGCGTTCAGTCGGTCGATTTGGCTCTGCTGAACAGTCAGAGTTTGCTGCAAGTTATCGACCTTGAGCTGGTAGATGCTCTCTTGGGCTTCTACTTCTTTGGCCAATAGCTCAGCCTTAACACGCGCATCCTTCTCGGCGATGGCTTTGCCTTCGGCCTCAGCCTTTTTGAGAGCGCTGTTGAGCTTATCGGAGACTTCCTCATACTCCTTTTTGTATTTTTCAAAATCAGCTTCGCGGTCGGCCACTGTTTTTTCCTCTTTGTCCCAGCCCTCTTGCGCCTGTTCCAGCTGCTCGTCGAGGTTTTTCTGAAGGGCTTGTTGTTTTTGACTGTATTCGTCTTCTTGAAGCTCCCGTCCAAGCTGAAGGTCGTAGTCATATTTTTCGAGGTCGCGTTGCTTGTCTGTTTCATCTTGATAGGCTTGTACTTGGGTTTGTTCCTGATGAGTTTTGTACTCCTGTTGCCATGCATCTTGTTGTGTTTCCCATTGGTCGTCGAGCAGTTGGGTTTTGGTACGAAGCTCTAGGGCAAAAGCCTCTTCTTTTTGTTCAAACGAGGCGATAAGCTCTTCTACCAATCCATCGCGGCCTTCGGCTTGGTAGAGCTGCCGGAGTTGGGTACGTTGCTCTTCGATTTCGGCACGCAGTTCGGCCAGTTTATCTGCTTTGAGGGCGAGCTTATCCGTGATTTGGCTGACGGCCACGCCCAAGCCTTCTCCTACTTGACTCAGCGTCTGAATGATACCCTGCAAGGTCTTGGGTGTCATCTGGGCCTGACCGTTGTCATGGGAGCTGCCATTGCTGCTAGGCTGTGTTTCTGACACAAGGTACTTTTCGAGCTTTTGCTCTAGAATGTTGATGGCTGCGCTTTCAAAAGACTTCAGGCTTTCACCTTGCGTTTTTGGAGCAACGGTTTCGGCTATTTTGCGCGCTGCTTCGGCCTTTCGGAGCTTGCCGAGCAGCTCGTTTTTCTCCCGCATCAGGTCATTGTATGCCTGAAGAATGTCGTTCTTGGTATTTTTCAGAGTTACTTTGCTCATCGATGTTGTTTTTGAGAGGTGAATAGGGAACTCAAATTGGCCTTGTTTTATCAGATTTAGGAAACCTCGTTGCTGTCATCACCTTTGGCAGTTTTTCGGCTGCGGGCAGCGCTCGTAGCAGCGACAGTCGTAGCGGCAATACTTCGGGTTTGGCTCAGCGCCTGAGCGGAGAGCTGCTGTACTTGCAGTAGGGCTTCGCGCAATTCGGTATTGAGCTTTTCGAGATACTGTTGGTTTTTCTCTACTTTTTGCTCTAGGTCAGCGATTTGGGCTTCGAACCGTTGTTTGCGGCCTTCGGCGGCTTTGAGCACGAGGTCAGCCTGATTTTTAGCATCTCTGTGCGTATCTTCGGTGGCTTTTTTGCGGGCTTTTTCCGTTTCTTGCTTGAATTCGGCCTCAAATCCATCCACCCGTGTTTTATATTTTTCGTAATCAGCCTTCAGCTCATCCAACTTTT
Organism: Eisenibacter elegans DSM 3317; assembly: GCF_000430505.1. NCBI lineage: Bacteria > Pseudomonadati > Bacteroidota > Cytophagia > Cytophagales > Microscillaceae > Eisenibacter > Eisenibacter elegans. The sequence goes on along the minus strand of NZ_AUMD01000011.1, from coordinate 251,897 downwards.
GGCGGCGTTTGTTCCAATCTTTTTGCTTTTGGGCGGCTTGTAGGGCAATGAGTCGGCCTTGCTTTTTCTTCTTTTCGTCAAAAGCATCGGCTTCCTCTTGATAGCGCCTTGCCAAGTGATACTGGTGTGCTTCCAGTTCTCGCTGGCGTTTTTGGTTGAGTTCTTCTTGCCAAGCTTGTTTGGCTTTGGCATATTGGGTAGCTTGTTTTTCCCAAGCATTGCGGAGCTGCTCGGCTTCTTCTTCGAGCGCCTTGAGGCGTGTGCGTTGTTCTTCTTCGAGGGTTCGGAGTTGGAGATTGTGTTCTAGCTCCAAGACGTGGAGGGCATCAGCAGCAATTTTGGTATCGCGCAACTCTTGGAGTTGTTGAGAGGCTACCGTCAGGGCTGTGTCCAAATCCTGTAGCTTTTGTTCTTCGGCTTCGAGCTGTTCTACGAGGCTGCGTGTGGTATTGACAAATCCCACTTGTAGTTCGGCCAAGGATTTGAGAATCACCTCGGCGGTGTAGTCGGCGGCCTTTTCGGCAGTTTGGCGGTCTTCGTCGCGACGAGCTTGTTCCTCCTTGGTGAGGACGAGGCGGGCTTTGGCTTGGCGCTCCTGCTTGAGTTGCTCAAAAGCATCCAAGAGTGCTTCTTTGGCTTGGAGAGGTGGTTTTTTCATCCAACTGTACGTTTAGGGTATGACCATCATCTTGATACTTCAAAGGTATTGACCAAGGATGCAGCCTATATGTACAGTGCTTATTTTTTGAGCAAGATGCCATAAAAAAATCCGATACTTTCGAAGGTATCGGACTGTATGGGTAGATGCCTAATCGACCCTTGAGCATCAAGAAGCGCTAATGGCTGTGAAGACACAGCCAAAGGCGGATTTTTTCGGAGATATAGACGCTAAAGGGTCTTGTATATCAAGAAAATTCATCCTAATAAATCTTGACCCAAAATCGCATTTGAGGCCTAGTTTGGTTGATAAGACGGTGTGTTTTTTCAACAAATGTTTTTTACTTGAGCGGCGCATTTCAGGGTCTTAGGATTTCCCACCAAAACAAGCTGCTTTTCGAGCCTATATCAATACCAGCGTATAGAGGTAGTCGGCAGCCATTCTTTGATTTTACTCCGGAACTGTTCCTCCCAAGGGTTTTGGCCTAAGTGCAGCTCTATGAGGTTGGTAAGGCGGCAAATGTCTTCAGGGATCTGTCGAAGTTGGTTGTTTTGCAATTCCAATTTTTGGAGGTGTGTCATCTGAAAGACACTACCAGGCAAGCTAGCAAGCTGGTTATTGGCAAGATTCAGCTCTTTGAGTTGTTTTAGCCCACCGATAGTGAGGGGCAAGCTTGTGATTTCACAAAAAGAGAGGTCTAATGTCTGTAAGTTGCCCGGTTGGGTGAGCAACTGTAGGGTATGTCGCTTATCGAGGGCGGGGGTATGGCTTAGAGAAAGATGTTGGAGCGAAGCCAAGCGCCCAAATGTAGGAGGGAGCTCCTGTAATGGCGTTTTGGCTAGCGAGAGGGTATGTAGCCAACGCAAGGCGCTGATGCTCTCAGGCAATTGGCGCAGCGGAGTTTGATGTAGATACAGCTGGCGCAGTTGTGTGAGTTGATGGATATTGATGGGAACTTCTTCGAGGGTATTGTTAGCTAGGTAAAGTGTCTGTAAATTGTGTAATCCTACGATGACCTCCCAGGCTTGTGTCCACTGTAATTGGTGGTTTTGCCCCAAATACAGTTCGCGCAACTGGGCGAGCTGCGTCAGTGAAGCTGGTAACCGTGTCAGTTGGTTTTGGCTAAGGTTCAACATACGCAGCTGGGGCAACATCCCAAGGCTATGGGGTAATTGCTGGAGTTGGTTGCCCGAAAGGTCAAGCACTTGTAGGCGACGCAAGGCCGAAAACTCCTCCGAAAGTTGTTGGAGCATATTGGATTGCAAGTACAACTCTTCGAGCATTGGCAGTCGGAAAAGCGCTTTAGGAAGAGATTCGAGCGTATTTTGGTACAAATCCAAGGTTTCGAGGCTCGCCAAGAGCGCAATCTCTTCGGGTAGTGTTTGGAGTTGGTTATTGGCTAGGTGTACTTTTTTGAGGGAGGGGATTTTCCCCAACACAATAAAAGCCTGTGCCATATCCAAGTGAGGGTTATTGCTCAAGTTGATTTCACGCAGTTGGCTGAGTTGGGCAATGGCTTCAGGCAATTGGCTCAACTCATTGCCATACAAATCCAACACTTCTAAGGCTTCAAGCGTTGCTATTTGGTTGGGCAAAGTCTTGAGCCGCAGCTCGCTAAGGTCTAAGTGCTTGATTTGCTTGGGGTGGAGCAGCGCATCCTCCAAAGAAGTAGTGTAAGTGCCGGCAAATGGGGATGTGGTAGCCCGTGCGCTTTGTTGCTCTTGCGCCCATACCTCTACACTGAGCAATAATAAAATGCTACAAAGTAGGTATACCGTATTGTTGAAAGTACTCATAGAATATCAACGCTATAATTTGTGGTGTCGCAAAGGGGATTGCCCTTCTTATCAAACGATGGTATATCCCCTTGTGTCCCTGAAAGTAAGTATGATAGCCAGAGGGTAGATGTACCTAAGTACCCCAATATCGTATAAGTCGAGGTTTGAGAGGAGTACTTTGGCACTTACTTGTGTACCAAAATCTTGTGTTTTCTTGTGTATTCAACTGATTTCAAAGTCTTTTGGGCTAATTGAAACTGTATTATACTTGTATGCCTGTAGTCTGTCGACGTATGATTTTGAATGAATACGTAGCAAAGTAGCCGCGTTTTTGGGCTAATACAACACTTTGTATTTTAGCTGCATCTGTTCGAGAGATTGTAACAGGTCATCGTCATAGCGGACTTGGTACTTGGTAGCGCGTGTCGAAAGCTCTAGGTCTTGCTCCAAGGCCGCAATGTTGATAAGTAGTTGGGCATCGCCGGGATATTTTTCGATTTCGCTAACAAAGCGCTGTAAGAAGCTTTCCTCTTGCAGTTGTTTGGTAGAGAGCAACACGGCAATCCCTCGGCAGAGCTGTGTTTGTTGGTCTTCGATGGGGTTGATGCTACTGATACGAAACTCCTGTTGGTCGGTGTTGTAGCGGGTTTGTACCTTGCCTTTGAGCAAGACAATATCACCGGCTTGGAGGCTTTGGCCATATTCCATATGCAGTTCGTTGAAGAGCGCAAAATCTGCCGTACCATACTCATCCTCAGCGATGAAGGTCGTAAAACTGCTACCGTTCTTGGTTTGCTTTCGGGCTACTGTCTGTATAACGGCAGCAATGGTCAGGCCTTGCCCTCCTTTGCCTACGGTCATATAGTTGGTCAAGTTGGCATTGCAAAGCCGCTCTACCACACCTTTGTACACGCCCAGCGGATGGCCGGAGATATAAAAACCAACCACCTCTTTTTCTCTCTCCAACTTCTCAATAGCACTCCACTGTGGTACATCGGGCGGTGGGGGCTCGGAAATACCGCTGCCTCCAGCGCCAAACAACGAAACACTATCGGCCTCCTCTTGGCAGGCAGTACCATAGCGCAAGAGTTTTTCAAGAAAAGTAGTGGCCTCTGTAGGATATGGGACAAAATACTGTGCTCTGTGGAAGCCGAAGGAATCGAAGGCGCCGGCTTGGGCTAGGCTTTCAAACGATTTTTTGTTGACCGTCCGAAGGTTGAGCCGCTTGGCTACTTCGTAGATGCTGCCAAAAGGTCCGTTGGCCTCCCGCTCTTGGATGATGGCCGATACTGCCGCCTCGCCAGTACCCTTGATGGCAGCCAAGCCAAAGCGAATCTGCCCTTGGTCATTGACCGAAAAGGTAGCCTGACTTTCGTTGATGTCCGGCCCGAGGACTTGCAACTTCATCGACTCACACTCCTTGATGAAGAAGGTGATTTTCTCGATGCTGTTCATATTGTGTGTCAGCACAGCAGCCATATACTCTGCCGGGTAATTGGCTTTGAGATAAGCTGTTTGGTAAGCCACTACTGAGTAGGCCGCCGAGTGTGAGCGGTTGAAGCCGTATTCGGCAAACTTCTGCATCACATCAAAAATCTCGTTGGCCTTGGCGGCGGGGATGTTGTTTTTTTCGCGGGCACCCGTAACAAAAATCTCCCGCTGCTTGTCCATCTCCTCTTTCTTTTTCTTACCCATCGCTCGTCGGAGAATATCCGCGCCGCCGAGGGTATAGCCGGCCAAAATCTGCGCCGTCTGCATAATCTGCTCCTGATAGACCATAATGCCGTAGCTATAGTTCAGGATGGGTTCGAGCAGGTCGTGTGGATACTCTACTGGTTCTTTGCCGTGTTTGCGGTTGATAAAGTTGGGGATAAACTGCATCGGCCCCGGACGGTAGAGGGCGTTCATCGCAATCAGGTCTTCAATATTAGTCGGCTTGAGGTCGCGCAGGTACATCTGCATCCCTTCAGACTCAAACTGAAACGTACCGATGGTTTGGCCTTTTTGATACAGCTCGAAGGTCTTGGGATCGTCCAGCGGGATGGTATCGATGTCAATCTCGATGCCTTTGTTCTGCTTTATCAGCCTTAGCGCATCCCGGATAATGGTCAGGGTTTTGAGCCCCAAAAAGTCCATTTTCAGCATCCCGGCAGACTCTACCACCTTGCCGTCAAATTGGGTAACCAACAAATCAGCATCTTTCGACACACAGACGGGGATGTACTTCGTAATGTCGTCGGGGGCGATGATGATACCCGCCGCGTGGATGCCTGTACCGCGTACAGAGCCTTCTAACACCACTGCCTGTTGGAGCACCTTGGAGGCAAGGTGTAGCTTGGGGTCGCCTTGGTAAATCATGCGCAGCTCGGCCTCTTGCTCGATGGCATCTTTGAGCTTAGTACCGGGCTTTTCGGGCACTAGTTTGGCAATTTTGTTGCCTTCGGCCAAGGGCAAGTCCATCACCCGCGCCACGTCTTTGATTGACATCTTGGCGGCCATCGTACCATAGGTAATGATTTGAGCCACTTGGTTTTTGCCATACTTCTCGACCACATAGTTGATTACCTCCTGACGGCCTTCGTCGTCAAAGTCGATGTCAATATCAGGCATCGAGACCCGCTCAGGGTTCAAAAAGCGCTCGAAGAGGAGGTTATACCGGATAGGGTCAATGTTGGTAATCCCGATACAAAAGGCCACTGCCGAGCCGGCAGCCGAACCACGTCCCGGCCCTACCGAAACACCGCGCCGGCGAGCTTCGTTCATAAAGTCTTGCACAATCAAGAAGTAGCCCGGAAAGCCCATATCCTTGATGACCTTCAGCTCTAGGTCGAGGCGGTCGCGTATTTCGGGAGTAATCTCTCCATATTTTTGCTTCGCCCCCTCGTAGCTCAGGTGGCGGAGGTAATCATCTTGGTCTTCAAACTCAGCCGGAATTTCATAACGGGGCATCAGAATATCCCGCGAAAGCTTGATAGGGCTACATTTGTCAATCACCTCTTGTAGGTTTTCGAGCGCCACTGGAATATCCGAAAACAGCTCGTTCATCTCCTCTTGGCTCTTGAAGTAATAGTCGTCATTGGGCATTCCGAAGCGTGTACCACGGCCAAACCCAATGGGAGTGCTCTTTTTCTCCCCATCCTTCACACAGAGCAGTGAGTCGTGTGCGTCGGCATCCTTACGGTCGAGGTAATAACAATCGTGTATGGCCACGGGCTTGACATCGTACTTGGCTGCAAACCTGAGCAAAACGGCATTGACGCGGTCTTCTTCGGGCAGGCCGTGCCGCTGTAAAGACACATAAAAATTGTTGCCGAAGGTCTCCTTCCACCAACGGAAAGCCTCTTCGGCCTCGTGTTCGCCCCTATTGAGGATGAGGTTGGGTATTTCGCCCGAAAGCCCTCCTGTGAGCGCTATCAGTCCTTCGGCGTGTTCGGCTATCAGCGCCTTGTCTACCCTTGGGAAGCCTGCATAATATCCCTCGGTATAGCCCAACGAAACCAACTCCGACAAACGATGATAAGCCGCTTGGTCAGTAGCCAGCAAAACCTGCTGAAAACGACGGTCGGGGTTGCCCTTGGTAAACTGCTTTTTGAGTCGCTCTTCGGCCACATATACCTCACATCCCATAATCACCTTCAGGCCCTGGGCTGCGCCTTCTTCTACGGCATTGTAGGCCACGTGCATATTGCCCAAGTCAGTAATGCCGATAGCCTCCATCCCGTTGGCCTTGGCCTTGGCGATGAGCTTTTTGATATTGGCCGTGCTCTGCAAAATAGAAAACTGTGTATGCACATACAGGTGGCTGAAGGGTACGGGCTGTTCCAACTGGCCACGAAACTGCGCCGGGATGGCATTGGCACTGCTTTTTTTCTTGACAAAATTAGCCTCTTCAAGCACAGGAGCCTCATAGCGGATATCGACCAGAGGTGTTTCGTCTATAGGTTGTGCGATGCCCTGGTGTAGAAGTCCGAAAAAACAACGGGCGGTAGCGGCTACGTCATAGGCTGCGTCGTGTGCTGCGTCAAAGCCCTCTCCAAATAGTTTTTCGTGCAGCTCGATGAGCTTCGGAAACTTAAACTTCCCCCCACGCCCCCCGGGGATTTGGGTAAATTCTGCTACAGCCTCGCTGCTGCTGTCAAAAACGGCGCGATCAAACAAGGCGCTCTCCATATTGGCACGCAAAAACTCCGCGCCCATAATGTTGAGGTCGAAGCCCACATTGTGGCCGATGAGTAAGGAGGCTTGGGCAATATCTTGGGCAAACACCTGCAGCACCTCTGCCAAGGGCAAACCCTCTTCTTTGGCCAGCTCGGTGGAGATGCCGTGTATTTTTTCGGCGTTGAAGGGAATGGTAAACCCGTCGGGTTGTACAATCAGGTTTTGTGCCCGCACAAGCCGCCCCTGCGCATCGTGCAACTGCCACGCCAACTGAACCAGTCGTGGCCAGTTGTCGAGGTCGGTATGAGGAGCGTCGTAATTTTTGGGAAGCCCGGTGGTTTCGGTGTCGAAAATGAGGTACATACAGCCAGCGCGTTGGTCTACAGAAAAGCTGAAGGCAAGTTACAAAAAACAGGTCAAATGCGTAGCTTTTGCCTAGGTCTTTGGGCGTAATAGCAGACATTTTTTGTGATACGAAACCCATCAAGCCAAGGCAAAATCAGCAACACCAATTTTGATTGGGTATACGCCGCTGTTTATCACACAATCCAGTGGATTTTCAAATCAAATAAACCTTGGTATCACTTTCGATTAAGTATATATCTCACCGTTTATTGTTACTTTAGCGAGGTTTACCTCTCTCACATTGTGTTGTTCAAGTCTTATGTCTATTCCCCCGATTACCCAACTATCTTTTGGGAGCGCTTGGCGCTTATTGTTTTGCAAATTCATTGGCACCAGCCCATCTGCCCCTTCAGACTGGCATTTGTTTGTGTATTTGGCACAACAGACTTACCGTATGCTTTTTGGATTGGGGGTATTTTTTTTGGTTTTATGGCTGCTTTCGTTGTTGTCCAACATCCCCTACACTCAATTTGGGTTTGATTTTTTTGTTAGTATTTTGCCTCCCCTGTGTATTTTGGGACTATGTATTTGGCTTGCCAATAATGGACAAAAAGCATTTTTGGCGCATCACCAAGCACTCAAGGCAGGGCAGGCCTCCCCTATCTTCAGCCCAACCAAGCGCTGGGCGGTGTTCGTATGGCAGTTGGTTTCTATGTTGCTTTTGTTAGAAGCACTAATCTTATTCTTGACGATTGTTACTGTCGTTCTGGCGGCGATAATAGCACTTGCTTTTGCTTCTTGGTATCTTTTGCAAGGCAATTTCGAACGTCCATTTTGGGCCGTCATTCAGCTTATTTTTGGCTATGGCACCTTGCCGGCGGCATTGCTGCGATGGCAAGCAACCGTATTGGCATATGTCGGCATTTCTATCACACATCTGTTTGGTGTGATGTTGGCCTTGCTATTACTGTTGCCTCAGTGGATTCTGAAAGGACGCTAGATACACTTGCGTTTTGCAACTAATTTATCCCAGTGCCCAACATCTCTACAACTTTGTCGTTTATCTTGTTTGGGAGTGCCGATTTTTTGTGAGGCGGCTTTTGTAGAGGGTAGGTACAATATGCCTAACTCCCCAAGTTTATACCAAGATTCGCTGGATTTTGGCGAATTGACAGGGTTTTATTTTCTTGATTCTAAAGGATTTTCAGCGTGTAGATTTCCCAAACCAATTTTGATTGGGTACATCACTATAAGGTATTGTTATATGGGTTGGAACAGAACACAGATACTTGCCCTGATGGGGACTTTGTGGTTGGGGACAGTAGGATACGGTTTTGCGCAAGGGCTTAACCCCCAACTGGCTTTGACACAATACATCGCCGATAACTGGGATGTAAACAAGGGGTTGTCGTCGAGTATCATCAATGAGGTCAAACAAAGCAAAGATGGGTATCTATGGGCAGGCTCGTTTATGGGGCTGAATCGATTTGACGGGGCTAATTTTCAGTTGTTTACCCCTTCGAATGTGGAGGGGCTTACGTCTATCACCTTTGATGCGGCATATGAAAGCGCCAACGGAACATTGTGGTTTGGCACTACGGGTAATGGTGGGCTTACCGCTTACCAAAACCAGCAGTTGGTGCATTATGGAAGTAGACAAGGGTATCCCAACCGTCCGGTGATTGCCATTACCGAAGACCCTCAAAACTCTCAGCTTTGGATAGGTACGGTAGGCTATGGGGTTTTTGTGATGGATAAGGCGAAGGGGGCGTTTACACAAGCCAAACAACTAGCACCACTCAACGGCCAAACGATATCAGCCTTGCTTTTTGATGATGAGGGGCGGCTATGGGCTGCCACCGAAAACAACGGGTTGGTCATTGCCAAGGGCAATCAATATCAACACTATACGACGCAAAACGCCGGCCTGCCCAATGCGCCTATCCTGAGTTTGTACAAACTCAAAACTGGCCAAGTGTTGGTAGGTACTTCTAAGGGCATCTACACCAAAACTCCTACCGGATTCAGGCTAAAGCCTAATACCGAAAAGTATGCCGTCAATACTCTTTTGGAAGATGCTCGGGGCACGCTTTGGTTTGGTACTACTACCGGCTTGGGGCGCATCACGGCCAGAGGCATCGAGTTTGTAGAAAAGCTCAACGAAATCCCACTTTATGTAACCTCTCTCTGCTACGACCACGAGGGCTCACTGTGGATTGGCCTCTACCGCCACGGGCTCTTGCGCCTGCGCGAAGGGAAGTTTTTGAATTATACCTATAGGGAGGGCTTGGCCTCAATCGCCGTCAATGGGGTATTGGCCGTAGGGAAAGACCGTTTTTATGTAGGCACAGACAATGGTGTGGTCAATGTCATCGAAGCCAACGGGCGCATCAGTACCTTACCCACCAAGCAACAGTTTGGCACAGAGCGCATCCGCCATTTGGCAATGGCTCCAGATGGCTCCCTATGGATTGCTTCATATAAAGGTGTGTTGCAACTACGCCCCGATGGCTCCGAAACCTTCTACAATACCAAAAATGGCCTCAAAGACGAACAAGCGCGCTATCTATGGATAAGCCCCGACGGGCAAGTATGGATTGGCAGCCGTGCCGGCGGAATTGCCATTCTCAACCCCACAACCAATCAGTTCAGGTATCTCAACAAAAGCCAAAATACCCTCCACTCCGACTTTGTGATGCAGATAAAACCCCTGGCCAACGGTGAGGTGGCCGTAGTGAGCAATAATGGCGGCGTGGCCATATTGGATAAAAACCTGCGCATAAAAAAGGTATGGAACACAGAAAGCGGAATGCCCGACAACCTGACCTTTGCCGTGTATGAGCAAGTAGCTCAAAAACAACTGTGGATTGCCACCGGCAGCGGTTTGGCCATTGTGATGCCCAATGGCACTATCAACACCATCACCAGTAAAGAGGGCCTACCGAGTGAGAGTATTTTCGATTTGGTGGCCGACAACAAAGGCTATCTTTGGTTGAGTACCAATATGGGATTGAGCCGGGTGGCGCAGCAAGAAATACAAGATTTCCTCACAGGCAAAAATACCCGAATACACCCACAGGTCTTTACAGACAAAGACGGGATGGCTAGCAGCGAATGTACGGGCGCAGTACACCTCTGCCAAACGCCTGACGGACGGATTCTCATTCCGACGCTGGGCGGGCTTTCGATTATCAACCCCAACAAAATCCCACAAAACCCTCATAAACCCGCTGTATACATCGAGCGCATTGCAACCGAAGGCCAAAGCTTTGCACCCGCCCAGTACCTGTCTCAAACCCTCAGCTTAGCCCAAGGCTGGCGACGACTCAACTTTGAGTTTACGGCGCTGAGCTTCATAGCCGCCGACAATGTGTTTTTCAAATACAAGCTCGAAGGCTTCGACAATGAATGGACGCTGACCCAAGAGCGTAGTATCAGCTACACCAGCCTACCCCCCGGCCAATATACCTTCAGGGTACAAGCCTCCAACAATGATGGCTTATGGAACGAAACCGGAGCCAGTGTAACGCTTTATATCAAGCCCTATTTTTATCAATACACCGCCTTCCATATGTTGGTGATACTGTTGGTATTGGCCACCCTCTATGGGATTTATCGTTGGCGCATCCGTGTGATTAACCAACAAAAAGAAGCACTCGAACTCATCGTACAAGAGCGTACCGCGCAGCTCAACCAACAAAATGAAGAACTGCACGCACAACGCGATTTTATTGAAGCCCAAGTACGCGAACTCCAAAGCCGAGAGCTGAAAATCAATGCCAGTATCAACTCTGCACGAACCATCCAACAGGCTATCTTGCCACCAAAAACCAAACTCGACATGTTGTTGAGGAATTATTTTATCCTCTACAGACCTAAAGATGTGGTGTCAGGAGATTTTTATTGGCTCAACAAAATCGAGGACGAACTCATATTTGTCGTAGCCGACTGTACCGGCCACGGTGTCCCTGGGGCGTTTATGACCCTTATCGGCAATACCTTGCTCGATAAAATCATTCGCCTAAAACGCATCACAGACCCTGCCGAAATCTTGACCGAACTGAACGAAGAAGTACAGACGGTCTTGATGCAGCGCGAATCCAAAAACAATAGTGGCATGGATGTAACAGTTGTGAAGGCCAAAAAACAAGACCGAGACAGCTACCTCATTACTTTTGCCGGAGCCAAGCACGATGTCTTGTACTATGATAGCGCCGATGATCAACTAAAAGAACTAAAAGGAGATCGTAAAGCCATTGGTGGCTTACAAAACCCTCGGCTACGGTTCAACAACCACACGGTTGTTTTACAAAAAGGCTCGGTGGTATATACTGGTTCGGATGGTTACGAAGACCAAAACGATGTGCGACGGCGCAAAATCGGTCGCGCACAATTCAGAACTTTGCTCGGAAACATCGCTGCCCAACCACTCGACCAACAACAACAAGCCCTCGAAAAATACCTCGACCAATATATGAAAGATACCGAACAGCGGGATGACATCCTGCTGATTGCTGTCAAGCTCTGAACAATGTATTCTTTGCCCGTGGAGTAACTACGGGCAAAAGACAAAATTTGTAGTTCTCAAAAAACTAGACCAACTTTGCATACGCCAAAGTATTGGCTCAATACTCACAACTTTGATATTGCCCCCCTCGATTATGAGCAAAGGACTGCCCAAACGTAGCGAAGATTATTCTGCTTGGTACAACGAATTGGTCAAAAAAGCGGATTTGGCCGAAAACTCCCCCGTGCGCGGCTGTATGGTCATCAAACCCTATGGGTATGCCATTTGGGAAAAAATGCAGGCCGAACTAGACCGGATGTTTAAGGAAACCGGCCACGTCAATGCCTATTTTCCGTTGTTTATCCCCAAGTCTTACTTGAGCAAAGAAGCCGCTCACGTCGAGGGCTTTGCCAAGGAATGTGCTGTGGTAACGCACTATCGCCTCAAAAACAGTGAAGATGGCTCAGGTGTCATCGTCGACCCCGACGCCAAGCTTGAAGAGGAACTAATTGTGCGGCCTACGTCTGAGACGGTCATCTGGAGTACTTATAAAAACTGGATACAGTCGTACCGCGACCTGCCAATCCTTGTCAACCAATGGGCCAATGTGGTACGTTGGGAAATGCGCACGCGCCTGTTCCTGCGCACCGCTGAGTTCCTTTGGCAAGAAGGACACACCGCCCACGCCACCCGCGAAGAGGCCATGCAAGAGGCCGTACAGATGATGAATGTGTATGCCACCTTTGCCGAAGAGTTTATGGCACTACCCGTGGTCAAGGGCGTAAAATCAGCCAACGAACGCTTTGCAGGCGCTGAGGAAACTTTCTGTATCGAAGCCTTGATGCAAGACGGCAAGGCGCTGCAAGCCGGTACTTCGCACTTCTTGGGGCAAAATTTTGCCAAAGCCTTCGATGTGCAGTTTGCCAACCAACAAGGGCAGCTGGAGTACGTTTGGGGGACATCTTGGGGCGTAAGTACCCGCCTGATGGGTGCCCTCATTATGGCGCACTCCGACGACCTCGGCCTCGTACTGCCGCCACGCCTAGCCCCCCACCAAGTGGTGATTGTGCCTATCTTCAAAGGAGATACCCAAAAGGCCGAGCTGCTCGACCACTGCCACCGACTCAAAAAACAACTCACCGCGCAGGGCATCCGTGTCAAGCTCGACGACCGCGACACCCAAACCCCCGGCTTTAAATTTGCCGACTGGGAGCTGAAAGGAGTACCCGTGCGCTTGGCTATTGGCTTGAGAGACCTCGAAAACCAAACCGTAGAGCTAGCACGCCGCGACAAACCCAGCAAGGAAGACAAACTTTCGGTACCACTGGCCGACGTGCTGCCTACCGTCACCCAAATATTGGAAGAGATGCAACAAAGCATATATCAAAAGGCGCTCGACTTCCGCCAAGCCAATACACACACGGCCAACAGCTACGAAGAATTCAAAACACTGCTCCAAACCAAAGCAGGCTTTATTGCCGCTCATTGGGACGGAACGCCTGAAACCGAAGAGCGCATCAAGGCCGAAACCAAGGCTACCATCCGCTGCATCCCCTTAGAGGGGCAGCCTGAGCCCGGCAACTGCATCGTTACCGGAAAGCCTTCTGCACAGCGTGTACTTTTTGCCATTGCCTACTAATCCACCACATAGGGAAAGGCCTCACCGCTGGTGAGGTCTTTTTCGTAACTCCGCATCCACCCGTGAACCACTCCCAACTCGAACAGACTTTTAGACAAATAGGGGCGCAGTTTGTGCCTGATTTTGAGAATTTTGCCCAACGCCTTGGGCGTATCCGTGCTTTTGTGTTTGACTGGGACGGGGTGTTCAATGCCGGCTACAAAGGCGAGGGCACTCCTAGTCCTTTTTCTGAGCCCGACTCTATGGGAACCAACTTATGGCGCTTTGCCTATTGGCTCCAAAACGGAATGCTGCCCGTATTTGCCGTCATCACGGGTGCCCCCAACCCCACAGCCATTGAGCTAGCCACCCGCGAACATTGGGATGCGGTGTATTTCAAAATTCGTGACAAAGCCACCGCCGTCAAACACCTGTGTCAAGCGCATCAACTCAGCCCCGAACAGGTAGCCTGTAGTTTTGATGACATCAATGACCTCGGAATGGCCGAAATCTGCGGCCTGCGCTCCTTGGTACGCCGCCAGTCAAGCCCGCTCTACAGGGCTTTCGCCCTGACACATCAGCGCTGTGATTACATCACAGCTTCGGAAGGTGGGCAACACGCCGTGCGCGAGCTGTGCGAACTCTGGATGGGTACGATAGGTCAATATGAGGCCGCACTCCAATCACGCATTGCTTTTGACCAACACTATCAGCAGTATTTTGCCCAACGCCAGCAACGTAACACCCTGTTTTTTACCCAAAACACACCCGAAGACATCATTCCGGCAATGGTGTAGGGCTTATCCCCGCCGCACCCACTCCTGAATCGTGAAGGGGTATTGGTTGTCGGTATCGGCGGCTACGGGGGTTTCGGCGGTGAGCTGCCACTGCGCAGGGTCGGGTGTGGGGAAAAACGCATCGCCTTCGGGCTGGGCGGCTACGGCTGTCAAGATGATTTTGTGTGCCAAGGGAAGGGCTTGGGCATACAACTCTCCCCCACCTATCACAAACAGTTGTGTGTAGCCTTGGGCGGCGGCTAGGGCTTGGGCAGCGGCTAGGGTTGTACAGGTGGCTATGCCCTCCGGAGCAGGATAATTGGCTTGTCTGGTCAGGACAATGTTGAGCCGCTTGGGCAGCGGCCTGCCGATGGACTCAAAAGTTTTGCGCCCCATCACGATGGCTTGACCAAGGGTAGTGGCTTTGAAATGCTTAAGGTCTGCCGGCAGGTGCCAAGGCAGTTGGTTTTTATGACCAATAACGCCGTTTTGGGCTACGGCGACAATCAGAATCAGTTGCATAGGCGAAGTTAGCAAGGAATAAGCAACCGGCACAATGGCTGAACAAGAAAATATCCCACGCCACTGGATATTTTGCAAATCCCACAGTTAAAACTGTGGGTTAAGTCTCAGTTTACCCCCAAAATGAGACCTCCGCTTGTCTCGGAGCTAGAGCTCCGAGCTACTTTTCCACAAATATCCGGTGGTGTGAACTCTGAACTACTTTTCTGAAAATGTCTAGTGGCTTACAAGCGCAGTGTTAATTTTCTGTTATTTTTTGATAAATTTATCCTCTATAGTGCGTATCTTTGTGGCCTATTATCGAAAATTACCGCCGCCATGACTGATAAAGCCCCTAAACCTACTACTCGGACAACAAACACCAAGACAGCAAGCAAGCCTTCGCCTGCTCCCAAAACAGCGGCTAAGCGCTTGGCGCAAAAAGCGAGCAATGTTCCTGCTCCCGAAGTATCTCCTACCGCCCAGAACAATACAGCTAACTCTGTATTGGCACCCATATCCTTGCCCCCTGTGGCGGCTCACATTATCTATACTGGTTTACCAAGTAATGCCAAACAAGATAAAACCAAGAAAGGCAAAAGAAAGCGCTAAAAGCGCATCAAGATACATTGTAAAGCACTTGGGTACGTAATTGGTTTGCAGTTTTCATTACGAACACCTGAAAGCCAAGTGCTTTCTAGCTTTTTTACACGATCACAATTTGTTAAACATACTACATAAGCCCCGAGCAATGCTTGGGGTTTTATGTTTGCGTAGCATGAGACAAAACAAGGCTGCACAGCTATTTAAATACATTCTAAATAGTGTTTGTAGCTATGGATATGCCTTTGATTTTTTATTTTTGCTTAAACATTGTTTGTTTATTTTCTCAAATTTCACTATTCCAATAAAGACTATGGCTTTTGATATTGATATGATTAAGGCTGTCTATGCTCGTATGGGCGAGCGTATAGAGTCAGCACGCAAAGTAGTAGGCCGCCCCCTTACTTTGGCCGAGAAGATTTTGTATACCCACCTCTATGATGGCATCCCTACGCAAGCCTTCAAACGCGGTGCTGATTATGTAGATTTTGCCCCTGACCGTGTAGCTATGCAGGATGCTACCGCTCAAATGGCTCTGTTGCAGTTTATGTCTGCCGGCAAACCCAAGGTAGCTGTTCCGAGTACTGTACACTGCGACCACTTAATCCAAGCCAAGCAAGGCGCTGCCAAAGATTTGGCCACTGCCAAAGACATCAACAAGGAGGTTTATGACTTCTTGTCTTCGGTATCAGACAAGTATGGCATCGGCTTCTGGAAGCCCGGCGCAGGGATTATCCACCAAGTAGTACTCGAAAACTACGCCTTTCCGGGTGGTATGATGATCGGTACAGACTCTCACACGCCCAATGCAGGCGGCCTAGGAATGATTGCCATCGGTGTAGGTGGTGCAGATGCAGTAGACGTAATGGCCGGTATGGCTTGGGAGCTGAAGTTCCCCAAACTCATCGGTATCAAACTTACCGGTAAGCTGAGCGGATGGGCTTCTGCCAAAGATGTAATCTTGAAAGTAGCTGGCATCCTGACCGTAAAAGGCGGTACCGGTGCTATTGTAGAATACTTCGGAGAAGGCGCAGACGCACTTTCTGCTACCGGCAAAGGTACTATCTGCAATATGGGAGCTGAAATCGGAGCTACTACTTCGGTGTTTGCCTTCGACCAACATATGAAGGAGTACCTAGAGTCTACCGACCGTGCAGATGTAGCCGCCCTCGCCGAGCAGTATAAAGCCCACCTCCGCCCCGACGAAGAAGTGTACGCCGATCCTGCCAAATATTATGACCAACTCATCGAAATCAACCTCTCTGAGTTGGAGCCACACATCAACGGTCCCTTCACGCCCGACTTGGCTTGGCCTCTCTCTAAGTTTGCCCAAGCGGTTAAAGACAACGGCTATCCACAGCGCCTCGAAGTAGGACTCATCGGCTCTTGTACCAACTCTTCTTACGAAGACTTGACCCGCGCTGCCTCGCTCGCCAAGCAAGCCATCGACAAAAAACTAAAGGTAAACGCTGAGTTTACCATCACCCCTGGTTCTGAAACCGTTCGCTATACTGCCGAACGCGACGGCTTGCTCGATACCTTCGGTCAAATAGGCGGCGTAGTATTGGCCAATGCCTGCGGCCCTTGTATCGGTCAGTGGTCGCGCCATATCGACGACCCAGAGCGCGCCAACTCTATCATCACCTCGTTTAACCGTAACTTTGCCAAGCGTAACGATGGCTTCACGGCCACACACGCCTTCGTGGCCTCGCCCGAAATCGTAACGGCCTTTGCCATTGCCGGCGACCTGACCTTCAACCCCATGACCGACAAGCTTGTAAACCAAGACGGTCAGGAAGTGATGCTCGATGAGCCTACCGGCTTGATGGCTCCCCCCAAAGGTTATGCCGTAGAAGACCGTGGCTACCAAGCCCCCGCCGAAGACGGCAGCAAGGTACAAGTACAGGTAAGCCCCAGCTCTGACCGCTTGCAGCTCCTAGACCCTTTCAAAGCTTGGGAAGGTACTGACCTCACCGGCCTCAAGCTGCTCATCAAAGCCAAAGGCAAGTGTACTACCGACCATATCTCGATGGCCGGCCCTTGGCTCAAATATCGCGGACATCTCGACAATATCTCCAACAACCTCCTCATCGGCGCTACCAATGCCTTCAACGGCGCTACCAACAAGGTGAAAAACCAACTGGATGGCAGCTACGGAGAAGTACCTGCCGTACAGCGTGCTTACAAAGCCGCCGGTATTGGATCGGTAGTCGTAGGAGACGAAAACTACGGTGAAGGCTCTTCGCGTGAGCACGCTGCTATGGAGCCACGCCACCTCGGCGTGCGTGCCGTGATTGTAAAATCATTTGCCCGTATTCACGAAACCAACCTCAAAAAGCAAGGAATGCTGGCGCTTACTTTTGCCAACCCAGCCGACTACGACAAAGTCAAGGAAGACGATAACATCGATATCGTAGGCCTGACTACTTTTGCCGAAGGGCAGCCGCTCAAAATGGTGCTCAACCACGCCGACGGTAGCAAAGACGAGGTAACCCTGAACCATACCTACAACACTGCTCAGATTGAGTGGTTCAAGGCTGGTTCGGCGCTCAACCTCATCGCCGCACAAAACGCCTAAGCACGAGGTCGGCGCATATACCGACTTTCCCCCAAGAACCATCCCGAACTTTTCGGGGTGGTTTTTTTGTATCGCATTCTCAAAGTAAGTCCCCCTATGGTCTGTAGCATTGCGTTAATACCATTTAACCCCCTAAATATTAGATATTTACAAACCCACCGAGCCCTCAGAGCCTTTGCATTGCGAGGCAGGATAATATACATTTTTTAACACGCACCAAAAACCAAGTATTTACATTATTCATAACACACTAGTAATCAGTGTTTTAATAATTCAGGCACTGGACATTTTTGGGTTCTATCGTTGTTGTGCCCATTTTACCCCCTGCTCTTGGCACATATTCAACTGCAAAGGCCTCAAAGGAGAATCCATATTTCGTTTTTTAGAAAATATTCAGTGGCGTGTAGTTCAGATAAAAGCCTTGGAAAGGTGGCTCGCGCAAATCTCACTTATTTTTACTCCTCTACAAAAGGCTGTACCCCAAAATCATCTGAAGCTCCTCTAAATCCTCCCCACACTCCCGACCTTCTTTATCCACATATCCGTATTTACCATTGAGTTTGATTAGAGCCAATCCTTCGCGAAAACGCTCAGCCTCGTCATACTTTGGAAGGATGACCGTTTTTTTATCTCCATAGCTGACAAAACCCCATTTGTTCCCCTTTCGGTAGGAGACAAGAGGCAGGTCTTGCACATCTGTCAAACTTGCGTTCAGCTCTTTCTTTTCATTTGTTCAATTTCCTGTGCATAGCCATCAATCAGTACACGTAAGCAGGAGTAGCACGACAAAGTTTTTACAGATAACACTGAGGTGGCTTCGGCCATACTCATAAATCTTGTGGGCGATGAGCAAGATAATTGGGGGAAGATTTGATGTTTCATTGTTGGGCTTGGGGATTAGGATTGATAAACCATTTCTAATACACACTACTCCCGCAAATCTTCTTGACTTGTGGGTATTATATCGCATCCAGTCTGTAGACAGGGCAGTGGTGTCGGCACTACATCTGGTAGATAGGAGCAAGATAAGGCCAAAAACGCAATACAGGCACCACTTTTGGAGAAATTGGGTAGCCCCCCAATATATACCGGGATGATTGAGTAACAAATATACCCAACCCTTGCTTTTGTACTGCGCCCCCGTCTAGTACGTTAAAAAAGCCTAAAGCCAAACCAAAGTCAGCGAAAATGTGTTTTGAATCAGACTGACATTTTGTCATCCCATTCCAAAGTTTTATTTTTGCACCCATACAATCGTACTCCATTTGGCACAAAGCCTCTCTGAGCATATTCTGAGGCTTTTCACGAAGTAGCAAGACAATGAGCAAGTTAATTCAAGACATTCCGGTGATGCCGGAAGGCGCAGCAAGCAGCCCCGAAGCCTGCGAGACTTACCAAACCACCCCCGATACCCATAGCGGCAAAGGCCGCAAACTGTATATAGAGAGCTATGGCTGTCAGATGAATTTTTCGGACAGCGAAATCGTAGCCTCTGTGATGAGTGAACACGGCTTCGACACCACCTCTACGCCCGACGAGGCCGATGTCATCTTCCTCAACACCTGCGCCATTCGCGACAATGCTGAGCAGCGCATCCGCAAGCGCCTACAGGTGCTCAACGATTTCAAACAAAAGCGCCCCCAGCTCACCATCGGGGTGTTGGGCTGTATGGCTGAGCGCCTCAAAGCCCAGCTGCTCGAAGAAGAAAAGATGGTAGACCTCGTAGCCGGCCCCGACGCTTACCGCGCCCTGCCCGACTTGGTCGCCGAGGTTGATGGTGGGCACAAGGCTGTCAATGTATTCCTCTCTCGCGAAGAGACCTATGCCGACATCACGCCTGTGCGCCTCAACAGCAACGGCATCACGGCCTTTATCTCGATTTCCCGTGGCTGCGACAATATGTGCTCTTTCTGTGTCGTACCTTTTACCCGTGGCCGTGAGCGCAGCCGCAACCCGCATTCTATCGTGGCCGAAGCCCAAGACCTCTTCGACAGGGGCTACCGCGAGGTTACCCTCCTAGGCCAAAACGTAGACTCCTACCTATGGAGCTCACACCCCGAGGTCATCTCTATCAAGGGTGAAGAAAAGGCCGTCAAAAAAGGGGTAGACCTAACCGGCGTGGAAGTTGTCAACTTTGCCCAACTACTCGAAAGTGTAGCCAAGGTAAGCCCCGACCTGCGCGTGCGCTTTTCGACCTCTCACCCCAAGGACATGACCGATGATGTGCTGCGCACTATGGCCGCCTACGACAACATCTGCAACTACATCCACCTGCCCGTACAGAGTGGCAGCAGCCGCGTGCTCGACCTCATGAACCGTGGCTACACCCGCGAATGGTATATGGATAGGGTAGAGGCCATCCGCCGGATAGTGGGCAACGATTGTGGCATCTCGACCGATATCATCACGGGCTTCTGCACCGAAACCGAAGAAGACCACCAAGCCACACTCTCCCTTATGGAGTGGGCCAACTACGATTTTGCCTACATGTTTTACTACTCTGAGCGCCCCAACACGCCGGCAGCCAAAAAACACGTAGACGATGTACCGCTCGACATCAAAAAACGCCGCCTCAACGAAGTCATCGCCCTACAGCAGACCCTTTCCGCCCGCCGCAATCAGCAAGATGTAGGCCGTGTATACAAAGTACTCATCGAAGGTTTCTCGAAGCGCTCCGACGAGTATTTGATGGGTCGCAACTCCGCCAACAAGGTCGTTGTATTCCCCAAAGAGCACTACCAAAAAGGTCAATATGCCCACGTACTCATCAAAGACTGTACCGCCGCCACCCTCTTAGGCGAAGCCGTAGAGTAGGCGGCTTGTTTGGGGCTGTAGAACACAGCCCTCAATACTTCATAAAAAACCGCATTTCCAACCAAACCCCACTACCCACAATGAATCGAACCCTCCTCACCCTCACGCTGCTGTTCGGAATCATAGGCGGCTATTGTTTGCAAGCCCAAAACGTCAACAGTGCTTTTCCGCGTATGACCGTTACCCAGCTCGACGACAAAGACCGCGAAATCAACGTAACACTTCCCAAAGATGGGCGTGTGCAGGTCATCGTCGTCTTGCGCCCTTCCGGAGAAGACTCTCCCGCCTTTGACCTTCTGAGCGAATGGCAACCCTTCCTCAACAACCTCTTCCGCAAAGAAGGCCAAGGTGAGAAAATCTTGGGCGGCCTGTTTGAAGACGAAGGCGGCTACGATGGTGATATTCACTACGTGGCGCTCATCCCGGGCATTTCGGTCAACAAGGTCATCAACAAAATGCGCAAAGAAGCCAAGCCCGAAGACAAAGAAAACGCCGCTGTATACCCCGTAGGCAAGAGCCAAGTAAGCCTCAAAAAAGATGAACTAGCCGTATTCTTGGTACACCGCAAAGGCACCATTGTACACAAAACCACCGGCCCCTACTCGCAACGCAAGTACCAAGGCATCGAAGAGAAAATCCAAGAAATTCGCGATAACACCCGATAAACCGTGAGTGAAGAAGAAATTCAACATATCAAACAACGCTTTGGCATCATCGGCGCTTCTCCGGCGCTGGTGCATGCCATCCGTATTGCTGTTCAGGTAGCCCCCACCGATATGAGTGTCGTCATTACGGGCGAAAGCGGCAGCGGTAAAGAATCATTTTCAAAAATCATCCATAGCCTCAGCCCCCGCAAACACGGCCAGTTCATCGCCATCAACTGTGGCGCTATCCCCGAAGGTACCATCTACTCCGAACTCTTTGGCCACGAAAAAGGGGCTTTTACCGGCGCAGTCGATGCCCGCAAAGGGTACTTTGAGGTCGTAGATGGCGGTACTATCTTCCTCGACGAAATCGGCGAGAT
The DNA here is from genome assembly GCF_000430505.1 of Eisenibacter elegans DSM 3317. Classification (NCBI taxonomy): domain Bacteria; kingdom Pseudomonadati; phylum Bacteroidota; class Cytophagia; order Cytophagales; family Microscillaceae; genus Eisenibacter; species Eisenibacter elegans. Next base: position 230,537 of record NZ_AUMD01000011.1, on the reverse strand, counting down.
GCCTCTCGACACCCAGGCCATGCTTTTGCGCGTACTCGAAAACGGGGAGTTTATCCGTATGGGGGGAAACAAAGTCCAAAAAACCGACGTGCGGGTCATCGCAGCTACCAACGTAAACCTTGCCGAAGCTGTGCGCGAACACAAGTTCCGCGAAGACCTCTACTACCGCCTCAACACCGTGCCCATTTATGTACCTCCTCTACGAGAGCGGGGAGAGGATGTACTGCTGCTATTCCGTAAGTTTGCCGTCGATTTTGCAGAAAAATACAAGGTCCAGCCCATCAAATATACTCCCGAAGCCGCCGAGCTGCTCAAAGGCTACCCCTTTCCGGGCAATATCCGACAGCTCAAGAACTTGGCCGAACAAATATCTGCCCTCGAACTAAGCCGGGAGATTGATGCACACACCCTGGGCAAATACCTGCCCAAAATCACTCCCAAACAATCCATACCTGCATTTTTGGGCGGAGCTGAAAACACCGGCAAGGATAGCCTCAACGAACGCGAGTTGCTCTACAAGGTGCTTTTCGATATGCGGCGCGATGTAACGGAGCTGAAAAAATTGGTCTTCCAACTCTTACACCAAGGCGATTTTAGCGCTGCCGAGCTACTGCGCGACCATCGTGAGCTCTTTACCAACCTGCCCGATGACGATGCGCCCCTGAACAGCCCCAATACCGTAGCTGCCGGAGCCAAACTCTTGCCCTACAACCAACCCAAACACGCCGGCACTGAAGATACTGTCGTCATATCCAAAACCCAAAACCTCGATGATGAGGACGAAAAAATACACGAAATCACCTACGAAGAAGCCGCTGACGAATCGCTCTCTATCGAACAAAAAGAAAAAGAACTCATCATCAAAGCGCTACGCAAAAACAAAAACAAACGCAAAAACGCAGCCCAAGATTTGGGCATTTCTGAAAGAACCCTCTACCGCAAAATCAAACATTATGACATCGATGCTTAACCTTCGCAGCCTTGGCCTCTATGGTCTGCTTTTGTGCTGTTTGACGCTTCAAGGCTGCGGTATTTATTCTTTTTCGGGTATCAGTACTACAGCCAAAACGATTTATATCGGCAACTTCTTCAACCAAGCCGCCGCCGGGCCGGCCAACCTCGGCCAACAGTTTACGGAAGATTTAAAGGGATATTTTTTACAAAACTCCCGCCTACAATTGGTCAACTCTCCGGGCGACGCAGACCTAACCCTAGAGGGAATGGTCGTAGGCTATACTGCTATGCCACAAGGTGTTACAGCCAATGACGCTGGTGCGGTAAACCGCCTGACCATTACTGTGGATGTAGATTTTAAGAATATGATAGAAGAAGACAAAGACTTCCGCCGGCAGTTTTCCTTTTATCAAGATTTCCCCCAAAACCAAGACCTCTCCACAGTCGAGGTTCGGCTGATTAGTCAAATCTTCGAGCAAATCAATCTTGACATTTTCAATGCGACCTTGGCAGATTGGTAATGTTAGTTTTTTGTCATAAATTGCTCACTATTCGTACCAATGTGGTACGAACCGGCGTTTTGCAGGTGCTGAAACCAACATCAGGCGGGAGTGTGGGAAGTATCAAACTAGGGTTAACCCAAGGACTAGATGCGCCTACTGATAAGCATTTTTGTTGGTTTTGAGCCTATAACGCACGTTTTTTGTATACTCTATCAGGCTGAATCACCCTTTCGCAATGGATGCAGAAACTTTTCTATATTGGATAGACGACCCCAACCGTATCAACGACAACGACCTAGAGCAGCTCGAAGACCTAGCTCGCGAATATCCCTATTTTCAACTTGCACACCAACTTATTGCCAAAGGGACTAAAAACAAGCCCAGCGTAGCGCTGTCTTTGCCGGTCAAGCTGCGTAAAGCTTCGTTGTATGCCTACAACAGGGCTGTCTTGAGGCAGCTGATGGAAGTACGCCCCGAAGACATCCAGATTATTCCTGCTGAGCAACCCATTGACCCCTACAGCCGTACTGCACCAGACCTAGGACAGGCCGTAGAGGCTGACTCCACAAACGAGACCTTTGCGCCAATCCCCGTCCCTACCGACGAGGAGCCTGAGGCGGCATTTGTCCCAACACCTGAAGAAGATACCACTCCTGTATCTCATGACCCTACAGCAGATATCCCCACAACACCAGCGGCGGCAGACTTGCCTGCCTCGCTCGAAGGGATTGCGCTCAATGAGGGTATCGCCATGGATTTGTTCAATGATGGACGCATCGAAGAAGCTATTTTGGTATACCAACACTTGGCTGCCAAACAACCTGACAAACATAGCTATTATCAGACGCAATTGCAGATTATGACGGACAACGACTACTTCGTCTTGCAAGTACCTGAAGATTTGCGCCAAGTGTACCATCCTACACAAGATACGCCTGCCCCACAAACTGAAACACCCGATACTACTTCGTTTTTTGATACCCTGCCGCCCGAAGAAACACCCAGCACCCCAAACAATGCGCCCGAAGCATCGTCCACTACAGGTGATGAAACAGCAGTTACAGAGTTTCAGGCTTCTCAACTCTACGAAGACGGACAGTATGAGGCGGCCATCGAGGCTTACCAGCAGCTTAGCCAACAAGAACCAGACAGAGCCGCGTTTTACGCACTACAAATACAGCGGATTGAACGCGCCATAGTCGAAGTCAATAATTTGCTGGTAGAAGACGAAACCTCTACATCAACTCAAGCTGCTGACAGTGATGTGGTAGATACGCCCGAAGTTGATACTGCAAGCGATGCCGCACAAAGCTTTTTTGACCAGATAGGCTTTGAAGAAGAAACGACAACTGCTCCTACAGAGGCACCAGCTGACAACACAGTAGTGCCAGAGACAGCGCAAAGCTTTTTTGACCAGATAACTCCTGAAGAAGAAACGACAACTGCTCCTACAGAGGCACCAACTGACAACACAGTAGTGCCAGAGACAGCTCAAAGCTTTTTTGACCAGATAACTCCTGAAGAAGAAACGACAACTGCTCCTACAGAGGCACCAACTGACAACACAGTAGTGCCAGAGACAGCGCAAAGCTTTTTTGACCAGATAAGTTCTGACGAAGAGGTGGCCGATATTGATACGCCCGTTCAAGAATCTACCCCCATCGATACAACTCCCGTAGAGGAAACAACAACAGGTAGTTTTTTTGATGCCCTCACCCCCGATACATCTCCCACAGAGGATGTTCCGGTAACCCCCACCAATCAGTGGGCTACAGAAGAGCCGCCAAATCCTACCACAGACTTTTTCGACACCATCGAAGAAGACACCACCCACGAACCAGTTGCTACACAGCCAACTGCTGAGGAGATTATCGAACCTCCTGCCCATATCAGCGAAGGCACTGCCATGCAGGCCTTCAATGAAGGAAATGTAGCCCAGGCAGTGGAGATTTATCAAGCTCTGATGCGATATTATCCAGAAAAAACGGGATATTATCAAGGGCAAATCGACATCTTGACCGACGGGCTTGACATACAAAACCTCCCTACCGGAAGCGTAGAAGAAGCACCTGATGTGCAGGATTACCATACAGTTGCCCCCCCCTAGATGCGCCCAACAACCCCGAAGAACCCTATACCCTAGCGTGGAGCATCAGCGATAGCCCCAAAAATGAAGACCCGGCAGCCCAAGTACCCCTTGACCTCGACAATACCCCAGCTCAAGAAACACCAACGCCTAGCGAACGCCTAGCGCTGCGTTATTTTCAAGATGGGGATATCGCCAAGGCTGTCGATACTTATGCCCAACTCCAAACCATAGACCCCGAAAAGGCTGACTACTACCAAAGCCAAATCGATATCCTCACCGAAGGAGTACAAGAACAAAGCACCCAAACCGAGCCCTCCAGCCCGAAAACACCTGCTGTCAGCGAGGAACTGGCCATGCGCTATTTCAATGAGGGAAACACAGACCAAGCCATCGAGATTTATAAAAAACTGATGCTCCAAAATCCCGACAAAGAGCGCTATTATCTCAACCAAATCGAAATCCTTACGGATGATTTGGAGACCCTCCCCAATACAGCCACAGAGGCTCTCCCATACACTACAGAAAAAAACATTGACAACAGCGCTATTCCCGAAGAAAATACTAACTTTGCACCCTCAAACGATGTGAGCGAATCGATGGCCATCGCCCTATTTAACCAAGGCAAGCTTGACGAGGCTGTTCTCATCTACCAACAACTGATGCAGAAGTACCCCGAAAAACGAGATTACTTCAAAGCACAAATAGACGTTCTGAAAAGCTAATTTTATTCATCTACACGATATAACCCTATGTTGTACACCCTCCTTATCGTACTGATTGCCATCGTGGCCGTATTGCTCGTATTGGTAGTATTGGCACAAAAATCAAAAGGCGGCGTATCTGCCCAGTTTGGTGGCTCTAGCACCCAAATGATTGGCGTACGCAAAACCGGAGACATCCTAGAACGTCTTACTTGGGGCTTTGGAGCCGCACTGATGGTCTTGAGTCTCATTACCAATACCGGATTTTTTGTAGACAAAACCAACCAACAAGACCGCCTCAGAAGCGTCAACGAACGCAAAGCCAAAGAACAACGGCAAGCAGCGCCTATCCAGCAACAGGGCGCCCCTGTTGAGGCTGAGCAAGATGCTACCACTGAAGTTTTGGACTTGACAGCCCCCGCTGATTCGAGCAAATAAGGCTTGGTACAAAGCACAAAAAACGAGTCATTGCTAGTATATACACTAGTGATGACTCGTTTTTTATTGTACCATAGGCTTCGTAGCCTATGTCAAAATGTACTACAACACTACAGCCTGATGTATTTTCAATATGCTATTACTGGAGCTTGAGCAGTAGGCAATTTCTCAGGAGCCTTGCCAAAAGCAGGCACATCCGTGAGGGTATGCATAAAAGCCACGAGGGCTTTCAGCTCTCGCTCGTTGAGATTGAGCGGCTCCGTGGGCAACGTTTGGTGTGGTAGGTCAATCCCGATACCGGCTCCGCCACCAAGGTTATAAAACTCCATCACTGCCTCCAGCGTTTCGTAAGCCCCATTATGCATATAGGGAGCCGTGAGCCCACTATTGCGTACGGTGGGAGTACGGAAAGCAAACTGGTTTAGGAAACCTGGCGCTATGGCCTGCTTCCCGACATCAGGGTCAATGACGGCCTTGCTCGTAACCGCCACTAGGGGAACCCCAATCACTTCGGCTTCAGTTTCGGTGAAATTTGGCGGCACTGTACCATTGAACAAAGGCATAAAATGGCAGGTGGCACACTTAGCCTTGCCCATATACAAGTTAAACCCTAGCAGCTCTTCGGGACTCAAGGCAGCCCCTTGTTCTTGACGCAGATAGCGATCGAAGCGCGAATCGAAGGAAGACAGTTGACGGGTGAAAGAAGCCAGCGCGATTTGTACATTCTCAGCCGTAACGGGCTGTTTGGCCTCGGGAAATGCTTTGGCGAACAGGGCTACATAGGCAGGCACCTTGGCCAGCTTGGCGGCGGCGGCCTCCGCAGAGGAGTGCATCTCGTCGATATTGGCCAACACATCTGCTGCTTGTTGCTCCAAGGTCTCCACACGGCCATCGTAAAATTGGTTGGCTTGAAAGGCCGCATTCACAAGGGTGGGCGAATTGCGCCCAATATGGCCTTTTTTGCCAAAGGCCACACTCTTGGCAATACCGTCAGTAAAAGCCTTGTCGGGTTGGTGGCAAGAGGCACACGAGCGCTCATTGTCGCTGGAGAGGATGGGGTCAAAAAAAAGCATCTTGCCCAACGCTGCTTTTTCGGGGCTAAGCTGCGCCAATTGGCCGGGAGCAAAATAGTTGGGGTCAAAGGCTTGGACATCAAATAGTGTTTTTACATCTGCCCGCAACATCCGCTTGTCGGTAGGGAAAGGAATGTCAAGCGCCACCTGATACTCCCAGAGCGCAGTCGTAAGAGGGTTGATGTGTGTGCGAATGAAAGCCATCCGGTCAAAAGCATCAAAATCAGCCAAGTGTTGGTCGAGGTAAGCCACTGTTTGGGTAAAGGCCTTGGCCAATAAGTCCTTCTCAGTACTGTTTTGGGATTTGGCCAGGGCAAGTACTGCGGCCTGAACAGCTTCGAGTGAGGCCTTGGCTTCGGGCAGACTATAGAGTGCCACCGGCGAATCAAACCCTACAATACCGAGCGTAATGACACGGAAAACCTGCAACCGAGCCGCATCAAGTATTTGACTCTCGGTCAAGGTCAACTGCTGGCTGTGTTGTATGAGCTCCGCAACCGTTTGGCGCATCGTAGCCAGCTCTTGCTGTAGCGCTTTTTGTTGAGTGGGGTCAGCCTCCGGAAAAAGCCATTCTTCTATTACCTGAAAACCTGTCGGAGCAATGGTTTTGGTAGTATCTTGCGCATCCATTTCGGCAATAGCCGCTCCATTGAGGGCTTTGGCGCTTTCGGGGTATTGTGTCTCAACAAGGTATTCTGTACGCTTATAGGCCAAGCGTGCACTACCAAAGGCCTCTTGCCAAGCCGAAGGGTTAGCCTGTGTGAGTATGTTTTCTAACTCTCCAAGCTTGGTGTCTAGGCTTTGGAGGTCTTGCCGAAAGCCCTGAACTACCAACGACGTAGGCGCATCTGCAGGACTTGGAGTACATTGTAGCCAAAGCACCAATCCCACAAAACAGGTGAGGCTCAGATATATATACCGCATAAATTATTGAGATAGAACAGAAATTTAAACTTAGACTAAATAAAGCACTAGCTGCAAATCTACAACTTAATCCCAAAACTAACAGTATAGACACAAGGTTTACACAAAAATCGCTCAGATAGCGCTATTATCCCATCACACGCCACTGAACATTTTTGGTTTTTGTCGTTGCTGTGCGCATTTTATAACAAGATTTGAGGATTTACAGGATTTGATTCTCTTGATACTCAAGGATTTTCAGCACTTAACGCTACCAAACCAATTCTGATTGGGTATAACAACACGGATTCTTGACACATATTTAAGCGCAAAGGAGAAACCATATTTCGGTTTTTTCAGAAAACATCCAGTGGCGTGATCCTACCACATTTGATATGACAACACGTGTGCTAAAAACGATAACTTCAGCGTATCATCCGTTGGAGGTATGTTTGCCATCATTTTTCTTCAAAATATACAGTTTGTACCCAAAATCACTATTTTTGTAAGAGCTTGCCCGAATCGTATGATGACATCAAAAGCAAGCCATTTCGTGTCTGGGTCTAGCTCCTCAAGCAAAAAAGCCCACCTATCGTGATTTTGGAGCAGCAAATCACCCACTTTCCCAAAAATCACACGCTCTCTCAATATATTCCCCTTAAAAGTTATGATACTCTACAACGTAACCATTAGTATCGAAAACGATATACACGACGAGTTTATCCAGTGGATGCTCACCGAACACATTCCAGAGGTGATGAGCACACAACTGTTTGTAGAGTACAAGCTTTTGCGGATGCTCCAAGCAGAGGAAGAAGCTCAAGGGCTGACCACCTATGCCGTACAATATTATCTGAAGGGCTTGGAAGACTTTGTACAATACAGCCAACACCACGCTCCAGAACTACAAGCCAAAACCCGCCAAAAATATGGCGAGCGCGTATTGGCCTTCCGTACCTTGCTAGAAGTAGTACACCCTTAGCGCTGTAACTTGCTGCTATTTACCCCATTCCTCATGCAAAAGCCCATCTTGCTGATAGACTCTTCTTATGGCCAAATTATTTCTTTTAGACGCAATGGCGCTCATCTACCGAGCGCATTTTGCTTTTAGCAAAAACCCCCGTATCAACTCCAAAGGCATCAATACCGGTGCTGTTTATGGCTTTGCCAACAGTGTATTTGAGATTCTCGAAAAACAAAAGCCAACCCATATCGGCATCGCCTTTGATACCCACGGGCCGACATTCCGGCACGAAAGCTTTGAAGCCTACAAAGCCAACCGCGAAGAACAACCCGAAGATATCTCTACGGCCATCCCCTATATCTATCGACTAGTGGAGGCGCTCAACATCCCGGCCTTGGTTTTGCCCGGATATGAGGCCGATGACATCATCGGCACGATCGCGAAGCAAGCCGCCAAAGACCCTGATTTGGAGGTCTTTATGATGACACCCGACAAGGACTACGCCCAGCTGGTAGACAAAAATATTTTCCTCTACAAACCCGCTATGTTTGGCAATGGGGTAGAAATTTTGGGGATAGAAGAAGTGAAGGCCAAATTCGAAATCGACCACCCTGCGCAAGTCATCGACCTCCTCGGAATGCAAGGCGACAGTGTCGACAACATCCCGGGCATCCCCGGTGTGGGCGCCAAGACAGCCGTAAAGTTTCTCAAGGAATATGGCAGCCTCGAAGGGCTGCTGGAAAATACCCACCAACTTAAAGGCAAGCAAAAAGAAAACGTAGAAACCTACCGCGAACAAGCCATTCTCTCCAAACAACTGGCAACCATTCATACCGAAACACCCATTGAGTGGAGTTTGGAAAGCCTCGAAATGGCTCCCTTCGACGACGACAAACTCAAGCCTCTGCTCGAAGAGCTGGAGTTTCGCACATACCTCAAAAAGCTCTATCCCTCGGCAGCGCCAGCCTTGGCCGAAACCCCTACCAAACGCAAATCTAAGGCCGCCGCCGGACAAATGGATATGTTTGGGGGAGGCAGCACCGACGAAGACGCGTCTGAACAACCTGCTCCGGCAGAAATATTGCCTACCAATTTCCGCAACATCCACAGCACCCTACACGACTACCAGCTCATCGATACGCCCGAATGGCGCAAGCGCTTGCTCGACCGCCTGTCGCAGCTGCCGGCTTTTTGTTTTGATACCGAAACGGACAACCTCGATGCCCTCGAAGCACAGCTCGTAGGCATTGCCTTTGCTTGGTATCCACACGAGGGTTATTATGTCCCCTTTCCGGCAGATAGAACAGCGGCTCAGGCTTTGCTCGAAGAGTTTAGGGAAGTATTAGAAAACCCCAGTATCGAAAAAGTAGGCCAAAACCTCAAGTACGACCTCACTGTCTTGGCCAATTATGGGGTTCAGCTCCAAGGCCCTCTTTTCGATACAATGTTGGCGCATTACCTCCTAGAGCCAGACGCACGACACAATATGGATATTTTGGCCAAAAACTACCTCGGCTACGAGCCCGTCTCTATCGAAGCGCTTATCGGCAAAAAAGGAGCAAAACAAGGCTCTATGCGGGATGTGCCGCTGGAGCAAATCAAAGAATATGCGATAGAAGATGCTGACATTACTTGGCAGCTCAAAATCTTGTTTGCACCCAAAATACAGGAACTGAACCTACAAGGGTTGATGCAAACTGTAGAAGCACCTCTAGTGCCAGTACTGGCCGATATGGAACGCTCCGGAGTACGGATTGATACTGAGGCGCTGGCAGACATCTCTCAAGAACTGGGGCAAGAAATAGAGGCCATAGAACAACGTATTTATACCCTTGCCGGAGAGCAGTTCAACATCGCTTCGCCCAAGCAGCTGGGCGATATCCTATTCGATAAACTCAAACTCGACGAAAAAGCCAAAAAAACCAAAACCGGACAATATGCCACCGGAGAAGAGATTTTGGTGAAGCTGGACGACAAACATCCCATCATCCACGAGATTTTGGAACACCGCGCCCTAGTAAAGCTCAAAAACACCTATGTGGATACCTTGCCTACCCTCGTCAGCCCCCGCGATGGCCGTATACATACCTCTTACAACCAAGCCGTAGCCGCAACAGGACGCTTGAGCTCGGCCAACCCCAACCTACAAAATATTCCTATCCGTACTGACAAAGGCCGCCAAGTCCGGAAAGCCTTTGTACCGGCATCGGCGGAGCACATACTGCTGGCAGCTGACTACTCGCAAATAGAACTGCGCATTATGGCGGCCTTCAGCCAAGACCAAACGATGATAGAGGCCTTCCGCCAAGGGCGAGATATCCACGCCACTACTGCCGCCAAAATCTTCAAAGTACCCTTAGAGGAGGTTAGTTCGGATATGCGCCGAAAAGCCAAAACAGCCAACTTTGGGATTATTTATGGTATTTCGGCTCACGGCCTGTCGCAGCGGCTCAACATCCCACGCAAAGAAGCCGGCGAAATCATTACGGCTTATTTTGAGGAGTTTCCAGCTATCAAACAGTATATGGATGATGTAGTCAACAAGGCCCGCAGCCAAGAATATGTCGAAACAATCCTAGGCCGCCGCCGCTATCTGCGTAATATCAACTCTCGCAATGCGGTAGAGCGCGGCTTTGCGGAGCGTAACGCCATCAATGCGCCCATTCAGGGCAGCGCTGCCGACCTTATCAAGCTGGCCATGATTCGGATACACGAGTGGATGAAGCCGCGAAAACTGCGTAGCAAAATGATTCTACAAGTACACGACGAATTGGTGTTTGATGTACACCAAGCAGAGCTAGACCTGCTCCGCCCGGCCATCGTCGAGGCGATGCAACAAGCCCTCCCCTCTTTCCCTGTCCCTCTAGAAGTAGAGCTGGGTATAGGCCAAAACTGGCTAGAAGCGCACTAATGCTGCTTTATTGCTGCACACTACCCAACCCTTCAAAGGTTTGAAAACCTTGAAGGGTTATTTTGAGAATACCCTAGGAAGTAAGCGGCATGCAATGTGTTAGCCAAAATGAAATAAGGCTGCATTTAAACGACATGGCTAACGGTATCGCTCCTACGGAGCTTTTTGTGATTGTATGTTAATTGTCTACCGACGTAATGCCCCTAAGGGGCTTTTTTTAGCAACGTAGTTGCGACAACATAGTTAGTGAATGTGGAGGGATTCGAACCCCCGACCCCCACCCTGTCAAGGTGATGCTCTAAACCAACTGAGCTACACATCCTTCAAAAATTTTTACAAAGATACACTTTTGGGGCATTCCCCCAACAAGGAAATCTGCTTTTATTCTGTGGGCAAGACCTCCATCAGCTTCATACTGCTGATACTGAGGGCACAGGCAAAATGCCCAAGAGGGCACTGTTTGTGGCCATGCGTGCCACAGGGGCGGCACTCTAGCAGCTCTTCTACTTGTACGATGGTGGCGTTATCAGACAGCGGGCCATAGCCAAAATCAGGCGTAGTAGAGCAAAATATGGCACAAGTAGGTGCATTGGTAGCCGAGGCTAGGTGTAGCGGAGCCGAATCATTCACATAATTCATGGTAGCTTGTGCCATCAGGGCCGAAGAGGCCAAGAGTGGCAACTTCCCTGCTAAGTTATGAATATTGGAGTGCTGGCTTTGTTGGGCAATGAGGGCGCATTGCTCGTGGTCTTCAGGAGCACCTATCAAGTATACTTGATATTGCTCTGGTAAAACATCAAGAAAATCTATCCACTTTTGAGCAGGAAACTGCTTGGTATACCATACCGAAGTAGGGGCAATACAGATATAAGGCTTGCGCTCAATGTAAGGCGCTATCAGTGCAAAATCGTCAGCAGTAGGGTAAAGCTTGGGGCGTAAGAAAGCACCATCAGTCAGGGGCGTAACGAGGTCGAGTATGCGCTGTACCTCGTGGATACGCGCATCATACCTGTAGGACACCCGCGTACTAAAAAAACGGGAAAGTGGATTTTTGTCAAAACCTATTGTATATTTAGCCCCTGATAAAGTTGTGAAAAGCCCAGTGGTAGCATACCGTTGCGCATTGACTACCAAGTCGTATTTTTCGGCTCTTAGGGCTTTGACCAAACGGTAGACCTCTTTGCTACGTGAGCGCTTCTTGTCCCAAACCCAGCAATGGGTAAGTTGTGGATGCCCCTGGAGCAATGATTCGTTACCTTTGCGTAACAAGAAGTCAATACGAGCCTGAGGATAATGTTGGCGCAGCTTTTCTATCAAAACCGTACTCAAAATCACATCTCCGATGAAGGCTGTTTGGATAATTAGGATTTTCTGCAAATCGGGGGGAGGGGCAGCGTTGGCGTGTATCATCATATCAAATCGACCTTCGTAAAAGTAGCGCAAAATAGTTTAAAATATCTCGCTTATGCGTACAAATATTAAGTATTGGAGTTTGGTCATTGCCTTGGTGTTGTTTGTGCCCTTGGTATTGCTCTTATCGGGTAACCCTTTTTTTGTTGCACGACTATTGACCTACCAACAGCGTAAGCCTCATATTGACATCATCGCCCACCGAGGTGCTTCGGGCACTGCTCCCGAAAATACCTTGGCTGCCATCGAAAAGGCCATAGAAGCTGAGGCCGACATCATCGAGATAGATGTGATGCTTAGCCGAGACAAACAGGTAATCGTGATACACGACTATAGCGTTGACCGTACTACCAACGGCCAAGGCTTGGTGGCAGACCTGACCTTGGCGCAAATCCGGCAATTGGATGCCGGCAGTTGGTTCAATGATGAATTCAAGGGAGAGCGAATCCCGACCCTTGAAGAAGTATTGCGCTACATCAATGGCAAAGCAAAGTTATTAATAGAACTCAAAGAATACAACAATGGTTTGGAAGAGCAAGTAGCAGAGTTGGTCAGGGCTTCACAAGCCGAAGACTGGTGCCTGTTCCAATCATTTCACAGCGAAGCTATTAGGCGACTACAAGAGATTGCGCCCAAAGTCCCCACATACCAGCTGGTCGTTGGGCCGCTGACAATATTTCCCTTACACTTCAACAAAGGCCTGAAGCTAGGATACCTTACCCGCTACCGTCCTGTACAAGGAGTCCATCCCAACTACAGGTTTATCAATGCCAAGCTAATCAAAAGCCTCAATCAACAAGCTCAAAAGGTATATGCTTGGACAGTCAACAACCCCAAAGATATGGAATCTCTAGCCGATATGGGAATTGATGGCATCATTACCAACTATCCCGCCCTTGCGAGATACACCTTGTATCCTTCTGATTTTTAGTACTTTGTATACAAGATTATGACACAGATTACGACCTATTTCACCCCGGGGCCGGCGCAACTCTACCCCGGCGTAGAGCAATACCTCACACAGGCATTGCAAAGCCACCTGCCCTCTGTATCGCATCGCAGCAGCCGATTTAAGGATATTTACCGACAGGTAGACCGAAACCTCCGCCTGCTTTTTGACTTGCCCGACAACTACCGCGTCTTGTTTACGGCCTCTGCCACAGAGGTATGGGAGCGTCTTTTGTTGAATTGTGTGGGCAATAGCAGTGTACACCTAGTCAATGGAGCTTTTTCGGAGCGCTTCTATGAGTTTGCCAGCCTACTCAAAAAAAGCTCTATCAAGTATGAAAAACCTTGGGGGCAGGGCTTTGAGCTACAAGATACCCTCCAGACCTTGGCTATCTGTGAGAGCGCCGAGATGATTGCCTTCACACATAACGAGACCAGCACCGGGGTCATCACACCCGAGAGCCTGATTCATCAAGTGGCTGACACCTTCTCCGACAAACTCATCACGGTTGATATGGTCTCCTCTGCGCCTTATCCTACACTGGATTTTCGGAAAATTGATGCGGCATATTTTTCGGTACAGAAAGCCTTTGGCCTTCCGGCGGGTTTGGGCGTGTGGTTGGTCAATGAGCGTTGCCTCAAAAAAGCTGAAGCTTTAGAGGCCTCAGGCAAAATTACGGGCACATACCACCGCCTATGCGAACTTTGGCAGCAAGCCGAACAATGGCAAACTCCGGCCACTCCCAATGTACTGGGTATCTACCTCTTGGCGCAAGTCAGTGAGGCCATGTGTCAGGAAGGTATTGGTGTGTTGCGCCGGCGCATTGCCCAGCAGGCCGATGCCTTGTATGAGGCCATCGAAAGCCACCCCCGCCTCACTCCCTTTGTGGCCAACCGCACACACCGCTCGCCTACCGTCATCGTAGCCCAAACCGACGGCGACGCAGGCGCTTGGGTCGAAGCCCTACAAGCCCAAGGCCTACACGTAGGCAGCGGCTATGCTCAGTTTAAAGCCCGACATTTACGCATTGCCAACTTCCCCGCTGTCGATGAAGCAGCCGTAGCCAAACTCATCCAAGCCCTCAAAAGCTTATGAGCAAATCTTTGCGCCTTCCAATCACCAAGCCCGTACTACGGCGCTTGGTTTATACACTGGTGGCTTGTTTGCTGGTGTTGGGAGTCAGTTATTTTGACCTGATTATCTATGGTATTGGGCAAGGCTATGGGCAATTTAAGATTCTATGGAACGCCCGCCCCATTGCCAAGGTATTGGCCGATACGCAAGTACCCGATTCTGTCAAAGCCAAGGTCAGGCTAGTACAAGAGATCAAACGCTTCGCCATAGACTCTCTAGGTATCAAGCCTTCCGACAATTATGAGCACCTCTACGACACCCAAGGCAAACCCGTGCTTTGGGTCGTAACGGCTGCACAGCCCTATGCGCTCGAAGCCAAAACTTGGAACTATGGCTTCTTGGGAGATATGAGCTATCGCGGCTTTTTTGAAGAACAAAAGGCCCGTAGCTATGCTCACAAGCTTCAGGAGCAAGGCTATGATACTTATGTGGGCACGGTGGCGGCTTGGTCTACCTTGGGCTGGTTCAAAGATCCTATCTTGAGCCACATGCTCGACTGGCCCGAAGGCGCACTGGCGGCGCTTATCATCCATGAGCTCACACACGGCACCCTATGGGTCAAAGACAGTGTAGACTACAACGAAAACCTAGCTGACTTTGTCGGCGACCAAGGCGCACTACGCTTCCTACAGGTCAAATATGGAGCCGCCTCTCCCCAAGTACACCAATACGAAGCCTCCAAACGCGACCAAGAGCGCTACGACCAACATTGGCTCGGCGCAGCTAACCAGCTCGACAGTCTGTACAAAAGTTTTGGCCCCAATACCCCCGAATGGCTCAAAGCCCAACGTAAACAGGCTTTCTTACAAAAAATAGTTACTACCTTGGATACAGTTAGTTTTGAATACCCGGCATATTACCGAGGGCGATTCCGCAATAGCCTGCCCAACAACACCTACTTGATGACCTACCTCACCTACAGAGGGCAGCAAAATGTATTTGAGCAAGAATGGCGCGAGCGCTTTCACCAAAACTTTCAAGCATATTTATCGTATCTAAAGCAGAAATACCACAAATAGTCCCTCGTTCAACCTTTATGTTTTTCCAAAAATTATGGCTACTATGTTGAAGTATGTATATTATAGCCTCGGACTGCTACTGCTCGGTACGGGCTTGTTTGTATTTTCGCACCAAGGGTCTCAAGCTGATGACCTACACGCCAAGCTACACAATGCCAGCTATCGTGTGATTAAAAACCACAACTTCGGCAGGGGAGAATACATCGAATACCTGCTGCACTACGGGGTCATCAATGCCGGAATTGCCCGTATCAATGTCGACAATAAGCTCTGGCTGGTCAATGATCGTATTTGCTATAAGGTCGACGTAGCCGGAGAAACTACCGGCGCACTCAAACTATACCGTGTGGAAGACCTCTGGCGCTCGTATATCGATACGGCGGCCATCGCCCCACACCGCTTCTACCGATACATCGCCGAAAACAAATACCGCCGCGAAGAACGTATTGACTTCAACCCGCTCCAAAACAAAGCCAAGCTTTCCTTTGAGCAGTTTACGGTTCAGGACAAAGAGAAGAAGAAAAGCACTACTGCCGAAACCGAAAAACTCGAAAAAACATCAGAAATTAAGGATGTCGTGTTCCCGGCCAACTTCCGAGACCCACAAACCGGGCACTATTACCCCCAAGATATCGTCAGCGGATATTATTACTTACGCACTATCGACTATGATAAGCAAATAGGTGTGGGAAATAAAATCACTATCCCGGCTATTTTTGAAGACCAGACCTATAACTTCTCTATCCGATATGATGGACGCGAGGTCGTCGATACTAAGTTTGGCAAAGTAAATGCCTTTAAGTTTACACCAATGATGGGCGAGTTTGAAAACGATATCTTCACCGGCGATGGTTCGCTGGTGTTTTGGGTGTCGGACGATGCCAACCGCATCCCGGTTAAAGTAGAAGCCAAGATATTTCTAGGAAAGGTAGTGCTTGAAATCACCAACCACCGCAACCTCAAAGCACCTTTTAACTTTGCCAAATAAGCTCCCGAAAACATCCTGACTGACCGCTCCCTTTCTGCTTAAAGCGCTAAGGGAGCGGTTTTTGTTTTTGGTATTTTGCAACAATTTGCTGGATTTTTCGTAACTTTAAACCCTTAGACTAAAAATAATTATCCGCATTTTCGTTGGCCCATAAGGTATCCATTCCCTACACAAGAAGTACTCCAAACCACTAGAATAAGCAGCTTTTGTTTTGTATGAAAAATCAGATTAGCAACGCTAAGCCCGACAATGTATCCCTCACGCTTCGTTACGACGACCTTGTCGATTACCAAAGCAAGATAGAATACGCCAAATATTTCATTGCCATCAATGACCAAGCCCCCAATATGGTGGTGTTTTACGATTCGTTCAATACGGATAAACTTTTTGAGACCCTCTGCCAAACCCATCAGGTGTCGGACGAGCAGGTCTGCCGCTACCGCCGCTTTGATAAACGCGAAGAGCGTATCCGTTTGGTAGGTTTTCTGATGCACATCGAGCAAGATTTGATGGTATACTTTGATGAGGACGATGGCGAGTTCAAAATCCTACACGGCGACCATACCCCCGAAGAGCGTATCCAGGCACTAGTCCAAACAGCGCGCAACACTGTAGAGGCTCCCAAGGCCGAAAGTAAAATCTTTTTGCTCTACGAAAGCCAAAAGACGCTCTGCCTGCGTGATTTTGAGGTCAAAAAAAACAACCTCAATATCCAAGAAAACTACAATGATGACTTTGAGCCTGTCCACGAAGTCATTATCAACCGACTCAATTCGGCCAATGACAAAGGGCTGGTCTTGCTCTATGGCGCTCCCGGTACGGGCAAAACAAGCTATATCCGATACCTGACTTCGCGTATCGACAAAAGGATGATTTATATCCCACCCGAGTATGCCTACAAAATCGCATCGCCGGATTTTCTGCCTCTGCTTATCTCCAACCCCAACTCTGTGTTGATAGTAGAAGACGCTGAAAGCATTGTAGAAGCACGCGAAAACGGGCGCAACATGTCGGTGTCTAATTTGCTTAACTTGGCTGACGGCCTCCTCTCGGATTGCCTCAACATCCAAATTCTCTGTACTTTCAACACACATATCAGCAAAATAGACAAGGCGCTTTTGCGCAAAGGCCGCCTGATTGCTACCTATGAGTTTCGCCCACTCGATGCCGAAAAAGCCCAGCATCTTTCTAATAAGATTGGCTATAATACGGCCATTGACAAGCCGATGACCTTGGCAGACATCTACAACCAATCAGATCTTGGCTTTATCAAAGAAGATAAGGTCAAAATTGGGTTTTAGATAGCTAGCCCCCTATCATTGGATATGCTTGCAAACCCACGACCCAACCCGTGGGTTTTTGGCTATGGATACCTAGCGCTTCGAGACGGCCCAAAACCTTGTTTGAGTACAACATAGCTATCTCCATAAAATATTTGCCTTTTATATTATCTGAGCCGCTATATTTGTTGGTCAATGATATGCTTCCCTATGAACAAGCAAAGAATAAAAACCGACCAGTGTCTCAATTGCGGCTATATATTTGATACTCCGGTTAACTATTGCCCACAGTGTGGACAAGAAAACCATCAGAAAGTACGCCCACTGCGCTATATTGTCTACGATTTTTTGAATGATGTCGGCCAGCTCGATAATAGGCTGTGGCGAAGTTTGTGGCCTTTTTTGAGCAAACCCGGCTATCCGAGCCAAGCTTATATTGAAGGTAAGCGCACAAAATATGTAACCCCTATCCGGTTGTATGTGGTGTGTAGTTTTTTTATTTTTTTACGATGGCCTTCGTTACGCAGTCGGTCTTGTTTAAAAACAACCCCAAGCTCGGCAGCCAGACCATAGAACAGCGGATACTGGCCGGGGAAAAAGAGGCGAAGGGCGATTTTAATTTTTTTAAAATTTCTGCGAGCAAGGCCTTGTTTTTGCGAAACCAAGGCATTCGCTCCAAGGCGGCCATGTGTGACTCGATGGGAGTAAGCCCCTCGGTAATCAACCAACTTCTGGTGGGGCAGGCCTTGCGCTTGGCTTCGGCTACGCCAAAAGAATTGCTGACTTCGGTCATCAACAAAGGTTCTGTGATGATGTTTTTCTTAATCCCGATTTTTGCCTTTCTCTTACAGATGAGCTATAGTCGGGTGAGGTGCTATTATGTGGAGCACCTTATTTTGGTATTGCACCTACACAGTTATCTCTTTCTGATGGTGGGGCTGACGTTTTGGATCAACCATTGGTTTACGGGCTGGTGGCTTGTTACGACCGTCTTGTTAAGCTCCGTAATATGGTATGTATACCGAGGCTTTAGGGTGTTTTATGGCCAAAGCCGATGGTGGACTATTTTCAGGCTTTGGTGGTTGAGTAACTTGTATGGGTTTACTTTGATGATGGGCATTGTGCTGTTAGTGGCATTGGGTTTGCTGTTTTTCTAATCAGGCATACAAAAAAGACGCACATTGCTGTGCGTCTTTGTTTTTAGGCGGTATTGTTCTTACGAATGGAGGTAGCCCGAATTAGTATTCGTCCTCATTGAAGAAAAAATCCTCCTTGGTGGGATAGTCGGGCCAAATCTCCTCAATACTTTCATAAGGTTGCCCATCGTCTTCAAGCTCTTGAAGGTTTTCTACCACTTCTAGGGGTGCTCCCGAACGAATTGCGAAATCAATCAACTCTTCTTTGGTAGCAGGCCAAGGGGCATCTTCTAAATAAGATGCCAGTTCTAACGTCCAGTACATAGGCTACTATGGTTTAACAAATACCTAATTAACGTTTTTGAGAAGGAACTCAATCGTATACACAGAAGATAGGCAAATTGTTTTAGAAAAACAAGCTTTTCGCCAAATTCCGTAAGATGAGATACGCAATTATTGCGCTAATTGTTCCTCAAGCTCTCTCAAAATTTGTTTTTTTACTTCAAGTTTACGTCTTTGGACGTGGACAGTGCTGGCTAGTTGCCGCAGATTACGGTCTATAGGGGGTTTTTGGGGGAATCTTCTCTGATATCCGCCATATCCACCGCGTGCTTGTTGAGCGTTGAATTGCGCTTGTTGGCGGGCATTTTCTTGCTCCATTTTATCGAGTCGCTCCTGATTGATGCTCAGCTCCTGCTCTTCGCGTCGGATGAGGCCGCGCATACATTCTATCTGCAAGCTGAGTTGCTCTAGGGGGAGTTTGGTTTCAAATAGCGGATATTTGCGCTTCATCACCCGCGTTAGGTAGTTCTTCTCAAACACCTTGTCGCAGTTATTACGAAACTTGTAGACAATACCCGGGTCAAGCTGCTGAAAAGTCGAGGTCAGCTGTTTCCATTCTACGAGCAGTTCTTTGGCGGCTTCGGTAGCATCGGGCGAGAGATCTTCGAGCAGGGTTATCGATTGGCCATAGAGTTTTTGTACAATTTGCTGTTTGATTTCTTCGCTGCTTTGATCGGGGAACTGTTCTTGGAGGGCGCGGAAGTTTTTGTATCGGGTAAAAAACACTTCGTTGGCCGCCTTGAAGCTTTCCCATAGGCGCGTAGCTTTGCGGTGGGGGACTTTGCCTGTCGTTTTCCAAGTTTGTTGGAGGGTACGGAAGCGTTGGAAAGTCTCCTCAAAGTTATCAGAGTTTTTCAGCCCGTGGGCTTCAAAGATAATGTTTTTGTAGGCGCGCAAGCGGTCTTTGATTTCCTTGTTGCGGGCTTTATATACCTCTTTGCGCTCTTCGAAATAGTTTTCGATGGTTTGGTTAAACTCCTCCTCT
Organism: Eisenibacter elegans DSM 3317; assembly: GCF_000430505.1. Lineage (NCBI taxonomy): Bacteria > Pseudomonadati > Bacteroidota > Cytophagia > Cytophagales > Microscillaceae > Eisenibacter > Eisenibacter elegans. Next base: position 210,758 of record NZ_AUMD01000011.1, on the reverse strand, counting down.
AGGTCATCATTAAAGGTTTCTACCGCAGCGCCAGTCTTGATCCACTTCATCTTAATCTCCTTCACCTGCTCGATAGACTCACGGCTTTCGAGGTCTTTGATTACTTCTTTGAGCTCTTCGAGCAGTGCTTTTTTGATATCAAGATTCTTGAGACGGTTATTGGCAATAAGGTCGCGCAGCTCGACCTCCAGCACATCTAGCTTGGCAAAAAGCGCCGGGAAATCGCCCAAACCATCAAACTCCGAGAGGTACTTGCGCATGTGTACCAGCTTCATCAAGTAAGAGCCTTTATTTTGAGCGCTGTAGATGAGTTTTTCGAGCTCTTCTACTTTCTGTTTGGCCAACTCAAAGCGCTTTTCGAAATAAGCCAAGGCAGCAGCAGCAGTCTCTTTTACAACGCCGATTTGCCTGTCTTCAAATGTGAGAAATCCTTTTAGAAATACTTTGTCGTCTTTGATATATCCAAATTGATGGTCAGTAGTGGTGTTCATAATACATTTGGGCTTTTGTGATGGGTATGTTTGGTTGTTGTTAAAAAGGCTAAATGCCTAAGGGACTGTTTGAAAGAGTGAAAATTTTCGAACCTTGGGAATACCCCAAAGCGAAAATTACGCATCTCAATGCCTCCACTTCCCTGCGATAATCGTGCAAAAATGCCTAAATTTGGGCAAAATGCACAACGAATCGTAGCTTGGTGGCTATCATACGTAAAAATAAGAAAAAACCATGAGTAACGAAACTATTATTTTCTCTATGGCGGGGGTAAGTAAAATTTACCCTCCTAAGAAGCAGGTGCTCAAAGATATTTACCTCTCCTTTTTTTATGGCGCTAAAATCGGTGTCATTGGTCTGAACGGCTCAGGTAAATCTTCTCTACTGCGCATCATTGCAGGATTGGACAAAGAATACCTCGGAGAGGTTGTTTTTTCGCCCAACTACACCGTAGGCCTGTTGGAGCAAGAACCGCAGCTCGACCCCAACAAGACCGTCCGAGAGGTTGTCGAAGAGGGGGTACAAGAAGTGGTAGACCTGCTCAAAGCCTACGAGCAAATCAACGAAGCCTTTGCTGACCCTGATGCTGATTTCGACAAGCTCCTAGCCAAACAAGGGCAAATCCAAGAGAAGCTCGACCAACACGATGCTTGGAACCTTGACAACAAGCTCGAACGCGCTATGGACGCTCTCCGTACGCCATCTGGCGATGCCAAAATCGAAAACCTCTCTGGGGGCGAAAAACGCCGCGTGGCGCTCTGCCGCCTCCTACTCCAAGAGCCCGATGTACTCCTGCTCGACGAACCTACCAACCACCTCGACGCAGAGTCTGTCCTCTGGCTTGAGCAGCACCTCCAACAATACAAGGGTACTGTCATTGCCATTACCCACGACCGCTACTTCCTCGACAACGTAGCCGGATGGATTCTCGAACTAGACCGAGGCGAGGGTATTCCTTGGAAGGGCAACTACTCCTCTTGGCTCGAACAAAAGCAAAAGCGCCTAGCCCAAGAAGAAAAACAAGAGTCGAAGCGCCAAAAAACGCTCCAACGCGAGCTCGAATGGATTCGCCTCAGCCCCAAAGCCCGCCAAGCCAAGGGCAAGGCTCGTCTGAATGCCTACGAAAAAATGTTGGGCGAGGAGGCCAAAGAAAAAGAAGCCAAACTCGAACTATTCATCCCTCCTGGACCACGTTTGGGCAGCAAGGTGCTCGAAGTACGCGGCGTAGCCAAGGGCTTTGGCGACAAACTGCTCTACGAAAACCTCACGTTTTCGCTGCCTCCAGCCGGTATTGTAGGGGTAATCGGGCCAAACGGCGCGGGTAAATCTACCCTCTTCAAGATGCTTACCGGACAGCTACAGCCCGACGCAGGGGAGATAGAAGTAGGCGAAACCGTCGAGATTGCTTATGTAGACCAAGAGCACGACGACCTCAAACCTGACGAGACCGTATTTGAGGCTATCTCTGGCGGCAATGAGTTGATTATGCTCGGCGGACGCGAAATCAATGCCCGCGCCTATGTGAGTAAGTTTAACTTCAACGGCACAGACCAGCAGAAGAAAATCAGCAGTCTCTCTGGTGGAGAGCGCAACCGCGTACATCTAGCCATTGCTCTCAAGCAAGGCGGCAACCTCATCTTGCTGGATGAACCTACCAATGACCTTGACGTAAACACCCTCCGCGCCCTCGAAGAAGCTCTCGACAACTTCGCCGGTTGCGCTGTGGTGATTTCCCACGACCGCTGGTTCCTTGACCGTATCGCCACACATATCTTGGCCTTCGAAGGCGACTCAGAGGTGTATTGGTTTGAAGGTAATTTCAGCGAGTATGAAGAAAACCGCCGCAAACGCCTCGGCGATGTTACGCCTACACGCATCAAGTACCGCAACTTGAAATAACATTATCTGAGACCGCCCCAAAAGAGCCCATGCTTCTGGGGCGGCTCTTTTTGACTTTATGCCACAATGCAACTCACACACCATCATCAAGGCCTCGCCTGGCAGGCCAACCTATACCAAGGTACAGATCTCTGCATCCCCTTACGGGCTGGAGAAGCCAACCCCAACTGTTACTACGCAGATGCCCCACGATTCGAAACCATACGCCAAGGTGATTTTGTAGGCAGCGTGGCCGAAGGAGGGAGCGTCAATTACCAAAAAATCACCCTTACGCCACACGGCAACGGCACTCACACGGAGTGTTATGGCCATATCAGCCCTGACCGCGCTGTCAATATTGCCTCCTTGCCCAGCCCTGTATGGGCTATAGCCCAATTGATCAGCCTCACTCCACAACCCGCCCACCATCCCACCAATGACAAAATAGTGTTGGAGGCTGATTTGAAAAAAAAACTTGGAAAAATTACCCCCGAAGCCCTGATTATTCGTACATTGCCTAACGGTTCAGAAAAACTGCAAAAACAATACTCAGGTACCAACCCCCCGTTTCTGGAGCCTTGTATAGGAGCGTACTTGGCCGAGCTTGGGGTAAAGCACTTGTTGGTTGATTTGCCCTCAGTAGATAAAGAGCAAGATAATGGCACACTTTTGGTGCATAAAGGATTTTGGAATTATCCGCCAAAGCCCCGCATAGATGCAACCATTACAGAACTAATATTTGTACCAAACCACCTCCCCGACGGCTGGTACTTGCTCTGCCTACAAATAGGAGCTTGGGAAACGGACGCAGCCCCCAGCCGCCCCGTAATTTACCCAACAACCCCTCAAAAATAGCGCAATGAAATGACAGCCTGATACTTTTTTGCGAGTACTACTACCTAAGACAAGGATAATTTGCTTTTACATTTTATATTTGTAAAGTAAGAAATTACTAAACTATCAAGGACAATGGCTTTAGACAAGAACACAATGACAAGTGACCAGAAGAAGGCAATCCTCTTGCTGAAATCTGTTATTTTTCACTATCACGGTCTGGATAAAGAAGAACAAGAAATACTCAACAACACCGCCGAGCGCTTCGATGCTTGGGATGAAATGAAATGGGCCAATGAGTTCATTGCAATTGACTATTATACTGCCTTTGAGCGCGCACGCGAATACCTCAATGATGTTGTAGGCAGTGTCGACAAAGAGACGCGCTTGGAGTTTTTGAGTATGGTTTGGGAAGCCAACAACAACAAGGGCTATGTAACCGAAATGGAAGCAACCGCCCTGCTCAAGCTGGCCAAAGACTGGCACGTACAAAAAGAGCTGATGATGCTGGTACGTAAGAAAAAATAGGCGATTTTGTTGCCCTCTCTTGTATTTGTAGAGAAGGGGCGCACCTGCCGCTGACTGTCTTACTAAGATTTGTTGCGCCTCTGCACAAGCTTCGGCTCTTGCATAGGCTTTTTTTGTTGGATATGCACCAAAATATCACTACACACACGGCGTATCACACACGTTGGTTTTTTGTACAACAACGTATTGGCAAAGGTGAGCGCCCCTTTTGGATGTATAAGTTTCGTACAATGCGCGAAGCATACAATGCCCAAGGAGTTCCCTTACCCGACGAGCTTCGCCTCACCCCTTGGGGGCGATGGTTGCGCAAATATTCTTTCGATGAGTTGCCACAACTGTGGAATATCCTTCGAGGAGATATGCGTCTTGTCGGGCCGCGACCACTGCCCGTAGCATACTTATCCAAGATGACCCCCGAACAGCGCCGCAGGCATCACGTAAAACCGGGGCTTACAGGCTGGGCACAAATCCACGGGCGCAACGCCCTGCCTTGGGAATCCCGATTTGCCCTAGACGTTTGGTATGTCCAAAACCGGTCTCTCCTACTTGATATTTATATCTGCTGGCAAACGTGGCTACAATGGTGGCGCAACCCTGATGGAGATACCCCCGGGCAGGTCTTATAAGCCGCCCCCCTCAGATATGACAGACAAATAACCCTCTATTTTGGTATCAAACCACAGAGGAGCCTGTGTACTAGGCATTGGCCAAAAGCATATCTTGTAGGTCGCTGTGGCGCATCCACCCCGTCAGGCTATACCGTGGTGCTTTGGTAGGCCGCACCTCATGCAGTACCTCCGTACTTAGAAAACAAGCCAAGGTGCCAGCCAAAGGCGCAATGTCGATGGGGGCTTGCCCCTCAAACAACAAACGAAGCTCTCCTTCGTGTTGGGGCTGCCAGTCTGGGTTTAGGTACAATACAAACGACACTTTGCGCCGCCCTACACCCTTGAAAGCATCATAGTGCGCCTCATAATGCCCCCCAATAGGGTAATAAGCATAGTGCAATTCTGTATAGTTGATACCTAGATACAGGCTACGGTTGAGGCAAATACGAAGTGCTTGTAAACGCTCATAGAGAGCAATTTCTACTGGATTTTGTAGCTTTTGTGGCTCCCACCACACAATTTTATCGTTGCGTACATCCGGACGGACTTGTTGCTGCTCACCTCGGCCAATGGCGGCTTGCTGCATTGCCCCTGCCTGCTGTTGCGCCAGAAGCGCTTGACGAAGTCCTAAAACCTCTTCGGGAGAAGCAAAATCGGCACAAACCGCATATAAGTCTGTTGCCAAGGCATCGGCTATCTGCTCAGGGCTAAGAGAGGCATTGTCATTCCACATAAAATCATCATATTGTCAAAAAAGAAAGTAACATCACAATCGCCTGATAATCAATTTATTATAAATAAATCAGACAAAAGCTTGCGAAGATACAACACAGGCCGGTTTGTAATGCGTTTTTGACCGATAAAATTTGTGTAGTACCTCTCCCAAGATACACTTGTTTTGATTGGGGACAAATGTCTACAACAGAGAAAATTTCTAGTGTGTCTATGCCATATACTCCCAGGCGCTTTGGTATGCCCCGATACGCTCCACATAATTCAAAAAAGCCTCATAAAAGGAGTGCCCACCAATGGTGGCGCTGTCCCCGATGACGACTAGGCGCTTGCGGGCACGGGTGAGGGCTACGTTCATCCGGCGGGTATCAGATAGGAAGCCGATTTCGTTGTCTTCATTACTGCGCACAAGGGAGAGGTAGATGATGTCGCGCTCTTGACCTTGAAATCCGTCAATCGAACTAATTTGTACAAAATCACGGATGCCTTGCAGAAAGCTGTCTTCGGCCAATAGCTGCTGCAGTAACTCTACCTGAGCAGCATAGGGGGATATAATCCCAATCGAAAAATCGGTTTTGAGCTGCCCCTTGGGGGTCCACTGTAAGGCTTGTATTAGTTGGGTAAGGTGTCGGAGCAAGAGCTGCGCCTCTTCTTGGTTGGCACGGCTGCGTGTTTTGGGGTTTTGTTGCTCCTCAAACCCACACCCTGCTGTATCGATAAAGCTCACTGCTTGGCTGAGGATAGGCTGCGGTTCGGCTTCGGGCGAGAGCAGGCTGTGTTGGGCTACGTTTTCATCGGCAATGAGCTTGCCTTCATAAAATTGCTCATTGGAAAACTGCATCACTTGCTCGTGCATCCGGTACTGGGTGCGCAGCAATGCAGAGGCTTCGGGCTGGGTGTGCATCAGTCGCTCAAACAGCGTACGGCTCAGGCCCTGTTGCGCGGCTTCAAAGGACTTGACCGTAGGGGGCAGCTGTCGGTGGTCGCCGGCAAAAATCACCCGTTCGGACTTCTGAATCGGAATCCAGCAGGCCGGTTCTAGGGCTTGCCCGGCTTCGTCAATAAATACAGTACTAAACTGCTTGGCTCGGATGTATTTGTTGACACTCCCCACTAGGGTGGCAGTGATGACCTGCGCTTTTTGGAGCAGATCGTTGAGCATATATTTCTCCAACGCCTGAGCGTCTTCGCTTATTTTTCGGGCTTCGGTATAGAGCAGTTGGCGTTGCTCGCGCTCATCTTTGCCAAACTTACGTTTGTATTTTCCGGCCATACGGCGGTACTCGTCGGCCTGTTTACGGAGTTGTTTGAGGTAGCGATAGTCGTCGTGAGCCGATAGTTGGGCATCGAGACTGTACTGCACCAAGTCTTCATCGATACGAGCCGGGTTGCCAATACGCAGTACCCGCAGGCCTTTTTGCGCCAAGCGCAACGTAAGTAGGTCTACGGCGGTATTGCTGGGGGCACATACCAACACCTGCTTTTCGGTGTCGAGGGTAAGTTTGATTGCCTCGACTAAGGTGGTGGTCTTGCCCGTTCCCGGAGGGCCGTGTACTAGGGCTACATCTTTGGCAGCCAGCACCTGTCGCAGCGCCTCATTTTGAGACTCATTGAGCGTGGCTATGTGATAATAATGTGGTACCTCTGCCGCAAAACTTGCGGGCTTCTGCCCTGTGAGGGTGGCTCGCAGTTCGGCCAAACGTCCTTCTTTGGCTCTGATAACTTGCTCAAGGGCGGTTTCCATCTCTTGGTAAGTGAGGTCATCAAAGAGCATATCGACCCCTAGGCGGGGCTCGTCGAGCCAATCGGGCAGCTCCTCGACACTGAGCGCCACCCGCATCCGGTCTTTCCACAGCGCCACAATGACCCCGGGGAGTGTGTCGGCAGCCACCCCATTGGCATCAAGATGGAAGATAGACACCCGCCCCCCAACCTGAAAGGCCGAGGCATCGGCTTGGTAAGGGCGCTCAAGGCTGAGCTGATACTGTTCGCCCAGTCCAATATCGCTGCCGGCCAGCCGCACCGGATACCAGCTCCAACCCTTGGTCTTACGCTCCGACAGTGGCGTTTGAATCATCTGGCTGTGGTACTGTTGGCGGTCAGCGTCGCGCTCCATCTTGAGCAAGCGCTGGAGGGTATCGAAAGAAGGGAAAGACATAATATCTAAGAGCGTTTATACGTACGTAAGCGGCTTTTTATAAAGTAGAAACCACGAATGGTGAAGTACTATGATGCAATCTTGCGCGAAGCTATGTAGGCGCAAGCAGCCTAGAAGCCTTCCGAGCACAAGGGTACGAAGGATGCGAGCCTCACGTTCTGCAAATAGCTCCCCGCGCCTGCCGAGATGTGTGAGCAAACTATAAACGCTCAGCGCGGGGACTATGGGCCGCAAGACAAGCTCCAAGAAAATGCTAGTACCTAGCAGACCCAACATCCGGCATAGAGGAGTGTTAGGCAATCAGGAAGTCCCAAGAAGATGAGTGTGGATGCGCTACAGGCTTGGTTGGTCAATCAAGTATATAGCGCAAATCGAGAGATTAGCGGGCTAACGCAGTGGTTTATTCGTATTTGCGAAAGCGGATACATTTTTCGATATAAGCATCGAACATCTCCTGCTCTTGTTCATCCAAAATACGGTAGAGAATGGTGGTATTGCTACCGCAGTTTTGGGTAAATTTATGCCATAGAATCAGCCCTGCATCGGCTCCGAATATTTTTTGAAACTCGCGTTTGGTGATTTGCGCTTCAAAGTCGATGAGGGTTTGCATAAAGGCCGAGATAGAGTGGGCTTTGTGCGTAGTGGGGTCGTAATGTTGGGTTGGCTCTGAGGAGGGCATTGTTTTTTTCTGAAGCGGTAAAAATATTTCTGACATCATACACCGGGCGCTGCCGCCACCGTTGCGCTCGATTGTGGGGATTGCACAGGGCACGAGGGTGGCCGCCTGTGCGAGGGTTTCGCGTTGTTCGTCGGTGAGGGCATCATAGGCTGTTTTTGACATCACGAGCAGCGCCTCATCGTCTTCATTTTGCACTTCGAGCATATTGCCGGCAAACTGCTCCATTTGTGTCCATGAAATATCAACGACAGTTTTTCCGGTACGCTCAAAATGTGCCAAGAGCATCGCCTTTTCCTCGGCCTTAGTAACGGCTTCCATACAAATCACCGCTATTTGTGTTCCCAAACACATCAAGACATTGGTATGATAAATCTCCTGCCCTTGGCGGTCTTGCGCCTCAAACCCTACAGCCGTATAGCCCAAGTGTTGGGCGAGCTCTTCGAGCAGCTCACGGTCAGTACGCGGCGAATAGCAGGCATAAATAAGCTTATTGGGACGATCAAAGATGACACTACCCGTACTTTCCAAAAATTTGCCTTGCGTTTCATAATGTGACATATCGATAATCCGGCTGACCTCATAGCGTTCCTTAAAGCGCTCGATGATGTCCATACGGCGCTCTAAACGGCGGTTGGGCGCATACATTGGGTATAGGATGACAGTCCCATCTTCGTGATAAGAAGCCCAGTTGTTAGGGAAAATAGAATCTGGTGTATGGGGCTCGGGTGTATCTTCTATCACTGTCAGTTGTACGCCTTTTCGCCCAAGGGTGCGCACCATTGCGTCAAACTCTTGCAAGGCTTTGGCTTGGGTATCGGCGGCGTGTTGTTGGGAAGCATCCTGAAAGGCGTTATTGGCCGCCGTTTGCTCATTATAAGCAAAGCGCACCGGGCGAATCATCAAGATATGGTTAGTCGTTTGTTGGGCCATAATGCGACTTTTTTGCAGTATTTTCGTGTGTATATATGCTTTGTAATGATGTGTGTGGGTATGGGCTGCTTTTTGCCCGAAGTTGACGTTTTTATTCGTCTTTGTTGATGGGAACTTGTTTGAGGATATTATTGACAATTTGGGAGGTAGTTACGCCATCGGCTTCGGCCTCATAATTGAGCAGAATCCGGTGATTGAAAATATCGTGCGTCATTTCTTTGATATCTTCGGGCAACACATAGTCGCGCTCATCAAGATAGGCGCTGGCCTTGGCCGCTAGGTTAAGGTTGATACTAGCGCGTGGCGAGACACCATACTGTACATAATAGCTCTCTTCTTTGAGGCCATATTCTAGCGGTTTGCGGGTAGCAAATACTAGCTCTACGATGTATTTTTCGAGCGAAGGCGAAATACTCACCTTGTTGATTTCTTGTTGGATGGCAAAAATATCCTCCTGTGAGAGTACGGCATTGACATTGCCCTTAAAACTCATATTGGCCATTCGTCGCATTACCTCTAGCTCCATATCCTTGTCGAGGTAGTCAACATAAACCTTCATCATAAAGCGGTCTATCTGTGCTTCGGGCAAGGGGTATGTTCCCTCCTGATCTACAGGGTTTTGGGTAGCCAATACCAAGAAGGGCTTGTCGAGCTTGTAGGTTGTCTCGCCGATGGTTACCTGCTTTTCTTGCATCGCTTCTAGCAAGGCCGATTGAACCTTGGCCGGGGAGCGGTTCACCTCATCGGCCAGGATAAGGTTGGCAAAGATAGGGCCTTTCTTTACGTCGAAGGTGCCCGTTTTTTGGTTATAAATCATCGTGCCGACCAAGTCAGCTGGCAACAAATCAGGCGTAAACTGGATGCGTTGGAAACGCAGGTCTAGTACTTTGGAGAGGGTGTTGATGGTCAAGGTTTTGGCCAAGCCCGGAACTCCTTCGAGCAAGACGTGCCCATTGGTAAATAAGCCCACCAGCAGCCTGTTAATCATATAAGACTGCCCCACGACGACCTTGCCCACTTCGGTAAAGGTTTGGCGGATTTTTTGGTGATAATGTTGTTGTAAGTCTGTTGTTTCCATAGGTATCAACAAAGATAAAACTTCTTGACCAGTTGGGCGCAAAAGTATTTATTTTTTTGCTAGATATAGCCTGCGCCCTCGAATACTAGGGTAAACCTTGCTAAAACTCCACGATTATCAACACCCGACACTTTTGATGTAGAAGCCCTGTACAGGAAGTTCTTTTTACCAAAAGATCTGTATTTTTGCAGCCCTTTACAGCAGTTGTAGGGCGATTTTCAGTAAGCTAAAATTATGGGCAGACAAAAACTCAAGAAATTCGAAGACAATGACAAGGCCGGCAATATCGTGCAGGCTGGCAAACCAATTTATGAAACTATCAAGGGCAACTGGCGTGCTTTTTTTGGCAACGACAAGCCGCTAGTCGTAGAGCTGGCCTGTGGCCGAGGGGAGTATAGTGTTGGCTTGGCGGGTGTATTTCCCGAAAAAAACTTTGTCGGGGTCGATATCAAGGGCGCACGTCTCTGGACTGGCAGCCAAGCGGCTTATGCCCAAGGTTTAGATAACGTAGCTTTTTTGAGGGCTTATATCCAAAACTTGACTGATTTTTTTGCTCCACAAGAAATCGATGAGCTCTGGATTACTTTTCCTGACCCTCGCCCCCGAAATAGCGATGAGCGCCGCCGCCTCACACACCCACGGTTTTTGGCTATGTACCGCCAACTACTCAAGCCTGAGGGTTGGCTACATCTTAAGACAGATAGCGACAGCCTTTTTGAATATACCCTCGAAACGCTGGCCGAACATCCTATCAAAGATTTTGTACATACATCTGACCTTTATAGCTCTAGTATGGCCCAAGACCATCACGGGATTAAAACCTACTACGAGCACCTTTTTTCTGCGCAAGGGTTCAGTATCAAATACTTGCGATTTAGATTTGCCTAAGTGGAGCCCTTGGCTAGTTTTTGTAAGGCGATGACATTCTCGTAGCCTGTTCCAACAAACGACAGCCTACGAGACTATGGATAGATTTATAAAAATCGAATTGCCAATACGGTATGGTCATCGTGGATAGGGGTATCCTGTGTGAAGCGAGCCAAATCTTGCAAAATTTGTTGGTTGATATCTTGCACAGAATGTGTAACATAGCTCGAAATCAAGGTTTTGAGTCGGTCATAACCATATTCTTCGCCCGTTTGGTTTTTGGCCTCTACCACTCCATCCGTATAAAAGAAGAGCATATCGCCGGATTGATACGAAAATATTTGGGGGTCTACGTGTGCGGCATAGCTGCCATTGCGCAAAATCCCTAGGCCTAACCCTTCGCCCATCAGGTAGCGCAGCGTTTGGGTATGCGCACAATAATAAAGCGTAGGACAATGCCCTGCGCGGGTCAGCTGTACGGTATGGGCCTCGTTATCAATGAGGGCAAGCGTAGCGGTAGCAAACGCTTTGCGGTCAAAACAAGCGCTGACGGCTTGGTTAAGCGAAGGCAGCAACTCTTGAGGACTAAGACCTAGCGAAGAGACCCCGTGGAAAATACCCTTGAGCTGCGCCATATTGAAGGCCGCCGAAGTTCCCTTGCCCGAAATATCTCCGATAATGAGCAAGGTGCGGTGCTCATCAATACGGTAAAAATCATAATAGTCTCCCCCGACCTCATAGGCCGAGTCTGAGAATGCATCGACTTCGATATTGGGTGCTATAAAAAGCGATTTGGGCAATAGACGTTGTTGTACTGTACGGGCAATTTTGATTTCTTCTTGGTAACGTTCTTGTCGAATAGTTTTATGTAGTAGGCGGAAATTCTCAATCGAGACCCCTGCCTGCATCACAAATGTGCGGGTCAGCTTTTCCTTGTCGAAAGCATCTTTGAAACGATGGAGCAGAAATAGACTGCCCATAGAGCTTTGGTGCGAGACCATCGGGATAACCAAAAGTGAGTGATAATTATGCCCAGACAGGTCGGGCGCTTCGTCGAGTGTATGCCGGCGCTCAAAAGCTTGGTGTAGCGCCTGTTTGAGTCGATGGGCCAAGAGTTGTTGTTTGATTTGATGAACGGTATCGGCAGTAATATGCCGATAGACTGTATCTTTGAGGTTGCCGTGGTCGTCGTGTATATCGAGCCAAGCTGCATCAATCTCGATAGTACTGACCACTGCATCGAGCAAGGTTTGGTATACCTGCTCTTCTTGTTCTTCGATGCGCAAGGAGTGAGCTAGCTTTTGGAAACTAACAATCTCCTCCAACTTTCGCTCAAAAACCGAAGTAGTAGGCAGGTTGAAGATAATCACCAAGAGTGAAAAAATTGTATAAAACAGCACAAAAGACCCCAAAGAGAGGATATACAAGCTGTGGGTCAGGTCTACGATGAGGTGCTCGTTTTCGGAGTGTGTGATGACCGTCCTGAAAAAATAAAAAGTAAATGCCGCAATAAAAAGGAGTAGCAAGATACCTTGCCATTTTTCTTTGGCATTGAGATAGGCTACCCATTTAAGATTAACAGAGAGGCGCAAACCCAGCAAGGTCAACGCAATAAAGGAGAGCGCAAAAACGGTATTGCTAAAGCCAAGGTCGAAAAAATTGAATATCAGGCTGGCCAGCAAGATATACTCAAAAGTATACCAAGTACGCGCTATTTGGGATGATTTCTGGTGCAAAATCATCCGTTTCCAATAAAAAAAGGTTTGAGTAAGAAAGATAGAAACAAAAACAATATTGAGATAATACAGCCAATTGATCAGCTGGATTTTAGAGGGTGTTATTGGGGGAACTTGCAGGGTTGTGGAGACAAACTGCACCACCAGCGCACCTGTATTGGTGAGCAAACCTGTGATGAATAGCTGTGTCAGTTGTTCGATAAAATCAAGCGGCTTTTGGCGCTCTATCTGCACGCTAAAATAGAAGAACAGCACCAGAAAGAGCAAATTGAGCAGCAGCCCTTCCAAATAAAAATTAATATTTAGGAAGGGCTTGCCACCAAAGCCAATCAGCGCGATGACATTGGAACCTATCAATAAGAGCCAACTGGCAACATTGGCATATAGAAAAATACCAAGGGCATTTTTAGGGTAACGCATAGGGCGAAGTTAGCAAGATAGGAGCCAGCGACCAAAGTTTATCGGCTATAATTCGGAGCTTCTTTTGTAATGAAGACATCGTGGGGGTGGCTTTCGCGTACGCCGGCGGCTGTAATCTTCACAAACTTAGCCTCTTGTAGGCCGGCAATGTCGGCGGCACCACAATAACCCATTCCGGCTTTCAGCCCGCCTACGAGTTGGTAAAGTACTTCCGATACCAAGCCTTTGTAAGGTACTCGCCCGACAATACCCTCAGGAACGAGCTTCTTCACATCTACTTCTTCTGACTGGAAGTAGCGGTCTTTGGAGCCATCTTCCATCGCTTCGAGCGAGCCCATCCCGCGATAGCTCTTAAACTTACGCCCTTCATAAATCATCATTTCGCCTGGCGCTTCTTCTGTTCCGGCAAAGAGCGAGCCGGCCATCACACTGCTGGCTCCGGCGGCAATGGCCTTGGCTATATCGCCCGAAAAGCGGATACCGCCATCGGCAATGATAGGAATGCCCGTGCCTTTGAGGGCTTGCGCGGCAGTATACACCGCCGAAAACTGTGGTAACCCTACGCCTGCAATCACGCGGGTAGTACAGATACTACCCGGTCCTATGCCTACTTTTACGCCATCAGCACCAGCATCGGCCAAAGCCTTGGCTCCTTCGGCAGTAGCGACATTGCCTACAACAATCTCTAGGTCGGGGTGCATTTCTTTGAGCGTACGTAGGGTCTGGATTACTCCTTTGGAATGTCCGTGTGCTGTATCAATACTGATTACATCTACCCCTGATTTGCGCAGCGCCTGCACCCGTTCGATTACGTCGGCAGTGATGCCTACAGCAGCTCCTACACGCAAACGCCCGTATTCGTCCTTGCAGGCATTGGGCATATCGCGGCGCTTGAGGATATCTTTGTAAGTAATCAGGCCTACGAGCTTGTGTTGTTTATTGACAATGGGCAGTTTTTCGATTTTGTGTTGTTGCAAGATTTCTTCTGCCTCTTGTAGGTCAAAACCTTCTTGAGCGGTAATGATATGCTCTTTGGTCATCACTTCTTGCACAGGGCGGCCTAGACGCTTTTCGAAGCGCAAGTCACGGTTGGTGATGATGCCTACCAACACGCCCTGATTGTCAACAATAGGAATGCCCCCAATTTTGAACTCGCGCATAATGCGGTGTGCCTCTTCTAGTGGGGCTTCGGGGTGGAGGGTAATGGGGTCTAAAATCATCCCACTTTGCGAGCGCTTTACCTTGCGTACCTGTTCGGCTTGCTGCTCCACACTCATATTCTTGTGGATAAACCCGATGCCGCCTTCCTGAGCCATAGCTATCGCCATTTGGTACTCCGTTACGGTGTCCATAGCAGCAGAAACCAGAGGAATATTGAGGGTGATGTTGCGGCTAAGCTGGGTGATGGTTTGGGTATCTTTCGGAAGGGTTTCCGAATAAGCCGGAATCAACAGTACGTCGTCGTATGTGAGGGCTTCAAAGAGAACTTTGGACGCGTCTAGCATGGGGCAAATAATTTTAGGGTATACTATTTGCCACACAAAGGTATAGCTTTTTGGGGAATGTATTGACTTTGGCCCAAACTTTATTTTATCTCCGGCCTATCTGTGGCTCAAATCTCTTCTTGGGTAGAAATTCGGAGATACTAAGTTATTGTATATCAAGGATATGTGCTGATGATTTTCATATCGCTGATGGTTTTTATAAAAACCGTCAAGATGGAGGCAAAGGTGAATGGTTGTAACTACCAATGTGTGTTTTGGTACCGAAGCCCTCACCCGACGTTTCTGATTCTGCCTGAGATTTTGTAGGTTTGTATGTTGTGTAGAACCCTCTCTTTCCAGTTGGCAAACAAATATGATTGATTATCTCGAAGGCCTGAACGAACCGCAGCGCCAGGCCGTGCTTCATACCAATGGTCCTCTAATGATTGTGGCCGGCGCAGGCTCCGGCAAGACCCGTGTCCTCACCCACCGCATCGCCCACCTCATGAAGCAGGGCATAGAGCCTTTTAACATCATGGCGCTGACCTTTACCAACAAGGCCGCCGGAGAGATGCGCCAGCGTATCGAAAAAATAGCCGGTACTGATGCCCGCAGTCTATGGATGGGGACTTTCCACGCCGTATTTGCCCGTATCCTCAGGGTAGAGGCGCAAAAGCTCGGCTTTGATTCCAACTTCACCATCTACGATACTGACGACAGCAAGTCGCTCATCAAAACCATCGTCAAGGAAATGAACCTCGACGACAAAATCTACCGCCCCAATACCGTCTTGTCGCGCATTTCGACAGCCAAAAACAGCCTGATTTCTGCCCAATACTACGCCGACCACCCCATTTTCCGCGCCGACGACGAGGCTTACCGCCGCCCCTACATTGCCAATATCTACGCCCAGTACCAGCAGCGGTGCTTCAAAGCCAATGCGATGGACTTTGACGATCTGCTCTACCATACCAATATCCTGTTGCGCCAGCACCTCGACGTGCTCCACAAATACCAACATAAGTTTCAGCATGTACTCATCGATGAGTTTCAGGATACCAACCACTCACAGTACATGATTGTCAAACGTCTGGCTGCCGTACACCAAAATATCTGTGTAGTGGGCGACGACGCACAGAGCATCTATGCCTTCCGTGGGGCTGACATCCGCAATATCCTTGATTTTGAAAAAGACTACCCCGAGCTCATCACCATCCGCCTAGAGCAAAACTACCGCTCTACCGGGCATATCGTGGAGGCCGCCAATTCGCTCATTGCCCACAATCAAAAGCAAATCCAAAAACGCGTATGGACTGACAACGAAGAGGGGGAGCGCATCCGTGTGCTCAAGGCCTACTCCGACACCGAAGAGGCTACCCGCATCGCAGAATCTATTTTTGAAGAAAAAAACCACCACGCCCTGCGCAATACTGATTTTGCCATTCTCTACCGCACCAACGCCCAGTCGAGGGCGCTTGAAGAAGCGCTGCGCCGCAAAGAGATGAAATACCGCCTCATCGGTGGGCTGTCGTTTTATCAACGCAAAGAGATCAAGGACTTGGTGGCCTACCTACGCTATGTAGTCAACCCCAACGATGAAGAGGCCTTCAAGCGTATTGTCAATTACCCCAAGCGCGGCATTGGCAGCAGCTCTATCCTCAAGCTCCTAGTAGCCGCCCAAGACCACGACCTGCCCCTTTGGGAGACCGTCCTCAAGGCCGAACACTTCTTGCCTGCTCGCGCCAGCAAGTCTATCAGTGAGTTTGCCGTCATGATTAAAGGCTTTCAGCTCAGTGTGCAGAAAAAAGATGCCTACCACGCCGCCGCCGAGATAGCCCGGATGTCGGGATTGCTCGAAGAGCTTTACGAAGACAAAACCGTAGAAGGGATGGCTCGGTATGAAAATACCCAAGAATTGCTCAATGCCATCAAAGAGTTTGTAGACAACCCTGAGAACGAAGACAAAGGTCTTGCCGCCTTTTTGCAGCAGGTCTCCCTACTCACGAGCGCCGAAGACCCCAAAAACCAAGATGAGGACTGTATCACCTTGATGACTATCCACGCCTCCAAAGGGCTGGAGTTTCGGAATGTATACATCACCGGGATGGAAGAAAATTTATTCCCTTCCTCGATGATGATCAACAGCCGCGCCGAACTAGAAGAAGAGCGCCGCCTCTTTTATGTGGCCATGACCCGCGCCCAAAAGCGCCTCACACTATCCTACGCCAATACACGCTATCAGTATGGCCAGCTCCAAAACTGCGAGCCAAGCCGCTTTCTCGACGAAATAGATGCCAAGCACCTCTACACCGATCACGGGCGCGCCTCCAGTAGCTTTAGCACCAACCAGTCTTTCGTACGACAGCTTCAGCAGAAGCCCTCTGCGCTCAAGCCCTCACAGTTGGCTAAGCCACACACTCCTTCCGAAAATTTTGCTGCCTCCGATCCTACCGCCTTACAAGTAGGGATGCGTGTGGAGCACAAAAAGTTTGGCTATGGAACCGTCCAGGCTCTAGATGCCCAAGGCTCGGATCGCAAAGCCCGCATCGACTTTGAGCATCACGGCGAGAAAACACTCCTGCTCAGCTTTGCCAAGCTCAAAATCCACTCCTAGTAACGGCGGTATGTCGTGTTGCATAGGCTTCGAGCTGGTGTTTTGAGGGGGTTGTTGCAAACGGCAAAATGTTTGATTATCAAAAAGTTGATATTGCTAAACGCGATGATTTCTAAGAAAAAACCATACTTCGCCATCAGCCCGGAGCTGCGCCAATACCTTCATCAGTATGGCCGCACAACCGACTTACCCCTGCGCTACGACGACCTCCTGCGCCATCAAGATTCGTTCCCTGTGCTTGATGCCCAAGGCAAGGATACCCTGTGGGAAACGATGATTTATCCCCAATACCTCATCGAAGAGCTACACAAACAGCTTGTTACCATCTATGCCCTACTCAAAACCGATGGCGACCTGACCGTGATGGAGCACCTCTACATTGACCGTATCGACTATTGCACCTTTGGCAACTCCTTCCCTTTTCGGATTCGGGTGGTCAACCATTACAACGATAACTACGACCACTTTTATGTCAAACGTGCGGATGCCTCACGGGTCTACGGCCTCGAACTAGAGCATATTCTATCGCCCGACCGCATCAATTTTTTTGTACACCAAGAGACCCTGATTGAGGAGCACATTACCGGCATTCCGGGCGATGTATTTATCAAGGACTACGCCCAAAGCCCCACACTCAACAGGGTACGTATAGCCAAAGAGTTTGTCAAATTCAACGAACGCTGTTATGTCAAGCTCTTAGGCGATATGCGCTCGTACAACTACGTCATCATCATCACCTCTGATTTTGAAGACCAACAGTACCGCGTCCGTGCAATCGACTTCGACCAACAGGCCTACGAAGGGCGGCGTATTACCTATCTGCCCCAGTTTTTCAAAGACAATAACCCCATTGTGGCGCTCTGCTCGAAGGTCATCAACCGCAAGACCCTTTTACAATACCAACAAGAGGAGCGCACCCTCATGGCGCGGCGCTACCGAGGAGCCTATGAGCGCCTCAACGACCTCTTGGTGGTGATGGAGCAAGATACCCTCTCCACCCCACAAAAAACAGAACAACTGCGCCAAGAGCTGGCCGATTTTTATAAAGAGTCTGCTTTCTTACAATGTGAGGGGATGGGAGCTATCGTGCGCAAGCACTTGGAGTATTCGTTTAGTGGCATCAAACCATTACGTGTATGAGCCGTGGCTTCTATCTTGGGTGTTGGTGTGTGGCCTTATTTTGCTTACATACGGCCTGCGAAAATGCTTCTAGCCAAGCACCACAGCACCTAACAAGCGCTGCTTCAGGCTATGCTCCGGCTTCTGATAAGTGGACAAGAGCGGGGCTGCTCCCTATTTTGGGCGCACCTTATCCGGAGCAAGTCCCTACGCCTTCTATGCAAGCTCGCCGCACAGAGGCGCAGCACTTGGCGCTTCGGCATCCGGGCAAGGTCTGGATTAATGGCCATCTCCAACGCAAGGCTGTAGCACTTACCTTTGACGACGGCCCGGAGAGTGTCGTAACCCCTCAGGTTTTGGACATCTTAGCACGCTATCAGCTCAAGGCTACGTTCTTTTTTGTAGGGTTTATGTTGCGCAAACACGCCGCAGTAGTCAAGCGTACATACCACGAAGGGCATCTGATTCTGAACCACAGCTATGACCACCCCAGCTTCGATGCTCTGAGCAACGCCCAGATACAGTCTCAACTACGGCGTACCGAAGACCTGCTTTTCAAACTTATCGGCAAGCGCCCTGCGCTCTTCCGCCCACCGGCAGGGGTCATCGACAATCGCATACAGGCCGAAATAGACGCAGCAGGCTACCAAACCATTTTATGGTCTTATGACCCTTTCGACTGGGCAGGCTTGCCCGTCGATACCTTGGTGCAGCGTGTGGTAAGCCAAGCCCGCAATGGTGAAATCATCTTGCTCCATAGCCGCCTCCATACCGATAGCACTGCCGTGGCTCTCCCTCGCATTATTGAAGGCCTACAAGCGCGAGGCTTCGAGTTGCTGCGGTTAGATGAGCTGATTCCGGTACAAGCTTACCGCTAAGGGTGTTGGCAAAATCTGACACGCCACTGGACATTTTTGGGAAAGTAGCTCGGAGCTCCAGCTCCGAAACAAGCTGAGGCCTCATTTTACCCCAAAATAAGACTTAGCCCATAGTTTTAATTGAAGACCCTTACACAAACAAATTCAGTGAATCCCCAATCCAATAAACCTGAATCTAATTCACTTTGCTTCTTTTGACCAAGTAAGCATACAAAATTTGCTCAAAAGGCTGGGCGATGTCAGCTTCTATCAAATCAATCCGAAACTGCCCACACCGCAGCTTGAGATCTTGCATAAAGGCGGCTTGCTTGCGGAGATACTGTTCTCTAATATCAGCAGGTTGTAGGCGTATTTTTTGCCCTGTTTCGAGGTCAATGAACTCATAGGGGCGGTCATCGAAGGCAAAGGCTTGCTCGGTTTGGCGGTCGGCCACGTGAAAAATCAGTACCTCGTGGTGGTTGTGGCGCAAGTGCTGAAGCGCAGAGAACAATTGCTCGGCTTGGTCGCTGTTGTCGAGCATATCGCTAAAAAGAATGACCAAGGAACGCCGCTGTATCTTTTGGGCTATTTGATGCAGGGTGTCTGTTACGGCAGAGCGGCAGGTAGGCGGTTGACTATGCAGCAGGCGCTCCAAAGAGAGGAAGCACTTGTGGATATGCGATGGTGTCGATTTGACTGGTGTCTGCTCCAATATCTCATCGCTGAAGGTCGTCATCCCTACCGCATCCCGCTGTTGTTGGAGCATATACATCAGGGCGGCGGCAGCCATCACACTGAAGGTCAGCTTTCCGTAGTTATGCGTTGGGTAATACATCGATGAAGACACATCGAGCAGCAGGTGGGCGCGTAGGTTTGTTTCTTCCTCGTAGCGTTTGGTGTAGAGCCTGTCGGTTTTGGCAAATACCTTCCAGTCAATATGGCGAGTGCTTTCGCCATTGTTGTAGAGGCGGTGTTCGGCAAACTCCACCGAAAACCCGTGAAAGGGGGAGCGGTGGAGGCCTGTGATAAAGCCCTCGACCATTTGTTTGGCCAAAAACTCAATATTGCCAAACTCACGTATTTGGGAAAGACTTAGGGTTGGGGCATTGCGTTTGGCCATAAACAAGATGATTTGGAATGAGGTAGAGTAAGAGGGTAGTAATGAGGGCGGCTAATATGGCTTGACAAGGGTTTCAAATCCGGCTTGTTGGAGCCTTTGCGCAGTGCTTTGAGCCTGAGTTTTATCGGCAAACTCTCCCACCAATACGCGGTAGACGGGGTTGTTATTGAGCAGACTTACTTGGATAAACAACGCGCTGAAACCTTTGTTTTCAAGTGTTTCACAATGTTTTTTAGCATTGTCGAGGGTGCTGAAAATACCTGTTTGGATGCCAAAGCCCTTGGGACTGCGAGGAGTTCCCCACTGGCTGTAGGTGTGCCCTACACGAAATGCCCCCGTAGTTTGAGCATCGCGATTGTCGTCGTTTTTTTGCTTTTCGGGCTGTGTGAGCTTTCGCTCAGGGTTGGCTTCTTCGGGACTTTTTTGCCCAAAAAGATTGCCATTCATCCCCACCACCTTCAAGTCTACCTTGGCAATACCAGTGCGGGTAAGGCCAATTTTTTTGGCAGCTGCCTTAGAGAGGTCTATGATGCGGTCGTGAGCATAAGGTCCCCTGTCGATAATCCGTACTACAACCGACTGCTTGGTAGAGGTATTGGTTACTTCTACCAAGGTATTGAAAGGCAGCTGCTTATGAGATCCCACCAAGGCGATATTATTCTCTAAACGCTCGCCACTGGCAGTTGTACGGCCATCAAATTTATCTACAAAATAAGACGCAATACCAGACTCTTTGTAAGACTCATATTGCCCATAAACTTCAGCCACTTGCAAGTACGCAAGCGATAGCCAGACGTAGCAAAATAGGCTCCATTGTTTCATCGTAAAATAGGGAGTAGGGGTTAGAATTTATCTCAAATCTATGAATTTTGCGCCAAAATTGTGGAACTTTCTTTTTAAATCGTTTTTGTTAGTAAAAATTATCTTCTAATTTTACCCCGCCAAAACAAAACTTTTAGACGAGTGGAAGATAACCGAGATAAAGCAGAAATTTACTCTAAAAGAGTACGCGCGGGCAAAAGAACCTACTTCTTTGACATCAAGTCTACCCGCTCTAATGATTACTACCTAACCATCACCGAAAGCAAGCGCCGCTATCACGATGAAGGCTTTTCTTATGAGAAGCATAAAATCTTTTTGTATAAAGAGGATTTTGAAAAATTCATCGAAGCATTGCGTGAGTCAGTAGAGTTCGTAAAAACGGATTTGATGCCTGATTTCGACTTCTCACAGTTCGACAGCGACCCTAGCTACGAAGGGACCGAGCGCGACGAATTGAGTTGGGACTAAGCCTCAAGTCTTTTGTTAGGTAACTAACCATCAAAAATAACCCTCGGCTGTTTTTTAAACGAAATAGCCGAGGGTTTTTGTATTAGGAGGGGCTTACAACTTTGCCTGACCCTTATCGTCAGTAGTAGTGAGTTATGACAGTACCTTGGCGCTAAAGGCTGCCTGAAGCACCTTAGCGATATCATCTTCGAGCTCGCGACATTCTTTCAGCAATTTGGGTAGTTGGAAAAAAACGTGTACCATATTCTTAAAGCTGCGGTATTGTACAGGCACCCCTGCATCGCGCAGCTTTTGAGCATATGCTTCGCCCTCATCGTGTAGGGGGTCATATCCGGCGGTAGCGATGTAGGCCGGTGGCAGTTGGCTGTGGTCGCTAGCCCAATAGGGCGAAAGGTACGGGTCTTTGAGGTCAGTTTTGGGGTCGCGATAATGGTTGAGAAACCACTCCATCATCTCTTGAGAGAGCAAGTATCCCTTGGCATTGGTCTTTATAGAGGGGAAGCTCATTGTAGCATCCGTTACAGGGTATATCAAAACCTGTTGGCAGATAGTAGGCCCTTTGCGGTCGCGGCTCATCATCGCCACTACGGTGGCAAGGTTGCCCCCGGCGCTGTCTCCACAAGTTGCTAGGCGCTGCGGGTCGCCACCATAGGCTGCGATATGCTCATAAGCCCAGCAAAGCGCTGCATAACAATCCTCGGGGGCTGTTGGGAAGCGATATTCAGGAGCTAGGCGATAGTCTACCGAAAGCACAAGGCAGCCAGCCTTGGCAGCCAAACGACGACACTGTTTGTCGTGGCTTTCAACGGAGCCAATGACATAGCCCCCGCCGTGAAAAAACAACATCAAGGGTAGCGGCTCAACACTTTTGACAGGCGTGTACAGTCGGGCTTTAATTGGTGTTCCATCAGCCGTTGGAATCGACACATCCTCCACACGGTGCATCTCCATTGGCGGGTATTGCACCAGCTTGTCGAGCTGCTCTAGGCTCTTGCGATTATAGTTGCGAAACTTCTCTACGCTTACCTTGTGCATAGGAGGTACAGGGCGCAAAGCCGTCGCCCAAAGTAAAAGCCGTAGTTTGAACGGTAAAGAGGCCATAGAAGTAGGGTAGTTTGGGAGTTTACAAAATCCAATATTTTTCCGAATATAATCATTATCAGTCAAATACAAAACCTCTTCCTTATAAGGTCGAGGCTTTGCGCTCGGAGAGACTTGTAAACGCTGTTGTCCAATACACTACCAAAACCCCTATGGGGGCAGCACTGGCGTTTGTCCAAACATTAAAACCTGAAATTGTAGGTAACCGACGGAATGATTGGGAATAGGGCTACTTGGCGGGCGGTAAAGCCGGTGAGGTTATCTGCTGTATCCCTATCTTCCCTAAAATAAATGAAGTAGGCATTGCGTCGATTGTAGAGGTTGTAGACGCTGAAAGTCCAATCAGCCTCCCCCCATTTGGGTTTCATTTTCCAGACCAAGCCCAAGTCCATCCGGTGATAGGCCGGCAGGCGGAAGCCATTGCGCTCCAAATACACGGGGGCTACGATGGGGCGCGTACCTTCTACATTTTGTACTATGAAGCGTTCGGTGGGCAGCGAGATTGCCTCGCCGGTGTTGTACACCCAAGTACCGGAGAGACTTAGGCGGTCGCTGAGCTTATGAACAACGACCAGCGAGATATCGTGCCGGCGGTCGTAGCGAGGGAAGAAAGGCCGCCCTTCATTGATGGCCGGGTTGCCGTTGCTCTCCCCAAACTGCCGCCAAGTCCACGAAAGAGTGTAGCCTAGCCAGCCCGTGGTTCGTCCTGTTTTTTTCTCCAAATAAAACTCCGTACCATAGCTCCAGCCCCGCCCAAAGACAAACTCGCGCTCTAGTTGGGGGTTTGCAAATAACTGTGCGCCATCGCGTAGGTCAATTTGGTTTTGGAGGTTTTTGTAATAGTATTCATTCGAGAAAAACAACGCTCCATTGGCCAGCGACATACTCAGGCCAAAGGCTACCTGATCAGAGATTTGTGGGCGTACGACTTCGCTCGAAGGATACCAAATATCAGTCGGGAGCGATGCCGCCGAGTTCGACACTAAGTGGATGTATTGGTACATCCGCGCCAGCGCTGCCTTGAGCGAGATGCGTTCATTGACCTTAAAGCGCAGCGCCGTACGTGGCTCAAAACCACCATATACTTGACCGCTGTTTTCAAAGCCCGAATATCGCAGCCCTATGTTCCAGCGCCAGCGGCTGTTAAACTCGATATCATCCAAGAGATACGCACCAAACTCGTTGGCTGCTAGGCGGCTTTCGTTGCCAAAATTGACTGTACCGTCTTGGCTCCCGGCTTGCAAGCGCCCTACCAAAAAACGATGGTGTGTGAAAAGCGCCCCTGCACGGAAGCTGTGCCGACTGCCCTGAGGAGTCCATCCCCAATCGTTTTGGATGGTCAAATCTTGGACATTGGAGCCTACATTGAAGGCGAAAATATCAAACTGGTTGCGTATTTCATACTGATACTCACTGTAGTAGCCCGTTAGGCTCGACGACAGTTCTGGACTGAAGATATGGTCCCATCGTGCAGAGGCAGTGGTATTGCCCCAATTGAAATCGAAGTTGAATTGGTCATTGCGGAAGCCAAAAACATCGCGACCAAGATAGCCCGACACCTGCAAAAAATCTTTCTGCCCGAGCTGAAAGCTCAGCTTGGCGTTGAGATCGTAAAAATAATAATCGGGGATGGGCGAAAAGTCCTCTACTCCTTCGTTGGCTTGGTTGATGAGGCGCGTAAACACATCAAAATAAGTCCGCCGGCCACCGATGAGGATAGAAGATTTACCTTTTTGGATGGGAGCTTCTACCGTCAGGCGCGACGAAATCAGCCCTACGCCGCCCGTGGCCGAGAAGCGCTCCTTGTTGCCTTCCCGAACGCGGGTATCGAGCACAGAAGACAGCCTGCCACCAAACTGAGCCGGAAAATCTCCTTTGTAGAGTGTTACGTCTTTAATAATGTCAGAATTGAACACACTGAAGAAGCCAAACAAGTGTGCCGCATTGTATACAAGAGCATCATCGAGCAAGACTAGGTTTTGGTCGGGACCACCACCGCGCACATACAAGCCCGAGGAGCCTTCGCCTCCATTGGTAATGCCGGGTTTGAGCTGAAGGATTTTGATGATGTCGATTTCCCCAAAAATGACCGGAATGTTTTTCATCTCCTGCATCGTGATGCGCTCTGCGCTCATCTGGGTGGCATCTAGTTTGGCCTGTGCTGATTCTGCCGAAACCACGACTTCTTGCAGCTGTTTGGTATCGGGTTGTAGGGCGATATTGAGGGTTTGGTTTTGTTGTAGGCTGATGGTCTGGGTTTGGGCTTGATAGCCCACGTAGGCCCAGCGTAGGGTATATGTTCCGGCAGGGAGCTGCAATCTGTAATTGCCATCTATATCAGCCACGCTCCCTTTTTGGGTTTCTTGTGCAATCACCGAAGCGCCTATCAGGGCTTCTCCCGTTTGGGCATCGGTCAAGCGACCGCTGATGGTATATTGGGTAGTTTGGGCAAAAGCCCCTGCAGAGTACCCCAACAAACAGAGGAGGCATAAAAATAGCTTGCGTAACATTGCGCTAGGGTTTATCAGAGGGATGAAAAGTTTGGGAAAAAGAATAAAGCTAGCAATAATACACCACCGCCGCTGCTTTTGTTCGGGCTTTGGTCAGTTTTAATAAATCTTTAATGTTTTGGGGAGCCAAATGTTTCATCAGCCCCCAAAATATACCAAGATTCACAAGATTTGGGAATTTGCAGGATTTGATTTTCTTGATTATCAAGGATTTTCCAAACCAATTGTGGTTGAGTATCATATTCCTTTGGCAAGCAGGCTATGACAAGCGCTTAGCCCTCTACCAAGCGCGTGCCCTCGTTGTCCAGCTCTGTGATGACACTCTGTGCCTCGACCTCAAAGCGCAAAAACGTCCGAACAATCGCGTCTTCGATAAAGCGTGCCTTGCTTCGCTCATTGGTAATGGCAAAGATTGTTGGTCCCGAGCCGGAGATTGTCAGTCCGTCAGCCCCGGCTTGGAGTGCGTTTTGTTTTACCTGCCCAAAGCCCGGAATGAGCGAGGAGCGTGCCGGCTCGATGATGTCATCGTTGAGGCTACGAGCAAAAAGGCTGTAATCGTCCTTGGCAAAGGCCGCCGTTATGAGACAAGCATTGGCCATATTGAACACAAACTGCTTCATCGAAACAAGCTTGGGCAAAATCTCCCTTGCTTCTTTTGTTAGGATGGTGATTTTGGGCGTTACCAATACCACTATCAGGTTAGAGATAGCGCCTATCTTGGTTACGTCTAGGGGCAGGCAAGAACGCGTCAGGGTAGCGCCGCCCAAGAGCGAAGGAGCGGTATTGTCTGCAAAAAAATCGCCCGAAACCTGCTCTTCAGCCTTGGTAGCCGGCAGTATCAACTCTTCTTTGCTTAGCTTTTGGCCATAGAGGTAATTGGCCGCAAATGCGCCGGCGGCTGCCGAGGCCGCACTAGAGCCAAGCCCCGAGCCCGAAGGCATCCCCTTGTGGATTTTCATTTCTACCCCTCCCTCTGCGCCTATTAAGCGGAGCACCTCTTGGGCAGCAATACCGGCAGTGTTTTGGGTGGGGTCTGTGCTGAGCGGATAGTCGGCATATATCTCACTGATTAACACCGTTTTTTCGGGAATACGGCGCGCCTCAATGGTGTCGCCTAGGTACTTTACTGACATTCCTAGTACGTCAAAGCCCGGCCCTATATTGCCGATAGTGGCCGGCGCAAACACTTTTATCCATTCTTGTTGTGCCATAATTTTTGAGTAAATCGAAGGTGAATATGATGGAGCTTGAGGTTGTTGTTTATATCCAATGGAGATTGGGTTGGGCAATGTGTGTGCTGCAAATTTTTGGATATCAAGAAAACCAAACAAAATCTACCACAAATCATTGGTTATCAGACCATTGTAAGCAAATAACTCTTCAAAGCGATATAATCTGCAGATAAGGTAATCTCTTGGGTATCAGCAGGTAATTCGCGCAAACTTGGGGGGAGCTCCGGTACAATACCCAAACAAGGTTCGACAATCTCCCCAAACTTGGCCGGGTGTGCCGTCGAAATCAAGATTGTTCGGGTATGGTCTTGGGGGTAGTCTTGGCGATAGCGCTGCAAGGCTGCATAGCCTACAGCCGTATGTGGCTCTAAGACAACCCTTTGGCCTTGGTAGACCGTTTTCATTGTTTGGAACGTCTCCTCATCACTGATGGCATAGGCGCAGAGCGTCTGCTGCATTGCCTGTCGGTCGGGCGATGTCAAGATATTGCCTTGATAGTCCATCAAGCCATTGGCTAGGGCAAAATAGCGGGCCAAATTGCTCGGATGCCCTACATTCATCGCATTGGACACACAAGGGCGCGAGGGGCTGATAGGCTGATAATGGCCTGTTTGGAGCCATTTAGGGAAGGCATCATTGGCGTTGGTTCCAATCACTAGGCGGTGTATGGGCAGCCCCATCCTGCGGGCCAATTCACAGCCTAGAGAGTTGCCCAAGTTGCCAGAAGGAATACAGAAAGATAGTTGCTCCCCTGCTTCGGCATACTGCAAGTAGAGGTATACATAATAAACTAACTGTGGCAACACCCGCCCGATATTGATAGAGTTGGCCGAGTTGAGTCCAAGATGTTGTAAAGCTTCATCAGCAAAGGCTTCTTTGACCAGCCGCTGGCAATCGTCAAACTTGCCATCGATGGCCAGCGGGAAAATATTATCCCCTCCCCTTGCGAGTTGTAGGCGTTGTATGGCGCTGACTTCGGCCTGTGGATAGAGCAACACCACCCGAATGCCGTGCAGCCCTCGAAAAGCTTCTGCTACGGCGCTGCCCGTGTCGCCCGAGGTAGCAACGAGGATGGTCAGCTGTTTGCCTTCAGGCAAGTAATACTGCATTGCTTTGGCCATCCATTGGGCGGCAAAGTCTTTGAATGAGGCCGTAGGGCCTTGGTCGAGATGGGCGACGGTCGTGTGTGTATCGAGTGTCGTCAACGGAATGTGCAGACCCTGCGCGCCCCAGCGAGGGTTTTGATAGGCTGCTTGGCAAAGGCTTTCGAGGGTAGAGAGCGGCATATCATCGCCCACAAAAGCAGCCAATAGCGCCGTAGCCACCTCGTGGTAGGGTCGTTGGCGCATGGTGGCGAGCCAGGCCGGCGTGATGATGGGCGGTATCTCGGTAGGCATATACAGCCCCCTGTCGGCGGCCTGCCCCCGCAACAGGGCTTGCCCAAAGCACAAGGTCTCTGCATCGGCATTGTCCAAAAGTTGGTAGGTGCTGCGGTAACGTACTTGCACAGCTTTGGCGGTCAGCATAATGGTCAGAAAAAGCGTCGTTAGGGTTCAAAAAAAGCACTATTATCCAAAGCTGCGCATTATTCGCCGCAAATACAATCATCTCCCAAATAAATCAGCTGCATTATCCATAAAGTTCAAAATAATCTATATATAGCTTAATTTACCCATAGAGCTTGCTGTTTATATGTCCCAAAACTTACACAAGGCAAACGAAGTCAAGCAGTTGCGCGTTTAGCCAAGAGTATTAAGTTGATTTGTGATTATGATTAATGATTTCTTTTTCAGGGATTTGCGCTTTCATTACTACATTGCGCACAACACACAACAAGCTCAGATGAGCCTGTGTTTTATTCCTTATGGTGATACCAATGAGCAAATAACACGCTCACACACCCGCAAGGATGCTCTTTTATATGAGTTGTATGTTTGGTTGGATGAGTGGTTTGAGGAAGACCGTATTTTTGACTTGCGCCCCAAGTTTGCGCTAGAAGAGGGAGAGGAGTTGGAGATTTTTGAGTTCTTCATCGAAAACCAACAAGTACCCAAGCCTGATATTTCGACCCACATCCGGGCGCATTTGCCTAAGCAGGCTCAAGCGGCCTAAGCAGGGAAAGCGCGAAGCCGGAGCTTGTCTAAAATTCTCTTCATCGACACCAAAACGCCGCTTTTTGGCTGCTAATTCGTTAAAAATGCTCGCCGTAGCCCTCCCACGATTAAAATCGTGGACTATATATAAGGCCAGCGCTTTTTGCCTAGTATCAGCGCAAAAATCAGCTGTTTTTGAGTGCCGCGCTGAAAATTTAGACAAGCTCTTACAGGATTTGTTTTTTGATGTTCAAGGGTTTTCAGCATATACATTCCCCAAATCCCATAGTCAACACTGTGGGTTAAGCCTTATTCATCTCCCAATAAGGCATTAATTTGCCTTAGAGCTGAAGTTCCAGACTACTTTCCCAAAAACGTCCAGTGGCTTGTAATCAAGATT
The DNA here is from genome assembly GCF_000430505.1 of Eisenibacter elegans DSM 3317. Taxonomy (NCBI): domain Bacteria; kingdom Pseudomonadati; phylum Bacteroidota; class Cytophagia; order Cytophagales; family Microscillaceae; genus Eisenibacter; species Eisenibacter elegans. The sequence goes on along the minus strand of NZ_AUMD01000011.1, from coordinate 181,998 downwards.
TATTTGATTTACTGACATCAAAACGATTAGCCTGTTTCTCGCGTTCTAACATTGGTATACTCCATACAACTACTTATACTTGTTGCTTTTTATGAAAATAGGCATTAGTCTTTCGGGAGGGGGTGCTCGCGGCATCGCCCACTTGGGCATTTTACAAGCGCTGGCTGAGGCCAATATTCATCCTGACAAAATCGTGGGCGTAAGCGCCGGCTCCTTGGTGGGAGCGCTCTATGGGCAGGGCTATAGCCCCTTCGAAATCCTTGAGATTGTCAAGCAAACCAACCTATTCCGCTTTATCCGCCCGTCTTTCAGCATCAAAGGTCTGCTCGACATCCGCACCATTGCGCCCTTGCTCAAAGAATATATCCCCCACAATAGCTTTGAAGGGCTACAACGAGGTGAGTTGGTTATTCTGACGACGGATATTTATGAGGGAGAGCCGCAGCTTTTTTCTAGCGGCAAGCTCATCCCTCCAATGCTGGCTTCGTCGGCTATACCGGTGATTTTCAACCCAATAGAGTTTGAAGGCAAAACCCTTATTGACGGGGGCGTAATCGACAACCTTCCCTACACCCCGGTAGCGGATTGTGATTTTACGATAGGCGCACACATCAACCCTTTTCACAAACACGTAGAGCCTTCATCTATTCGTTCGGTATTGGCGCAGTCTCTGCTATTGACTATCCACCGGAATGCGCGGCTGAACTTCAAAAAGTTTGATGTGGTCATAGAGCCGCTTGCGCTGATGCCCTATCACGTGTTTAACCTCAACAAAGCCGACGAGATTTTTGAGATTGGCTACCAGCATACTTTCAAGCAGCTGCCCGCTATCACTGCCGCCATCGAAGAAAAGAAGCAGCGACTAGCCATCACACAGGCCGTATCTTAGGGCATTCTCTGCGCCCTATCCGGCGCTGCTAGTAGGTCTTGGTCATAGTATTGGGGGTAGCGATGATAAAATCAGCTTTTTGCTTGGCATCCTCTTGTAGGGTTTGGATAGAAGCCTGCTCTACAGTACTGATAGTCAATATCTTGAGCTTAGGTGCTTGTTTGCGCAAGTACCATACAATCCCCTCGTGATTGTCTGAATGATACGCACCGTTGAAGTGCAAAAAGGTTTTGTCTTTGTGCCAATTGGCCAAGATACGGTGCGCCATTGTAGCATCCTTGATGGCCTGGGCCTGGGCAAAGTTGGCTGCCTTCATTCCGCCTCCGTGCCCCTGCATCATTTCCATCATTTGAGCATACCCGGGCAGGCTAAGGTCTACCACAATCGGTAGAGGCGCGATCCATTGGCGTACTTCAGAGGGAAGCTTTTCGAGCACCTCCAAGCCCGAGCGGGAGACCATCGAGGCATAGCGACGGGGGATATTGGTAGCTATAAAAGGGAGCTGTTTTTGGGCTGCAAAAGCGATTAGAGGCTTATAATCTGTTTTGTAGTTTGTCCAAATTTTGGTTTCAGACTCAAAGTTAGCATCACTCAACAAGCCCGTAAGGTATTCATTGAGCGCCAGCTGATCGTCGGCTTCGAACATTTCTCCTCCCAAAACCAAGGCATTTTCACGGGCTTGGTGAAGGTCTTGTGCCAGCTCTATCTGTAACCAATGGCAGATGGGGTTGTTGTGCAATTCCCCAAAAAGCACTACATCAGCCTTGACTGCTTCTTTGAGCAAGGCAGCATAGTTGCTCTCTTGTCCGTTGCTGTCAAATAATCTGTAGGCAGGTTTGTCTAGTTGTTGGGCTTCTAACGCAGACATCCAAAACAGGGTAAGTATCGTATGACAAACGATTGATTTCCAAAGAGTCATATACGTATCAGAAAGGTGAATGGGTTTTGTTTTCTTAACAAAGATAGCATTTTTGTGGAGCCTGTGGCAATATCATCAAGCCCCCGTTAGATTTGTTGCCCGAGGGTTTTTCTGTGTACACACTTCCCACAACACCAGATATTTCTCCACTTATTTCGATTAGAGGGTCAAGCTCAAATCGTTTGTACTTGAAATATTTTATAAATAACTGAAAACCAATTTATTAGCCTATAAAAGTACACAAATAGGCGCTATATGTCTGTTTAGGCCTATGCCTCTGTCTGCCAATTTTTTAGACACTTCGGCTATCTTTTATGCTAACCTATAACCCACAAGCGGCTGCGACTGTTTTGATACAGTACAAGGCGCACTTCAACTGAAGGATAGCAGAATACGTCATTACTTTTGAAGGAATCCCTCTCGTATTCTACTTTGAGGGAGCCTCCAAACGCCCAAAAAATTAGTCGGTAACTTGAATACTGAAGTTTCAAAACAATCACCACAATGGTTTCACTTACTCCCTTTCGGGCAACATACTCATATTTTGAGTACTAGGCTTTCTATGTAAGCTAAAATATTGATAATGTTTTCTTTAGTCAGGAAATCAGCTTGCTTGCAAAGTACTTTGATACGTTCTTCAAACTCAGCTAATCCGGTTTTACAATCCGCGTGATACAAAACTTTTTGCCTAATCCAGTGAATGGCATATTCCACCAGATTCAACTTGGGTGAATAAGCAGCTATGAAATGGAGGTTCTTCTGTAAGTTTAGCGACTTCTGCTCGGCTTTGCAGAGCGCCTCAAACTCACCTCATATATAGGTATTGATGTATTTACGGACACTCTGCCCGTGAATCCCAAAATAGACAGCTATTTCTGAAAACTCCTTCCCCAATTGATAGCGCTTCAACACACGTAATTTTTTACGTATATATACTCGGGCCTGATGACGACGAAAGTATCGCTGGTATTCTGATTGGTTAAAGCCTCTGTTACCAATTTTTTTCGTTGGTAGCCCATACGCAAATATACGGATTTATAATCCTAAAGAGGGTATTTTACCCTCCCCAAAGATACCCAAACATAAGCCCTGCTCCTTGGAAGAAACAAACTGCCAAATCAAACGAAGCTAAAACTTTGTTTTGGCAGATAAATTTCGTTACTTGTCGAAGCTGTCCAACACTCCTATGGCACGTTTGCCTTCCAACAATTGTTATAGGGACGTATTGCAGCGATTGTTTACACAAGTGTGGATTATGAGAAGAGCTACCTTTTTGCCTTCTGGATTAGTAGCTGTTTTTTGCAGTTGGGCTATCAGCGTAGGATGTGAACAAAAACTATGGGCACAACGCTTGTACCCCCCTCCTAATATTCCGGGGATGGGCTACACCAACGCCCAAGAATCATCCTCAAGAGCTATCCGTACCGCAGTGCCGTTTTTGCTAATTTCTCCTGATGCGGCCAGCACCGCCCTAGGAGGCAGCGGGGTGTCTACACTTACGTTATCTGCCAATGATGTCTATTGGAATGGGGGCAAACTGGCGCTTATCGACAAAAAAGCGGGTGTCAATCTCTCATATACGCCTTGGCCACAAGACCTGAGCAACGAGATGTTTTTGGCCAATATAGCCGGCTATTATAAGCTAGGGCGGCTACAAACACTTGGGCTATCATTACAGTATTTCAACCTTGGTACTTATGACCTACTCAACCAACAAGGCGCTGTTTTCCAGCACCTCTCCCCTCGGGAGCTGGCGCTGAGCTTGGCCTATGCCCGCCGCCTCAGCCCGTATGTTGGGCTGTCTTTGAGCGGGAAGTTTATCCATTCTAATCTTGCTCCCGACTTTGTCTTTAGCAACCAACTGGATGCGCAGGCAGGCCAAGGCTTTGCTTTTGATCTTGGCGTGTATTATCGGCGCGTTTTTGACAATACCTTGGCCGAATGGCAATGGAGTTGGGGGCTGGCTATCCAAAATATCGGCCCCAAGTTTTCGTATGGCCAACTAGGAGATGCGCAATTTCTCCCAACCAATTTGCGCTTGGGCACTTCTTTGGGCTGTAATTTGGATTTTTTCAACCGACTAACGGGTACGGTAGAGTTGGGCAAGCTGCTAGTACCTACCCCACCCAAACGCGACGCTCAAGGACTGCCGCTACGCGGGATGGATCCCACACGGATGGGGGTGCTACAAGGAATGCTCAGCTCATTTGCAGATGCACCCAACGGGATGCGGGAAGAGTTGCAAGAGCTGGCTTTTTCGCTAGGGCTACAGTACAGTTACGACGAGCTGCTTTTTGTGAGGGTAGGCTACCACCACCAACACGTACAAAAGGGCAACCGCCGTTTCCTCAGTACGGGCGTGGGGGTAAAGTTTGATGTTTTTTCGATTGATTTTGCCTACTTATTTAATTTTTCCTTTGATCAAGCCGCCCACGAAACCTTGCGTATTTCTACAGGGCTAGATTTTCCAAGCCATGCTGCCCGTCCTATTCAGGGTTCGCAGGCCCACCTGCCTCTATCTATGGGAGACCAAGGCGTGTTGAAAAATTCGCAAGGCTCATCTATCAGTCCTATTCAATAAGACCTGCTAAATAGAAGCTATCAAGAGATTTCGAGTATTATTTATCTGATAATCAGGCGCTTACATACCTATCAACACAAGCTCTAGCATACTATAGCTTTGCCCTGAGGGCACAAAAAAACCATCCCAAATTGGAGATGGTTTCAGTTGTTCTGAGGGTAATGTTTATTTGGTGCTGCTTTCTTTATACTCGTCGTTCAGCCCTTTCAATATTTCGCGGGTAACGTCGCGGGTACTATCAGCAAACAATATTCCGCTGCCGACAATAGCACCTCCACGTTCTAAGATAAAGGTATAGCCTTTGTCTTGGGCGTATTTCTGAACATACTCACGGATATTTTTGAAAACCTTCTCCGTATTTTTCTGCTCTTCTTCCATGTATTGGCGGCCAATGCTCTCGCGGTATTGCATCAGACCTTGTTGCTTTTGCATCAGTTGCTGTTCTTGTTCTTTGGCCGCTTGGATAGTGATGCTTCCTGAGTTGACATTTTGTTGGAAAGTAGCGATTTCGCGCTCAAGCTGTGATGCACGCCCATTGAGGTCTGTTTCGATGACGCTTTGCTTGCCCTTCATTTCCTTTTCTACTTTTTTGAAGAATTCATAATTGCGCAGCAACGTATCAATGTTGACATAAGCAATGCTTAGTTCTGCTACAGCGTCTTTCTTAGACTCCTCTGTTTTAGCAGTCTGTTGGTTGTTGTCAGCGGATTTGTTTTGGTTGCAAGCAAACAGCACTACTGCTGAGAAAAGACCGATAAGTAAGGCTTTTGGCGCACGAGGTAGATTTTTCACGTTATAATGAAGCGTTTATGGTTGGTTAATACTTGTGTCAAAAACGAGGGCAAATATATAAAAACCCCAAAGGAAACCACTATCTACACTATGTTTTTTGGAAAAAAGCAATGGTCAAAGCCTCACAAACACAAAGTTCTAGGGGTTTTATGGTTTTGAGAGGGCTATTATTGTATGTCGCTAGACATTTCGGACAGCTAGAGGTGATGGTATTGTTTCACAGGCCAACCACTTTTCCAAAATGCCTGTGAGCCTATTGTAGGCTTATGAGGTTGGCGGGTCTTGGTTGTCAGTGTTGGAGGTTTGTTGTTGTGCTTCCATTTTTTGTTTGACCTGTACAGTAGCAAAGGCCACATTGATTTCAAAGCCCAAGAGCAATACCCAAGCCAACATATAGAGCCAGAGCATAAAGGCTATCATGGTGCCAATGGAGCCATAGAGGCGGTTGTAGGTAGCAAAGTTGGCCAAGTAATAGGAGAACAAGTTGGTGCTGACAATTATCAAGATGGCGGCTATAGAAGCCCCCATTGACACAAACCGGAAGCTGGTTTCGGTAGCAGGAGCTACATAATAAATCACACTAATGCCGGCAAAAAACACCAAGAACACAACCACATAGCGCAGTATCCAGAAGAGGTAGTAGAGGAAAGTATCAGTAAGGAGTTGCCAGGCTACCAACGCTTCGAGTACAAAATGTCCGACAATTTGTACAGCAACAATAATCAGGAGCAAAAAAGCAAACAAAAATGCCAAGCCTACAGCCAGCAGGCGTTTGTAGAAAAAGCTGCGCTTTTCGGCATAGCGGTAGTTGCTGTTGAAGGTGTCTATCAGCTCGATTACCCCGCTGGTGGCGGCATAGAGAGCGAACACAAATCCAAACGAGAGTAAATCGCCTCGGGGTCGGTCTACAATGTCGTAGATAGTCTCTACACTGAGCACATAGAGCGCCTCGGGCAACACATCGTGTACCAACTCCATCACTTGGGCTGTGAGGTTAGGAATAGGAATGTAGGGAATAAGGGTAAAGAGGAAAATAAGGGTCGGAAAGATAGAAAGCGTAAAGCTAAAGGCAATGGCATTGGCTTGGTGGTGGAGGTTGGTTTGGGTAACCTTGGCCAAGAACACGCGCATAGAGCGGTAAAGAGACACATTGTTGACAGTAGCGCGCTGCATCCGCCGCAAGGAGTGTTGATACCACGGGTGTTGTTGAATTTTGTTGCGCCAAGATGAAGACATAGGCCGTGTCGATTAGATTCCCCGCAAACGCGCTACTTTGAGCAGTCCTGCTAGGCTGAGTGAGTCGGTGATACGTCCATCCATAGCCATGGCTACCGCTTCGGCCAAGGGCAAACGTTTGATTTGCAGGTCTTCGGTTTCTTCGAAAGCTGTTTGCCCTTGTGTCAGTCCTTCGGCCAAAAAAATAAACCCTTCTTCATCCGTTACGGAGTTGGAGGTATGTATGCGCATTATCAGCTCCCAACGCTGCGCCGTCAGGCCTGTTTCCTCTTGTAGTTCGCGCTGTGCCGACTCCAAGATGGGCTGCGCTATAGGCCCTCCTCCCATAGGTATTTCCCAAGAGTATTCTTCTAACGGATAACGGTATTGCCCCACTAGGTAGGTGTAGCCTTCTTCGTCGATGGGAATGATGCCGATGGCTTTGTTCTTAAAATGTACCACCCCATAAATCCCCGGATTGCCGGCAGGGTTGCGCACCTGCGCCTCTGTAAGGCGTATCCAAGGGTTTTGATATACTTCCCGCACCGATTCGGTCTGCCAAGGATTGGTATAAGTTTCAGAAGGAGAGGGATTTTGTGCCATAGGGTAAGCGTATTGAGCAAAAATTGATATGCCAAAGATACACCCTTTGCCCACAAAAGGCAAAGCACGGCCAAACTTGCCAAAAAAATACCCGGCAAGGCTTGGTTTTCTGATTCTTTTGGCTAATTTTGAATAAGACAAAACTTTCTATGAGTACAAGATTCATACCAAGTTATCAGCAAAAACCACTTGTGTTCGAGAATATTTCTACCGAGCCATTGGTCTATGACCGTGCCGACTGGCATTTTTTGGGGCAGTTTCCTACAGACTTACCCATAGAGCAGGCGCACGTGCATATCGGTCTGTTTATGGGCTGGCTGATAGACCAAGAGTTGACCGGCGTTGATTGGGAAGATGAGCTGCACTGGCTGGCGCGTTTCAAACGCCGCGAGGTTTCGTGTGCGCTCCTAAGTGCGCTTTGGGACGGCACGCTCCACGAGGGCTTGCTCAATGATACAGCCAATGCCTTTGCGGCATATTATTACCAAAACGGGCTGTATTATCAAGATTATCTTGATATACTCTGCCAAGAGCTGCCTAGTATGTATCACACAGCCGATACTTGGGAAAACTATGAGCGGCTACGCCAACGTCTCAACGAACGTTATGCTGCATGGAGCGAGGGGCTTTTTTTGCAGATAGCCCAACTCCTGTTGGCTACCAACAGCCTCAAACCCTCTCCCACAACCCTCGTTACGGGCTTTGCCCTCCCCTCTGATGCCTCGTTGCGTCTTCCTGTACCGTATAGGCCACAAACACCCTCTTTTGAAAAATTAAGCTTTGCCCCGCCCGAACAAAATAGACACCTGGCCGAATAGGCCGTCCGAACAAAAATGCCCCCTCCTCAAGCGCCTCTCCCTAAGAGGCGTTTTTTTTGCCTAAAACTCCTATACCCAAACCAGGCCGCGCCGCAAAGGAGCAAAACAATGATTTTGGCTACACAACTGTCTTTGTCTAGATGCGAAAGCCCTATTTTGTCGATGCCGTTTTTTTGGCTATTATTACGGGTTGTAACGATGGTTTTACCACAGCTCAATCCCAGATGACAAAAAGTACAGAACAAAAATTCGAGATATTAGACAAGAAAAACGCCGAAGCCCTCCTCGGAGGAGGCCAAGACCGTATCGATGCCCAACACGCCAAAGGCAAGCTCACCGCCCGTGAGCGTATTGACCTCCTGCTCGACGAAGGCTCTTTTGAAGAGATAGGCCGCTTCGTGATGCACCGATGCAAGGACTTTGGTCTTGACAAAGAGTACTACCTTGGGGATGGCGTGGTTACTGGATACGGTACTGTAAGTGGGCGCTTGGTCTATGTCTTTTCGCAAGATTTTACCGTATTTGGCGGCTCACTATCCGAGACCTATGCCGAGAAAATTTGTAAGATTATGGATCTTGCCCTCCAAAACGGAGCGCCCGTCATCGGACTGAACGACTCCGGCGGAGCGCGTATCCAAGAGGGTGTACTCTCGCTGGCCGGCTATGCCGATATTTTTTACCGCAATACCTTGGCCTCTGGCGTAGTGCCACAGATTTCGGCCATTATGGGGCCTTGCGCCGGCGGGGCGGTCTATTCCCCTGCCATTACAGACTTTATCCTGATGACCGAAAACACCTCCTATATGTTCGTAACAGGCCCCAAAGTGGTCAAAACGGTTACCAACGAGGAGGTATCGTCTGAAGAGCTGGGGGGTGCTATCACCCATAGCAGCAAGAGCGGCGTGGCGCATTTTGCCTGTGCCAATGAGGTACAAACCATCGAGCATATCAAGCGCCTCTTGAGCTACATGCCTCAAAACTGCGAAGAAATTCCGGCCAGCCTGCCCTATGAGCCAGCCGATGAGCTGCGCCCTGCGCTCAACAAGCTCATCCCCGAAAATCCCAATCAACCTTACGATATTCGCGAGGTAATCGAAGGCGTGATTGACGAAGGCTCGTTTTTGGAAGCGCACCAAAATTTTGCCGAAAATATCATCGTAGGCTTTGCCCGCCTCGGAGGCCGCAGCATCGGCATCGTAGCCAATCAGCCTGCGGTATTGGCCGGTGTGCTTGACATCAACGCCAGCACCAAGGCCGCCCGTTTTGTGCGATTCTGCGACTCTTTCAACATCCCGTTGCTGGTATTTGAAGACGTACCGGGGTTCTTGCCCGGCACTGACCAAGAGTGGAACGGCATCATCACCAACGGAGCCAAGCTGCTCTATGCCTTCTGCGAAGCTACCGTGCCTCGCATCACTGTCATTACGCGCAAAGCCTATGGCGGTGCCTATGATGTGATGAACTCCAAACACATTGGAGCAGATATGAACTATGCTTGGCCTTCGGCAGAGATTGCCGTCATGGGAGCCAAAGGCGCTGCCGAAATCATTTTCCGCAAAGAAATTATGGAAGCCGCCGACCCCGAAGCCAAGCTCCAAGAGAAGGTCGATGAATATACGGAGAAGTTTGCCACGCCTTATCGTGCCGCCCACCGAGGCTATATAGATGAGGTAATAAAGCCCGAGCAAACCCGCCAAAAACTCATCCGTGCCTTCAAAATGCTCGAAAACAAGGTGGCTGCCCTGCCCAAGAAAAAACACGGCAACATCCCCCTCTAGCCCTTCACACAAGTCGCGCCACCATTTGCCCCCTCCTGTGGGGGTTTGGTGGCGTTGGCCTAAGCTCATGTAACCGCGCTGAACCACTAATAAAAGTACGACTTTAGCCAATATGACCGCCATCAGTCAAATTTGGTAAATCAAAAAATGGCACTTATTTAGGGTAATTTTCTGACGACTAACCTAAACAAAATGCCAAATTTATTAGGAGCACTCTTAGTCTTGCAACCAGAAGTATCCTTTACAAACATAGTCAAATCATCCTCACTATACTATTCTTCGATTATCTGTTCCCGTTACTACCCGTGCCATAGGGCGCTTTGGGGTCTTGGGATTTCGGACACTAGAGCGATTTTATGCCCAAGCCCCACTTGCGTGGAACAGTATTCGACTTCTTCTTTTTAAGGCATATCTACTTGATTTAGAGACGATTTATTTGTTAGTTTTGGATGAAACTACGGAAAAAAATCAGGTAAGTCTTCGTATGGACTCGCTTCTTTTTATTCTTCTCTAGCCGGCAAAATGATTCCTTCGGTTAGTTTTTTAGGCGTCAGTTTGGTGAATGTGCAAGCACAGAAGTCACATTTCTTGTCTTGTCTCCAACTCATCAAAACTACCAAAACAGAGGCTGCTGTCGTGTCATCAGCTCTCAGTGAACCCTCAAATACAGGCTTCAAGCAGAAAAGGGGCAGACCTAAGGGCAGCAAAAATAAGCCCTATACCGAGCCCGAGAGTCTGTCGTTCGTAACTTTTAAAAGCCCTGTTGATGATTTGCTGCTTCAATTAGCAAGGCATTGCGCCAGTATAATCTTACCCTATATTGTTTTAGAAGGCTTTTATGACAATCAGCACTATCTCAAGTATGCACAAAGTAAGGGGCTGAAGATGATTTCCAAACTCAAGTGCAACGCACACCTGATTTTACCCTACCTGAGCGAAAAAACCAAGGCAGAGGCAGACCCAAAAAATATGATAAAAAGCTAGAATACGCCCAAATCCCCCAAAAATATCTATTGAGCCTGCCTGAAGACCACAATCTCCAAGAACCAAATACAAAAGTATGGGCCTTGCAAGTCTATGCCGATACCATCAAAGAACAACTCATTCAAGTAGTCATCATTCAACGAAGCAATCCCAAAAAGTAGGTCAGACCATTCTCTTTACAGATGATCTTACGCTCAGTCCGTTGTTGCTCATCAAGTATTATGTCCTCAAGTTTCAGATTGAGTTTGATTTTCGGGATGCCAAACAGTTTTTCGGACTCTCAGATTTCAAAAACTATAAGCCAAATCAGCTCACCAACGCTGTCAACATCGCCTTTACCTGCAAGTTGGCGAGTCAAATATTATTAGAAAAATGCAAAAAACAGCTCAACAACCCAAACCTTTCTACTACAGCTCTAAAAGCAATTCAAAAGGCTCAAATGTGCTATGAATATTTTTTAAATACCTCCCCAGATAGTACCTACAATTTTTTTAATGACGAAATATTTCTAAATTTCGTTAAATTATACGCTGTCAGTATCGAATAGCTATGGTATTGGCGATCGTATTGAAAGACTTCAAACAACAAAAAATACTGATTTGATGACACTCCTATCTACTACGGTTACCGTGCTTATCCAAAACGATGCTGTTTTGTTGGGCATCTTACTAGGGCTGCTGGCCTTGATTTTTCACACGGCGAGTTTGCCACGGTTTGCCGGTTTTTACCGCTATGTACCTACCGTATTGTTATGTTATTTTCTGCCCTCCCTGTTGAGCATCACTTGGGGCGAAGGACAGGATTGGGCTTTTCGGGCAGTAGATCCAGGGCAAAGCCAGCTGTATATGGTAGCTTCTCGTTATCTGTTGCCGGCCAGTTTGGTGTTTTTCACCTTGGGTATCGATTTGGCCGCTATCGCCAAGCTGGGTTTCAAGGCCGTTGCGATGTTCTTGGCCGGCACCTTGGGTGTGATTTTGGGCGGTCCGGTGGCGCTGTTGGTCGTGGGCAGCCTGTTCCCCGAAACCTTGGGAGTGGGCAGCGATGCCCTTTGGCGCGGCCTAGCCACCATTGCCGGCAGTTGGATAGGGGGCAGTGCCAACCAAGTGGCGATGAAGGAAGTCTTTGGTGCCAGCGACCAGCTTTTCTCGCAGATGATAGCCGTCGACATCCTGACGGGCAACCTCTGGCTGGCAGTCTTGCTCTATGGGGCGGGCATCCATCGTTATATCGATCGGAAGCTCAAGGCTGATAGCAGCAGCATAGAAGCCGTACAGCGCCAGGTAGAAGCCTACCAAGCCACTGTCGCCCGCCTCCCAACCCTCACCGATTGGGTCAAGCTCAGCGCCACAGGCTTTGGCTTGGTAGGTTTGGCCTATTGGATGGCCGATAGGATTACACCCTACATCAAAGCACACTACCCGTCGCTGGAACGCTTCAGCCTCACTTCGGGCTTTTTCTGGGTCGTGGTATTGGCTACCACCTTTGGTCTCTTGGCTTCTATCAGCTCCTTGCGTAGGCTCGAAGGCGCAGGTGCCTCCAAGTTGGGCAGTTTATTGCTCTATATTTTGGTAGCTACGATTGGCTTGCAGATGGACTTGACGGCTATCTTCAAAGCACCCGTCTTGTTTTTGATTGGTGCGGTATGGATGCTGACCCACATCAGCGTCTTGCTCTTGGTAGCTTGGCTGATTCGAGCGCCTTTTTTCTTCGTGGCCGTCGGCAGTCAGGCCAATGTCGGTGGGGCAGCCTCTGCTCCTATCATCGCGACGGCTTTTCACCCCTCCTTGGCTCCGGTGGGGGTTTTGCTGGCGGTATTGGGGTATGCCGTGGGGACTTATGGTGCTTGGCTCTGTGCTGTGATGATGCAGGCTGCCAGCGGCGGCGTATAATAGATTGCCGAAATTTCGTATCTTGTCTTCATACTAAGACCCTCTTGTTATGCAAATCTTCAAAACCAAATTTTTTTGGGGGATACTGCTGCTAAGCCTAGCTGCTTGGATTGCATTTTGGCTATTTCGGGACATTGTCGTCTACCTGTTGATTTCGCTTATCTTAGCCTTTATCTTGCGTCCACTGACTGACCGGATTGACGACTTTGAGTTTTTCAGGCTTAAGTTACCGCGTTTTATGGCCGTTTTTTTGTCTTTCAGTGTGCTGATTGGCTTCTTGGCGCTTGTCTCCCTGTTGTTTATCCCCTTGGTTACGGAGCAGGTGGAGGCGCTCTATGCTGCCCAAGCCAAAATACAAGAAAACCCTGCCTCGCTCGATCGTGTGCTCAAGAATAGTGAAAAATGGCTTCGCGACAATGTCGGTGTCACAGAGCCGGATGGTTTCTTGCTGGAAAGCATTCGGAGCTTTTTTACTGGTATTTTTGATTATCACAATATCGGAGGGCTGCTCAATAACTTGCTCAACATCACCGGAACGGTGTTTATTTATTTGCTGGCCATCAGCTTTATCACCTTTTTTCTACTGTATGAAAAGGGTATTCTCCGTCGCAATATGTTGGCACTAGTACCCAACGCCTACTTTGAAGTAGTCATTACGACGGTCTACAAAATCGAGCACCTGCTTTCCAATTACCTAGCGGGCTTGTTATTACAGATTTTGGCGATGTTCAGCATCATTTCTGTCGGTCTGTATATTGTAGGAGCCAAATACGCGTTGACCATTGCCTTGTTTGGCGCAGTCATCAATCTCATCCCCTATTTAGGGCCTGCGCTTGGCTTTTTGTTTTCGTTGTTGGTTTCTTATACCATTGTCGGATTTGAACTTTCCCCACAGGAGTATCTCTTTCTGACACTCAAAAACGCCGTGGTATTTGGCATTGCTCAGTTTACAGACAATGTGTTCTTACAACCGCTGATTTTCTCCAAGAGTGTCAAAGCCCATCCACTGGAGATATTTATTGTCATCTTTGCCGGTGCGTCTATCGCCGGGGCTGTCGGGATGATTGCCGCCATACCGGTATATACCATCCTTAGGGTCAGTGCCATAGAGTTTTCAAAAGGCTATCGACATTACTATATCTTCAGGGTGCAGCGCTCTTTTTTGGTTGAAGAATAGGCCAGCCAAATTAGTCCAGGGTACCTCTATGGAAATAGGGGAGATTATTTATTGAACAGTTCACGCCACTGAACATTTTTGGGAAAGTAGCTTGGAACTCCGAGACAAGCGGAGGCCTCATTTGGGGATAAAACGAAACTTAGCCCACATTTTTAACTATGGAGTTTGAAAAATATAGCAGTGTGGCCTGCGAAAAACTCCTAAAACCAACAACCCCCTCAGTGCTTATATAGCTTGAGGGGGTTATTTATTGATTGTCCAACCGTGCTTTCTAGTTGCTCAAGCGCGTGCTTTGGGTATTGAGAATGGATTCGTAGCGTTTGGCTACTTCTTCTTGTCCTTCGCGGCGCATAATATCAGCCAACTGCCCAATGATAGAGAAATTAATGCGGACTTCATACTCGTCGAAGCGGTTGCGGCTGGCAAGATACGTAATCATCTCATTGGCACGGCGCACCATCGTATCTGCTACCTTGATTGCTTTTTCGGTTTCCCCTACCTTGAGCAATATACTCACCAACGGCGGGGTGTAGAAGTCGTAGGGGTGCGCCTCGTCGGGCAATACTTCAAAAGCTTTGTTGATGACTTCTTTGGCCTTATCTGGTTTGCCTTCGCGAATCAATTGGCTAGAGAGCTGATAAAACGCATTGCGCAAGCCCAACGGGAAAGAACGATAAGTATCGCTATAATACACATTAGGGTTGTTTAGCTCCCGATAGTGGAAGTTTTTCATCATATTCTCATACATCAGTTCGCTATTCACATAACCATTGCGTGCACCTTGTATTCTGACAGGCATCAAGCGGTAGGCCAATCCCTCTTGTTGTAGGTACTCGTGCAAGTTGAGATAGCTAGAACGCCCCAGCGTTGTAGAGAAGTAAATAGGCCGTTTCCAGCCCTCGCGGTTGTTGGTCGCGATAAGGTCAAGCACCATCAAGTCGCTCTTGAAAAGGTCATTGGCTTCCAAGTCCCATACCATATAGCGTTGCAAGCCGGGCTTGAGGTTCTCAGGCACAAAGCCTTGTGCTACGATTGCCGCGCTGTCTAGCTCCAATACCATCCGCTTGGTAGGGAGGGTATTGAGGGTTACGGTGCGGAAATTCACACGGACGAGGTTATTATTTTCGCGAATGAGCTGGATATAGGTCTCTAGGTTCATCCCGTTTTGGCGCAGCGCCTGAAGCCTCGCCGGGTCGATATTGGGGTGTTCTTCGAGATAAGGAACTTGGTCGTTGGTGCCTTCGATAAAGTTTTCGTATTCCAAAGAAATCGGTAGCGCTTCTGACTCATACACAGGGCGCTTCATCTGCTTGATGTACCAATCAGTACCTAAGAGGCTGAGGTTACAGACCCGCACATCTGTGCGGAAGCCTTCTACATCCTGCACATACCACAGCGGGAAGGTATCATTGTCTCCACCAGTAAACAAGATGGCATTGGGTGCGCAGGAGGCGAGTAGGTTACGGGCAGAGTCTACAGAATAGTAGCGGTTTTGGCGGTTGTGGTCATCCCAACCCTGTTGCCCCATGAGCACTGGCGGGATAAGGCTCAGGACTATGGCAATTGCCGCTGCCGGCAGCGGCAATTTGATGGCCTTTAGCAAGAGGTCATACAAAAACATCACCCCTAGGCCTATCCATATCGCAAAAGCATAAAAAGAGCCGACATAGATATAGTCCCGTTCTCGTGGTTCTACGGGTGGGGAGTTGAGGTAGATGATAAGCGCCACACCAGTCAAGACAAAGAGCATTCCGGTCATAAAAGTCAGCCGTGGGCTGTGCATACTGAGGTATACCAAGCCCAAGATGCCCAATATCAGTGGTAGGGCATAAAACTGGTTGCGGGCTTTGTTGGTGGCTATCAGCTCGGGTACATCCTTGTTGCTGGCAAATGGCGAGAGGACTCCTGCGCCTTCGTAGTCGCTTTCGCGCCCCACAAAATTCCACCCAAAGTAGCGCCAATACATATGCCCTAGCTGGTGGGTAAAGAAGAAATACAGATTTTGCCCCATACTTGGGTGCTCGCCTTGCGGCACATTGATAAAGTTGGCATAGAGCTGCTTGTGATTTTCGGAGCGGCTGTATACCCTAGGGAAGAGCATTTTGTGGTCAAATTCATTGACTGTGCGGTAGTCATAGATTTCGTATTTGCCCGACTCATTGTTTTTACGGTATTTGGCTGCGCCGCGCTTTTGGTCTACAAGCCGGGAAGTATATACCGGTCCGTACATCAGCGGTCGATCGCCATACTGCTCACGCTTGAGGTAATATACCAAGCGCATAATATCGCTAGGGTCATTTTCGTTGATGGGCGGGTTGTGTAACGCACGTACCGCAATGACCCCATAAGATAAATACCCAATCAGGATAAAGGCCAAGCAAAGTAAGCTGGTATTCAAAATAGGTTGTTGGCGCTGTTGGCTTAGCCAAAGCCCAAAAACTAGCGCTCCCAGCACAATTAGTATAAACAAGCTGATACCTACTCCAAAGCCCGTACCTAGGGTATTGACAAAGAATATTTCAAAGTTTCCGGCCATCGTAGGCAGCCCTACGATTACGCCTTCGAGTACAATGCCGATAATCACCAACCCGACAAACAAGGCGATGCCCACACCCACGAGGTTGGGCTTGGGATATTTTTTATAATAATACACCAAGGCCAAGGCAGGCAGGGTAACCAAGTTGAGGATGTGTACCCCGATAGAAAGCCCCATCATATAGGCCGTCAGGATGAGCCAACGATTGGCTAGCGCCTCATCATCGATTCTGTCCCACTTCAAAACAGCCCAAATAACAAAGGCCGTAAAGAATGAGGACATTGCATATACTTCGGCCTCTACTGCCGAAAACCAAAAGGAGTCTGAAAAAGTATAGGCCAATGAGCCTACAACCCCTGCCCCCATCAGGGCGATGATTTGCCCAAAGTCTGGGCTATCTTGTTGGGGGTGTGTAACCTTGAGTACCTTCAGGCCGATGAGGGTGATGGTCCAGAAGAGGAACAAAATCGTCAGACCACTATACAACGCCGAAGAGACATTGACCCAATAGGCCACTGTGAGTGGGTCGGAGGCCAAGAGCGAAAACAAGCGGCCTGTAAGTAAGAAAAACGGCGCTCCGGGAGGGTGAGGTACTTGTAGGCGGTAGGCCGATGCGATAAACTCGCCACAGTCCCAAAAGCTGGCTGTCGGCTCTAAGGTCAATAAGTATACTAAGGTAGCCAACCCAAACATCACCCAACCGGTGATGTCATTGATACGGGTGAATTGTTGCATAATGATTTGGTTTTCAATCAATAAGAATAGCTTATTGCCACTTGAATGATTGCTAAAACGGGGCAATGTTTGTATTTACACCCGCGAAAATAGCAAATATTACTGAAGGTAAGCCAAGTCATTGCGTTAAAAGTTGTTAAGCCAGTAGGCAATACCCCTCCAGACAGCAGATACACGAAGCTCACCCAGTGTATCAGAGGATGGTAAACTCAATCCGGCGGTTTTTGGCACGCCCTGCCTCGGTGCTGTTGTCGGCGGCGGGCTTGGTAGCTCCATACCCTTGAAAGCGCAGCCGTTCGGCAGCAATGCCTGCATTGATGAGGTATTCATACACAGCCTTCGCCCGGTTGATAGAAAGTGCCTGATTGGCTTCGGCAGTCCCCACATTGTCGGTATGGCCAGAGATTTCGCCACGCAATGCCGGGTTTTGTTGCATAAACTTGACCAACTCATCAAGCGCAGCCTTAGATTTATCCTGTAGGGCATACTTGCCGGTTTCAAAAAAGATATTTTCTAACACGAATACCGTTCCGGCCTCGATAGGGTCGAGGGGAATGTCCATCTCCAAAGGCTGTGGGTTGTCTTCGAGTACATAGTTGAAGGGCAGACTTTTGAAAGTAAAGCCTTCTTTCCGTACTTGTAGGGCATACTCTGCGCCAGCATTGAGCACTATGAGGTATTCGCCTGTTTGCGCATCTGAGCTTACCAAGGCCTGCCGTTGGTTGTTATTGATATCTATCAGCTCGATACGGGCGGCAAGTTTCTCCTTTGTTTTGGCATTGTATACCATTCCGCGCACATAGTTGGTCTTGATGCTGGGGCGAACCTCTTCGGGTACGTCCAACTCGTGTAACACACTGCTCACAATACGCCGCCCCTCAAAACGCTCTACAGAATAATAGCCCTTCTGCCCGTCGGCAGTGATGAAAAGGCCTATTTGGTCTTCGTGGGTGTTGATGGGGTAGCCTAGGTTACGTACTTCTCCCCATTGTTCGTTTTCCCAATCGGCAGCATAGAGATCAAAGCCGCCATAACCGGGATAGCCTTTGGAAGCAAAATAAAGCACACGCCCGTTGGCGTGTAAGAAAGGGGCTACCTCGTCTTCGGGGGTATTGAGGGCGCTCACATTGACGGCCTTGCCCCAGTCGCCGTTTTCGTCCATACGGCTCATCCATATATCATTGCCGCCTTTGCCCCCACCTCTGTTAGAGACAAAGAAGAGGGTCTTGCCATCGGCAGATAGTGTAGGATGCGACTCCCAGGCCGCAGTATTTACCCCCGGCCCCATATTGACGGGCTTCGACCAAGTGTCGCCTTCTTTGAGACTGACATATAGGTCGCATTTGCCATAATTTTCTTTGTTGGGGTCTTCGCAGGCCGTAAACACCAACACCTTCCCATCGCCCGAAATAGAGCAAGAACCTTCGTTGTTGGGGGTGTTGATATTGCCCGAAAGCGATTCGGGAGCAGACCATTGGCTACCGTTCCAATAGCTGCGATACATATTTTCGTCGCTGCGCTCTTGGGCGCGAGCAGTAAAGATGAGTTGCTTGCCGTCGGCAGTCAGCACGGGGAAGTATTGCACAAAAAACTGATTGATTGGCGCAGGCAGCGGACGGCTCTGATAGTTGAGCGGCTGCAGCATCCCTTTGCGGGCATAGGCCACATCGGCTATTGTTTTACGCATCAGGCGGTTGGCGGCTTCGTCTTTACTGCCGAAGCGCAAAAATTGCTGCGCCAAGGTCTCTGCTTCGGCATATTTGCCCTCACTCATTTCTTTATGAAGCATCAAAGGATAAGCGGGCGCAAAGCGTTTGTCGTTGGGCAGGAGGCGGATTGCCTCCGCAAAGGCCGGATACATCGAAGGGCGCTCAAACAACTGATGAATGACCCCAATCTTATAATATGCCTCGGCAAAGCGCGCATCTTTCTCGATGGCCTTGCGGTAGGCGGCTTCGGCTTGGTCAAATTGACGAGCTTTGACTAGGGCATTGCCCGATTCATAGGCTTTGATGGCGGCCTTGTTGTTGGTACTATACTCCTGAGCGTGCACAAGTACCCCTTGGCACCAACACCAACAAAGAGCTATGAAAAATAAATTGCGTATGGTCATATCAAAAAACAGTAAGCAGGTTTTGGAGCAAGTTAATAAATATTGGCCACAATGCAGGCAGCACTCACCCAAAAGCCTGCCCTTCGCCCCGATAGGTAGGTACGGTACGGAGTTGGTCGCCGTCGAGCAAGTACAAATGATTGAAATGTTCGCAAAGCTCGCCAGCCTTGGCGTGCCGCAAAAACACCGGGTCGCCTATTTGTAAGTTGGTAGTTTTGTCAAACACAATAGGAGTTTGAACCTCTCCTGCACCTTCGGTAGAGAGCAGCTTGCCCCCTTGAGGTAGGTAAACAACGGGGGCTTTGATAGGCGCTACCCCGCCAGAGGCTGTAAAGCCGCCTCCGTGGCAGGTATACATCCCGTCTTTGGGCTGACGCACTACTTGGATGCCATAAAACAAGGCCGGACTGAGCGAAAAAGCTTGGTAATAGTCAAACAAATGTGGCGTATAAAACCCTGAGCCAATCGTGATTTCGGTAACGGCGGACTCTAGGGTAGTGGTTTCGGCGCTGCCTGTTCCCCCACCGTTGACAAAGCGCAAGTCAAAACCCATGGAGGCAATCAAATCTACCGCCTCTTGTCGCAAACGACGGGCTTTTTTGACAGACTTTTGCTTGAGCCACTGCACAACACTGTTTTTCAACGCTTGTCCTTTGAGCTTATCGCCCAATCCTGCTACCTGGGCCTCATAGCCCATAATCCCATCTAGGCGCAGGTAATCTAGGCCGGACAAATGCTTGAGTACAGCCTCTAGACACTGTATATTGCCAATGCGCGAGCGCCATACGCCAAAGTGTAGCGGGCCATAATCGGAAGACATATCGATATCTAGGCATACAGGCAACTGTATTTGGTGTTTTTTACCAGCTTCGTTGAGTAGGTCCAGATGTACCTCCAAATCAGCCATAAAGCAGATATAAGCTCCGTTGGCCACGGCCTTGGCCATCCGTTCGAGCAGCCCGGGGTCTACTACAGGGTAACCCAACAGCAGGTTGTCAAAGCCGGCTTGTAGCAAGAAAAGGGTTTCTTCGCCGTGGTAAGTCATAACTCCCTCAAACTGCGGGTCGTAGGCCAATAGCTCCCGCATCACTTCTGTACAACGGATAGACTTGGAAGCAATCCGTACTTTCTTGTCTTTGGCTCTGTCGAGATTTTGTTGGCAATTTTGGCGCAGCAGTTCCATATCTACACAAGCATAGGGAAAAGACAGCCCTTGGAGTTTTTCTTTGTAATAAGGGTAGGTTTTCATCATTAGCCGAATAGGGTTTGGAGATAAGGACTAAGAAAAATGCCTTCAGGATCTTGTTCCTGACGGATGCGTCGGAAGCGGTCAAACTCTGGATAGCGGGCTTGTAGTTCTTCTTGGCCAAGGGTATGCATCTTGCCCCAGTGTGGCCTCCCTTGGTAGGCCTTCATAATTTCTTCGAGGGCTGTAAAATAAGGCTTGAAGTCCTTTTTGTGGTATACGTGTGCGGCAATGTAGGCCGAGTCGCGCCCATAAGCAGGGCTGAGGTAGATGTCATCTCCTTTGACAAATCGGTTTTCGAGTGGAAAAAGTATTGTTTTATTATGTTTGTTAATCCAATTGACCAACTCTTTTTTGGCATCCAAATAGGCTTCTATAGGGAGGTTGTACTCCATTTCATTGAAACGTACGATACGGCTAGTAGAAAATACTAATCCGCTCTCGTTTACCTTTTTGAATGGGCTGACAGTACTGGCAGCAAATCGGCTCAGCCGATGTGTCAGAGAGGGAAAATAGTAGGAAGTATCGCAAATCATTTTGAAGGCATAGTTTTCGAGCAATACCTCTTGGAAATAATCTTTGAACGAGCGTTTGTCGGCTGGCTCTTGGGTCAGCTCTATGCGTTTGCTGAGCACATAGGGCGTGTTGGGAAACCAATAAAACTCAAAATTACGACAGCTTTGGTTGATTTCCTGATAGCTGCTGAGCACCTCCTCTAGGGTTTCTTGTTTGATGTGGAGAGCCAAGCGATAGCTGGGTACACATTGCAGAGTGATTTCGGTCAAGATACCCAAGGCTCCCAAAGACACTTGGGCAGCTTTGAACAACTCGGGGTTTTCGGTGGGTGAGCAACTGAGCAACTGCCCTTGTCCATTGATGAGCTTGAGCCGCACTACTTGGGTACTCAGATTCCCAAAAGCTGTCCCTGTGCCGTGTGTGCCCGTACTGATGGCTCCGGCAATGCTCTGAACATTGATGTCGCCTAGGTTTTCCAACGCCAGCCCTTCCTTGGCCAGCAGCTCGTTGAGGAGGTGTAGCTTTGTCCCAGCCTTGACAGTGGCCTGCAACCGCTCTCGGTCGATAGAGATTAGGCCTTGGTATTTGTCTAAAGAGATTTGGATACTGTCGGTAACGCAAAGCGGCGTAAACGAATGAGCCGAACCAATGAGCCGAATGTTGTGCTTTGTAGCTAACGCTTTTTGAACCAAGGCCACCAAGGCCGCTTCTGTTTCGGGATAGGCCAACTCCGAAGGATTCCAGCGCAAATGTGTAGACCAGTTTTTCATAATTCTTGTATTGAAGTAGTACTCACAGGTATGCAGGCTTTTTAGTTTTTCTGTGATGTAGACACTAAAGTTATCATAAATCCCCTTAGACACGAATTATCCGGAATTTTTTTTGGATACTTTTAGCGTTTGCCTGGTTTTGGGTACTAGAGGCAAGTAATCAAGCCCTGCTTTCTAAATAAGCCAAACGCTTGACCACACCTCACGCATCCTTTGAACACCTCCCATTGCTCGTAGAATCTCATCAAGGATATTATACTTGGAATATCGGTGTTTTAAAAAAATGTGCTGACCAAGTAGTGAATGGCTATCAAATATTTACTGTCTTGTACTACCGGGCAACTCAATATCCTCTTCTGAGTACATACCCAAAATCATGCATCCGCACCAGAATTAATACACTGATAATCAATGGCTTAATATGATAAATAAGATACTAAGCCCAGTAAGTATATTTGCTTTGGCAAAACAAGATATATTATGTATCTTTCAAAACATTTGCGTTTTGACAAATTATCTGTGTTAATTCATCTACTTTTGGAACTACCATCATCAATTATGACTCACCAAACCAAAGGTTCGGGTACTTTTACTTATCCAACCAGAGTGGTAGCATACTTAGCCAACCTAGGGCTGACAGGCATCTTTCAACACAGCATGGGGTATCCTAATGCTTTGTGGTGGTTTTTTGTAGGATGGTGCTTGATATACCCACACCTTTTTTGGATAGTTTATACCCAAGCTCAAAACAAAGGCTTGGTAGAGCGCAGTGCGTTAAGTATTGATATTTTTATGGTTGGTATTGCTTGTAGTATACTACATTACAGCTATCTACCTAGTATCATTATCTTTATCACAATCAGTACAACTATACTGATGATTGGAGGGGTAAACCTCCTTATGTGGGGTTTTGTCTGGGTAGTGTTAGGGGGGCTTATCGGAGGACTAGCCACAGGTTTTGCTTGGGTTGGAGAGGCTGATAGACTTTTACAGTTGAGTAGTAGTGTGTATCTCTTGTTATATAGCTATTTTTTTGGGTATATGAACCATCAAGGGGTGATTGAAGTAAAGCGAAACCGTGCCAAAATTCGCGAAGCCCATCAACAATTGGCCAAACAAACAATACTCATACAAGAGCAGGCAGAACATTTGCGTGACAAAAATGATGAAATAGGGGCTCAGTCAGAAGAACTACAGCAAACCAATGAAGAACTCCTTGTCATGCTTGATATGCTACACAAACAAAAAGAAGAGTTAGATTTCAAAAACAACGCCCTGACAGAAAGCATCACCTATGCCAGCAGGATACAAGTAGCAACACTACCCAGTGAAAATACTTTGCATCGGATACTTGGCCCGCATTATTTTATATTTTTCAGACCAAGAGATATTGTCTCTGGAGATTTTTACTATTGCGTTCTCAAAGACGAGCATATTGTATTGGCAGCAGTGGATTGTACAGGCCACGGGGTACCGGGAGCATTTATGAGCCTTATTGGTAATGACCTACTCAATGATATTATTCTGAATCGGGGGGTTTTACAGCCAGCCCAGATTCTTGAACAACTTCACGAAGGAGTACAGCGAGTTTTACAACAAAAGGAAACCAATAACTATGAAGGTATGGAGATTGCACTGGTTGTCATCCCTCCTGACAAAAGGCATATCCATTTTGCTGGAGCAAAAAGACCTTTGGTGTTCTGTAAATCTGGCGAACTACAACAACTCAAGGGCTCTTCTACCCCTATCGGAGGAGCACAATATTTTGGCCGGACTGCCTTTGAACAACATACGCTTCCAGTTAACTCAGATACTTGGATTTACTTGTTTTCCGATGGGTATCAAGATCAATTTGGTGGTAAGAATAATAAAAAGTTAGGCAGCGCCCAACTCCGCCAATTGTTTTTACAAATTCATCAGTTCCAAGCTAGAACACAAGCAGAAAAATTACAGACACACCTCACCCAATGGACGAATGCCTCATCGGAAAACCAAGTAGACGATATTTTAGTGATAGGACTGAAAGTAGCCTAATACTCCCGACAAGTTTGTAGGTACTATCTTAAAATCTAAGCAACAAATAACCATCACGTTCTTATCAAACCCTACTCAATCAAAATTAGCTTGGAGAGTGTATACAGGAGGGGCGCTTGATAATCAAGAAAATCAAACCCTATGACTCCTCAAATTTGGTGGATTTAATAGGTCGTACGTCGGTTTTTGTAAAACTGTGGGCATTTCAGCCCTGTATCCAAGAAAAATGCCAGCCTTATAGTGGTAAAGAGATACAGGTCTCGTTGGAAATTCCCACGTACTGTGCCGGGCTGAAACCCGTTGAGTGTAGCATAGCTACCACCATTCCGCCCATCATAAGTAAGCAATCCATATTGGTTTACCAAGGCCTGTAGATCTCGCTCCCCACCACGCCGATTGCTAGACGCTAGGGTTCGGTTATGAAGCCTTTGTGCCAAGGGGCTAGCCAGCTCTGAAGCATCCGCATAGCGTCCTCCTACATCATCGATATAGTCAGACTGTACAAAGCGCAGCCCCGTTTCGATAGAGAGGTCAAAGCGGTCTCCTAAGCTAAAGGTAAGCCCTCCGCCCAACGGAAGGGCAAGCAATACTTTGGAATAAGGCTGGGCATAGCCAGGTTGGCCTTGGCCTTCGGTACGGAGGGGCTGTAGCTCTACCCACTCCCCTTCGATGCGGGCTTTGGGGTTATGATGTATGAGGGCTATCCCCCCAAAAACATAGGGCCTTACCGCCCGTCGCTGGTCATAACGCCCATAGCTAGGGAAAATCTCATACACACCGACCAAGGAAAGCTCCTTAACATCGTTGCGAAAGTGTAGGTTGCGCGCATAAAAAGCAGTATTGGGGTCGGCTGCCGCATCATCTGCTAGGAGTCTTCCCCAGAGTAGTTCGAGCCTGGTGTGCCAATGGGCGCTGAGTTTACGGCTTACAAAGGCGCTCAAGCCGGGGCGCGTATGGGCTACAGTGCTGTATACATCTCCAAAATAATTCATTGCCCCTATCGAAACACCTCCGGTTACATACCCCTCCACATAATATGGGTTACGGGTATTGGCATAACCCCCACGTTTTTGGGCTTGCAGCGGCAGGGTGGTGAGGCAGGCCAAGCATAAACCGAAAAGCAAAAATAGGATCCGCATGAGATGAAATGTTGGTGATCAATGTCTGGCGATGTGTGAAGAAGTGGGCGTGTTTTACAAACAAGCGCCTACCTAATCCATAACTCAACGAGATATAGTATTGGTATGTGTTTGGGCTTGTTGTGCCGCTTTTATTTCTCGCCTGAGGGCACGCTCTACGAAAAAGGGAGCTATAGGCACTACAGCGCTGAGCGCATAAAGCGATAGCCGTTCCAAAGGCCATCGACACTGCCAAGCCGCCCAAGCAATTGCTCCCAGATACCATACAAAAAGCAGGCCGTGTGCCCAACCTACTAGTTTTACGGCCTCGGGTATTTGCCATACATACTTGAGAGGCATCGCTATGCCCAAAAGTACGACAAAAGAAATCCCTTCGATAAGCCCCAAAAGAGCAACATGGCGCAGGGCATTGAGTTGTGTTGAGGTCATCTGTTGTGGGTTTTAGGTTCGCTTAAACATCTGTACCCGATGAGCATCGAGCTTGAGCAAAATAAACAAAAGTATCGAAAACGCAATCAGGGAGGACCCGCCATAGCTGAAGAACGGCAGCGGAATCCCTACTACAGGAAACAGCCCGATGGTCATCGAAATATTGATGGTAAAGTGAAAAAACAGAATGGAGGCTACACCGTAGCCATATACCCGCCCAAAGGTATCGCGTTGGCGCTCAGCGATCATCACTACCCGGTAGAGAAGGGTCATAAACAACCCCACAGTCATCAGGCTGCCTAGCCAGCCATATTCTTCGCCCACAGTACAGAAGATAAAGTCGGTACTTTGCTCCGGCACAAAGTTAAACTTAGTCTGTGTGCCTTTTAGGAACCCCTTGCCCCAGATACCACCGGAGCCGATGGCTATCTTGGATTGGTTGACATTCCAAGCCGCACTCAGTCTGGCTGCATCATTTTCGGGATCCAGCAATACCATAATACGGTCGCGGTGATAGCCTTTGAGCACATTCTGCACCACATACTCTACACTAAAAACAAAGAAAATAGAAGACAAGGCCACCAAGGCCGCAATGGTAAAGGGGGCGATTTTGTCTTCAAAATAATAGGTAATGAGCAGGATTGCTGCCAATAACAAGATCAAGATGCCGATGGTGATATAAATGGGCTCAAAAATAAGTGCCAAGACAAAGAGCAACACAAGAATCAACCGGCCAAAGAAGAGCCAATGTGGCATCCCTTCTCGATACAACACCAAGGCAAAAGACGCAAATACCATTGCCGAACCAAGATCGCCTTGTAGCAAAATCAGTCCCGCCGGAAACCAGATAATGGCTTCTGCTATGACGAGCTGCAGGCGGTTGGTCATCTTGATGTTGATCCCGCTGAGGTACTTGGCTAAGGCTAGCGCTACCGCCAGTTTGGCAAATTCGGCAGGCTGAATTTTGACAAAGCCTATCTGAAACCACGACTTCGAGTTGTTGGTAACCGACCCAAAAACCAATACGCCAAATAACAATACCACGGCTCCTAAATAGACAAAATAGGCCGCTACCTCAAAGGTGCGGTAATCGATGACCATAATCACTGTAATAATAATCAACGAGACCCCTATCCACAGCACCTGTTTGGTCGCGTTGAGCGAGAGGTCAAAAAACGGCGTAACACTGTCAGGCTGATGGATGGCGGCAAAGATATTGAGTACGCCCCAACAAACACAGAGTACATATATCAGGGCGGTGAGGGTGTCGAAGCTACCGCGTAGGTATGGGCTTTTAGGAGTCATAAGCTATTGGCCTGTCGTATGGTAGAGGGCGGGGTGGTGATGCCCTTCGTGTTGATGTTCGGGTTTGCGGAGGTCAAGCCTGCGGGTAGTGGTATTGTCGGGCTGCTCTGTGGGGGCACTTTGTTGCTCGGGGTCGCTGTCTTCGCTTCTGAAAGAACGTCGGGGTGCAGGCCCTAGGAGCTGCTCCGGCTTGGGCTTGGTATAGCGTGTGATGATGTTTTGGGTAAAGCTTGCCGCCATCATTTGTTCTTCTACGTGTTTGCGCTCTACTTTGCGTTTGAGGTATTTTTCGATGACCAAGCTGGCGATAGGTGCAGCCACTACCCCCCCAAAGCCGGCATTTTCTACATACACCGAAATGGCAATCTTGGGATTGTCACGCGGGGCGAAGGCAATATAAATCGAGTGGTCTTCGCCGTGAGGGTTTTGGGCAGTCCCTGTTTTACCACAAATTTCGATATCAGGAATACTGCCCGTGAACGCTACAGTACCCGCCCTGACGGCATCGCGCATACCGCCAATGACCAATTCGTAGTGGGCTATATCGATGCCCGTTTCGCGTTTTTGGAGATATTCGGGGCGTTTGGTACTGTCGCGCCCGATAGATTTGACCAAGTGTGGGGGGTAATAATGCCCTTTGTTGGCAATAATGGCAGCCACATTGGCCATCTGTACAGGCAAGATTGACATCTCGCCTTGCCCTATCCCCAGCGAGTATATATTGCTAAACTGCCACTTCCCTTCGCCGTGTTTGCGGTTATAGAAGTTGAAGTCAGGGATAAACCCGGTTTTGGTGTTGGCCAAATCCAAGCCTATCTGTGTACCCAACCCAAAGCGCTGCATATATTCTGTCCAACGCTCAAAGCCTATCTTACCGTCACCGTCGGGAAGTTCGCGCCAAGTACTGTCAGTAGTTCGGACAATCTTGTTCTGATAGATAATACGGCGCAATACCTTGAAATAATAAGGGTTACACGAGTATTGAATCGACTGGTGTACGTTGGCCGGTGAGGGGTGTCCGTGGCATTTTACCAAGCCTTGGTCGCAGCTCAGGCGTGTTTCGGGCTGTAATACTCCCTCTTGCAGGCCTACCAAGGCCTGTACTACTTTGAATGTAGACCCCGGCGGGTATACGGCCATCACAGGGCGGTTGAAGAGCGGTTGGTCTTCTGCATTGACCAACTTGGTATAGTTTTTTGAGTATTTGTTGCCCACCAGCAAGTTAGGGTCATAACTTGGAGCCGAGACCATCGCCAGTACCTCACCCGTAGACGGTTCTATGGCCACAATACTGCCACGTTTGTTGGCCATCAGCGCCTCTGCATACTGTTGTAGCTCTAGGTCTATGGTCGTTACAAGGTCTTTGCCGGCTTGAGCCAAGGTGTCATAGCGCCCTCCTTGATAAGCCCCTTTGGTAGCCCCATTGACATCTACAAAGAGGTATTTCACGCCCACACGCCCGCGTAGCTCCTCCTCATAGGATGCCTCCAAGCCGCTGATGCCGATAATGTCGCCGGGCTTGTAGTAGCGCCCTGAGTCTTGTTGTAGTTTGCTCTTGCTGATTTCGCCGGTGTAGCCCAATACGTGCGCCAAACTACTGTGAGGATAAGAGCGGATGGTCTTGAAATCAACAAAAAAACCTGGAAAATTGATGAGTTTGTCCTGAATTTCGGCAAACTCTGTCTGCGAAAGTTGGCTGATAAAGGTAGTAGGGCGGCGGGGAGAAAGACTTGCCCGCTTCATTTTTTCCAAAAATTCTTTCTTCGAAATCTGAAATAAGTCACACAAGGCCGCCGTATCGAGGTAGCGCACCTCCTTGGGCAAGACCATAATATCGAAGTTGGGCTCATTGGCCACCAAGAGCTTGCCATAGCGGTCATATACCAGCCCGCGATGTGGATAAATCACCATCTTCTGAATGGCGTTTTGGTCTGCTTTGAGTCGGTAGCGCTCATCCAGCACTTGTAGGCTGAAAAGACGCATTAAGAATATAGCACCTACCAAGAAAAACAAACCAACAATCACCCAACGTCTTGACTCATTATTCATAGTTTAGCTTTTTTAGGCACATACAAGAATTGTACTATCATCACTACCGTAAAGGTAAACAAAGTGCTTGCCACAACCCGCAGCAACGAGGCAAAGAAGCGGCTCATATCGGCGGTCTCTATCAAGACTACCAGCAGGCTATGGATAAATATCAGGCTCAGGGAATAGAGGCCAAAAGCGCCATTGCCCATTACCTCTCGCGAAAACTCTTGGCTACGTTCACGCTGCGCCACCAAGTTGGCAATATAGGGCCGCAGGAACATCACCAATACACAGGCACTGGCGTGTGTGCCCCAAGTATTTTGGAAAATATCCACCACCAAGCCTATCAAAAAGCCAACAGCCTGCGCAAGGCTGTGGTCAGTTTCTTTGGGTAAAGTCAACAAGAAGGCCACATATAAATAACAAAAAGCCAACTCGAAAAGTACCAAGTTGCTCACAAAAAACACCTGCAAAGCGGCATACACCACAAACGAGATAAGGTAGGTAAATACGGTACTGCTCATAATGGGTTAGCGTACATTGTCTAAATATTCGACTGTGGCCTGCTCTAGTGAGTCTTGCTCACTTTTGCGCAGGTATTTGATAACATAAACATAGGTCAGCGTATTGAAGTCGGTGCTGAGCCGAAGGTCTACATCGTGGAAGGTTTCGTTGGGCTTTACTTCCAGTTTGTGAATTACGCCAATGGGCAAATCAGGGGGGAATACCGCATTGTGCCCAGAGGTCAATACTGTATCACCGACCTGTATTTTGTAATGGCTTGGCATATGCATCAGTTTGGCATAGAGCGGACTGTTGCCCTCCCATTTCACCGAGCCGATGTTATTGGTATTTTTGATAGCTGCCGATACCCAAGTACGCGAATGGAGTAAGGAGGAAATTGTGGCAAAATGCTCCGAACACATTTCGACCTTGCCTACAATGCCCTTGGGCGAAATCACCCCCATCCCCGGGCGGATGCCGTCGGCGCTGCCCTTGTTGATGGTCAGATAGTTATTACTGCGGTGTGTCGAATTACGCACGACCTTGGCTGGAATAAACTCATACTCGCTCTGAAGCGTAGTATCATAAGAGGCATATTCGCGCAACTTAAACTCGTCTAGGAGCTGTCTTTGTTTGTAGAGCTGATAGCTCAAACGGGCGTTTTCTTCGGCTAGTTGGCCACTGATATGTTTGAGTCTAAAAAACTCCCGAAGGTTATTGCTTACATACAGCGTGCGCGCCGAGCTTTCGTCCAATACGCGCCCTAGCCAACTACGGTACGAACTGTGGTTGCTCGACAGCAACACAAAACACAATAACTGCAAGCTGATAAACACCAGCAAGCTTCGGTAATATTGCAAAAAATCAAGTAATGCGCGCATATCAGCTAATCAGCAACAACAGAGCCTCTAAAAACGGTGTCAAATGAAATAAGTGCTTGTTCAAAACGAGTTTGCTACCCACAACCATAGCACCAAACCGGTGTAGACCTGCTAGGCCTACACCTAATGGTTTGTCTTCTATGAGCTGTGTGTCAAATGACTAGGTAATCAACACAGACTTAAACATCTCCAGATTTTTGAGGGCAATCCCTGTTCCACGTACTACGGCGCGGAGGGGGTCATCGGCAATATGGATTGGTAACTTGGTTTTGAGGGCCAAGCGCTGTTGTAGCCCACGCAAGAGCGCCCCACCGCCGGTGAGGTAAATCCCTTTGCTGTAGATATCAGCAGAAAGCTCCGGTGGAGACATTTCGAGCGTCTTCAAAATAGCGTCTTCAATCTTAGAAATAGACTTATCTAGCGAGAAGGCAATTTCAGGATAGCTGACCTTGATTGTCTTCGGGATACCCGTCATCAAGTCACGCCCTTTGGCATCAAAATCTGCCGGCGGATTATCCAATTCTGACAAGGCCGAGCCTACCTCTATCTTGATTTGCTCTGCGGTACGCTCCCCAATCAAGATATTGTGTTGGCGGCGCATATAATCTACAATATCGCGCGTAAACACATCGCCGGCAATCTTGATAGACTGCTCACAGACAATCCCCGATAGGGCAATCACGGCAATCTCGGTAGTACCCCCACCGATATCTACAATCATCGACCCGATAGGCTCTTCGATATTGATGCCGATACCGATGGCCGCAGCGATAGGTTCGTGAATCATATATACCTCACGAGCGCCTGTGTGCTCACAAGAGTCTTTTACGGCGCGTTTTTCTACCTCTGTAATGCCCGAAGGAATACAGACAATCATACGGTATGAGGGGGTAAATAATCGATTGCTGCCTTGTTGGAGCATCTTGATCATCCCACGAATCATCTGCTCGGCGGCTGTAAAGTCGGCAATAACCCCGTCTTTCAGTGGGCGGATAGTCTTGATATTTTCGTGTGTTTTTTCGTGCATCATCATCGCCTTTTTGCCGATGGCCAATACCTTGTTGGTTACACGGTCGATAGCGATGATAGAAGGCTCATCCACGACAATTTTATCCTTGTGGATAATGAGGGTGTTGGCGGTGCCGAGGTCAATGGCTATTTCCCCCAAAAATAAATCTCTTAGTCCCATTTCATCAAGGTTTTCAAATGCTGAGTATTTTGTTTAATGTGTAAGTGCTTTTTAGTGCTTAAAATGCCGTATACCGGTAAATACCATCGCTACTCCGCGTTCGTTACAGGCATCTATCGAGGCCTGATCTTTGACAGAGCCTCCAGGCTGAACAATTGCCTTGATGCCGGCGGCGGCGGCAATCTCGACACAGTCGGGGAAAGGGAAAAAGGCATCCGAAGCCATCGCCGCGCCTTGGGTATTGAAGCCGAAGCTTTCGGCCTTGGCTAGCGCTTGCTTGAGCGCATCTACGCGTGAGGTTTGCCCTACACCGCTGGCCAGCATCTGCTGGTCTTTGGCCAATACGATGGTGTTTGACTTGGTGTGTTTGGCTATTTTGGCGGCAAAGAGCAGGTCTTCGGTTTGGTCGGCAGTAGGAGCTGTGGTCGTAACTACCTGTAAGTCCTGAGCCAGTTCGCTGCGTTGGTCTTTGTCTTGCCATAGTAAGCCATTGAGCAAGGTTTTTACCTGTGTGCCTTGGGGTAAGGCTTGTTTTTGGCGAAGCAATATCCGGTTTTTCTTCCCACTGAGTAGCGCTAGGGCTTCGGGGGCAAAATCCGGTGCTATCAACACTTCAAAAAACAAGCTGTTCAATTCTTGTGCCACCTCCATATCTACAGGGCGGTTGGTAGCGATTACGCCACCAAAAGCCGATACAGGGTCTGCGGCAAGAGCGCGTAAATAGGCTTCTTTGGGAGTGTTGCCCAAGGACATCCCACAGGCGTTGGTGTGTTTGATGATGGCATAGGCTGTCGTGTCAAACTCTTCGACCAAGGCCACGGCTGCGTCCACATCTACCAAGTTGTTGTAAGATAGTTCTTTACCGTTGAGCTGCTCAAAAATCTCTTCCAGCGCACCATAAAACACCCCACGTTGGTGAGGGTTTTCGCCATAGCGTAGGCTGCGCGCCTGAGGGTAACTGGCTTTGAAGCTGGCGCTGGCCTTGGTTTGTTGGTTGAAATAATTGAAAATAGCCGAATCATAATGCGACGATACGTCGAAGGCAAAAGTGGCAAAGCGTTGGCGTGTGGCCAAATCAGTGGCTCCGCCATTGGCCTGAAGTACTTCGTAGAGCGCTTGGTACTGCGCCTGTGAGGCAACAATGAGCACATCGCGAAAGTTTTTGGCTGCCGCACGAATGAGCGATATACCGCCAATATCAATTTTCTCGATAATGGCTGCTTCATCAGCTCCCGAGGCTACGGTTTGCTCAAAAGGATAGAGGTCTACAATCACCAAGTCAAGCGCCGGAATGTCATATTGAGCGGCTTCGGCTTGGTCGTTGGCTTCTTCGCGACGATACAGGATTCCGCCAAAAATTTTGGGGTGTAGCGTTTTGACACGCCCCCCAAAAACAGAGGGATAGCCTGTTTGGGCTTCTACTGCTTGTACGGGTATTTGCAGCGATTCGATGTACGTCTGTGTACCGCCGGTAGAGTATAACGTTACGCCTTGTGCGTGTAGTAAACGGATGATTTGTTCCAGCCCCTCTTTGTGATATACGGAGATGAGCGCCGAGTTTATTTTTTTGTGTTGCATCGGGATTTTGAAGAAGATAGCTATCCTTAACAGCACGCAAAAATAGACAATTTTACGAGAAACCGACGGGCAGGGTTCTAAAATTTTGGCTTTTTTGAGTTAGGGGCGGACTTCTTCTTCTGAAGGAACAGAGGCTACCGGCAACTGCACTTTTTTGGGGGGGAACACCAAAGACAAGATGATGCTAGTCGCTAAAATTCCCAAGATAATGATGAGCGAATGGTAAGTTTTGAAGCCTATGGGCTTGAGCACATAATCATAGGCAATCATCTTGAAGCCGATAAACATCAACAAGAACGAAAGACCCGTCTTCAGATAGTGGAAGATGTGCATAATATTCGACAAGAAGAAGAACATCGAGCGCAGCCCCAAGATGGCGAAGATATTGGAAAAGAAGACGATGTAAGGATCTTTGGTAACGGCAAAGACCGCCGGCACTGAGTCAATGGCAAAGACCAAATCCGTAAACTCGATGATAATCAATACCACAAAAAGCGGTGTAATCATCGTTTTGCCGTTTCTCAGAATAAAAAACCGTTCGCCCACATAGCGCGGGAATACCGCAAAGTAGCGCGACACCAATTTGACTATCTTGTGGTTTTGCGGGTCTATGGTGTCATCTCCTTTATTGAACAGCATTTTTGCCCCCGAAAAGAGCAAGAACACTCCAAAAAGGTACAGTATCCAGTGCGCCTTTTGGATAAGCGCCGAGCCGGCAAAGATGAAGGTAAAGCGCATAATAATTGCTCCCAAAATCCCCCAAAACAAGACTTTCTTGAAATATAGCTCCCGCACACCAAAGGAGGCAAAAATCATAATGATCACAAAGATATTATCAGCAGAAAGAGAGTACTCCAGTAGGTAGCCCGTCAAAAACTCAAGTGCTAGGTTACTACGATAGTTTTGGAGGCTGCTTTCAAATGTTTGAGGGCTGATTTTCACCTCATCATCGTCGTGGTAACGCTCGATAATTTGGGTCAGTTTTTCATAACTGTCTATATCGTGGATGATATGCCCGTGGAAATAAAGTACAGTATAAAAGCCTAAGGCCAAACTAATCCATACGGCGCTCCAGATACCGGCTTCTTTAAAGGAAATTACGTGCTGCTTGCGGTTGAGCACGCCCAAATCTAGGACGAGCATCGCCGTTACAAAAAGCAGGAATGTCGAAAAAAACAAAAACTCGTTGATACTCATTTACTTACAATTAACTCCTTTGCAATCGGTAATTAGGTTGAGGGCAAAATTGATTTATTGGTCGGGCTGTGATTGGGTGGCCAACAATTGTTGGGTTTAATGGACTTTTGGATACAAAACACAGTTGAAGCCTGTATTGTTGAAGGGTTTTTGGACAAGAGCAACAAAGGATTGTTACTTTTGTACAAAGTTACCTCCGTTTTACCTATAAACCAAATAAGGGGGTTTTCCTTGGTTTTAATCGATAGCAACACAAGTGATGAACTGTATCTCACGGAAAGATATACAATTTTGTTACCAAACCTACGGTAGCGGTCAAAAAAAACTTATTGCTTTTCACGGAGTGGGGCAAGAAGCTACAGTGTTTGCCGCATGGGGAGAGGCTTTTGAGCAAAGATATACGATTTATGCGTTTGATGTATTTTTTCACGGAAAAAGTTTTTGGAATTGCCCAAAAACTTACTTAAGTACTGATTGTTGGCAATCACTCATCGAAGCTTGGCAAGCGAAGGTGGGCACAGAGACGTTTGAGGTCTTGGGCTTTAGTATGGGTTGCCGTTTGGCGGTAGCTACGGCAGTATTATTTCCTCAGCAGGTCAAGGCCTGCTACCTGATTGCGCCAGAAGGGCTGCCTCCTAGGTGGGTTTATCGTTTGGCTACTGGCTCTTGGTTGGGCAGGGGCTTATTTCTGAGTCTGATGCGGGCGCAGTGGCCTTGGCTACTCCTAGGGCGTTGGGCAACCTACCGCACTAAGAGACAACGTAAATTTTGGCTTTTTATTAGAGAACTTACACAAAAGCCTGCGCAGCGTTTACAGATATATCATACTTGGCTGCTGTTGCGTCGTTTTGGGGGATGGCTAAACCCGCTGGCCACACAAGCGGCTCAGGGGGCGATGTCGGTCTATATTTGTGAGGGTAGCCGCGACAAGCTAGTGCGCCCCCGCGACTTGCGCCGCTTGCGCCGCGCCCTGCCTGAGGCAGTATATCTTCGTTTTCGGGTGGGGCACGCCCCACTATTGGCCGCTAGCTTGAAGTACTTCACCCAACAAGGGCTACCGCCCCACAAGGCTAGTGAGGCATCTCAACGGCAGCCGTAGCCAGATTCTGTTTGCGCAAGCGTTTGCGCTCTTGGCGGCGCAGGTACATTCGGTCGAGATAGGGGTAGGCCAATACAGCCAACAAGATAATCAGTGTTCCGAGATAAAACCCTCCGGTCATCTTCTCAGATTCTCCAAAGATCATAAAGGCGAGAATAATGCCATATACAGGCTCTAGATTTACGGTGAGGTTGATGGCAAAGACCGAAAACTTCTTCATCAACTTGACGCTAAGGGTGTAGGCATATACCGTACATACTCCGGCCAGCACCAAAATCAGCATCCAATCCCAGCCCTGTGGAACGACATCAAAGCTATCGCCACCGCTGATATACGGATAAAATGGGATGAGTAGCAAGATACTCAGGGCAGCGCCAATCATTTCATAAAATGTAATGGCGTAGTGGCTGTGTTTGCGGATAAAGCGCCCATTGATTACGCCAAAGAGCGCTCCAAAGAAGGCCGAAGCAACGGCCATAATGCCGCCGATGATATGGTTGAACTCGAACAAGAAGATGACATACAGCCCCACAATCATCAGGAGGCCAAGCCCTATCTCATACCACTTGATAGGCCTGCGGTTGATGAGTGGCTCCAGCAAGCTAGTCCAGAGGGAGTTGGTCGCTACCCCCGCCAAGCATACGGAAATGTTGGCCACCTTTGCGGCAGCAAAAAACAAAATCCAGTGAGCCGCAATGATGGCTCCCGTTCCGAGGATATAGCCAAGGTCTTTGCGCGGCACATCAAAGGATTTGCGCGCCGCATACATAAACAAGCCCAACAACAAGGCCGCCCAAGAGGTGCGATGCAACACCAACGCGACGGCATCAATGCTAGTCAGACGGCCTATGACAGCCGTAAAGCCCCAAATAAGTACTATCAGATGAAGGAGCAGGTGGTCTCTTTTTTCAGGCATAAACTACCAACAAACAAAAGTGTCTAACAAGGTTTCAGGTTGGGGGGCAAAATACCCGAACATTACAATCAGTCGGCAAGCTACAACAATTTAGGACAAATCATCGGTAGGAATCATCTCAAAGCTCACTTTGGTGAAGGCCTTGAAATCCAGCCCGAGGTCATACATATCATCGTCATCTTCTTCGTAGTACCATTTTACGTGAATAGGATAAACAGGGTCTTGGATTTTCTCAAATAGTTGTAGCAATTGTGAGATAATGGCCGTAGTACTGGTGTTGATATACAAAAACATGAACGAGACTGTCATCCCAGATTTGGCCAGCTCACCTTGGTTTTGCTTCAAAAAATCGAACAATACCCGATAAAAAGCCTCACTGTCTTCGGGCAACGACACTCCCTTGATTTGCAAAAAAGCACGTTGGGCGCTAAAAGTGATTTCGGGAGTGGAGGCAGTTTCTTTGACAAATAAGTTTTCCACAGGGCTCTTGGTTGTTTGGTGATGGCAAGATACGGTTATTGATTGATAACCCTACAAGAGAGCAGGGTAATATCATCCACATATTCACAACTTTGCTTGAATGCGTTGATGGTTTGGATGAGGTTTTGGTGTAGGGCGCTGAGGGTGTCTTGGCGTTGGGTCTGCATAAAGTCTAGCAGTCTATCAAGGCCAAACTCTTCTCCTTGGGGGTTGCGCAGCTCCGTGATGCCGTCAGTATAGGCGACCAACAAGAAGTCGTTGAGCGTCTCGATAGTGGTTTCTTCCAAAAACGGCAGCGGGTGAAAAGCGCCCAAGACCGTCGTTCCTTTGTCGAGGGCTATAGGGTCTTCTTGGTGTTTAGCAAACAAGAAACCCGGGTTGTGGCCTGCATTGACATAGCTCAGGCTCCGGTTGTAGCGGTCGTATTTGGCCAACAAAAAGGTGATGAAATGGTCGCCACCGGAGTTTTGGTATATGAGATAGTTTAGCTCCTGTACAATCTGCTTGAGGTCTTGGGTTTGGCGTGCCAATGTACGCAGAGAGGCTTGGAAGTTGGACATCAGCAAGGCGGCTGGGATGCCCTTGCCCGATACATCAGCAATACAAAACAAGAAGCTGCCGTCGGCTAGGGGCAAGTAATCATAATAATCCCCCCCTACGAGGTCGTGGGGGAAATAGCTCGCCTCTACCTGTAGGTCGTCGGTGTAGGGCAGCGCCTTGGGGAAAAGCCCGGCCTGTACGCGCCCGGCAATATCCATTTCTTTTTTGTAGGCCTCTTGGCGAAGCTGCCTGCGGACAAGCTTTTTGTTTTCTACCGCCACAATAATCACATTACTGAGCGTTTGAACGAAGCGCGTGTCGAGTTGTTTTTCGAGGTCTTGAATCACTCCTCCCTTATTCTCCATAAATACATAGGCCAAGACCCGGTCTTTGTGGAAAACAGGGATAATCAAGTCAAATTCTCCAAAAGCAGGGTTTTGGAAGGTATAGTCGTCCGTGCTGACCATATCGCGCAGCTGGCTGATATGGTGATATTCTAGCGGGATATGCATAAAGTTGGCCTCTGTTCCGAAATTGACCTTACACTGCCAAGTTTCAGTGTCTTCCAACACATACATCGCCAACTTTTCGATGTTGAGGTTTGCGCGTAGCGTAAACTTATACATCATATACAGTGCATCTTCAGGCATATTATTATTAATCGCCTGAGTAATTTCGAGAATAGAGTTCAGCTCCAGCTCTATGAGGTGGAACTTGGTTCTAAACTTATCACTATTTTGCTGTACCTTTGGGGTCATATGCATCTCGTAAGCCATTCCCGAACAAATTAAAAGCCAATACCATCAAGCTAATACAGATACTCGGAAAGAGTACCAAGTAGGGATATGAGGTTACTGTTTTGAAGCCATCATTGACCATCGAGCCCCACGAGGGAGTTGGGGGCTGTACCCCTAAGCCCAAGAAGCTCAGGCCGGCCTCTATCAAGATAGCCGAGGCAAAGTTAGAGGTGGCCACCACTATCAGAGGTCCAATGATATTGGGCAATATATGCAAATAGATGATGTGGAGGTTGGTAAAGCCCAATGCGCGCGCTGCCTCCACAAACAACTTTTGCTTGATTTCCATAATTTGCCCCCGCACCAAACGGGCGATTTCGACCCAAGTAGTCAAGCCTACAGCAACAAAGGCCACCCAAATGCCCTTACTATTGAGCGCTAGGCTGATGGCTATTACCAAGACAATACCGGGGATAGACCAGACTACCGACATAAACCACATCACTATCGAGTCGACCCAACCGCCAAAGAAGCCAGCGATAGAGCCTAATGTAACACCTACCAACAAGGCAATAATCACCGAGACAAAGCCGATACTAAAAGAGATCCGTAGCCCCAGAATCAGCCGGCTGAGCAAGTCGCGTCCTTGGGAGTCTGTGCCGAGGAGGTATGTTTTTTCGCGAAGGCAATCTCGATAAAATTGGTCGATGACTTCTTTGCGGGTACGTGTTTTGACCTCTCCGTCTTCGTGGGTTTTGTAGGTTACGATATCGCCTTCTACCTTATAGATAGGTTCGGCATTATCTTCGTTAAGGGCTAAGTCCTCGATAAGGTCTATGATGGGCTTGGAATCTTCGATGTTGCCGTGGTCAAACAAGGTATAATACACAACCAAGTTTTGCTCATCAACCCGGTAAGAGGTAATGGGATAGGGTTTGTAATTGCTTGGCTGCCCCCAAATCATTTTGCTGAAAAACCCTCGTTTTTCGAACTCCCTCAAGTCTACTCGTTCGCGCAATAAAGTTACTTTGAACCCTGGTGGTTGGGTTTTGATTTCGATAGAGCCATCTACAGCGTTGGGGGTTTGGTCGGGCATAATACTATAGCCCAACAAGGCCACTACTCCCAATAAGAATACTATCCCCATCCCGATGACTGCTGGTGGGTTAGAAAAAAAACGTTTACGGATGTAGTAGTTGGGGGAGTGATGCTCTTCTTCGGCTGTATTGGCTTGTTTGCTTCTAAACATAAGTGGCGTTGCTTGTAGGTTTATAGACTGTTGTGGGCCAACAACCCTGCTTTGGTAGCAATATAGTAATATGATTCGAATTTTGTGTCAAGGTCTACTAGGCTTTCGTCGAGTATTTCTTCTGACGCAGTAACATAACACCGAATCCAACCTTTGCTCCACAGGTTTTTGAGGGTTTGTTGGAGTATGTGGGAGGGGTATTCGAGTTGAGCTGTAAGGTCGGCAAATGACTGCAAAAAGTACAGCTCTGCCATCAGGTCATATTCTTCGTCGCTCATAACAAAGGCGCTAGTGTTTGGGTGTTTGGGGTTAGGTTAGTGTCATTGCCAAGCACGGCCTTTCCATTGGTATTTACCTTTGCCGGCAACAAATCCAAACAAAGATACATAAAACGGATAGATTATTTGCAACAGCGGGATATATCCTGCTAGCGGTTGTAACCTCAAAAAGCGAAGGATAGGCATCAGCCACCAAAATTCGGCGAGGCATTTTAGCCCCCAGATGCCTATCAAAAGCTTCCAAGGATACTGTTGCATTACCGACAAAATTAGCGCCAACACGGCCATGGCGTGCCCAATAAATATGAAAAAGGCCAATATTTTTGGCACAGGGTTTTGATAATGAGGCCACTTGCTTGCCCAACGTTTGCGTTGTTGGAAAAAACTATGCCAAGTAGCTTGGGCATAGGTCTGTACGACAGCGGCAGGGTGTTGGGCAAAGCAAATCCCTTTAGGGTAAGCCTTGGCCATTTTGTGCATCAAAAATTCATCATCGCCGGAGGCTATATGTTGCCAACCTGTATATCCATCAACACTTTCGAAGCTTTGCCGGCGGAAACTCAGGTTGGCTCCGTTACACATTTGTGGGAAGCCACCCATCACGCCAATAGCGCCCACCCCCACCAAGGTCGCAAATTCTAAGGCCTGAAGCCGCCGGAAAAGGGGGCGCTCAAGAATAAATGCTACCCCACCGCTGACAAAATGGGCTTGTCGACTCTGCCCTATAGACAGCATCGTGGAGAGCCAAGCCGGGGGTACGCGGCAGTCGCCATCCGTACAGGCTATCCATTCTCCAGCCGCTTGGCTTACGGCTTGGGCTATCCCCCGCTTTTTGGGCGATAGCGTCGCCTCACCTTGAAGCAGCCGATAATGGAGCGTGTAGGGCATCAGCTCTTGGTATTGACACACAAGGGCGGCGGTGTGGTCTTCGGAGTAATCATCTATCAGCCATACTTCTAGCTGCTCAACAGGGTATTGTTGTTGTGCCAAATCTTCAAACAGGGCTGGCAGGTTGGCTGATTCATTGCGGGCTACAATCACGACACTCACCGTAGGTAAGGCCTCCGGCAATATGGCCACAGATCCGCCGTTGGCCTCCCGAAACCATAAGCGCCGCATCCAGACCAAGGCCAAGACATACAGCAATGCCCAAAAACCTAAAAAAATGGAGTACCATATCACCCACCAAGAGTAACCCCAAAGAGAAACAAAACCGAACACCGATAAAACTGTGTATGCATTCATAAAGACTATGCTAAGGCCTTGCAAAGGTACGAAAGCTATTTTGCTTAAAAATGAACTATTCCAATAAAGGCTTGTACTATTACGGATATGAACCATAAACAGCCACATACAAAAAACAATATATTCTGCATTCCTAATAATTACCAAAAACACGCAAAAACTCAAGACAAAGACACGACTATTATGTGAAAAATACAATTAGCCTTAGCAATTATATAAATCATAGCCATTTATGAGATGTTTTTATGATTTTATCCATCAAAAAAGTTTAAACTACTTTTTTCTTCATTATCTTTGTATCAAACATTAACCCAAACCCTAATTCCTATGAAAAGTACAAAAGAAATCACCACAGACTACACTGAAATCCAAAAGAAGGTAGTTGAAAACTTCGTAGAAAGCACCAAGAAAGTACGCGAAGTAATGGGCAAAGAGAATGCCCTTGAGCACTCTGCAGCTATCCTCAATGAGTGGTTTGATAAAAACCAAGCCATCACTACTGAGGCTGTAGCCAAAATCAAAGAACAAGTAAACTTTGATTCTGCACCTGCTTTCGTAAAAGAAGTCCTCAATGCACAAGAAGAATTGCTCGTAAGCTGGTTGGAGCTTGCCAAAGCCCTCACCCGCAGCAAGTCTATCAGTGAAGCTTCTGACCTTTTGAGCAATAATGTGAAAAAAGCGCAAGAAAACTTAAAAGAAATCTATGGCGAATGGATGGAGAAAGCTACCAAGCCTTCTGTGTTGAAGATGCCTACCATCGACGATGCTAAAGACACTGTCAAGAAAACTATCGAAGTGTTGAAGCCTGTGCTCAACTAAGGCCACTACATCACTTGCTGATTTGATTGTGTAGTACACGCTATTTTTGCAAAAACGTGTTTCGATATGAAACACGTTTTTTTGTTTTTGGCGCTTTAGCCTGCTGCAAATCAATACTTTTGAACCAAGCCAAATTATATCAAGATTCACAAGATTTGAGGATTTACAGGATTTGATTTTCTTGATTCTCAAGGATTCCAGCACACATACTTACCCACGATTAAAATCGTGGGTGCGCTACGAAGAGCATTTTTAACGAAGTAGCAGCCAAAAAGCAGTGTTTTGGTGTCGATGAAGAAAATTTTAGACAAGCTCTAAACAAGTTCTTAGACCTTTGGCTCTTGCTGACTGAGGCAATGGAAGCTCCCTAGTCCCCAAATAATTTCTGTAGAATCAATACCTACCACTGGTCGGTCTGTAAAGCACTGCGAGAGCAAATCGAGGGCTACTTGGTCTTGCGGGCAGTTAAAGGTAGGGACAATCACTGCTGCATTGGCAATATAGAAGTTGGCATATGAGGCAGGCAGGCGCTGGTCATCCCAAATAACAGGCGCTGGCA
Source organism: Eisenibacter elegans DSM 3317 (assembly GCF_000430505.1). NCBI lineage: Bacteria > Pseudomonadati > Bacteroidota > Cytophagia > Cytophagales > Microscillaceae > Eisenibacter > Eisenibacter elegans. Next base: position 140,228 of record NZ_AUMD01000011.1, on the reverse strand, counting down.
TTGGCAACTCTACAATATTAAGCTGTTTGCCGGTGTGGTGCAGTCTCATTTTTTTGAGCGCCGCTAGGTTTTCTTGCAACAATGCGTAGTTTTCGTCCTGTTTGTTGTGTTCTACCACCGTAATGACCGTATCTTCATTGACAAACCTCGTGATGTCATCAATATGCCCATCGGTATCATCTCCTACAATCCCTTCGCCAAGCCACAATACTTGCGCTACACCATAAAACTCATAGAGGTACTGCTCGATTTGCGCCTGGCTAAGCGTTGGGTTACGGTTGGGGTTGAGCAAGCAGGCAGTGGTTGTCAGTACGGTTCCGGCTCCATTAAAATCTACTGCCCCGCCTTCCATCACAATCCCGGGCGACTGTACGGGTAGGTCGAGGTATTGGGCTACGTGTAGCGGAATCTGGGTATCAAGCTCATAGGGATATTTCCCGCCCCATGCATTATGGTTCCAGTTTACAATCATTTTGGGCTGCGCTGCCTTAGGGTTGATGACAAAGGCCGGCCCGTGGTCTCGACACCAAGCATCGTTGGTGGGGTGTTGACAAAAAAACACCTGCTCCATATCTACGCCGGCTTGGGCGAAAGTTTGGCGGGCGTGTTGTTCCATCGCCGCATCATTGACATTGAGGTATACCTTCTCGCCCTGAGCCAATACCTTGACAAACTCCCCATAAGCGGGATAGATGGTGTGTATTTTGCCTGGGAAAGAGGCTTCGTTGTGTGGATAACTCAACCAAGTAGCCTCATGAGGTGCCCATTCGGCAGGAAAAGTATAGCCTAAAGCCTTGGGAGTGGGTGTTGAAAACTGCATCGTCCGACGAATAATGAGTGTGGTGAAATATTGACCACACAAAATTACGCTTTTCTCTGAGTTCAGTCCAAACTTTGAGCAATGACCTAAGTCGCCTCAAACAAGATTACGCCATTGGCCAAACACTAAAAAACCACCCCAAGCAAGTTTGGGGTGGTTTTCGTTTGGCAAACGCCCTAACCGTTTAGACCTTAGATGGTCATCAGCTCTTGTTCTTTTTTGGCAAACAATTCATCGATTTTGGCGATAAACTCATCTGTCAGTTTCTGTACCTTTTCTTCGGCGCGTTTTACTGCATCTTCGGCAGCTCCATCTTTTTGGAGTTTTCGCAGGCTTTCGTTGGTATCTTTACGGATATTACGCACACTGATTTTACCGTTTTCGATTTCTTGTTTCACTTGTTTTACAAGTGTTTTGCGGCGTTCTTCGGTCAATGGGGGGATAGTAAGGCGGATATTCTCGCCATCGTTTTGGGGGGTGATTCCCAAATCGCTGTTGATAATTGCCTTTTCGATTTCGCTAATCAGGTTGCGCTCAAAAGGGCGGATGGCGATAGTGCGGGGGTCAGGAGTAGTAACCGAAGACACTTGGTTCAGCGGCGTAGGCGTACCATAGTATGACACCAAGATTCCATCAAGCATGGCCGGAGAGGCCTTGCCAGCGCGGATTTTGGTCAACTCTTGGGCAGTATGGTCTACAGACTTCTGCATGGTGCTTTTTGCGTCATCAAGAACGAATTTTATATCTTCTTCCATGTTTGTGGTGTTGGTTTGGAGGGTGAATAAAAGTTTTCACTATTTAACAAGCATCCGTTGGTGTGGCTTACATCGTGATGAGTGTACCTACGTCTTCTCCTTTCACGATTTTGAGTAAGTTGCCCGGCTTGTTCATATCAAATACGATGATAGGCAGGCCGTTTTCTTTGCAAAGAGTGAAGGCCGTCATATCCATCACATTCAGTCCTTTGGTGTATACCTCGTCGAAGGAGATATTGGAGAATCGGGTGGCAGTAGCATCTTTCTCGGGATCAGCAGTATATACCCCATCAACACGAGTACCCTTGAGCACTACATCGGCCTCGATTTCGATGGCGCGCAAGCTGGCGGCGGAGTCTGTGGTGAAATAGGGGCTGCCAATACCGGCACCGAAGATGACAATACGCTTTTTCTCCAAGTGTCGTACGGCACGGCGGCGGATAAAGGGTTCACACACCTGCTCCATCTTGATACCTGACATCAGGCGGGTATACATCCCGTGTTTTTCGAGGGTAGCTTGGATGGCCATGCCATTGATGACCGTGGCCAACATCCCCATATAATCACCTTGTACACGATCTATGCCGCTTTCTACGGCATTGATGCCTCTGAAAATATTGCCGCCGCCAATCACGATGGCTACTTCGATGCCTAACTCTACTACTTTTTTGATTTCGAGGGCATACTGTTCGAGCATATCCGGGGCGATGCCGTGGGTTTTATCGCCCATAAGCGCTTCGCCGCTTAGCTTGAGCAATACACGTTTGTATTTGGGGGATTGGTCTGTGGGGGTTGTCATAATACCTGTTCTTTGAGAAGTCGGAGCGTATGGGGAGATACGCAAAAATGATGCACACAAAAAAGGTTAATCGAACTGATTAACCTTTTTTGTGTGCGGTCTGTTAGAAAAACTTATAACGGTGATCTTTAATCTTAGCCGCCTCACGCACAGCCCCTGTGGCTTTGAAAGAAGTCTGTGCGCGCTGCACTTCCTGTAGCTGCGATTTATATTGTGAGTAATCGGCAATTTCGGAAGCCTTGACAAACTTGATAGGGCGCAACACAAATACGCCTGATTCATCAGCAATAGGCTGGCTGTTGGTATTTTCCTTGAGCCCGAAGATAGTGCCGATAGCACGTGGGTTGAGGCCGGTGTTGCCCAAGCTACCCGAGGCCAGTGTCAGCTCGTCGGCTTGGCCGATAGCTGCGCCTGCGCCATAAGCTTTGGCAATGGCATCGAGGTCGCCTTTGGTGTTTTGCAGTTTGGCTATAATTTGCATCTTTTTACGCTCTTTGAGCACTTCGGCGGTCAGCTCTTCGCGGAAAGACTCGATGTTAGGCTCTTTTTCGGCGGTACGTCCGGTGAGGGCAGCAATGATGTATTTGCTTTGCTCACGCATCTCGAACACCTCTGATACCTCTCCTACTTTGGCATCATTGAAAGCCCAGCGGATGATAGCGCGTGCGTCACTGATATCATTGATATTATTAGCCGATGTAGGCAGGCGCTCTGCTTTGAGCAATACAAGCGCAGGGTTTTTGTTAACTTCTGCCTCTAGTTGGGCGAGATTCGTTACGTTGCTGGCTAGCTGCTCGGCTTTGCGGTAGGCCTCGTCGTTGGTGGCTTCGCTAGGATCTAGGATTTTTTCTACTACGGCGAGTTTGTATTTAGTGCGCGTTTTGGGGTGCGTTACTTTGACAATATGATAGCCAAAGTCTGTTTCCACAATATTGGGTAGTAGTCTGGGTTCGTTCACACTGAATGCCGCATCTTCAAAGGGCTTCACCATACGGCCACGGCTGAAGAAGCCGAGGTCGCCTCCAGTTTCCTTAGTGCCATCAGTGCCGTGTTTGCGCGCCATTTCGGCAAAATCAGCGCCTTCTTGAATTTCTTTCAACAGCTCTTCAGCGCGTTGGCGGGCTTTTTTCTTGTCGGCCTCGTCGGGGGTTGCCCATTTGACCAAGATGTGGCTGGCACGAACATAATCTATGCTATCTTCTTTGGTGTCGGCTACTTTAAAGATTTTGAAGTTGTTGCGATTTTCTACAAATGGCCCATAAACACCTCCTTTGAGGAGTGTGGTGTTTTTGTCAAAAAACACGCTTGGCAGCCTGTCAGGGCTTACATACTCAAACGGGATAGTGTTGCCTTCGGTCTGCGCCTGAACAAAGGCCGAATCGTCTTCGGCAGTAGCAAGTGCCTTGGCCATTTGGCGCAGCTCTTGGTATAGGGCAAGGCTGTCTTCGGTAGAAGGAGCTACATCAAACACCACATAAGCAAGGCTGCGCGTTTCGGTGGCGCGGTCTTGATAGCGTTTGAAGTTTGCCTTTAGGTGTACCTCTAGGTCTTTGTCTGTGATAGTGATTGCTGTATCAGGGATACTGCTATAGGGTATGTGTACATAAGTAGCCGTGGCCTTGGTGTTTTGCGCTTCGTATTCGCGCTTGGCTTCAGCTTGTGTTACATATACTGATGATTTGAAGAGTGCTTCGTATTTGGTACGTAGGCGGTCATTGCGGAGGTTTTCTTCAAAATTTTTCCATGCAAGGCGTTGCTCAGGCGGGAACTGATCGAGGTTTTGAAGAAATCCGATGAGCTGGTCTTTCTGAAACACACCATTGCTATCAGAAAATTGCTGCCGAATTTCGGGGTGAATGAAGAGGTCATCGCCTTGCACCATCTCTCCTAGCTCATCATCGCTTACTTTGATGCCGATTTTTTTGAACTCATCCAAAAAAATACGGTTGTATACGAGGGTGTTCCAAGCCTGCTCACGCAAAAAAGTCGATTGCTCTTCACTGGGCGCTTGGCCTGTTTGTAGGGCAAAGTTTTGCTTGAGCATTTCTAGCTCTTGGTTAAACTCTTCGAGGGATACATCACTGCCGGCGATACTGCCCACCACTTGGCGGCCTGTGCCTAAGAGCATTGAGTTGGGGCCTAGCAAGTCGCCTCCCACGATAAAAAGGATTAGCCCCACGGCAATTACGCCGATAGCCAAGCCGGAGCGTTCTCTGATTTTGTTAATAATAGCCATATCACTATGTGTGTTTCGAGACCAACAAGGCTAGGCCTCTAGGTGGCCTCAACTTTGTTGTAAAAGTACTTACGTTTGGATGCGTTTGAGAATTGTGTGGATTTTTAAAATCTCGCAAATATACGAATTACCTCCTAATCTCAAGGTCTTTGTCAGATTTTAGTAGGATTTTCTGTCGCAGCCTCAAAGGCTTGCCTTATTTTTGCAAAATCATCTTTTGGCCATACAAACAAGTCGCCCCAACGGCGGGTTTATTGGGGTAGTGTGGCTATATACCGCCAACACTTCATTACCCGATTGGGCTTCTGTACTAAAACCAAGTGGGGGCTATCATTCATCGATGATTTTGACTGCCGTGGAGTATTTTGGTGTCGAAGTACTGTTATCTAATCAAAAAAATATGGCTAATTTTTGGGAACAAGTATGGCACCGTGTTTTTGGAGACCAAGCCCCGCAGCGTGCGGCTTATGAAAAAACCCTGCTCAAACGCAGCCCCAAGGAGCAGGCCTTGTACCAAGACTGGCTACAAACGGCTGCCCCTCAACAATGGGTCGCAGAGATTCTGAGGGTATATCGATTGGCACAAAAGGACTTGGAAGACTTCCCGCGCATACACCTGTTCCGCTCACATACTGCCAACGGCTTTGCGGTGATGTATGATACCAAGCGGATGCCTGCCAAAACATTGTTACACTTGTTGGAATATTTCAAACAAACAATTCAAGGATGGGGCTACCAAGTCAAAGCCTCGGAACGTATATGGCAAGACGGTGGGACAATAAAGGTGGTAGAAAAGTATTATCTAAAGCCCCCCTTTGTGCTTACAGAGGCCAAAGTGGTAGAGCAACAATATGGCAATGTTACCCTAGAGTATGTTCACGTAGATGGCCAACCCTCCTACCTCAAAGTACTCAATACCACTTATCAAGACCGCAACTTCACAACCGCACACCAATTTGAGGATTTTATCCATAGGCTGCTGAGCCATCAAAGCACCTAAAACATCTTGCCTTTTGTCGATATAAGCAGCAGTTTTAACGAATTTTTGGGGTCTTTGGGAGGGGTTCGGCCAACTTCTTGCTATATATTGCCCAGAACTTGTGTTGGGGAGAAAAACTTTAGCCAAAGCTGTTCCCCAATACCCAAAAGCACGTATATTTACTTTAAAATTTTGACACCCCTATCGCTAAATCTACCCTTATCAGGGCTTTAAGGCTTTTTTTGAGCCTTTTGAGTGCTGTCGGGTCTGCTTGATTGTATGGAGATAAGCCAACAAAAATACCCCCGTGAGGGCCTTATAGGTCTCAGAAGATATTTACGCGCAGATATGTATGCCGGACTTATCACTTTTTTTCTGAGCATTCCTTTTTGTTTGAGCATTGCCTTTGCTTCAGGCTTCCCCTTGATGTCGGGTATCCTAACTGCGGTGGTGGGAGGCTTATTAATCAGCCTTGTTGGTGGCAGTTCCTTGGGCATCAAAGGTCCCACGACCGCCTATATGCCCTTTCTGTTTTTGGCGATTCACCAACTAGGCCACGGACACTGGAGCACGGGGCTGTCCTATACCCTGGCCGTCATCGTGGCCGCAGGGATAATACAAATCATTTTTGGTTTATTACCTATTTATCACTGGCTCAAAATCATTCCCGAAGCAGTTACCTATGGGGTACTCTCTGCGGTAGGGGTGTTGGTCATTGTCCACGAACTACACTATTTGCTGGGTAGCGATACAGGCAGCTACTATTTCTACGAGTTGCTCTTGCTGCTGCCGCAGGCGCTGTATGAGCTCGATTTGGCCGCCCTGAGTATAGGCTTGGTTACTTGCTTGGTCTTGTTTTCTTCCTTGACCTTCCAATCACAACTAGCCAAGCTCGTGCCTACTCCCTTTATGGCTTTGCTGATAGGGACTGGTCTGGCTATTTATTTTGACCTACCCAACGACGAGCAGCGCCAGCACCTCCTTGCGCCAATGCCTCAAAACTGGCTGTCGGTCATCATTATGCCCGACTTCAGCAAGGTTTTCCAGACACGCTCCCTGCTCTATGCCTTGGTATTTGCTTTGGTGGGCAGCCTCGAAACCATCACCAACCTCAAAGCTATTGATGCCATTGACCAATACCGGCGCAAATCCAATCTTCGGCGTGAGCTGATTGCTATTGGGCTGGGCAATGTCGTTTGTGGGCTTATTGGCGCGCTGCCAATGATTACGGTGATGCTCCGCAGTATCAATAACGTCAATAGTGGGGCAAAAACCCGTTGGTCGGGCTTTTGGATGGGGCTGTTTTTGGCACTTTCTGCCAGCCTCTTGTTTGTGGTCTATGCTATCCCCAAAGCCGCCTTGGCGGCAGTAATGATTTACACGGCCTACCGCCTCAATTCGCCCCGCTTAATCGGCAATATCTATCGCCTAGGCACTGAGCAGCTACTCTTGTTTGTAGTAACGGCCTTGGCTACCATATTTGGCGGTGTCTTGTGGGGCATTGGCTGCGGCCTCTTGGTCTATCTGATGGTATACTTGTTTTGGGGTGCAAGCCTGAAGACGCTTTTTATACCAGAGGCCAAGCTGATTTCGTACAGCCAAGAACGGAATGCCATCAAAATTCGCTCTGCTGCCGTGGTAACCATATTCCCCTACCTAGAGCGGATGATCAAAAAAATATCGCCTACCGGTATTATTTATATCGACTGTGCGCGCAGCCCCGTAGTAGATTACAACTTTATGGAGCTGATTTATAACCACGCCAACAACTTCAACCCCAAAAGCCAAGGCATAGAGTTGCAAGGACTAGACGACCACCTCTCTGTATCGTCTAACCCGCTGGCAACCCGCATCAAACCTGAAAAGCCAAGTGTACCCAAAAAAGGAAGCACAGGCAAAAAGTCTATTCTGACACGACTTTATGACCAGACCATTGACTACTTCAAACGCAAACAAGTGTTTACCTTTACCTCTCACCAAGCAGATATTTGGGGGGTAGCCACCATCAACAATGCTAAGCTACGTACACAACTAACCTACGATGGTGTTCAGCTACAAGCCTTTAGGCTTGCCGCCGGATATGAAATCAAATACAGGGAAAATAAGTTTCGTAAAAAATATCGAGAGGTCAATATCGAGTTTTCGGAGCTTTTCTTGTCCAAAGGAATGCGCCTAAGTGAGCAAAACCTAAAGATATCGGTGCTTTCTGTAAAGGATTTGCCGCTAGAAGTGCCCGACTTCCTCCTCGAAAAAGAATCCCTGCTCAAACAAATCAGCCTCTTTCAGCCTATAGAACAGGAAGAGGACGAAGCCGATAGCTATCTCACAACCCTCAGCGGTTATAGACTCAAGGGCAATGACAAAGAGGGTATTTATCAGTTTTTTAACCCTAGGCTTGTCAATGCCATTGAGCAACACCCTATTTACAACCTAGAGGCTGTCAATGGCCAGGTGGCGATATATATTGCCAAAAATTTGATGAACCGTATTGAGCTAGAAGATGCCGTATTGCTGGCCGAAACTATCGTAGATAGCCAATATGAGCAGATTCAGGGCTTAATCATCAGCCAAGAAGTACAAGAACCGTGATGTACTGGATACGCACTCTCCTCTTGGTGCTCTGCTTTTGGAGCCTTGTATTGTTGCCCGCTTGGGCACAACAGTCTTTTTTTGATGCCCCAACAGGCTTGCTTTTGGTAAGCCCGACAGCGGAGTTTCCTATCAATCCTAACACTACCGCACACCTAAACTATTGGGCTACGGTTTCTATAAAAGCGCAAAAACATTTGCCCAAAGCCCTCCGCCAAGAACGGAACGCTATCAAACGAGAGCGTATCCCCAAAAACCTGCCTGCTGAGGCCAAACGGCTTACTTTTACCACGCTCGACGGCCTACAAAACCAATCGCTTGTAGCGCTCGAATACCAAATACACCATAGTAGTGGATGGCAGCAATTCCTGATTTTTTATCATCAAGCATTCCGTATCGAAATCATCGTCTATGGCCAGAAAACGCAAGGTACAGAAGCGCAATGGGAGCAGTATTACCTAACGCTATTGACCGAGCTGCGCCTGACCAAGGATGAGCTGTAATGGAAAAACAACGCTGAATCATCCATCAAACCTCAACCTTGGCCTCAAACAACAAACACTAAGACAGCGCTTTGGCAATATCTATAAAATCGCGGGCTACGAGTGATGCGCCTCCAATCAGGCCTCCGTCTACATCAGGGCAAGCAAATAACTCTGCGGCGTTTGAAGGCTTGCAGCTTCCCCCATAAAGAATTGATATCTGAGCGGCAGAGGCTTCTCCATATTGTTTGGCGATGCTTTGACGGATGAAGGCGTGCATTTCCTGAGCTTGGTCGCTGCTGGCGGTTCGCCCGGTACCAATCGCCCAAACAGGCTCATATGCGACGACGACCTGCTGCATCTGCTCGGGGCTGAGGTCAAAGAGGCTTTCTAGGAGCTGTTGGCCTACGACTTCAAAATGGTTGTCAGCTTCACGGGCTTCGAGGGTTTCGCCACAACAGAAAATGGGGGTTAGCCCCTCTGCCAATGCTGCTTTCACCTTTTGGGCTATTAAGTGGTGGTCTTCGTGAAAATAGCTTCGGCGCTCGCTATGGCCTATCAAGACATAGGATACCCCGATACTTTGGAGCATTTTGGCCGATACTTCCCCAGTATACGCTCCTTCGGTTAAGTGGTGGCAGTTTTGGGCGGCCAAGGACACCTTGCTGTTTTGAGGCAACAAGCGTGCTACAGCGCCGAGGTGGATAAATGGCGTAGCCAAAATCAGATGAACATTGGGGAGGTGCTCCGAGGCAGCCATATGAATTACCTCTGAGGCTAGTTTTTGCCCTTCTTCAAGGGTTTTGTGCATTTTCCAGTTGCCGGCTACTATTTTTTGTCTCATATTGATGGTCTTATGGGAGGGAAAAACAAAGCATAAAAACCTCTTATTAGATTAATAAGAGGTTTTCGAGTGTTTCAAAACAATCCTAAAGTTAGCTAGCTTTCTCTTGGGCGTTCTTGATTTCTTGAACTTCGAGGCGGATTTCTTGAGCAAGGTTTTTGAGGTCTTGCATCCCTTTACGCACTCGCGTACCGGCAGCTTGATTGTTCTTAGAGTAGAACTTGTCGAAGTCACCTTCAAGACTCATGACGAGGTCACGAATTTGTTCAAATCGATTCATAATGGTACTTTTTGTTTAGTGTGAATGAACGGAAGTTTTTTGTTAGCAATTAGCAATAACTATGCGTAATAACCCAAATATAAGCCTTCAGGCAACATATTTTCACATATTTACGCTTTTTTCTTTCGCTAACCTTGGCTTGGGCAGAAATTTTACCTAAAAAGTTCCCTCTGCTAGACCAGCGGGTATCTCTTTTCGGTATTCGCCTGCTTTGAGTTTGGGCAAAACGGCGCGGAAAGCCTTGAGGGTTTCTTCTACATCAGCCAGGCTGTGTGAGGCTGTTGGGATAAGGCGCAACATAATCACTCCTTTGGGTACTACAGGATAGGCTACTACTGAACAGAAGATGCGGAAGTTTTCGCGCAGGTCTACTATTAAGTTTGTGGCTTCTTCGGCTCCCCCTTGTAAGAACACTGGCGTTACGGGCGACTCTGTCTTGCCGAGGTCTAGTCCCATATCGCGCAAGCCGCTTTGGAGCGCATTGACCACATCCCATAGTTTTTGGCGCAATTCGGGCATATTGCGGAGCATTTCGAGGCGCTTCAAAGCCCCGATTACCAAGGGCATAGGGAGTGATTTGGCAAAAATTTGCGAACGTAGGTTGTAACGCATATAGTTACACACATCGCGGTCAGCAGCCACAAAGGCTCCGATGCTGGCCATCGACTTGGCAAAGGTAGAGAAGTATACGTCGATACCGTCTTGGATACCTTGGGCTTCGCCAGTACCTGCGCCGGTAGCGCCCATAGTACCGAAGCCGTGCGCGTCGTCTACCAAGAGGCGGAAGTTATATTTCTTTTTCAGCTCAATGATGTCTTTCAACTTACCCATAGCGCCCGACATACCAAACACTCCTTCGGTAATCACGAGGATACCGCCGCCGGTTTGTTCAGCCATTTTGGTGGCGCGGACGAGCTGCTTTTCGCAGTTCTCAATGTCGTTGTGTGGGAATACATAGCGTTTGCCAAGGTGCATGCGCAAGCCATCGATGATACAAGCGTGTGACTCAGAGTCATACACTACCACATCTTTGCGGTCGAGCAGGGTATCTACAATAGACACAATGCCTTGGTAGCCGAAGTTGAGCAAAATCGAGTCCTCTTTCTGTACAAACTCGGCCAGCTCAGCCTCTAACTGTTCGTGATAGCGGCTATTGCCCGACATCATACGCGCTCCCATTGGGTAGGCCATTCCCCACTGCGCGGCAGCATCGGCATCGACCTTACGGATTTCGGGGTGGTTGGCTAAGCCAAGATAATTATTCAAACTCCAAGTGAGTACTTCTTTTCCTCTAAACTGCATGCGTGGATTAATCTCCCCCTCTAGTTTTGGGAAGGTAAAATACCCATGCGCTTTGTCTGCGTGTTCGCCAAGCGGACCCCTACTTTTCTTAAATTTTTCAAATAAATCCACAGTACTTGTATAAGTTAAGTTTGAAGATAAGTTGCGATGTAATTGTCAAAAAACGGACAAAATTACCTCCTAGAGGCTAGATTATCAAAAAAAGCCCAAGTATTTCTCCTAACTTAGGCTTTTGATATGATTTTTTTGATAAAAACTTTCACTATACCGATTTTACTTGCCCGTACTCTTCTTAATAGCCATATTTTTCTTGCCATCGTTCTTGCAAGAATCGGCGCATTTCGGCCTCCATAGGGCTTTCACCGGGCTCAAAAAGTTTGGTATTTTTAAGGGTTTCAGGCATATACTCTTGGGGGCTAAAGCGTTTGGGATACTCGTGCGAATATTCATAGCCTTTGCTATAGCCTTCCTGCTTCATTAGTTTGGTGGGCGCGTTGCGCAAATGTAGTGGTACGGGCAGGTCGCCGGTCTGGCGCACCAGTTGGCGGGCTTGTTTGATAGCTTTGTAGCTTTCATTGCTCTTGGGGGAGGCAGCCAGATATGTGGTTGTTTGAGCCAATACAATCTCTGCTTCGGGATACCCTATCATTGTTACGGCCTGAAAACAATTGGTAGCCAACACCAAGGCCGTAGGGTTGGCATTGCCAATATCTTCGGAGGCGGATATAAGCAGTCTTCGAGCGATAAACTTTGGGTCTTCGCCTCCATCTATCATACGTGCCAGCCAATAAATCGCCGCGTTGGGGTCGCTCCCTCGGATAGATTTGATGAAGGCCGAGATGATGTCATAGTGTTGCTCACCGTTTTTATCGTAGCGGCTGCTACGCTGTTGGGCGATTTGCTGTACAGCAGCATTGCTAATCTGTATAGGCTCGGCAGGGGCTAAAGCCAATACCACCATCTCCAATAAGTTGAGTAGTTTGCGTGCGTCTCCGCCTGAGAGTTGTAGCAACGCCTCCGTTTCGGCCAGCTCTATGGTATATTGCTGTAAGTATTGGTCGGTACGAAGTGCTTTTTCTAATAAGCCCAGCAATACTTCCTCGCTCAGGGGCTGTAGTGTATATACCTGACAGCGGGAGAGTAGGGCTGAGATGACTTCAAAAGAGGGGTTTTCGGTAGTAGCACCAATCAGCTTGATAAGCCCTTGTTCTACAGCGCCCAAGAGGGCATCCTGCTGTGCTTTGTTGAAGCGGTGTATCTCATCGATGAAGAGCAGGCTGCCGGGAGCGCGGCGTGCCTTTTCGAGCACTTCCCGCACCTCTTTCACGCCCGCACTGATAGCGCTAAGAGTAAAAAAGGGCACCTGAAGGTGTTCTCCTATCAATCGGGCGAGTGTGGTTTTGCCTACTCCCGGCGGCCCCCACAAAATAATCGAAGGGATTTGCTGTCGCTCCAGCCACTGGGCAATAGGGCTACCCTCGGCAGTGAGGTGTGTTTGGCCTACAAACTCGCTGAGCTTACGTGGGCGCATCCGTTCTGCCAAAGGCAAATGATGGTCAGTGTTGGGCTGGAATAAGTCCATAGTATGGGTGGGGCTACATCTGCTCCGGCACACCAATGCCTAACAGTGTCATTGCTTCATAAATAACACGCCCGCTGAGGGCTGTCAGCGCCAAGCGGAAGCGCATCAGTTCGGCACTCTCTGCCTTGAAAATAGGGCTTTCGTGGTAGAAGTGGTTATAGGTTTTGGCTACCTCATACGCATAATTGGCTATCAATGAAGGCGCATATGCTGCAGCAGATTCGCTGATTTTGGCCGGGAAGGCGCTCAAAAGCTGTATCAGGGCTTGCTCGGTATCGCTGATAACCACTGATACCGGCGCTTGATAGTCTGTTTGGTCTTGGGTAGCTTTACGCAATAAGGCCGAGATACGGGCATAGGTGTATTGGATAAACGGCCCTGTGTTGCCCTGAAAGTCGATAGACTCTTGGGGGTTAAACAAAATCCGCTTCTTGGGGTCTACCCGCAGCAAGAAGTACTTCAGCGCTCCCAGCGCCAGTTGGAGGTAGAGCTTTTGGAGGGCTTCGGGGCTGAAATCGGCCACCTTGCCTAGCTCAGCGGTACGCTCAGCAGCGGTATTGACCATTTCCTGCACCAAGTCGTCGGCATCTACTACCGTACCCTCGCGCGACTTCATCTTGCCCGAGGGCAAATCTACCATCCCATACGAGAGGTGGTACAAGCCCTGCGCATAGGGGCGGCCTAGCTTTTCGAGTATCTTGAAGAGCACCGTAAAGTGGTACTCTTGCTCGCTGCCCACTACATAGACCGACTTATCTACGCCATAGTCTTGGTATTTGAGCTCTGCCGTGCCCATATCTTGGGTGATGTATACCGAGGTGCCATCGCCACGCAACACCAGCTTTTCGTCGAGCTTGTCGGCGCTGAGGTCTATCCAGACCGATTGGTCGTCTTTTCGGAAAAACACGCCCTTCTCCAACCCTTCGGCCACAATGTCTTTACCCAGCAAATAGGTGTCAGATTCGTAATAAACCTTATCAAAACTGATACCTATTGTCTGATACGTTTGGGCAAAGCCCTCATACACCCAGCCATTCATCTGCTTCCAGAGGGCTACGGTTTCGGGGTGTCCTTCTTCCCATTGGCGCAGCATGGCCTGTGCGGCCTGCATCCATTCGGTTTTGTTTTGGGCTATTTCTTTGATAGCGCCCTTCACCTCGGCGATTTTTTGTTCTATGCTGACTACCTTCTTGAGCTGCTTGAGCAACTCTTTTTGCTCGGCATTGAGGGAGAGCTGTTCGGCAGCACGCACCAAGTTTTTGTAGCCTTCGGGAGCATCTTCTATGCCTAGCTGTGTAGCAAGGTCTGCGGGCAAGGCGGCCACATCACGTTGGTAGGCTTGGTCGAGGTCGTTGAGCTTTTGTTGGTGCGTTTGTAACTGCTCCCACTCTTGGGCATTGAAAAGCCCTGTGTTGCGCCCTTCGGCAATGTCTTCCAGAATAGGCTTTAGCGCTTCGCGCAATGATTGCTCAAACTTTACGTAGTATTTACCCACCAGTTTATCGCCTTTGAGCCCGGCGCTTTGGGGCGTTTCGCCCTGAGCAAGGCGCTGATAGGCCAACATCGACTTGCAGATATGAATCCCCCGGTCATTGACCAAGTTGGCCTTGACCACTTCGTAGCCATCGGCTGCTAAAATACGGGCGATGCTGTCTCCCAAGAAATTGTTGCGCAAGTGCCCCAAGTGCAAGGGTTTGTTGGTATTGGGCGACGAAAACTCCACCATCACCCGTTGCCCCTTGGCGGGCACTACCCCAATGCGTGGCTGCGGCAACAGCGCATACAGTGTGTTGACCCAAGCCTCCGGACTGATGACGAGGTTCAGAAAGCCATTCACCACGTTGTAGTCTGCCACAAGGGCGCTGTTGGTTTTCAGATAAGCCCCCAGTTGCTCAGCCACCGCATCGGGGCGCTGCCGTAGTTGCTTGCTGTAGCCAAAAGTAACAAAGGTGTAGGCTCCCTCAAATTCTTTTTTGGTGGCCTGTAGTACCATTTCTTCAGCGGCGGCTTGTAGCCCAAAACAATCCATCAGCCCTTGCGCAATGGCTGCTTGGAGAGACTGCTCGATATTCATATCCCTTAGATAGTGTCTGCAAAATGATTAGCCCTGCAAAATAAACAAAAAAAACACCCTTTTCCGAATAGGGTTGTTGTATTCGGGTTGCTGCCCCCAAAACGCCATATCGTAGGCGTGGCAGATTGGTATCCTCATTGATTGATACCCAATCAAAATTGGTTTGGGATGTGAAGCCTCAAATCTTGTGCATCTTGGTATAAACACAAAGCAGAAGCAAACGCCAGCGGTTTTGTGCGTTTTTCGGAGATTCTTTGTACTGGTATTGACTTAACCGACTTCTTAGAAAATATCCAGTATCGCGCTTGACGTTCTGCCTGCCTTTCTCTCAAGGCCTTAGGGTGTATTTGTTTGAGTAAGCGCTTGGAATACGTGTTCTAGGGTTTGCTGCTCTTGCTGCATTTCCAAAATAACCCAGCCTTGTTGGGCGGCAATCCTAGAGATTGTAGCGGCAGCGGCATCAGGCTGTAAGGTGAGCGTGTAGTGTCCGGGGCTGTGCTCTTGGGCTTCGGCAATAGGTGGCAGGCTGTGCCAAGTACTGAGGGCCACAGGCGCTTCCAGTTTTAGGTGTAGGCGGGTTTGTCCTTGTTGGCGGCGCAGGCTTTCTACAGTATCATCGGCCACAATCTGGCCTAGATGAATAATCACGGCTCGTTGGCAGATAGCCTGCACTTCTTGCATGATATGCGTCGAAAAAATCACCGTTTTCTCCCTGCCGATGGTTTTGATGAGTTGCCTGATTTCTAAAATTTGGTTAGGGTCTAGGCCGGTAGTAGGCTCATCCAACACCAATACGGGAGGGTTGTGGATGAGCGATTGTGCCAAGCCCACACGCTGACGGTAGCCTTTGGAGAGCGCACCTATTTTTTTGTGTTGCTCACGACCAAGGCCACAAATGTCTATCATTTCGGTCACGCGCTGCCTCAAGTGTTGCCCCCGTAACTGGTGCAAACTACCAATAAAGCGGAGATATTCTTTGACATACATCTCCAAGTACAGCGGGTTGTGCTCGGGTAGGTAGCCGATATTACGCCGTACATCCATGGCATGTGTACGGACATCATAGCCCTGTACGGAGACAGTTCCTGAGCTGGGCGATAAATAGCCGGTGGCAATCTTCATAGTGGTTGATTTGCCGGCTCCATTAGGGCCTAAAAAACCAACAATTTCACCACTTTTGACTTCAAAAGAGATATTGTTGACGGCATGTTGTTGGCCGTAAATTTTACTAAGCGCACTGACAACTACAGACATAAGCTAAAAGCAAAAAGGTATGTGGAGTGCTGTAAAGGTACAGCAAATATGGGAGATAAGCCACAGTTTTGATAACTTGCCCCTCCAAGGCATCGGGTCTGGATACGATACTGCGACAGCGTCCGTTTTATCACAAGATTCATATGATGCGCATACCATCAATTTCCCAACTCGGTTCTACTGGGTTTAACTCTTGAAACATTCAACGACACTTCACCCCCAACTGATATGCACAGACACAGCTTATGGTTTGTTTTGACCCTTGTTTTTTTTACTGCTCCGCTCAATATGAGCGCTCAAGCCGAAAGTCAAGAAAATTACCGCCGTTGGCAAGAGGATGCCTTTGTGACACATACTCGGCTGGCTGCTGCGCCTGATAGCGCCGAGGCTCTAGTCCGTTTCTTTTTCTCACAACGCCGTAGTGCCCGCCGCAGCTTGGTGATTGCTGCCGGTTCGGCAGCCGTATTTGGCTCGGTGTTTTTGCTGCCTGCCGGCAATCTAGCTGTAGAGGCCATCGGCTTGGCCGGCCTAGCTGTCAGCGCACCGGGGTTAGTGCTCAGCCCCCTGACATTCAGGAGATACTCTAAGAAAAAGCTGTTTTTCTTGCTTCAAGACTATCGCGAAGGGCGGGGGATACCCGAAAAATACTATCCGGCTGTTGAGCGATACCTAGAGAAAATGGCCGAAGATACACCTACGAAGTAATAATAAGGCTCCACTCAGGCGTTATCACTTTTGTTGTTTCCCTTAGCAATAGGACTATGAGCCTATTGCTAAGGTGTGGTGCTTCAATTGCGCACCGGCCTTTTGTTGTTGCTCTTAGCGCTGTTCTATTTTGATATTCCCATATTTCGCATCAATCTTGAGTTGTGCTTTACCATTCCCAAAAACCCCCTTATACGTCGAGGTATAGTCTTGTACTATCTTTTGATTGAACTTCCATTGGCTGGTATTGCCTCCCAAAGAGCCATATTTCAGCACCACATCAAACTCATAGCCACTACCTGAGGCAAAATTAAGTTGGCTGTTGGTGTATTGAAGGAGCAGCTCTACCAACTCAAACCCTGAATTAATCTCTGTAACGCTCAACGCGCTGTTGTATTTGGCCTCAAGCGCCAAAATCTTGAGTAGTTGTTTGATTTGCACCCCTGAGTAGGCTGATGTTCCGCGCAGCGAGCCTACCTTCCCGAGTTTGAGCTCACTATAACGGATGTTGCCCAAAACCTCCTGTACTTCTTCTATTTCGCATTTGGAATAACTCAACAAGCAGTTGAGGGTATTAGCTGTGCCCAAGCGTAGTTTGGAGTATTTGAGCGTTAGGTCTTGGCCACCCCATTGCTCCAGGCCTCCATCAGAATAGGCCAAGATCAGTATATTTTTGGCATTGGTCAAAGCTTTACCTACAAATGTACCATAGGCAATATTGATATTGGATTCTCCGCTATGATTGGCCATGTAAACCGCTCCGTATTTTTGGGAGATATTGATATTGAGATACATTGGTATTTCGACCTTATACTTGACCTCAAAATCGACATTGTTAGGAATTTTGCCTATCTGGGTTGTAAATTTAATGGGATTGGCGGGGTTGAGCGCAATGCGGTCGTCTACATTGATGCTGATATTGTCAAAAACTGCTTGGGCCTTGGTTTGGGTGGCGGCTTTGGTTACGATTGTAACTGTAACCTTCAGTTCATTCCCGTTATTGGTCAGTACATCTACTGTACCATAACGATTATCTATCGCAACAGACATTCCTTTGTTGACACGGTAGTTTTTTTGGAGTACTGTTTGGCTTATTTGCGCCTGAAGTGTAGTTGCATAGAGCAAGAGGGTGCCATAGGCCAGTCCGTATAGAACCCCATTAAATAGCCACTTTTTCATTTGTTCCATTTGTTTGAGATGTTTTCATTTGTTCTATCTTCTGCAATACCTGTAGTTGTCGGTTGAGGAGTTCTACCCGTTTTTGCAGGTTTTCTATCATCATCCCCACGATACGGTCTTGCTCCAGTGTTTGGGGTAGCTCTTTTTTGAGCTCCTTATACATCTGGTCTAGCTCGTCGAGCGCCAGCGCCAAGTCAGTATCCATTTCGTCTGTCTGTACAAGATGTGCCTTGATTTCAGCCTGTTTTTGTGATACTAGAGAGGCATAGTAGGTCTCGGCCTCCTTTAGCTCTTGTCTGACATGCTTGGGCAGCTTGGTCGTTGTCTTGTTGGCGCTACTAGTTTGGATGTTAGCGGCTTCTTCTTCGTTTTGAGCAACAATCTCTATTGGGGTATCTCTGAGAGGCATCAATGGCGCCGCACTCCATTGGTATATACTAAAGCTGCTGACAAAGACCGCTACCGCAGCTGCAGCGCGCCATAGGGTACGCTTGTGTAGGCGAATAGTGATGGTTTCGGAAGGGCTAGGCTTTGTTGCAGGCAGATATGTTTCTTCGTCGAGCTTACGGGCGATATTCATCCATATCCTATCTGAGGGTTCGTGCGTATCCCAAGCCTCTTTGTGATCACGAAAGAACTCTTCCAAGCGTCCTTTGGGTTGGTCTGATGTGTTCATAAGCTTTTGAGTATTTCGAGGAGCTTCTTTTTAGCTCGGTTCAACTGCGATTTAGAGGTAGAAGTAGTAACTTGTAGGATTTGGGCAATCTCGGCGTGGTCATAGCCTTCGATGAGGTACAAAGAGAGTACCGTTCGGAAGCCGTCGGGCAAGAGCGCCATAGCTCTATGAACCTTTTCGACTTCGAGGGCAAGGTCGTCCTCATCGGGAGTTGGCTCATCGGGCACCTCTGCCTGTTCGTCAAGCGGGCTGCTTTGCTCTTTGCGTTTGCGCAATTGGTTGATAGACCTATTGACCACAATACGCTTGAGCCAAGCCCCAAAGGTAGCCTCCCCTTGAAAGCTGTCGATTTTTTGGAACGCATCCAAAAACGCCTCTTGTAATACATCTTCTGCCTCGGCTTGGTCATTGAGTATGCGCATACTCACATTAAACATCGCCTTGGCATATTGTTTATAGATGTAGTACTGTGCCGCTCGGTCTCCTTGCCGGCAGGCATCTACCCACTTTTGATGTGGATATAGATATGCTTGATTCAAAGCCACTGATTTTTGTATTCGCAACATTTGCTTTGCCTTTCGTCCAAAAGCCTTCTTCTAACTCAAAGACAATCGCTTTGCGCAGAGGTTGCACTCAGACATCAACAAATATCGTTTTTTATGAGTGCAATACCGAAACTTTAAGGCAATCTTGGATGTTTGCACACAAAGCCCTATATTTGCATCCCCTTACCCCTGTGTGGGTTAGCTTTAGCTCTAATTCAGTGAAGAAGGCGCGGGGCATAAAGGGGAAATCATTCAAATACGCATCATCGTAGCTCTTTTCACATTTACATTCACCCAAATCTGAAACAGTCATGGCGGTAACTCGATTGCAACGCAAAGACAAAAAAAATAAGGCACGCGCTACCAACCGTGTCGAGAAAGTAAAGATTCTCAGCCGTAAGCCCGTAATCCGTCGTGTAGACGTAGAGGCTATCAAGGAAGAGTTTGCCAAGAAAAAAGGCGAATAAATGCCTGCTGAAAAGGCTTCCTGCCTGTTTTTTTGTGAATCCGTTAGTACCCTTTGTGCTAGCGGTTTTTTTGGCTCCAAACAAAAACCGCCGCCAAATATAGGCCGACGGTTCGGGGCTTGGGTATAGGCTGAAGCGCTGAGGCTAGGGTTTGGATTTTCGCTTGCTGATTGCTTCAAAATAGCTTTCCATCACAAATACGATACTTCGATAAGAATTTTCGAGTGCTTTTTTGACCTCGGCCTTGCTCATCCATACTGCTTCCTCGATGGCCTCCTGTGTTTGTGGTTTGAGCGCCGCCTCATCGACTGACTCCATCGCATACCAGTTGGTTTTCTTGAGGATGGGCGTATGGTCTTGGGTGTAATAATGCCATGTTGTGGCTATTTTTTTGCCCAACGCCACTGTAATGCCACATTCTTCGGCTACTTCACGTACGGCGGCTTCCTTAAACTTTTCACCTGCTTCGAGTTTGCCCTTGGGCAGGTCCCATTTGCCCAAACGGTGAATCATCAGGTACTGCTCCCCTTTGCGGGCTACGCCTCCGGCAGCATGCATCAGGGTAAACTCTGCTCGAATCATCTTGGCTACCCGCCGGGGGTGTTTTACCAACAGGCTCAGCGTATGTAAGGCCGGAAAACGCCGCTGCAAAATAGCCGAAAGCAACACCTGAATCAGCAAATCAGATGCATTGCAAATAGCCACATCCCCTATGAGGGTCTCATAAATCAGTGCCTCTTCGGGCATATTGATCCAAAGATCGTGTTTGGGCAAGCGCTGGCGGTCATCAATATCATAAAGATTGATTTGGGTTTCGTGTATGAAGATATGCATCGTAATTCGGTCGGGAAAAGTTATCTTTGCAAAGCTAACCAATTTTTTTGGGAACTAAAACGCGCCATCATTATGTCCACACATATAGCTAACCCTCAGATTGCTAGTGAGATAGCAAAATATTTATTAGAAGTAGATGCCGTTCGGGTACAGCCTGAGCAACCCTTTCGTTGGAGCTCGGGTTGGTTGGCTCCTATCTATTGCGATAGCCGTCTGACAATTTCCTACCCCGAAGTCCGTAGCAAAATCACGGAGAGCTTTGTCAATATCATTCGAGAACGCTTTCCCCAAGTAGAAGCCATTGCAGGCGTAGCCACAGCCGGCATTCCCCAAAGCGCCCTTATTGCCGGCGCGATGGGTTTGCCCTTGGTATATGTGCGCTCCAAGCCCAAAGGACACGGCATGGCCAACCTATTGGAGGGCAAAGTAGAAAGCGCCCAGAAGGTTGTGGTTGTTGAAGACGTGGTGTCTACTGGTGGTAGCTCTTTGCAAGCCGTAGAAGCCCTACGCGAAGCTGGAGTACAGGTCATCGGGTTGGTAGCTATCTTTAGCTATGCCTTCCAACAGACCATCCAGCGCTTTGCTGAGGCGCAAGTAACCCACTATACACTGAGCGATTACCCTTCGCTACTAGAGCTATACAAAACCCAACATCAGCTCTCTCCCGAAATAGCCAGCTCTTTGAATGCTTGGCGCAAGGCTCCCGAACAATGGCAAGGGCCTCAGATAGCCGAATAACTTCATCACAAATCGCCCCCTACGGCCAACACCGTGGGGGGCAAAGTTTTCGTACCCCCCTAGCAAATAAGGAATAAGCCTCAGCCTTTGTAAGCGTCGATAGTTTAGACTCCATCATAGTGAGTTGTAGCAAGGAGTCGTTTTTATTTGGAACTTTTCCAAACTAAATCAGTGTTACAACAACGACTTGATATACTAACCCTTACTCACTCAAAATTTAATACTACGATGGGAAAACTTGCATTAGGATTGACATCGGTGAACATTGTGCTCCTTGTCATCTTTGCTTGGGTGGCCTATCGGCGCAATGTCAAGGCGATTGCCAAGCTTTGGGTACTTTCAAAACAAAACAAAAAAGTAGCCAATAAAGCATCTACCAAACCTGTTCAAGGAGTCTCTAGCAAGCTACACCCCAAGCCCCAAAAACGCGTCGTGGCCTAGTTGTTGTTTTTCAATGGATATTGAGCCCAAACTTGGGCGGCATTTTTACCCGAAGCATAGACATACTTATCGGGGCGAAGTAAAAAATATACTGCTTTTTGGCGCTTGACCCACTGGTTGAGCGCCTTTTTTATGGCTATCTCTGCCGGCTGCGAAGCCACCCATACGATTACTCCAAGGCGGGCGGCTTCTTGGACAATCTTTTCGGTACAGTTCCCTTCCATACAAACCAAAGACCAGCCCTGCCCCAAAAAATCATCTGATAAGGCTCCAGACTCGTCGCGCCATTGGGGAAAAAGCTGCCGCCGCGCCTTCCCTTTGCCCCAAAAGCCGGCTCCTAAGCGCTCAAAAGGGATGGGTAGGGTGTGTAGCTTTCGTTTTGCCCATGGCCAAAATTGTAGCAACTCCAGCACTCTATACAAAGGAGTGGTAAACAATAGGCCTACCAATATCGCCAAGGACGTATGTTTGATGGCGTGGGGCAGACGCTCCGAGGTATAGGTCTGCAGCAGCGCTTTGTCCGCTTGTTGTGTATGGACAGCCTGTAGTTTCCAGCTTAGGTTGGCAATATCTCTAAATCCGGCACACATCCCTTGCCCGATATAAGGCGGAGTGGTATGGGCGGCATCTCCGGCCAGAAAAACCCGGTTGTTTTGCCAACGAGTACAAAAACTCCCCTCAAATCGGTATTGTGCTACGTGTAGTAGGGTCAGGTCTTGTGTTTCGACCCTCAAGGTCTGCAACAACGCCAGTGCCTGAGCCGCAGGGTCGGCGGTTTCTTGCTGCTGGGTTTTGGAGAGGGTAAACTCCCAACGCCTATGCCCTGCTATGCCTGCCATCCGAACCCACGCCCTCGTAGGGTGGCAAAACTTCTGTACGGCTCCTTGGGTTGGGTCTTCTTGGCTGTGCAAGCGATCTGACAGTATTGCGTCTACCTTCAGGTTGACTCTTTGGTAGGGCAGCCGTACCAAAGGCCTGCCTATCAACTGTCTCACAGTACTGTTGGCTCCGTCACAGCCTAGCACATACCTAGCCCGAAGCAAGTGCTTCAACCCCTGTGTATCGTGGGCTATCAGGCTCACCACCTCCCCCTCTTGCTCGATTTCCTGAAGTAAAAGCCCCTCACGCAAGGTTACCTGCGCAAAACGCTTGCAGCCCTCTCTCAGACATTGTTCTAAAGTCGGTTGGAAAAACAGGTAGCTATTGCTTCCATAGCCGCTCAACCCTGCCAGTTGTCCTTTGAGCAACAAGCGATTGTGGATATTGCGCAGCTCTAAACCACTACTTGGCTTGAGCTGAGACCACATTTTTGCAGACAATGCAACCATCTGTAGTAGGCGTACAGCCTCTGTGTCGAGGTGAATGGCTCGCGGAAAATCAACTGGGTGGCTATGGCGCTCGATGGCCAAAACCCGCCAACCCATTTGCCCAAAAAAATTAGCCGCCAATAGCCCTACTGGCCCCATTCCTATAATGGCAAGGTCGTAAAGGTTATCAGTGGCTTGAGTAGACATTATGGATATAATCACCTCAACACAGGCCTAGAGCAAGTGCATGGCTAGGAGGTTGAAGTACTGATAAGACGGCACATTGTCGAAATTATGATCAAAAGTAATGCCCAATGCAGGTCGCTCGTGGAAGTGTAGGTGCTTAATATAGCGATAGGCGATATCATATACCTTAGACTGGCGGTTGATTTGACCCAAAAAATTGACATGGCAGGTAGCCGGGTCGCGCTTCAACTCATCTATCACAAAGAGCAGATAGTAGATAAAATCTTGCGCCGTTCGGTATTGGAACATATTACAGTACTCCAAAGTACTGCCCTGTGTAACGGCAATAAAAAACTGATTGGCTTCTACCGCTACGTGAAACTGTACAGGGGTGGCATTGTAATCATACTTAAAAATACCCTCTAAAAAGCTACAAACCGCGTGAGAAAACTGCACCTGCCGCGAAGGGTAGGCAATGTTTTCGAGCCACAGAACCAGTTCTTTGGGAGCTTTGAAGAGTGTATGTGCATCGATTACCTGTTGGGGGGTAGCGCACACCTCTTCGTTGGGGAGTGGAGGGCTAATCCAGCGCAAGTACTTTCGATTGGCCTTGGAGTCAAACAACTCATTGGGCACCAAAGTAAAAGGCGTATTACGAAAAGCAGCCCGGATGTTATTCCAGTAGTTGGCTTTCAAGAACAGGTGATTTTCGTAAATACGGTTAAGCACTGCAATCAGCTCCTCCTTGGAGAGTTTTTTGAAAAAGGCATAATCTTCCAGATAGAGACACTGCTTGGTAGAGGCATCTATCACGGCAAACCGAAAGGCATCCTCTCCAATGGAGAGGAATAAGTCATATTCAGCGATAGCATCTACGTCAAAGCGTTCGGCACGCACGCTGAGCCTTTTTTCAAATACGTCGTTGTATGTTTCCAAATGTTATTCCCAGTTACCGGCGGTAGTAGGTTCATCTAGTGAGCCTACGCGAAGTGGTTGTTTGTTGTCTTTGCCTGTACGGCGATCGGGGTTGATAGGTTCAGGGTCTTTGATTTCAAATACCGCCACGCTCACACCGCTCACATCGATGCGTTTTGCACCAATCAGTAGGCGCTTGTCGGTATGAGGCAACACAGGCAACGCACGGATATTTTCTAGGACACGGATATAGGCCTCCCGGCGATCTGCCTGTAGGTTTTTGTTGTTACGGTATACATTAGGCAAAGAGTCTTTGACAGCTACATAGCCCAAGGTATCGATTTTGACCAGCACACTGTCATTGCCTAGGTCGCGCTCGCGGCGTTGTGTCAAGACAAACTGCCCTTGCTCATAAAACCCGATGAGCTCTGACCAAGTAGCGGCATACTCGCCTTTCTGGCTGATGTAGGCCAATTGGAGTTGGCGGGCAATTTCGAGCTTACGTACGACTGTTTCTTCGATGCGTTTGATCTCGGCCTGTTGGTCGATGGGAGCCTTGATGGCCAAAATCAACCATACGGTTAGGCCAATGATGGGTATCCACAGGAGATAAGTAATGAGTTTTGTGTTCATTGGAGCTTTTTTTTGATTGCAATAATAAAAAATTTATAAATCTCGCCATATCAGAGACCAAAACTTTTTTTGTCTGGCCTAGCTGTTTGCAAAGAAATAGCCAGTGCTTTGGCCAAATTCAGCCAAGGTGTTGCTTTGGCGCAGGCGGCTGTGTAGGCAGTACGGCGGCTCAGCCTTGAGCGCCTCCCAAGGCATAAAGGCAACCTCTCGGATAATTTGAGCCTCTGCTCCCAGCTCAGGGTCTTGGCCTTGGGTAAGTGCCCCTCCGGTAATGTGTACTTCAAAAAACAGCTCCATTGCGTGTAGGGGTGCTTCGAGGTACTCATTCACAAAAAGCAAAGACCCAACGCCTACCTCTAGGCCGGTTTCTTCCAAAAATTCCCGCTGTAGCGCTTGAGTTGCCGGTTCGCCATATTGCATCCCCCCTCCGGGCGGAGCCCACAGGTAGCCGCCTCGGCCAATGTGGGTATGCTTGACCAACAGCAATTCGCCTGCCACCACACAAATACCGCTGACACGCACCCGCAACTGCTTGCCAAAAGCGGCTGTTATCTGTGCTATCTCTGCTGATACTTTCATAGAGGCCAAAGTACGGTATTATCTGCAAAACTGCCAAATAAACGGGCAATCTAGTTGAGCGAAGGCGCATCCTTGGTTTGAACTTTTTGGCTATCAAAGATGTATTGATTATGAATATTCTCTATTACCCCCCTTAATTAATAAATACCGACATGGGAAAAGCATTAGAACTTACCGATGCAAACTTTCAGGAAGTCATCAGTGGTGACAAACCTGTCTTGGTAGATTTCTGGGCCGAATGGTGTGGCCCCTGCCAAATGATAGCTCCTACCATTGAAGAACTAGCCGGTGAATATGAAGGAAAAGCCGTCATCGCAAAGCTTGATGTAGATAATAACCCTAACGCTTCTATGCAGTTTGGTGTACGCAGCATCCCTACCCTGCTGATTTTCAAAAATGGCCAAGTGGTAGACAAGCAAATCGGTGTAGTACCCAAAAATGTATTGGCGCAAAAACTTGAAGCACAAATCTAAGTGCCCCAAAGACTGACTCTGAGCTACATTTCATAAAGCCCCCCACCCCACAAACAGATGGGGGGGGCTTTGCTTTTTGAAGGCAAAAACTTCTGTAGCGCCCTTAGCCCCCAACTATATCAAACAACAGGGGCTAAAGCACGCTCACATCAAGCCGATAGCTCTAGCCTATTGTTTATCCTAAGATTGACTGGATTGGAAGATTCACTGGATTTGATTTTCTTGATGCCCAAGGGCTTTCCGCACGTACAGCCCCCAAACTAATTTTGATTGGGCATCACACAGTCATAAATATTAGCCAAAAAATCCGTTATTTGCAAAGCCTTGGCTTATCCCAAGCCAAGCTCAAAACTACGTTTGGTATGAAATTAACCTTTTGGGGCGCTGCCCAACAAGTAACCGGCAGCATGTTTTTGCTCACCCTTGAGAGTGAGTACAACATTTTGATAGATTGTGGAATGGATATGGCACACGGCGAAGCTGTTGAAACAGCTCACTATGGGCTATTCCCTTTTGAAGCCTCCCAGATACATGCCGTTGTGTTGACCCACGCCCACCTCGACCACTCCGGCTTCTTACCCAATCTCATCCGCGAAGGGTTTGAAGGGAAAATATACTGTACGGCTCCTACCCGTGACCTGACCCAGCTCCTGCTGGAAGATGCCGCCTCGCTCAATATGCGCAAGCTCAAACGCGCTGAGAAGGAAAAATACCGCGCCCGCAACAAAAAACGCGGCTTCAGCCCCGATATCAATACTGACCGCCTCTATATGTTGCCGCACGTAGCCTCGGCGCTGAGCCATTTTGAAGTCGTGCCGTTTTCTCAACGCATTCGGCTCACCAAGGATGCCTGGCTCACCTTATTGCCCGCAGGGCATCTACTGGGCGCAGCCAGTGTAGTGATAGAAGTAAAAGAAGGAGAAGAAACCAAGCGCCTCTGCTTCTCAGGAGACGTAGGTCGGTTCAACTATCCGCTACTGCCCGATCCACACCCCATGCCTCAGGTCGATTACCTTATTAGCGAAAGCACCTACGGCAGCCGCCGCCATGAAGACACTGAGAGTCCGGAGAAATTACTCTATGATATCATCAAAGAAGCCTGTATCGACAAACCCGGCAAGCTGATTATCCCGGCTTTTAGCGTTGGCCGCACACAAGCCTTATTATATACACTCAAAAAACTCTGCGCTCAGGGGCTGATGCCTCCCATCAAGATATATGCTGACAGCCCCTTGGCTTTTATGAGTACCAAGGTATATGCGCATTACCCCAAGTGGCTCAACCAAGAAGCCCAAGACTTCCTCAAACAAAATACTGAGCTCTTTGACTTCGAGAACCTTATATATGTAGAGAATATGCGCGACAGCAAGACCCTGGCCACCCAGCGCGAAGCCTGTGTGATTATCTCCTCTTCTGGTATGATTCACGGAGGCCGCGTAGAGCATCACGTCCGCAAAAACCTCTCAAACCCCAACGCCACCATTCTCATGATTGGCTATGCTGCTGAGGGAACCCTAGGCCACGAACTGCTCAACGGACGCAAAAGCCTAGAAATAGCCAAAAACAAAGAAGTACCCGTCTTGGCCAACATCCGTAAGATTGACATCTTCAGTGGCCATGGCGATTTGGACGACCTGCTATACTTTGTAAGGCAACAACCCACCGACCAACTCAAAAAAGTTTTCTTGGTTCACGGAGAAGTCAACGCCATGCAAGACTTCCGCCAAACCCTTGCTCAAGAGGGATATACACAAGTAGAAGTACCCCAAAAAGGAGATGCCTTCGAGCTCTAATTCTACAAAAAGCAAACTTTCCTTCCAAACACACTTCCATATTTACAAAACTCTGCGTACCTTTGCAGAACATTAGCACATAAAGCGCCATGAAGCAGTATTTTTACCTCCCTATCATCGCTTTAATACTACTAAGCACCGCCTGTGGCGGGGGAGAAGTTGCCACCAATGACAATAACGCCCCCAATACTGAAGAGACCCAGATGGACAGCCTGATGGAAATCTCCGTAGATGAAGAATTAAACCTGCCCATAGAGCAGGAGCGAAGCATCAGCGACACCACTGACCGCGCCCCCGTAATTCCTGCTCCTGATGAGCTAGAAATACCTACCAAAGAGGGAGCGGCAAGCTAAAACAATAGCAAAACGGGCAAGCAAGAAAATAGTTTGAAAAAAATCAACTAAAAGTTTGCAACTAAAAAAAAAAGCCCTTAACTTTGCATCCACTTTACAACACACACGTAATCGTGTTGTAAAATCAAGAAAAATCTTGAACTATTTTTGGGGAGATACTCAAGTGGCCAACGAGGACAGACTGTAAATCTGTTGGTGTATACCTTCGCAGGTTCGAATCCTGCTCTCCCCACCACCTATATATACCTCCAAACCACTATATTATAAGCGGGAGTAGCTCAGTTGGTAGAGCGACAGCCTTCCAAGCTGTAGGTCGCGGGTTCGAGCCTCGTCTCCCGCTCTTATAATTTCTTAATCTTAACATATTCATTAGCCGACGTAGCTCAGGGGTAGAGCGCTTCCTTGGTAAGGACGAGGTCGGGGGTTCAATTCCCCCCGTTGGCTCTGAAGGTTGTATAGGTTGTACTTTTTCAAACTTTAAATCGGTAATTTTCAATGGCTAAAGAAACGTTTGACCGTTCCAAACCACACGTGAACATTGGTACTATTGGACACGTTGACCATGGCAAAACTACACTGACTGCCGCTATCACTAAAGTATTGGCAGAAAAAGGCTTGTCAGAAGCTAAATCATTTGACCAAATCGACAACGCACCTGAAGAGAAAGAACGCGGTATCACTATCAATACTTCACACGTAGAATACCAAACTGCTGCTCGTCACTATGCACACGTGGACTGCCCAGGCCACGCCGACTATGTGAAAAACATGGTTACTGGTGCTGCGCAGATGGACGGTGCAATTCTTGTTGTAGCCGCTACTGACGGTCCAATGCCCCAAACTCGTGAACACATCCTTTTGGCTCGCCAAGTAGGTGTTCCTGCACTTGTAGTGTTCATGAACAAAGTAGACTTGGTAGACGACGAAGAGCTTCTCGAGCTTGTAGAAATGGAAGTACGTGAATTGTTGAGCTTCTACCAATTCCCTGGCGATGACATCCCTGTTATCAAAGGTTCTGCTTTGGGTGGCCTCAACGGTGAAGCACAGTGGGTTGACAAAATCATGGAATTGATGGACGCTGTAGACAACTACATTCCTCTTCCTGAGCGTGCTGTTGATAAGGACTTCTTGATGCCTATCGAAGACGTATTCTCTATCACTGGTCGTGGTACTGTAGCTACAGGCCGTATCGAGCGCGGTGTAATCAACTCTGGTGACCCCGTTCAAATCTTGGGTATGGGTGCAGAAGACTTGACGTCAACTGTAACTGGTGTTGAGATGTTCCGTAAGATTCTTGACCGTGGTGAAGCTGGTGATAACGTAGGTCTCTTGCTACGTGGTATTGAGAAAACTCAAATCCGCCGTGGTATGGTTATCTGCAAACCTAAGAGTGTAACTCCTCACTTCCAGTTCAAGGCTGAAGTATACGTATTGTCTAAAGAAGAAGGTGGTCGTCATACCCCATTCTTTAACAAATACCGCCCTCAGTTCTACCTACGTACTACTGACGTAACTGGTGAAATTTCTCTTCCTGATGGCGTAGAAATGGTTATGCCTGGTGATAACATCACTTTGACAGTAAACCTTATCAATGCCGTAGCACTCGAAAAAGGTCTTCGCTTCGCTATCCGTGAAGGTGGCCGTACCATCGGTGCAGGTCAGGTAACTGAAATTCTCGCATAGTAGATATTCATTGCCCAAAAGCGCCCTTGGAAAAAATCACAAGGGCGCTTTTATATTCTCAAAATAAGTGCTATATTTGCACTCCCAAATTACGGGCGTAGTTCAATGGTAGAATAGCGGTCTCCAAAACCGTTGATGGGAGTTCGAATCTCTCCGCCCGTGCCAAATACTTTCCCCATGAACAAGCTTATCTCATTTGTAACCGATTCATTTCACGAATTGCGCTACAAAGTAACTTGGCCAAAATACAGCGAACTACAAAGCAACTCGACACTAGTGTTGGTTGCCTCGCTTATTTTTGCATTACTCATCGGAGCCATGGACTTTGTCTTTGATGGGTTTATGAATTGGTTCTACGAATCATTCTAAGAAGCTACTGATATACAACAACTATGAGTGATTACAGATGGTATGCGGTCAGGTCTATTGCCGGCCAAGAAAAGAAAGCCATTGGCTATCTTGAGCTGGAGCTAAGCCGCAAAAACCTGCAAGATAACGTACCCCAAATCCTTATCCCAACAGAGAAGGTGTATGAGGTGCGTAATGGCAAGAAGAAACTACGCGAACGTAGCTATTTGCCTGGATATATCCTCATCCAAGCTGATCTCAGCAACGGAGAGGTGATTCCCGTAATCACGAATGTACCCGGTATCATCGGCTTCCTTGGTAGCGAGGCCGGCGCATCTAAAGAGCCTATCCCGCTACGCCAAGACGAAGTAGACCGCATACTTGGCAATGTAAGCGCCAAGTCGGACGAAGAAGAGAAGCTAGAAACGCCGTTTATCGTAGGCGAGCACGTCAAAGTAACCGACGGGCCATTCAACGATTTTACGGGCGTGGTTCAAGAAGTATTCGAAGAGCGTAAGAGACTGAATGTAATGGTGAAGATTTTTGGTAGAAATACGCTCGTAGAACTTAACTATATGCAGGTAGAAAAGCAAGACTAGCACACTACCACCTCCATACGCACCCATCTTCTACGTGTTCATCAGCAAGGCAATATCCGCGAACACTGTTGCCCTGCGTAGCTTCCTGATTGTGAGCACGTAATCTCTTCATATATTCAAAATAAGTTGACTTATACTTTATTACCATACAACTATGGCAAAAGAGATTCTTGGGTATTTAAAGTTGCAAGTTAAAGGCGGGCAAGCCAACCCATCCCCCCCCATCGGCCCTGCCTTGGGTAGTAAAGGGATTAACATCATGGAGTTCTGTAAGCAGTTTAATGCTCGTACACAGGACAAAATGGGTCAGGTTTTGCCGGTAGTAATCACTTACTACAAAGACAAGTCCTTTGAGTTCATCATTAAAACCCCTCCCACTCCGGTGTTGCTTAAAGAAGCACTCAAGCTCAAGTCCGGCTCTGCCGAACCCAATCGTAAGAAAGTTGGTGAGCTGCCTTGGGACAAAGTCAGAGAGATTGCAGAAATCAAAATGCCTGACTTGAATGCATTCACGATTGAATCGGCCATGCGCATGGTAGCCGGTACCGCCCGTAGTATGGGTATAAAGGTAACAGGCAAAGCCCCATGGGAAACCGAGTAACCGATAACCACTTGGAGAAATGGCAAAATTAACGAAAAAACAAAAAGAAGCGCTACAAAAATACGACCAATCAAAGGCTTACTCTTTGGAGGAGGCCGTGCGTGTGGTGAAAGAAATTAGCAACACCCGCTTTGATTCTTCTGTCGATATTGATGTACGCTTAGGAGTAGACCCCCGCAAAGCCGACCAAATGGTGCGCGGTGTAGCTTCGTTGCCACACGGAACCGGTAAAGCTGTTCGTGTATTGGTACTCTGTACTCCAGACAAGGAGGAAGAAGCCAAAAACGCAGGCGCTGAGTTCGTAGGCTTAGATGACTATATCGAGCAGATTGAAAAAGGTTGGACTGACATAGACGTGATTATCACCATGCCTACTGTCATGGCCAAAGTAGGGAAACTGGGTCGCGTATTAGGACCTCGAGGCTTGATGCCTAACCCCAAATCTGGCACTGTAACGATGGATGTAGGTGCTGCCGTGCAGGAAGTAAAAGCTGGTAAAATCGACTTCAAAGTTGATAAAACCGGTATCATTCACGCCAGCATCGGAAAAGCTTCTTTTGCACCCGAACAATTGGTAGAAAACGCCATGGAGCTGTTGAATACACTCAACAAACTTAAGCCTTCTGCCGCCAAGGGTACTTACATGAAGTCTATCTACCTCTCCAGTACTATGAGTCCTTCAGTAGCAGTGGACAAAAGCACTGTTCCGGGCTTATAATTTGTAGACGCTAAACGCATAGAATCATGACAAGAGAGGATAAAGCTCAAGTAATCGAAGAACTGAAAGAGAAGTTTGCCAATACAACGTATTTCTACATTGCCAATGCCGAAGGCATGACCGTGGAGCAAATCAATAGCTTCCGCCGCGCTTGCTTCGAAAAAGGCATCGAATACAAAGTATACAAAAACACGCTCATCAAGAAAGCCTTAGAATCACTCGAAACAGACTATACACCTTTCAATGAAAAGGTGCTCAAAGGTGTTTCAGGTGTGATGTTTACCAACGAAGCAGGTAACTTGCCTGCAAGGGTGCTCAAGGAGTTTAGAAAAGGTGCTAACAAACCGGTGCTCAAAGGTGCTTCCATCGACTCTTCATTTTATTATGGAGACGATTCCTTAGACGCGCTGACCAAGATCAAGTCTCGCGAGGAGTTACTCGCCGATTTGGCTGGTATGTTGATGTCGCCTGCTCAAAACCTTGCTTCTGCCTTGCAAAGCAGCGGTGCCAAGCTTGCTGGTGCGCTCGAAGCCTACGCCAAGAAATTGGAAGAAGGCAGCGCTCAATAACCCCCCCCCCTATACGCTTAAATTCCCATTTTAACCGATTTTATTTTAATCACAAATATCATGGCAGATTTAAAAGAATTCGCTGAAAAGTTAGTAAACTTGTCTCTTAAAGAAGTGACTGAGTTGGTTGGCATCTTGAAAGATGAGTACGGCATCGAGCCTGCAGCTGCTGCTGTAGCTGTAGCTGCCCCTGCTGGTGGCGATGGCGGTGCTGCTGCTGCTGCTGAGCAAACTTCTTTCGACGTAGTATTGAAAGAGGCCGGTCCTAACAAACTGAAAATCGTGAAAACGGTTAAAGAAATGACCGGTGCTGGCTTGAAAGAAGCGAAAGAAATGGTAGACGGCGCTCCTAAAGCAATCAAAGAAGGTGTTTCTAAAGACGAAGCAGAAGCTTTGAAAGCAGCTTTGGAAGCTGACGGCGCTGTTGTTGAATTAAAATAACCGCGTCAGAATTGCGAAATCTTTGAAAATATTCATATATTGCGCAATTCTTTCAGACCTGGCATCAAAAGTCAGGTCTTTTCGTCATTTCAAAACATTTGGGGCTACACACTAGTTAGCTCCAAATGTATTGCTATGACACCCCCTTTTCTCCCCCTCCCTACTCCAAGCGCTAACAACTTATGATGCAAACTTCTCATCTCTACGGAAGGCACAGTTTTGCCAAGGTAAAAACCATCGTCGATTACCCTGACTTCTTGGACATTCAGCTACAATCCTTTAAAGACTTCTTTCAGATAGACACTCCGCCTGAAGAAAGAAGAGACGAAGGGCTTTTCAAGGTGTTTTTTGAGAACTTTCCTATCTCAGATTCCCGCGAAAATTTTGTACTGGAGTTTGTGGACTATTCTATAGACCCTCCCAAGTATTCCGTTGATGAGTGCATTGACCGTGGGCTTACCTATTCCATTCCACTCAAAGCCAAACTCCGTCTTTCTTGTAACGACGAAGACAACGAAGAGTTTCAGACCATCGAGCAAGAGGTATTTTTGGGCAATATTCCTTATATGACCGAAAAAGGCTCTTTTGTCATCAATGGTGCTGAGCGGGTCATTGTATCTCAGTTGCACCGCTCTCCAGGGGTGTTTTTTGCGCAAAGCAAACACACCAACGGTACCAAGCTATACTCTGCCCGTATTATCCCCTTCAAAGGGTCTTGGATTGAATTTACGACCGACGTAAACAACGTCATGTATGCTTATATCGACCGTAAAAAGAAATTCCCAGTAACTACCCTCCTACGGGTGATTGGGTATGGTACTGACAAGCAAATCTTGGATCTCTTCAATCTTTCGGAAGAGATTGAGGCCAATGCCAAAAACCTCAAAAAAGTAGTGGGGCGTAAGCTAGCCGCACGGGTATTGCGTACTTGGACAGAGGACTTTGTAGACGAAGATACCGGCGAGGTAGTATCTATTGTCCGAAATGATGTGCTCTTGGAGCGTGATTCTATCATCGAAGCCGAAGACGTAGAGGTAATCGTAGAATCAGGTAGCCAAACCATCATCTTGCACCGGGAGGATGTCAATATTGCTGACTTCTCTATCATCTACAATACGCTCCAAAAAGATAATTCTAACTCTGAGAAAGAAGCCTTAGAGACCATCTACCGCCAACTTCGTAACACAGAAGCCCCTGACGAGCAGACGGCACGAGAGCTGATCCAGAGTTTGTTCTTTAGCGAAAAACGATACGACCTAGGCGAAGTAGGGCGCTACCGTATCAACAAAAAACTTGACCTGACTATCGACAGCGAAGTACGTGTCTTGACAGAAGAGGACATCGTGTCGATTATCAAATATCTTATCGGCCTTATCAACTCTAAGGCTGTGGTCGATGATATTGACCACTTGAGCAACCGCCGCGTACGTACTGTAGGCGAGCAGCTCTATACACAGTTTGGTGTAGGCTTGGCACGTATGGCGCGTACCATCCGCGAGCGGATGAACGTGCGTGACAATGAGGATTTCAAACCTGTGGATTTGATCAATGCCCGTACGCTCTCGTCGGTCATCAACTCCTTCTTTGGAACCAACCAGCTGTCGCAGTTTATGGATCAGACCAACCCCTTGTCTGAGATTACCCACAAACGCCGTATGTCAGCGCTCGGCCCCGGAGGCCTTTCACGCGAGCGTGCAGGCTTTGAGGTGCGCGACGTTCACTATACGCACTATGGCCGCCTATGTACCATCGAAACCCCTGAAGGCCCCAATATCGGTCTGATTTCTTCGCTTTGCGTACACGCCAAAGTGAACAGTATGGGCTTTATCGAAACCCCTTACCGCATCGTACGAGAGGGTAAGGTAACCGATGACCTAATTTACCTGACTGCCGAAGAAGAAGACAACCACTACATCGCTCAGGCCAACTTGCCTATCGATGAAAAAGGAAACTTCTTGCGCGACCGACTCAAAGCCCGATTTGAGGGAGACTTCCCTGTGGTGGAGCCGGATACGCTGACTTATATGGACGTAGCGCCAAACCAAATCGTATCGGTGGCGGCTTCTATGATTCCATTCTTGGAACATGACGACGCCAACCGTGCCTTGATGGGCTCAAACATGCAGCGCCAAGCCGTGCCTCTATTCCGCCCACAAGCCCCTATCGTAGGTACTGGACTTGAAGGCCGCGCCGCGCTCGATTCCCGCGCACTAGTAGTAGCCGAACACGACGGCGTAGTAACTTATGTGGATGCTACCAAGATTACCATCCAATATGACTACACCGAAAAACTGAGCCTTATTTCTTTTGACGACAACATCGTTACCTACAACTTGGTGAAGTTCCGCCGTACCAACCAAGATACCTGCATCAACCTCAAGCCTATGGTTCACAAAGGGCAACGCGTCAAACAAGGCGATGTGCTTTGCGAAGGATATGCCACTGAGGGTGGAGAGCTGGCTTTGGGTGTCAACCTAATGGTCGCCTTTATGCCTTGGCAAGGATACAACTTTGAAGATGCGATTGTTATCTCTGAAAAAGTAGTGCGCGAAGATATTCTGACTTCACTACACATCGAAGAGTATGACCTCGAAGTACGCGATACCAAGCGTGGGGAAGAAGAGTTGACCTCTGAAATCCCGAACGTTAGCGAAGAGGCTATCAAATACCTCGACGAAAACGGTATCGTATCAGTAGGTACTCGTGTACGCGAAGGCGATATCCTGATTGGTAAGATTACGCCCAAGGGCGAAAGTGATCCTACTCCTGAGGAGAAACTATTGCGTGCTATCTTCGGAGATAAGGCCGGCGATGTGAAAGATGCTTCTCTCAAGGCGCCCCCATCAATGAACGGAGTCATTATTGAGACCAAGCTCTTCTCAAGACCCAAAAAAGACAAAGACTCTCGCGATAAAGCCAAACAACAAGTGCGTGACCTGATGGCCGAGTACAGCAAGGACTTGACCAAAATCCGCCACATTATGCTTGAAAAAGTAACGACCCTGCTCGAAGGCAAAACCTGCAAGGGTATCAAGCATAAGTTTGGAGAAGAGATTATGAGCAGCGGAGTGAAATTCACTCGCAAAAATATAGAGCAGAATCTGTTCCCTGATAAGAACGTCTTCCGCGACGAGAGCAGCTACAACGTACCCGAAGAAGTAAATCTCATCGGTGACCTACTGCTCGACAATGCTACTGATGATGCCGATACAAACGAAACGCTGGTGGCGCTAGTGAAAAACTACAACAAACGCCGCAACGAAATTTCGGGCAACTTCAAGCGCGAACGCTTTGCCATCGAAGTAGGAGACGAACTGCCTACGGGTATTGTCAAGCTGGCCAAAGTATACATTGCCAAAAAACGTAAACTACGTGTGGGTGATAAAATGGCCGGTCGCCACGGTAACAAAGGGGTTGTCTCTAAAATCGTTCCCGAAGAAGATATGCCGTTCTTGGCCGATGGCACTCCGGTAGATATTGTACTCAACCCACTAGGCGTACCTTCGCGTATGAACTTGGGGCAAATCTATGAGACTATGCTCGGCTGGGCAGGTAAGATTCTGAATAAGAAATATGCCACCCCAATCTTTGACGGCGCTACCGAAGAGGAAGTAGCCAAAGAAGTAGCCGCCGCCGGAATACCTGCATTTGGACGTACAGTCTTGTATGATGGCTTGACGGGAGAGGCCTTCGACCAACCCGTTACGGTAGGTATTATTTATATGCTCAAACTCGGCCACTTGGTGGACGATAAGATGCACGCCCGCTCTATCGGCCCTTATTCACTCATCACCCAACAACCTCTTGGCGGTAAAGCCCAATTTGGTGGGCAGCGCTTCGGGGAAATGGAAGTATGGGCATTGGAAGCCTTTGGTGCTTCACACGTCTTGCAAGAGATTCTGACCGTTAAGTCTGATGATGTTATCGGTCGTGCCAAAGCTTATGAAGCTATCGTGAAGGGAGAAAATATCCCAACCCCCAATATCCCTGAGTCATTCAACGTATTGGTACACGAGCTTCGCGGCCTCGCCCTCGAAATCACGCTGGAGTAACCCTCTGGCAGGAGTACAGCACCGAAGCGGTAGTTCCCCCTTCGGTGCCCAACTCTGTTTAAGAACGTAAACAGGCACAAAAGGCATACAATCAACCCTACAAACTTTTCAGCAGATGTCGTTCAAAAAAAATAAAAAACTCACCCACGATTTTAAGAGCATTACCATTAGCTTGGCCTCTCCGGAGTCTATCTTGGACTCTTCGTATGGGGAAGTAACCCAACCCGAAACCATCAACTACCGTACTTACAAACCCGAAATGGGCGGTTTGTTTTGCGAGCGTATCTTCGGGCCGGTAAAAGACTGGGAATGCCACTGTGGTAAATATAAACGTATCCGCTACAAAGGCATCATTTGCGACCGTTGCGGGGTAGAAGTAACAGAGAAAAAAGTACGCCGCGAGCGTATGGGACATATCGAGCTGGTGGTACCTGTAGCGCATATCTGGTATTTCCGCTCATTGCCCAACAAAATCGGCTACCTCCTGGGGCTTCCTACCAAAAAACTAGATCAGATTATCTACTACGAGCGCTATGTCGTCGTACAACCGGGAACATTGGCCGAAGAAGGTGTCAACCAACTGGATTTCCTCACCGAGGAAGAATATTTGGCGCATATGGACAAGCTTCCACGCGAAAACCAAATGCTCGACGATGCAGACCCGAATAAATTTATTGCCAAAATGGGCGCTGAAGCATTGGAAATGCTACTCAGCCGCATCAATTTGGAAGAGCTATCTTACGAATTGCGTGACTCTGCCTCTAAAGACCGCTCACAACAGCGTAAAGCCGAAGCCTTGAAGCGCCTGCGTGTGGTGGAGGCTTTCCGTGATGCTAAAACTCGTATCGAAAACCGCCCCGAATGGATGATTATCCGAATGGTGCCGGTCATTCCCCCTGAGTTGCGCCCATTGGTGCCTCTTGACGGTGGGCGTTTTGCTACTTCTGACCTCAACGACCTCTACCGCCGCGTAATCATTCGTAATAACCGCCTCAAGCGCCTCATCGAAATCAAAGCCCCAGAGGTAATCTTGCGTAATGAAAAGCGTATGCTCCAAGAGGCTGTAGACTCGCTCTTCGACAACTCGCGCAAGGTCAATGCCGTGCGTGCAGATGGTAACCGTGCCCTCAAGTCGCTTTCTGATATGCTCAAAGGCAAGCAGGGCCGTTTCCGTCAGAACTTGTTGGGTAAGCGTGTAGACTACTCCGGCCGTTCGGTAATCGTTGTAGGCCCTGAGCTGAAGCTCCACGAATGTGGTCTGCCCAAAGATATGGCTGCCGAGCTTTTCAAACCCTTCATCATCCGTAAGCTCATTGAGCGCGGTATTGTGAAGACGGTAAAGTCTGCCAAAAAGATTGTAGACCGCAAAGACCCTGTGGTTTGGGATATCTTGGAGAACGTACTCAAAGGACACCCAGTGTTACTCAACCGAGCTCCAACGCTTCACCGTTTGGGTATCCAAGCTTTCCAACCCAAGCTTATTGAAGGTAAAGCTATCCAGCTACACCCACTGGCCTGTACGGCGTTCAACGCTGACTTTGACGGTGACCAAATGGCGGTACACGTACCCCTTGGCCACGAAGCCATTGCTGAGGCATCGCTGTTGATGTTGTCATCGCATAACATCCTCAACCCTGCCAACGGAGCGCCTATCGCCGTACCATCACAAGACATGGTACTGGGGCTGTATTACCTCACCAAAGGCCGCCGCAGCACCGAAGACTACAAAGTCCCCGGTGAAGGTCTTCGCTTCTATTCTACAGAAGAGCTGGTAATTGCCTACAATGAGAAAAAACTTTCTAAAAACGCCTATGTGCACGTCAAAATCAAGACGCGCAACCAAGAAACAGGCGAATATGAGGTGAAAATGATTGAAACAGTGGCCGGACGTGTCATCTTCAATCAGTTTGTACCCGAAGAAGCCGGCTTTATTGACAAGCTGCTTACGAAGAAAGAGCTACAGAAAATCATCGCCTTTGTCTACAAAGTAGCCGGGGTAACCAAGGCCGCCAAATTCTTGGATGATATCAAGTATCTTGGCTTCCAAACGGCTTATAAAGGCGGGCTCTCTATCGGTATTGGGGACGTAATCATCCCTGAGGAGAAAAATGAGCTGGTAAATAAAGCCAAAGAGCAGGTAGAAGAAATTCAGAACTACTACCAAATGGGTCTGATTACGGACAACGAGCGTTACAACAAAGTAATTGACGTATGGACACGTATCAACATCCAGCTCACTGAAACCCTAATGAACCAAATGGAGAACGATAAGCAAGGCTTCAACTCCATTTATATGATGATGCACTCTGGAGCGCGTGGCTCTCGTGAGCAAATTCGTCAGCTGGGCGGTATGCGTGGTCTGATGGCCAAGCCTCAGAAAAACCTCCAAGGCTCTGTAGGGGAGATTATCGAAAACCCGATTATCTCTAACTTCAAAGAAGGTTTGGACGTAATCGAGTACTTTATCTCTACCCACGGTGCGCGTAAGGGTCTGGCCGATACAGCTTTGAAAACTGCCGATGCTGGTTACCTCACCCGTCGTCTGGTAGACGTAGCGCAGGATGTTATCGTCAATGAAGAAGACTGTGGTACACTGCGTGGCATTACCATCACTGCCCTCAAAGAAAACGAGGACATCATCGAGCCATTGGCCGACCGTATCCTCGGTCGTGTATCAGTACACGATGTGTATGATCCGTTGACCGAAGAGCTGATTCTAGCCTCAGGCGAAGAAATCACTGAAGAGATTGCCGAGCGTATTGAAGAAACAAGCATCGACGGTGTCGAAATCCGTTCTGTACTGACCTGCGAAGCCAAGCGCGGCGTGTGTGTAAAGTGTTACGGACGCAGTCTCTCCACAGGCCGAATGGTCAACAAAGGAGAAGCTGTAGGAGTCATCGCCGCACAGTCTATCGGTGAGCCCGGTACACAGCTGACACTCCGCACTTTCCACTTTGGTGGTACGGCTTCGAACATCATCTCTGAAGCAAGCATTTTGGCTAAATTCGATGGTATTGTACAGTTTGAAGAACTGCGCAGCGTACCTACCGTAGATTCCGAAGGAGAGCCTGTAGAAGTGGTGATGGGTCGTGCAACAGAAGTGCGTATCGTACAGCCCGAAACCAACAAGGTGCTCATTACCTACCACGTACCGTATGGTGCATTCTTGAAAGTAAAAGAAGGCGAAACCGTTACCAAAGGTCAGTCTATCTGCTACTGGGATGCCTACAACGCCGTTATCTTGGCTGATGCCGATGGAGAAATCAACTTTGAGGCCATCATCGAAGGCGTTACTTATAAAGAAGAGGCCGATGAGCAGACTGGTTTCCGCGAGAAAGTCATCATCGATACCAAAGATAAGACCAAGAACCCTACCATCAATATCAACACGGTAAGCGGCGAAATCCGCTCGTTCAACATCCCGGTAGGCGCTCACTTGGCCATCAACGATGGCATACAAATCAAAGCCGGACAGGTGCTGGCCAAGATTCCTCGTGCTATTGGTAAAACCCGCGACATCACCGGTGGTCTTCCACGAGTAACCGAGCTTTTTGAAGCCCGTAACCCGTCAAACCCTGCGGTAGTAAGTGAGATTGACGGTATCGTAGAGTACGGAACAATCAAGCGTGGTAACCGAGAGATTTTCGTAGAATCTCGTGACGGCGTACGCAAGCGTTATATGGTGCCACTATCAAAGCACATCTTGGTTCAAGATAAAGATTTTGTGCGCGCCGGGCAGCCCCTTTCTGACGGAGCCATTACCCCTGCCGACATCCTTTCTATCAAAGGACCTACTGCCGTACAAGAATACTTGGTGAACGAGATTCAGGAAGTATACCGCGTACAAGGGGTGAAAATCAACGATAAACACATCGAGGTGATTGTTCGCCAAATGATGCAAAAAGTCGAAATCGTTGAGCCTGGAGATACCAACTTCCTACCCGGACAGATTGTCGACAAATTCACCTTCCGCGAAGAAAACGACAGCATGTTCAACCGCAAGGTCGTGGTAGAAGCCGGAAACTCTAGCCGCTTCAAGCCTGGGCAAATCATTACTGCCCGCGAGCTACGCGACGAAAACTCCAGCCTCAAACGCAAAGACCTAGCATTGGTAGAAGTACGTGATGCCGAAACTGCCGTATCGATGCCTACACTTCAGGGTATTACCCAGTCGTCGCTCGGTACTAGCAGCTTTATCTCGGCGGCCTCTTTCCAAGAAACCACCAAGGTACTCAGCGAAGCCGCTATTAATGGCAAGCGCGACTACCTCTTGGGCTTGAAAGAAAACGTTATCGTAGGGCACTTAATCCCTGCCGGTACGGGTGTCCGCGAATACGACGATATCATCGTACACTCTCAAGAAGAGTATGACAAGCTGGTAGAAAACAAGCGCAAAGAGCGCCAAAAGAAAAAACAGCTTAACTAAATAACCCCAAAGCCTTGTGAGCCAAAAGCTTACAAGGCTTTGTTTCTGAAAACTAATCGCTCACCTTATTCCCACAAATCTGATGAACATAGAAGAGCAAGACCTTCAAGAGCCTAATCCACACAATATAGAGCTGCCTGCTGAGTTGGCCGAAGGAGAATATGCCAACCTGGTGATGATTCTACACTCCAACGCTGAATTTGTGCTGGATTTTATCCGTATGATGCCTGGTTTGCCACAGCCAAGAGTCAAATCGCGTGTTATCTTGACCCCCGAACACGCCAAACGCCTAGTAGCAGCCCTCAACGACAATATCCGACAGTATGAGGAAACCTATGGTGCCATTCAGATGCCTCAAGATACCTCCAAAACTCCTATTCATTTTAGTGGGCAAATGGGCGAAGCATAGCCGGTAGAAACGTTGTCTCTCTGACTTGATGCCGTTTTGGCTTACAAACGCAGTAAGCCAAAACGGCATTCTTATACCTCTATGTTATCCATATTGTCCTACTACTCCCCTGTATACCACACCAGTGTGCGCCCTTCCTTACCATTATGCGCCCATAGCTACCTTCGCCCGCCCATTCCCTACCCAAAAACAAGCTACAGAGGCGCTAATACAAAAATCGGTTGTTTTATTTTCCAAAAGCTTTCTGTAACTTTGAAGCCTTTGGATAATTAGCCAAATACTGTCTCAGACCCAATTTTTCAGACCATACCCGCCTGTAGCTTCTTCGGCTTATGAAGGCGGTATTCTTGCTTTTGACTTATGAAAATCTCCCTGCATTGGCTTCGCGACTACATTGAATTGCCCGAAGAGGCAAACACCGTTGCCCAACACCTTACCGGTAGCGGACTCGAAGTAGAGTCTGTTGAACCTTTTGAGCGCGTCCGTGGCGGACTGGCGGGCGTAGTCGTAGGAGAAGTACTGACTTGTGTGCCACACCCCAATGCAGACAAGCTCCGCAAAACCACGGTAGATGTAGGGGCTGCTACTCCGCTCGAGATTGTCTGTGGAGCACCCAACGTAGCCGCCGGCCAAAAAGTATTGGTGGCGCTCGTAGGCACAACCATCTACCCCACTGAAGGCGAGCCTATTACCCTCAAAAAAGCCAAGATTAGAGGAGAAGCCTCCGAAGGAATGATTTGTGCCGAAGATGAGCTGGGGCTTGGAAAATCGCACGCAGGGATTTTGGTGCTTCAAACTGAACTTCCCAACGGTACGCCCGCCGCCGACTATTTTGACCTCCGCTCTGACGAAGTATTTGAGATAGGGCTCACACCCAACCGCGCCGACGCAGCCTCACACATAGGTGTAGCCCGCGACTTGCGCGCCCTGCTCCAACGCCCCATCCGCACGCCTGATACGAGCGCCTTTGTGGTTCAAAACCAAGATTACCCCGTCAGCATCAAAGTCGAAAATACAGAGGCCTGCCCACGCTATGCTGGCGTAACCATCAGCGGTGTAACGGTGGCTCCCTCGCCCGAATGGCTACAACAACGCCTCAAAGCCATCGGCCTCAGCCCAATCAACAATATTGTAGATATCAGCAACTATGTGTTGCACGAAATGGGGCAACCCCTCCATACCTTCGATGCCGACAAAATCCAAGGGCGGCAGGTCATCGTTACTACCCTACCCGAGGGCACACCCTTTGTAAGCCTAGATGGCCAAACCCGCAGCCTCAGCGCCCTAGATCTGGTCATTGCCGACGGCAACCGCCGCCCTATGTGCCTAGCAGGGGTGTTTGGCGGGGTTGATTCGGGTATTACAGCCCAAACCCGCAATGTATTCCTCGAATGTGCTTATTTCTCTCCTGAATATATCCGCCGTTCTTCGCTCAAACACGGCCTCAAAACTGATGCCTCGTTCCGCTTTGAGCGTGGCGTAGACCCCAACCAGACCGTAGAAGCACTCAAAAGAGCTGCGCTGCTTATTCAAGAGTTGGCCGGTGGAACAATCAGTATGGATGTGCTAGACCTCTACCCACAGCCTATCAAAGCTACAGAGGTAACACTCAAGTATGCCCACATCAACCGCCTGATAGGAGTAGCCATCCCCCACGCCCAGATTCAAGAAATTCTCCAAAGCCTCGATATCCAGCTCTTACAAACTACTGCCGAAGAGCTGATCGTCGCCGTGCCGCCTTACCGAGTAGATGTACAGCGCGAAGCCGATGTAATAGAGGAGATTTTGCGCATCTACGGCTACGACAATGTGCCCCTACACCCCCACGCTTCCGCTGATTATTTGGCCAAATTCCCTGTAGTAGATGCCAATAAGCTCCAACAGCGTCTTGCACATGGCTTAGTAACACAGGGCTTTTTGGAAATTATGACCAATACCCTCACTGCGCCCCGTTATGCCGATGCCGTAGCCGGGCTAGAGCGTGATAAGCGGGTGTATATCCTCAACAAGCTAAGTGAGGAGCTGGAAGTAATGCGCCAAACACCGCTCTTCTCAGGGTTAGAAGCCATTGCCTATAACATC
This sequence comes from Eisenibacter elegans DSM 3317, assembly GCF_000430505.1. Lineage (NCBI taxonomy): Bacteria > Pseudomonadati > Bacteroidota > Cytophagia > Cytophagales > Microscillaceae > Eisenibacter > Eisenibacter elegans. The sequence continues at coordinate 96,480 of NZ_AUMD01000011.1, read as the reverse complement.
AACCGCCGCCAGAAAGACTTGCGCTTCTTCGAATTCGGTAAGGCGTATCACCGCAACCCTGAGGCCGATGCTGAGGCTTCGGTAGACCAAAAATATCGACAACAAACCTTGCTCTCATTATGGCTCACAGGCAACAGCACTGCCGAAAGCTGGCAAAACCCCACCAAAGCCCTGAGCTTCCACGAAGCGGCAGGAGTTGTGGTACGCCTGCTGGAGCAACTAAACTTGCAAGGACAGTTGAACACCCAAGACGCGCCAACTGATTTGTTTGAATACGGCCTCACTTGGATGTACCGCAAACATCCGGTAGCCAAGTTGGGCTTGGTAAAAAAATCTTTGGCCAAACAATTGGACATCAAACAAGAAGTTTGGTACGCCGAGCTTGATTGGGATTACCTCTCGGCCAAATACCGCCCCGAAGTACAATACCAAGAGGTGGCCAAGTTCCCCGAAGTGCGTCGCGACCTTTCGCTTGTGTTAGACAAACACGTTAGCTATCGTGAGATAGAAGCCTTGGCCTACAGCAAGGAGCGCAAGCTGCTCAAACAAATGAATGTGTTTGATGTGTATGAAGGCGATAAGCTTGACACTGGCAAAAAAGCCTATGCTATCAGCTTCATCCTACAAGACGAGCAACAAACACTGACCGATAAAGTGATTGACAAAACAATGCAGAAGCTCATGCAGGCTTTTGAAGAACAACTAGGAGCTTTTATCAGAAAATAGTATTTTTGCAAAGACCCTTCGTACTACAACCCTGTAGTAGCTCACTGTGAGCGCACCGGAGCAAGTCCTAAACTTGGAAAACCTGTCGCTCACAGCTCCTTTCTTATCTTTGTCTCCACACCCTGCCTTTCTGTTATGAGTGGCAATAGTTTTTCACAATCATTCGCATATACGATGTATTCATTCGCAAAATTGAGGTATTTGGTAGCATTGCTACCCCTAACCTTATTCAGCGCTTGCTCGCTTTTAGAAGAGGATTTTGAAACCCTTGGCCGCTTTGAGGGTTCTTATATCGTCTCCGAAGCTTGTGGCGGTGGCTTAACTGATTTTTACACCATTACGGTACGGCGTGCTGGTAGCAACAACTTAATCATTGAAAATTTCTTTAACCAAAAAATCGAAGCCCGCGCTGTGCTCAATGGAGATAATTTTAGAATCGAACCCCAAGCCGTTCGTAGCGAAACTGGTCGCATTTATGATATTGAAGGTGCCGGCGTGTTTTCGGATGACGGGCAAAACATCAGTTTTTCTTTTCAAATACGTAACAGCGGAATCAACCGCCTTGAGCAGTCCTGTGCCGTTACAGGCGAACGTTTATAACCATCTGTTTATGGCCGATAATCTATACATACGCCTCGCTACTCCTGAAGATGCGCCCCAACTGGCTACCTTGGCTGCCTATACCTTTGATGTGGCTTACCCCAATGTAAGTGAAGAAGACCGTCAATATATGGACGAGTACATTGCCGAAGCTTTTCACCCCGAAGCCATCCGCAAATCTTTGGCCGATGCCCGTATCAGTGTTTGGCTCGCCCTCGACGGCCACCATATGGTCGGTTATGCCAAACTAGTCCGTTATCAGTACCCAAGCCACCAGCGCCTAGGCCCTTGGGCCAACCTAGAAAAGCTTTATCTTAGCCCCCAAGCACAGAACCAAGGCGTAGGCAGTCAGCTAATGCGGGTAGTGCTCGACACCGTACAACAGGAGCGCTTTGAGCGGCTATGGGTAGGGGTTTGGGGCAGTGTAAATCAAGGTGCTGTGCGTTTTTATGAGCGATGGGGCTTTGCTCATACAGGACATTATGACTTCAAAATGGGCGGCAAAGTCTACCAAGATTGGTTGATGGAGCTGCCTTTGCCCGCGCAAACCTATTCCTAAAGCACGCTTACAACACCGCTTATGTGTGGAATCGCTGGCTGGTTTCAGCCCCAAAACAGCCCCCCACTGTTTACTCTTGAAGGTCTTGCGGCGATGACAGCCCGCCTCGCACATCGGGGACCCGATGCAGAGGGGCTTTTTGCTGATCAATACTGCGCCCTTGGACATCGCCGCTTGAGCATTCTCGACCTCTCGGCTGCCGGCCAACAACCAATGATTAGCGCCTGTGGGCGCTATGTGGTGGTATACAACGGCGAAATTTACAACTTCCGCGAGCTGGCACACACACATCAGCTTGCCCTTCAAGGGCGCAGCGATACGGAAGTACTACTTGCGTTGTTTGCCAAAATGGGCGATGCTTGTGTACATCAACTCAACGGAATGTTTGCTTGGGCTATTTATGACACCCACCACCACCGCATCCACCTCTGCCGCGACCGCTTGGGTATCAAGCCGCTCTATTACTATTGGGACGGGCAGCGGCTCGCTTTTGCCTCTGAGCTGAAAGCACTCAAAACATTGATGGGTCAGGCCAATATCCCGCTCCAACACCATACCGAAGCTCTGTCCTACTATTTGCAATGGGGTTTTATCCCAGCTCCTTATACGGCTTACACGCATATATATAAGCTTCCCCCTGCACATCAGGCAACCCTCACCATAGAGGGGCAATGGCAACTAGCTCCTTATTGGCAACTTCCCACCCCCCGCTTTCCACTGATAACAGACTTGCCCACGGCTACTGAGCAGCTACAGGATTTGCTGCGCAGCGCTGTCAACTATCGGCTGATTAGTGATGTGCCTGTAGGGGTGTTTTTGAGTGGTGGCATCGATTCGAGCCTAGTGGCAGCTCTAGCCGCAGAGGTGCAAGCAAGCCCTATCAAAACTTTTTCGATTAGTTTTGTCGAGGCTGATTTCGACGAAGCGCCCTATGCCGAAGGGGTGGCCAAGGCTTTGGGGACAACACACCAAACCTTCAGGCTTTCGTGGCAAGAGGCACAAACCCGCCTCGCCCAGCTACCTCAGCTCTACGATGAGCCTTTTGCTGATTCGTCGGCCTTGCCTACTTTGCTGCTGTCTCAGGCGGCTCGGGCAGAGGTGAGTGTCGCCTTGGGAGGCGATGGCGGGGACGAGCTTTTCTGGGGTTATGGTCGCTATCCGTTGGCTTCCCGTTTGCAATATCTAAAGGCCTTGGGCAACCTACGGAGGATGACTGGACAAGGACTATCCCTGGCCGCAGACCTCCCCCTGCCTAGTATGCAAAGAGCCCGCTTGGCCAAGGCTGGACAACTTCTACAGCTGCCTACTCAGCACCGTCAAGCCTATCTCTTTTCGCAAGAACAATTGTTTTTCAGCCCTCAACAAGCCGCCGAACTAATGGGCAAACCAAACCCCAGCCTCCATTGGATGTATGAGCCGCCGGCTAAACTTAGCGCTGCCACGCGTCAGAGTTTGTGGGAACTACAATATTACCTGCCCGACGACTTGCTGACTAAGGTAGACCGTGCGAGTATGGCCTGCGGGCTGGAGCTGCGGGTTCCGTTGTTGGATTATCGGGTAGCAGAATGGAGTATGCAGCTCTCGCCCAAGCTGAAGCGCTTTCAGGGTCAAGATAAATACTTACTCAAACAAGTGTTGTATCGTTATCTCCCGTCTGTGATGTTTGAGCGCCCAAAACGCGGGTTTGCTATCCCACTCGCAAAATGGCTGCAACAAGATTGGCACTACCTCATCGAGCAACATTTATCAACAGAAAACATCCGCCGTGTGGGTTTGGTAGACGAAACCTTGGTACAACAATATGTACAGCGTTTTGAATCTGGGGAATATTGGCGGTATCACCAATTGTGGGCACTGATTGTGTTACATCAATTTTTGGAGCAAGGATAATCGCATGATGAAAGAATGGCTGTTTTTTCCGGCAGGAGCCAATGCCATAGAGGCCTTGACTTGTCTTGGTGCACAAGATCGATTATTGGGTTTTGTAGACGATGCCGCCGACAAGCAATCATCACCACTATTAGGTTACCCCGTTTGGGGGCGAGAGGCTTTGGAAATCTATCCTCAAGCTCAAGTATTGGCCGTACAGGCCAGCCCCAATAGTTTCAGGCAACGGCAAAAAATTGTGGAAAGCCTAGCCATCCCCCCTGCACGCTATGGAACCCTGATTCATCCGACAGCCCAAGTATCTCCCCATAGCCACATAGGTCATAACTGTTTGTTGATGGCTGGGGTAGTCATCATGCCGGGAGTACACCTTGGCAATCACATCATTGTGTTGCCCTACACGGTGCTACATCACGATGTATTGGTAGAAGACTACACTTGGATAGGCAGTCATTGTGTAGTAGCTGGTGGGGTGCGCTTAGGTCGTCAAGTATGGCTAGGCAGCGGTTCTCGCATTTTGCAAAACCGAACCATCGGGGCTGATGCGATGATTGGTTTGGGCAGCAACGTCATAGATGATATGCCTCAGGGCGCAACTGTAGCCGGCAACCCTGCGAAAGGGCTGTAGCCCTATGCTTTGGCCTTGGTAAATGTTTTGAGTTCTTGTACTTCCTCTTCTAGTCGGTCAAAGGCCTCGCGCAGCTCGTGGTAAGAGTGTACTTCTTCGGGTAACTCGCGGCTGATATAGGCTGAGAATTTCCAAATCTCCAATACCTCTTCTGCCGGAATTTCATAGGGGCGGTATTGGATATTGGTCGACTTGAGCAACAATGTCGCTCTATCTTTGATGCGGTTATAGACCTTCTTGAGTACAATTCCCTCATTTTTAGACACCACAATACAGGTTTGCCCATCGCGCAGGTCTGTCCAGTTGGTTACATACTCCCCAATGACGATGGTATTGGGCAACAAGGGTAGCATCGAGTCACCAGTAATTTCAAAAGCACGGTATGTTTTGCCTTGGGGCAAGAAAGGCAATTGATATTTGGGCAGGTTGCTCAAATAATTAGGGTCTGAATACCCTGTAGTATATCCGGCGCGTGCCTTCTCAGGAACTAGCTCCACGTTTTCGTTATTTTCCTTATCTACAGTAATGGTCAAGATGCGGAGATTGTGTGCAGAAGCATATTTGCTTACTTCGCGCTGGCGGGCAATATCCTCCTCACGCATACGGGAGAGGTCTACATTGAGGAGTTGGTCTAGGGTAATATTGAAATATTGTGCGATGCGATTCATCACCACTAATTTAGGCTCTGCCCGGCCATCTTCATAAGAGCTTACGGCGCTACGCGTAATCCCCAAGGCATCGGCAAGATTTTCTTGGGTTTGGCGGTTGTTGCGCTCGCGCAAGTATTTTAGGTTTTTGCTCAAAAACATAGTAAAAATCCGTTAGGGTGAAGGCCTGCAAAGGCACAAGTACTCCAATTGCCAACAAAATTAACTTTTTTGAAATAAAGTAGCAAATTTTTTGGCAAAAATTTTAAAGCGTGCCATATTTTTGTTACAGCACGCTTGTTTTATGAGCAAATTTTGTTAATCTAAGATTACCATACGCCAAAACTCGTGTCTCGAAAGCTGCGTGATGGTTTGTTATCTCTGAAACCTCTACCCACGCCATGGGGGCACAGGGAGCAATTTATTGTTGTATCTTGAAAGTTTCAAACTTGACCTCTTCAAAGGGCTTCCACAGCCCTAGGGGTTGGGCCAAGCGATTGGCGATACAAGCCAAGGCAAAGGGATTGTGTACTACGCCACAGTGGCTGCTGGGTACTTCTATGTTTTCGATGTAGCGATGTATACTTTCGTCTTCTACGCAGTATTGCCAAGGAACAATCCCATCGCTCTTGCTATAAATAGCCGTAGTAGGTACTGGTGGCGGTGTTTTGAGCGACTCTAACAAGGATGGTGGCAGTGGCTTACCTCCTTTGATAAGGTCATAAATCCAGACCATATTATTGTCTTTGGTGATGCCCTTGAAAGGAGAGGAGAGCGTGATGACCTGCCTTACAAACTCAGGGTGCTCCTTGGCTAACTCACGGGCATAGATGCCGCCCAAACTCCAACCAATCAGGGTTACGGGCTTGCCCCCACTGGTTTGATAGATATTCTTGAGTCTCAGGCTGATGATTTTCTGAATTTCTTCATAATCGGCCAAATTACGTCCACATTCCCACGGGAAGGGGTCATACCCCAAGTCTTGAATGAAATCGCGCATAATCACCGTAGACAGGTCGCTGGCCAAGAAGCCTGGCAAAACCAACACAGGATGGTTCTCCCCTCGGGGGAAAGGCTTAAGCGTTTTGGCCAAGGGCAGAAAAGTAAGTGCATAAGCTCCAGCCTCCAATACAGCGCGCAGCTCTAGTGCTAGAAGCCACCAAGAAGGACTTTGAATATCTTTAGAATCCATAATTGTATTGAGCAGAAGATAAAACCATCAAAAGTATGCGAATTTCCCAAACTTATGTAGGACGCACAATGTTTAATAGACGTTATAACACGTATAACCTCTAACAATAAAATACCGCTAAATAGGGTGGGGTGGTTTAGTGCTTGGTGAATGGCAGGCTTTGCGCTATTGACAAAGATAATTTGGCTAAACTACATCAAAGCCTGAATAGCATTAGATTTTCTACCTGAAATCCAAGTTTAACAACGAAAAGCTATGATAAAAAGTTCAGTTTCCTTTTTCAACACCCTCGTCTGGACGGGGTGCTTTTGCCTTTTGATAATGCAAACTACCGCTCAAACTACCTGGAAAGTCAAACAAAGTAGTGTTACTTTCCACATCCGCAATGCAGGCCTACGGGTCGAAGGGTCTTTTAGCAACCTAAAAGCTCAACTGAGTTTTGAGCCTAGCCAGCTAGCGCAAAGCACAATAGAGGCCTCTATCCCAAGCAATACCATCAATACTGGCATTGCGATGCGCGACAAACATCTGCGGGCGGCAGACTACTTTGATGTCGACAAGTACCCCACGATTACGATGAAGTCACAAAGTTTTAAGGCCTTAGGAGGGCAAAAGTATAGTGGTGTATTCACCCTCACGCTCAAAGGAACAAGCAAAACAGTTACCTTACCCTTTAGCTTTCGACCTCAAGAGAAAGTCGCTGTTTTTGAGGGAGAGCTGACACTCAACCGCCGCGATTATAATATAGGGGGCAGTAGCTTGACTCTAAGCAATGACCTGACAGTGTTTATCAGGATAGAAGCGGAAAAATAGTCCTGTACTGTTTCGTATAGATTTAGATAGCCTTTGAACACCCCTGATTTCAATTATTATACACCCCGAAGGGGGTGAAATATTTACAAAACATTATGGGGTTGAGAGCACGCCCCTCTGGGAGCGTATGCTTTGTGTATCACTTCATCATAAATATCAGCCTCTCAAAAGGTCGATTAACGCCAGCGCTCCCCCATCGTTCGAAGCAGGGGGTTACCTACGGTAACTGTTTGGCAGTCGGGACTATTTTTCCAAAAATATCCAGAGGTGTATAACCCGTGCATTCAGCGAATCAACTCAGTATTAGGCTTGTTTTACGATAGTAACGACCTCATCGAGCGTGTAATTCTGCTGCTCTCCGGTTTGCATATTCTTCAGGCCAAGGCGTTGTTGTTGGCGCTCCTCCTCTCCTATCAGGATGACAAATGGAATTTGCTTAGCATTGGCATAGTTGAGTTGTTTTTTGAGTTTGGATGCTTCAGGGTACATCTCTGCACGGATACCTTCATTGCGTAAGGCTTGCAAAAGCGGTAAGCTATAGCGCATGGTGTCCTCATCAAAATTGGTAAACAATACCTGCGTAGCTTGTTGTACTGTTTCGGGAAACAACTGTAGCTCTTCCATTACATCAAAGATACGGTCTACCCCAAACGAGAAGCCTACCCCTGACACCCCTTCTAAGCCAAAAGTACCCGTAAGGTTGTCATAGCGCCCACCTCCGCTAATGCTGCCAATGGCTACATTGTTGACTTTCACCTCAAAAATTGCCCCGGTATAATAGGATAATCCCCGTGCCAACATCACGTCTAGTTGTGTGTTGAGTGCGCTATCCGCTTGTGGGTTTTGGGTAAAATCTTGCAGGTATGCTAGCATTTGTTTCAGCTCAGCCACCCCTTGTAGGCCGATAGCGCTGTTGGCAAGTAAGGTTTCGAGTTGGGCTAGGATTTCGGTATTGCTACCGTTCAGGTCAAACAATGGCTGCAATGCGGTGATAGCCATTGCATCAAAACCACGCTCTTGCAGTTCTTCATTGACCTTGGCTTGGCCTATTTTGTCGAGCTTGTCGATGGCTACGCAAAGGTCGGCCTCGCGGCTGGGCGCACCGATAGCTTCGGCAATGCCAGTGAGAATTTTTCGGTTGTTTATCTTAAGTGTAAAATCTTGAATACCAAGGTTTTGAAGCACTTCATTGACCATCAATACAATTTCGGTCTCACAGAGCAGCGAGTCTGTCCCGACGACATCAGCATCACACTGATAGAACTCTCGGTATCGCCCGCGCTGTGGGCGGTCGCCACGCCATACAGGTTGAATTTGGTAACGTTTGAAGGGGAAGGTCAGTGTCCCCCGATTCATCACGACATATCGGGCAAAGGGCACGGTCAAGTCATAGCGCAGAGCGCTGTCGGCCATTTCTTGAATGACTTGCTCTCCCTTTTGGCGATAATCTTCAGGGCTGTAGTTGCGCAGCGAACCGGCGTTGAATGCTCTGAAGATAAGGCGGTCTCCTTCTTCGCCATACTTGCCTGTCAAGACATCGAAGCGCTCGATGGAGGGTGTTTCGAGCGGCAGGAAGCCAAATTTTTGAAACGTACGTTTGATGGTATCGAGAATATAATTGCGCTTTACCATTACCTCCGGCCCGAAGTCGCGGGTGCCTTTGGGAAGTGCGGGTTTTTGCTTGCTCATATTTGAATGATAAATAATGCGTAGTGAATGTGAGTGTTGATGATAGCGCAGCTTGGAGTATGCCGTGTATGGAGTTGTACGTGTGTACACAGCTTAAACATTTGGGCACGAGGGTGCGAAGCAGGCAAGCGCTGAGCCAAGTAATTCCCCGCACCCAATAGGAGGGATAGCATGATTTGGGTCATTCGGCGCGAGGGCTATAGGTGATGGCTCGGCTCGAAGGGTAAGCCAAAAACAAATATGAAAAGTGCCTTTATTGCGTAGCGCTTATTTGGCTTTGTTGTATTGTTGGAATCGCTCTTTTTTCAGCTCCCCACGCTTCACAGATTTAAAGAACTCTGCCCAAGCAAAAGGGTTCATGAGAGAAATTCCCTGTAATGAATTGCGTTGTTCGAGTTGCTGAACCTGCATCTGGGTATAATACCGATAATTGAGACGGCCATCCATCGGCATTGTATAGGCCCAGTAGGTCAAGAGCTGGCGGTTGAGGTTTTCGCGTACTTGGCGTACCTGCTCTTCGTCGGGTAGTTCGAGGGCTAGGAATGCTTCTTTGAAAAGCTCTTCGGTAGGATATGGCAAAATTTCGATGACGGGCAGATTCGTTACATCTTCTCTCAATTCAAAGACTACCGAGTAGCTCTCGCGCTTGTCCAAAGGAACGATATAATATTGCTTCTTATAGCCTACATAGCTCATAATAATACTATCGCCGGGCATCACAGGCATCACAAAAAAGCCATCATAATTGGTAGATGTACCACGCCCTGCTTTGGGGATGTATACATTGACACGCGGCAAGGGGTCAGACTCTTCTCCAGCTACCACGACTCCTGAGAGTATCAAGAACTGACGCTCTCCTTGTGCTTGAAGCCCTGTAAGGCTTCCGACAAGCAGCAGGCAGCATATTGCTAGTGTCAAAAATTGCAAGCAGTTTATTGAGAGCTTAGGCATATTGTTATTTTTTGAGCTAAAATAAGGCTTTTATCAAGCATTTGCAAACCCCTGCTATGCCAATAATGTATCTATGGCTTTGGCAAGCTCATGGTCTTTTTGGGTAACGGTATTGCCTGCGTCGTGGGTAGTCAGTTCTATGTCGACTTTGTTGTAGACATTTGCCCACCAAGGGTGATGATCCATTTTTTCGGCCAGTAGTGCTACTTGAGTCATGAAGCCAAACGCTTCCACAAAGTTAGCAAACTCAAAGGTTCGCTTGAGTTTATTGTCTGTTTCTATCCACATAAAAGTTGCGCGGTTTAATGATGTTATACTCCATGGACATCGTACCAATATTCACTGGATTCACTGGGTCTGGTTTTATTGATTCTGAAGGGCTTTTGGCGCTTACTCCTCCCAAGCTGAAATTGGGCAGGTGTGTGCTAAAAATCGTAGAGAATCAAGCAAGTCTTTGACTCAAATACAACTTGGTATAAGCTAATAGGCTCGCCGGCTACGAAGGCGTAGCTGGCGGCTACGACGATACCAAAGCAAGGCTATCGCAAGCACCACCAAGTAAGGGAAAGCAGCTAAATACAAGATGCCTGCGTTAAGCCCTCTGGCTAAGCCTGCACCACCATCACTGATATTGCTTTCGATAGTAGCACGACACATCGCACACTGCGCCCAAGCAGTGGTAGTGCTCAACATTCCCAACAGGGCTAACACAAAAACTCGAAATACGTATCTCATAATTTTTTAACAAGTGGTCAAGCCTAAAGGTTCGTCAGTGTACGTAGTAAGGGCTAATCATCCAGTAGACCAATACGCCTGTGGCGGCTACATACACCCATACAGGGTATGTCCATTTGACAATTTTCTTGTGTCGGCTGATTTGTTGTGTCCAAGCGTAGTAAAGTGCCATCAGCACTAGGGGCACCACCACCATCGCCAACAAGATATGTGTAATGAGAATAAAGAAGTAAATCGTTCTCAGGATACCCTCACCGCCATAGGGTGTGGAGTCAGCATTGTTGTGATAGATCACATAAGACACCAAGAACACCGAAGACAAGACAAAGGCCGTCGTCATGGCAGCTCTATGGTAGGCGATGTTTTTTTGGCGAATAAACAGTCCTCCTGCCAGCAGACAGACAAAAGTAGCTGAGTTGAGTATGGCGTTGAGGTGTGGCAATAGCGACACATTCAGCCCTTCGATGCGGGTAGCCTTAGAGCCAAAGAGTAAAAAAGCCACCACCAAGGGTATCGCTACAGACAAGATACCGATTACCCACATCGGTTTGCGGTTTTGGCTTGCGTTCAGCGTTGATTCTTTCATGAGTCGGTGTGGTTAAAACTGTTCTTTCAACAAAATACTGATTTCTATCATCAAGCGGTCAACATCTTCGCTATCGAGGCCGTTGTATATGCCCCTCACACGGCCTTTGTTGTCTACAAGTAGCATCTGCGCGGCGTGTGTAAACTCTGGAGTTACTTCCATTTCTTCTTCTACAGCATTGACTTTGTATCCATGATAAGCCAAGTCATAGATGGCGCGTTTGTCGCCAGTAAGGAAATGCCATTTGTTGGGCAGCGCCTCATAGCGCTCGGCATACTCCTTGAGTATTTCGGGGGTGTCATACTCAGGGTCTACAGTAAAAGAGACTAGCTTAAGTCGGTTTTCCTTGCTGAAACGCTCCTGTATACGCTGCATTTGAGTAGAGAGCCTTGGGCAAAAATCAGGGTTACCACAGCGCGTGAAGATGAAGTCAGCTACATAGATGCTTCCTCGTAAATCTTCGGCACGGACGAGCGCCTTGTCTTGGTTTTGGAATGCAAAGCCATCCACTTCATGAAAGAGGGTATCCAAAATCCGGCCTTTTTGTGTTTGCAACAGCTCGGTAGTTTCCGGATTAAGGAAAAGTGTATCTCGATAGCTGCCCCCATCCACCGGAAACTCAGCGATGATGCGGGTATAATACAAGGGCAGAGCATAATGATTACGCCCAAAGACTTGTAAGAAAGCATAGATAAAAACCGGAAGCCCAATGATAGTCATGAGCAGTCCGGCCTTTTGTAATTTATTCATACGTACACAATGAACTGCGGGCTAATGGAGTAAAACATTTACTCTCATAACCCGCCTGTCATCTAAATTGTTTAGGAGCCAAAAATCACGCTAAATAAAGACGCGCCTTCCGTCAAGAGCGCAATCAATAGCCAGGCAATGAAAAGCATAGGCAGCACGATTGTCCAGATAAGGAATTTTACTTCGTGGCGCAAGTGCATAAACTCAGCTACGATGTAGAAAGCCTTGGCAATAGTCAGGAGTACGAAGACCCCTACTCGGAAAGTATTGGCGGGGACAGTGAAGGCAATCAAGAACTCAAGCGCTGTCAGTCCCAACAAAATCCAAAAAGTTCTCCAGATGATTTTGGTTTGGGGTTTTGGGATTTCCCCTGTAGTATGGTCAAATGTTTGTGCCATGGTTTTTTGATAGTTAAGCAGGTGAAACCAAATTATACCAAGTAGAAGAAGGTAAATACGAATACCCACACAAGGTCTACAAAGTGCCAATAAAGCCCTACTTTTTCAACCATTTCATAAGGCTCTGCGCCTGGATCAAGCGGGCGGTCAGGGCGGTCATAAATGCCCATGATGACATTGTAAAAAATGATGATATTGATTACGACACCGCTGGTTACGTGCAAGCCGTGGAAGCCTGTGATAAAGAAGAAGAGGTCAGCAAAGGCTGGGGGGCCGTATTGGTTTTGGATGAGATTGGCTCCAACAATGACATTGCCATAAATATCTTTGGCTCCGCCGGGGCCGCCGTGGATGAAGTGAGTCCATTCCCAAGCTTGGCTGGCCAAGAAAGTGATGCCGCCGATGATAGTCCAGAACATCCATTTTTCTACATCCTTACGGTCGCGGCGATGCCCTGCCTCTACGGCCAATACCATCGTTACGCTACTCATGATGAGGATGAAGGTCATAATCCCTACGAATACTAGAGGGAAAGAGCCTGAGATAAAAGGGACGGCCTCGAATACTTTTTCGGGAATAGGCCAATATTCTGTTGAAAAGGTAAAGTCTTTTACAGAGCCGCTGTAAGCAGGGTAGGCATAGCGGATAGTTCCGTAAGTGATTAGCAAGGCTGAGAAGGTAAATGCGTCAGAGAGCAAGAAAAACCACATCATCAGCTTGCCCCAGCTAGCCTTGAGGGGTTCGTTCCCGCCGTTCCAATCGATGCCTTTACGCTCAGTGTTAATTGTCGCAACGTTAGCCATAGTGTTTGTCTTAGTGATTTAAGAGTAAAAAGCCGAACAAATATAACCATAAAATATCTAAAAAGTGCCAGTAAGTAGCGCACATTTCTATCCGAGCAAGGTTTTGGGAGTGTACCCGGTAGCGAAATGCGCTATAAAGCACTACAAATAAGAAGATTACTGCGCTGACGATGTGTAGGCCGTGTACGCCGGTAATCACATACAAAAAGGAGCCGGAGGGGTTGGCAGAAGCACCGGCAAAAAACACCTTGTTTTGTACCAGCTCTCCCCAAGCCATAAACTGCGAGACTAAGAAGCCCGAGCCCAACACGCTGGTCAGGCTGATGGCTAGCTTGAGTGCTCCCATATTATCCCGTTTGGCCGATAGGTAAGCCCAGTGCATGGTAGCACTGCTCAAGACAATAAGTACAGTACTGACCCAAAGCAGCGTTGGCAGGTCAAACTCCAGCCAGTTACCCTCAGCCTTTCGGACAATATAGGCGCTTGTAAAAGCGGCAAACATCATCACAATCGAGACAATCAGCAGCCACATTCCAAACTTTTGGGGGTGCATCGAGAGCGTCTCTTCCGGTTCTTCGATTGCGCTATAAGGCGCTTGGTATTTCAAGTCTTCTTGCAAAGCCATAGTATTATAATTTATCCATCAAAAAAGCTATCTGCACCACAGGCAAGTATATAAAAGACCCAAACATAATCCGCTTGGCCTCGGCAGAGGCTTCGAGTGTTGTCGGGTTATCTACACACAAGCGCATCAAGCGCAAAGAAGGCCACATAAACAACAGGCCACAAGCCGAAGCCACCAACGCTGAAGTCAGCCCGGTTGTCCCGATAAATGCCGGCAACCAACTCATAGGGATGAGAAAAAAGGTATAGAGCATCATCTGAAAGGCTGTGTGCATATTGCGCCCCTGCGCCGAGGGCAGCAGCTTAAATCCGGCTTTGCGGTAATCTTGGTCTAGTACCCAAGCAATCGCCCAAAAATGGGGGAATTGCCATAGGAACTGCAAAAAGAAGATGGCCAATGCTTCGTAAGTAACTTGGTTGGTTACGGCTACCCAGCCCAATAGTGGTGGGAGCGCTCCTGGAATAGCCCCTATAAAAACGGCTACTGGCCCAACACGCTTCAGAGGGGTATATATAAATCCATACAACACCATAGAGAGCAACGCCAGCCCGGTAGTGAGGGCGTTAGTGGTTGCGCCCAAGAGCAGTAGCCCTGAGGCTCCGACAATCCAAGTATACAACTTAGCCTCTTGGACAGATATTTTGCCTAAGGGCAAGGGACGGCCTTGAGTACGCCCCATCAACTTATCCAAATCTTTTTCGATGATTTGGTTGATGATAATAGAAGCACCCGACACCAAGAACCCACCCAAACAAACACCCAGAAAGCTTACCCACTGGAGGCTCGCACCGGAGCTTGCCAGCAAATAGCCAAAAGCTGCCGAGAAAGCCACCAAAAATGACAAACGGGGCTTAAGTAGCGCAACATATGCACGTACTTTTGCGGTAGCAGGGAGGCTTACCTCTTTGACTGTCTCTATATCTGTTGTAACCATAAATACTTATACCAAGTTTTTCTCCAGTTTTGGTGTAGCTTGTGGTAGCAATTGTACATTACTGACTAGGAGCAACATCGAAAACTGTATTCCCAAAATAATCACCGACAATACAAGGTGTAAGGGTTGTAAAAACGGTGGAACGCCAAAATAAGACATCCCAACACCCGAAACAATCGACAGCAGCACCGCCAAGAGTAACCCACTTGAGAGGTACTTCAGTACCAGATGGGCTTTTTGGGAGGGTCTGAAGGTCTGATAACATAACCAGGCCACTGTCAACAATACTATCCAAGAAAAAGAGCGGTGTACAAAAAATACAGCGCCTATGGCCGACTCCCAAGTACTGCGCCATTGCGGGCCAAGGCTAGCCATCAATAGGTCTAGCTCTTCGCGTACTTGTGTGCCCATAATCAATTGGGCTACCATCGCCACAATACTCAACCAAAGTACCCATTTGAGTTGGGGTACTTGCCAGACCGAAGTATTGGGTTCATTGGTGTAGGTGTATGTCCGTAAAAACGGATACAGCAATAGCCCAACAATCACCACTGCCAAGAGCATATGGACAGTGATAGTGCCTGGTAGTAGGTTGGTAGACACTACAATAGAGCCTATCCAGGCTTGTACCAATACCAGTAGCAGTGCTGCTACCGAAAATAGTACAAGGTAGGTATCTGTACGCCAATAACGTAATGAGCTGATGGCTGTCGCCAAAATCAGTAAGCCAATGACTGCGCCCAGTAAGCGGTTGAGGTATTCAATCCAAGTTTTTACCGGATTGAAAGTCTCTTCTACATACATCGCCGGGTCATTGAGCATTCTATCGGCCAAGTTTACCCAGCCTAAGCGGCCAATGTATCCAGCGATACGCTCATTTTTTTGTTTACGTTTTTGTGCATACACATCCTTATAATTGCTAGGAAGTTGGGACACATCCGTAGGTGGAACCCAACTTCCAAAGCATTTTGGCCAATCGGGGCAGCCCATTCCTGAGCCTGTGCTGCGCACTATCCCGCCAACCAATATAAGTAGGTATACCGCAACCAGAGTTGTGAGGCTCAGGTTGCGGTAAAGTGCATAATTATGCCTTTTGTTCATGAACGATTACCTCGTCTTTTTCCTGAATCTCTTTTAATTCATTCTCATAAGCGCTGTTAGAGCTTGGAGTCTGAGAAAGAGGGATATGTTGTGGAATAAAGTCAGTAAAGCCGTCTTTGTCAGCATTTGGCTTGCTGTAGTCATATGCCCAACGGTATACGTAAGGAATACGACCAATCCAGTTGCCGTGGCCAGGGAAACGCGGTGTTGTCCACTCCAGCGTTGTTGAGTTCCAAGGGTTGGCAGGAGCCAAGCGGCCACGGAACATGCTGTAGAAGAAGTTGAACGCGAAGAGCGCCTGAGCAGAGAACGTAATGATAGCAGCCACACTGATAAAGGCGTTCAGGTCGGTAAAGGTACTGAACGTGTCGAAACCTGTAAATGAGTAGTAACGGCGTGGGAAACCTGCAATACCGATGTAGTGCATTGGGAAGAACACCATATACACCCCGATAAAGGTCAACCAGAAGTGGATGTATCCTAAGGTCTCATCCATCATACGGCCATACATCTTGGGGAACCAGTGGTAAACCCCAGCAACAAAGCCGAAGAAAGATGCACTACCCATTACGATGTGGAAGTGAGCTACAACAAAGTAGGTATCGTGTAGCTGGATATCGAGGGCGTTATTACCCAAGATAATACCCGTTACCCCTCCAGAGATAAACACCGATACCAGACCAATAGAGAACAACATGGCCGGTGTAAAGATGATATTTCCTCTCCAGAGTGTAGTGATATAGTTAAATGCTTTTACGGCAGAAGGTACTGCGATAATCAAGGTCAAGAACATAAAGATAGACCCGAGGAATGGGTTCATCCCTGACACAAACATGTGGTGTGCCCATACGATGAACGACAATACCGCAATACCAATCATAGAACCCACCATCGCACGGTAGCCGAAAATAGGCTTACGCGCATTGGTAGCAATAATTTCAGAGGTAATACCCAATGCAGGCAACAATACAATGTATACCTCAGGGTGTCCTAAGAACCAAAACAAGTGTTGGTACAAAACAGGGCTACCGCCTACGTTGTGTAGGGCTTCGCCACCGATATAAATTTCAGACAAGTAGAAGCTTGTGCCAAAGCTGCGGTCAAATACCAACAACAAAGCAGCAGCAAACAATACAGGGAATGACAACACGCCGATGATGGCTGTCAAGAAAAACGCCCAAATAGTCAATGGCAGACGTGCAAAAGACAAGCCCTTGGTACGCATGTTAATCACTGTACTGATGTAGTTGATACCGCCCATCAATGACGATACAATAAAGAAAGTCATTGCGATGAGCCAGTAGGTCATACCTGCTCCGGAGCCAGGCATTGCTTGAGGCAAGGCGCTCAACGGAGGGTATACCACCCAACCACCCATAGCGGGGCCTGTTTCGAGGAACAACGAAGCAAGCATAATCATACTGGCCAAGAAGAAGAACCAGTAGGACAGCATGTTCAAGAAGCCTGAGGCCATATCGCGTGCACCGATTTGCAGCGGAATGAGGAAGTTACTGAAAGTACCGCTCAAGCCTGCTGTCAATACAAAGAATACCATGATGGTTCCGTGCATTGTTACGAGTGCTAGGTAGTAGTTGGGGTCAAGCTTACCGGTGTTGGGGTCAAGCCATCCGCCCATGATGGGGCTTAGGAAGTCCAGCCGCATCTCGGGGAAGCCGAGCTGCAAGCGGAAAATAACCGACATCGCTCCACCAATGAAAGCCCAGAACAAACCTGTAATCAAGAATTGCTTGGCAATCATTTTATGGTCTGTGCTGAAGATATACTTCGTGATGAAGTTATCTTCGTGATGCTCGTGTGCATGGTCGTCATGCAGGTGTACATCGGAAGTGTGTGTAGTTTCAACAGCCATTTTTCCGTAAAATTTTAATGATTCAGTATTCTTCTATTAGATACCTGCTTTTACTATTTGCTCAGCTACTTCGGTGTTGGCCGCAGGCTTAGCTTCTAGTTCTTTGGCAGGGGCTTGCTTACCGGCAATATTTTTCTTGATATATTCAGACATTCCCTTGCCTTTGTAATCAGGGTTTTGCTCCAAGAAAGGTGTTTGGGCAGCATACCATTTTTCATACTCTTCTTTCTCTTCAACCACCACAATAAACTTCATCGCGAAGTGTCCGCGTCCACAGATTTCAGTACAAGCAATCTCGTAGTTGAAGTCAGGATTGCCAGTTTCTGTACGCATCTGCGCTGTAGTTTTGGTAGGGACAAAGTGAAACTGTGTGGGATAGCCCGGTACGGCATCCATCTTGAGACGGAAGTGAGGGGCAAAGACACTGTGTAACACATCACGTGCACGGATTTTGAACAATACTGGCTCGCCTACAGGGATGTGGATTTCGCCCACCATGAAATCATCTTCAGAGGCCTTGTCTTCAAAGTCGATACCCATTTCGTTGACATTATCAATCAAGCGGAAGTTATAGTTTCCTAGCGCTTGGTCTTTGCCGGGGTAGCGTACTTTCCACGCAAATTGGTGTCCCATGATTTCGAGTACATTCGCCTCTTTGGGAGGAGCTGTCATGATTTTCCACCAAACATTGTTGCCATAAAGCACCATACCTGTCAAGATGATAGCCGGGATAATCGTCCAGATAAACTCCAGCTGAGTATTATCGTGAAAGAACGATGCCTGACGACCCTCTTGGTATTGATAGCGGTATGCAAACACAAACAAAGCCGTATTGGTGATGAAGAACATGGCCAAGATAATGACCATACATATCCAGAACAGTGAGTCAGTTTGCATGCCGTGCTCAGAAGCTACAGGAAGCATAAAATCTGACGCTGTTTTGGAGGTGTACCAAGCAAAGAGCACATAGCCTATGATGGGTACAATCAGCATTAGGGCGGCGTTGATACGGTTGGCCATCCCTACTTTTTCTTTTCCTTGGACAATCGACACGAGCGTCTGTATTCTGAACAACATCAAGAAGATGGCCAGAATTAACACCCCGGTAAGTCCTAGAATGATATTTACCATAGTTTCGATCAGTAATTAGTTTCTTACTCTATTAATGACATGTATATCGAAATTGTTTGCCTTAGGCAACTTCGTGATGCAAACTTTCCTTGAGATAAGGGTCGTTTTTGGGATACAAATTGGCCTTGGCTAGGTTAGTGGCTACTACAAAGGCAAAGCCACAGCCAAACATCAAGATGCAACCCAATTCTACCAAGCCAAAGTTGGCATAAGGCCCTACTGTACCGGGCATAATCATGATGTAGAAGTCCAACCAGTGGCCAATCAGAATTGCTCCGGCGATAATTTTCAACAAGGTCATCTTACGCTTGGCGTTGCGTGTCATCAAGCCCAAGAATGGAACAATGAAGTTGAGGGCAAGCGCGCCAAAGAATACAGGGTTGTATACGCCGTTGTGCAACACGAGGCGCTCATGGAAGTAAATCGCTTCCTCGGGAATGTTGGCGTAGTAATATAACAAGAACTGGCAGAACCAGATGTATGTCCAGAAAATACTGAAGGCAAACATAAATTTACCCAAGTCATGTAGGTGGTCTTCTTTGACTACATTGAGGTAGCCAGCTTCTTTCAAGAATACCACTGTCAAGGTAATTACGGCCAACCCGGTTACAAACCAGCTGGCAAATACATACCAACCAAACATGGTGCTGAACCAGTGTGTATCGATAGACATCACCCAGTCCCAAGCCGAAGTAGAGCTTGTAACACCAAAGATTACCAAGAATACGGCAGACATATACACGTTCTTGTTGTAGAACTTGGTGCTGCCTTCGCTAAAGTCTTGGATTTGAAGTTGGTCTTCGGCCAGTGAGTTGCGGCGGATAATCATAAAGAGTAAGTACCAAGCCGCAAAATAAATCACCATGCGGATTAAGAAGAAGGGCGTATTGAGATAAGGGCGTTTGCCTGCGATGATGGCATCGTAATGCTCTCCACCTACTTCGTACAGCTCCTTGTGTGTCCAGTGGAAAAGATCGTGGCCTGCCACAAAAAACATTATCAAAAGCAATGCTCCTGTAAAGGGCAGGAAGTAGCCGAAGGTCTCAGGGATGCGGCGCAAGGTTGTTACCCAGCCTGCATAGGCTACATAATTGACAGCCACAAAGAACACTCCAACCAAAGAGATTCCTGTAAAGAGGACACCGTGTAGCCAAAGGTTGGCAAATACACGCTTAGACCAATGGAAGCCGTGGCCATCGCCGCCGCCGCCGAGGGCGTGGTGCGCATCTCCGGGATGTTTTAGGCCGAAGATTGCCATTAGGATAACTCCCAATATAAACAAGCCTGCACCCACAGCCATCCCCAGAAGGAGTTTCTTGCGCAGCTCCGGCGTAAAGGTATATTGTTTTTCGTTTTCGATAGAAACGTGTGCTTCTGCCATGATTAGTGCTTTTTTGATTCTACAAAAAATGTTGGATTAGTAAGGTGAATTATCGCTGCGCAACGGTATTGGTGGTTTCAGCCTCTTTTTTGTCATCGGCTTTTTCCGTTCCGTCTTGCTTATCATCGGCCTTATCCTCATCTGTTTTTGCGTCTACCCCTTGCAATTGATTCACATAGTGAACAATTTTCCAGCGATCCAGCGGAGTAATGAGTGAGGCATGTGGCCACATACGGCCTTTGCCGTGTGTGATAACGTGGAAGATATGGCCGTTGCTTTTGGTAATACCTTCTAAGTTGGCGACACCTTTGTATCGCTCTGCTACTTTGCCGTCACCGGCGCCGGTAGCGCCATGGCAAGGCGCACAATAAGAAGTATAGAGGCGCTTTCCGTCGGCCAGTACCTTATCGGTAGGCTTCAAAGGATTGGTCAGCTCCTTGGCTGCGCGCTCATAGTCGTCTGCGGGTATATTAGCATACCAAAGCAAATCTTTGATACGGCCATCTTCTCCATAAACGCCGTTGCGGTTATCGCGTCGGGCAATGGTATTGGGTACTGTGGGGCGTAGATTGTGCTTCAATGCCTCTCCCTTGATGGTATTGGCAGGGTTGGCTTCTACTTGGGTAAATGGTTCGTAAGCACCAGACACATACATCTGTGGAGCAAACTCCTGACCCGGATGGTTGGGGTCTTTGGAGCAGGCGCTAAGCGCCAGCCCGATGAGTGCGATGGTACATACAAGCAAGTTTGATGTTTTCATAGTCAATATCAACAGTTGCAGTCTCTAATGATTAGTGTTTTTTGGTTAAAACTTCTTTGGTGTTTACAGCTTCAGCGCCGTGTTCTTTCAAAGCAGCTTCTAATTCTGTTTCTGAAAGCACATTTTTGCCAACTTCAATAGCCATGACAAACTTGTCGTCAGTGCTGCGGGGGTCAAACATAAACGCTTGTTTTCCGGGGCCTAGGCCATTAGAAATCAAAAATGTACCCACCATACCAAGAGCTGCACACAATACGGTAAACTCGAAAGTTACTGGTACCATCGTAGGAGCGGCCACGAAGTTCTTACCACCTACAATCATCGGCCAGTCAATACTGAGCATATATACTTGCATCAATATGGCCAAGGTAGTTCCGGTTGCGCCAAACAAGAAGGCGGCTTTGGACAAGCGCGAGCGCTTGTAACCCAAATAAATGTCCAAGTTGTGAACAGGGTACGGCGTATACACATCGTGTATCTTTACACTCTTGGCTTTGAGTTGCTTCACAGCCTTGAGCAAGACATTCTCATCATTGAAAATGCCTACCAAAAATTTTTTATTGCTATTGTCTGCCATTGCTTTACGAATGTTTATGCGTTGTCAATTGATACCTTAAGCGTTGGTGGCTACTTTAGCTTCTTCAGCCACCTCAATCAAGCCTTTTTCACGAATAGCTTCGTTAGAAGATGCAAGAACAGTCTTTACTTCGGCCATGTTAATCATTGGCAAAAACTTCGCAAACAGGAAGAAGAGCGTAAAGAATAGGCCAAAGGAGAAGATATAATCGCCAACGTCTACATAAGTAGGGTAGAACATCGTCCAGCTTGAAGGCAAGAAGTCGCGGTGTAGTGAGGTTACAATAATTACGAAACGCTCAAACCACATTCCGATATTCACCACAATAGAAAGCCCAAAGGTTACATAAATATTGCGGCGCATTGAGCGGAACCAGAAGAACTGTGGAGAAATTACGTTGCAAGTCATCATAGACCAGTAAGCCCACCAATAAGGCCCAAAAGCACGGTTGATAAAGGCATATCGCTCATACTCTACTCCTGAGTACCAAGCTATAAAGAACTCGGTCAAGTATGCAATACCTACGATAGAGCCTGTCAAGAGGATGATTTTATTCATCGACTCGATGTGTGCCAAAGTAATATATGGCTGAAGCTTGAATACATATCGGGTAATGAGCATCAGGGTCAATACCATCGCAAAACCTGAGAAAATCGCTCCGGCTACGAAGTATGGCGGGAAGATAGTCGTGTGCCATCCTGGAATTAAGGAAGTGGCAAAGTCAAAGCTTACGATAGTGTGTACTGAAAGTACGAGCGGCGTAGACAAACCAGCCAACACCAGCGCAACCATTTCGTAGCGCGCCCAAGTCTTGGCGGAGCCATCCCAGCCAAAGCTGAGCAAGCCATATACGAAAGCAGAGATGGGGCGGCCTGCGGCTTTGGCACGCTCGCGGATAGTGGCCAAATCAGGGATAAGGCCGATATACCAGAACACCAAAGACACCGTCAGATAAGTACTGATGGCGAATACGTCCCATACCAACGGCGAGTTAAAATTCACCCATAACGGGCCGTAGGTATTGGGAAGAGGTAGCGCCCAGTGAGCCAACCAAGGGCGACCCATGTGCATCAGAATGAAAGAGCCCGCACAGACAACGGCGAAGATTGTCATCGCCTCAGCGGCACGGTTAATAGAAGTTCTCCATTTTTGGCGGAAGAGCAACAAAATCGCTGAGATAAGCGTACCGGCGTGACCGATACCTACCCACCATACGAAGTTGGTAATGTCCCAAGCCCAGCCGATGGTTTTGTTCAATCCCCACTCACCAATACCGAACCACCAAGTACGGTAGAGTGTGTAGCTACCCCAAGCAAGGGCAGTCAAAGAAATGAGCATCGCCAGCATCCAACGTGGGTTGGGGGCGGCCTCTACTTGGCGACAAATATCCTCGGTTACGTCGGCATAGGTCGTTTCGCGTTTCTTACCGGGATTCGCCTCGTCGTCCTTGCGGAGTACAAGGGGTTCTCTTATGGGTGAAGTAACTTGCATAATATTGTCAGTTATGAGTGAATACGATTCGGGTAAAATAGGCTAAGAAGGGGCAAAGGCCGGTGGTCTCTGCCCTTTTCAGAATTAGATTATGCTTTTTGTCCTTTATTGAGGTCTTCTTTATCCAAGTTGCGAATCTTGGTTAGGTAAGTAACCTGCGGACGCACGTTGATTTCTTCGAGTACGTGGAAGGCGCGTGGCTCTGTGATTTTGTAAGTAGTTTCAGCGGCGTGGCCGTGATCTGCTTCTTTCACTTCAGCCTTGATAGCCAAGAGTTTGCTAATAGCGCTCTCCTTGTCGTTCATATCGCCAAAGGTGATGGCCTGAGTAGGGCAAGCCTCTGCACAAGCAGTCGAAACATCTCCATCTACAAGAGCGCGTTTCTGCTTTTTGGCTTCAAGTTTGCCCGCTTGGATACGCTGCACACACATCGTACACTTCTCCATTACCCCACGAGAGCGTACTGTAACATCAGGGTTAAGTACCATCTTACCGAGGTCAGATGTTTGTGGGTAGTTGGCGGCAGTGAAACGGTCGTCGGCGGCATAGTGGAACCAGTTGAAGCGGCGTACTTTGTATGGGCAGTTGTTGGCGCAGTAGCGCGTACCGATACAACGGTTGTAGGCCATTTGGTTCAAGCCCTCAGAGCTGTGTGTGGTAGCCAATACTGGACACACAGTCTCACAAGGAGCGTTGTTGCAGTGTTGACACATCATCGGCTGGAAAATCACCTGTGGGTTCTCAGAGGCTTGTTCCAAGCCCTTGAGGTCTTCCACTTCAGCATCGCTGCTATAGTAGCGGTCAATACGAAGCCAGTGCATTTCGCGGCTGGTCAGTACTTCTTTCTTGCCTACTACCGGGATGTTATTCTCTACCTGACAGGCTATCGTACAAGCACCGCAACCAAAGCAGCTGTTGAGGTCGATAGTCATCCCCCAAGAGTGGTTGGGGTATTTGTGTCCTTTCCAGAGAGAGATTTCTGTTGGTTTTTTATCTCCTTCAGAGGTAGCGATTTTGATTTCGTATTTTTTGAGGTATTTCTCAAAGTCTCCTTGGTAGTCGCTCAAGTTGGCCTCACGAACGATATGGCGCGCCATAATGGTGTTGTGGGTTTGGGTTTGGGCGATGGGAGATTTCTTACCTACTTTCTCGATGCTCACTTCGGCAGCAGTCCAAGAGAACATTCCTTGTTGGATGCTGATCCAAGGAGCGACGTTTTGTCCTACGCCTTCGGCTACTTTACCGGCTTTGCTGCGGCCATAGCCTAACGCCACTGATACCGTACCTTGGGCTTGGCCGGGCTGTACGAGTACTGGAAGTTCCAAGCCTACTTTTCCTTTAGGGGTAACCTTTACGACATCGCCTTGCTTGATACCCATTTCGTTGGCCATAGACTGAGGCATAGCCACGTAGTTGTCCCAAGTTGCTTTGGAGATCGAGTCAGGCATTTCTTGTAGCCAAGGGTTGTTGGCCATAGCCCCGTTGCCGATGGATGTTTTTTCATAAAGCTCGATTTCGATACCTTGGCCGTCGGCTTTGTAGTTCTGACGGATAGCGGCAGCAACAGCGGCCATATCTCCGGCAAACGCTATTTTGGCACCAGCTTTAGGCTCATCGCCTTCGGCTTTGTCCTCGGCCTTGGCAGCTGCTTTGGCAGTAGTTTCAAAGATACCATCGTGTAGCGAGATATTCCAGAACTCTTGCGCAGAGCCGATTTTATCTTGTTTGGAGAAGATATTCTTCTGCCAGAATTTAGTCAAATATGCGTAGAAATCTGTCTTATTACCAGCCCAAGTGAGCAAGCTTTCTTGCGCTTGGCGGGTTTTGAAGAGCGGCTGGATGGTAGGCTGCGCCAAGCTGTAGAAGCCTTGCTTAGGCTCTGCATCATTCCAAGACTCTAGGTAGTGGTGGTCGGGGCATACAAATTTGCAAGCCTCGCTGGTTTCGTCAAGTTGGGTAGCCAAAGAGACACTCAAAGGCATTTTGGCGATGGCGGCTTTCAGGGCTTCGCCTTCGGGGTAGTCATAGACGGGGTTAGCTCCGTAGAAAATAACTGCGTCTATTTTACCGGCTTTGGCATCATTGACGAAGGTGCTCATCGCGGCATCATCTCCTTGGCGCACCAATAGCGGCGTGTTTAGGTCGATGGTGTTGCCATAGTTACCCAAGTAATCATTGATAGCGTTGACTACAGTTTGGACAGCAGGGTCATTGCTGCTACTTACTACCAAGGCTTTGCCTTTGGCAGCGTTGAGGTCTTTGGCCGCCTTGGTCAGCAGCGCGTCTGTGCGCTCATTGGCAAACTTAGTGCCTTTGCCAGTCAGCTTCTCATACAAAGCCAATACGGCTAGGCCGCTTTGCGAAGGCTTCATCACACCGCGGTAATCCGCATTGGCACCCGAAAGCGAGAGACGGGTTTCAAACTGATAGTGGCGTGACATCTTTTTCTTGTCATTATTGACGCGGCGTGTTTGGGCATACTGGCGGGCAAATTCTGCTGGAGAAATCCAAGTGCCCAAAAAGTCTGCGCCAAAGCTTACAATCACCTCTGCCTTTTGGAATTGATAGCTAGGTACTACGGCTTTGCCAAAAGAGGTTTCGTTGGCTTTGCGGATGCCGGCAGCAGATTGTGTGTCGTACATCACGTGGGTAGCCGCAGGGTATTTTTCGATAAAGTCAGCAATGACTGCTTTGGTAGCAGGGCTGATAATCGTTGGAGACACAATGCGGATAGCATTGGCCTTGGCTAGTGCTGCCACTATTTTCGCATCAGCGTCCTTGGCTTCTACAGCGCTGCCACCCTCCAAGAAAGTCTTGTAGCGGGCATCATCATATAGCCCTAATACAGAAGCTTGGGTGCGGGCGCTAGTACCGCCCATAGTAACGCTTGATAGTTTGTTGCCCTCTATTTTGATGGGGCGGCCTTCGCGTGTCTTTACCAATATGCTGGCGTAGCTGCTTCCGTCAAAGAAAGTAGAGGCATAAAAGTTAGGTACGCTAGGGTCAACATCTTCGGGCTTGTTCAAATAAGGAATGGCATATTTCACCGGCGCATCACAAGCAGCCAGCGAAGCAGCAGCCACACTAAAGCCCAAGAGCTTCAAGAAATCACGGCGAGAGTTGTTTTCCGGATTGTTGCTTTGCTCTTTTATAGGGAGGAATTCGGGAAATTCATTGGCGGCGTTTTTTACAAACTCCGTGTCATTGGTCAATTCTTCGATTCCTTTCCAATATTTTTTATGTTCCATGTTTGTCTTCGTGAAATGTCCAAAAAAATTGTGTTTGTTCAAATGAAAGTAGTCTTCTGATCGACTTAGTAGTGACACTTAGCACATTCCAGACCACCTATATCTTCTACACGCATAGGTTTTTTGGAGTTGGCTTTGTGGGTTTCCAGTAGTCGGTCGTAGTAGGCATTGCCTTCTGCTTTTACTACTGTTTCACGGTGGCAGTCAATACACCAGCCCATTGTTAGGGTTGAGCGCTGCTGTACTACTTCCATTTGCTCAATTTCACCGTGGCAGTTTTGGCATTCCAATCCGCCTACTTCTACGTGCTGGGCGTGGTTGAAATAAGCAAAATCAGGGAGGTTATGAATACGCACCCACTCAATGGGTTTGTCGTTTTCGATGGCTGCGTAGATTTTCTTGATCTCAGGAGATTCGCGCTTGATGGCGTTGTGGCAGTTCATACAGGTATTGGCTGCAGGAATGGTAGCCGATTTGCCCTTGCGCACGCCTGTGTGGCAATACTCACAGTCTATTTCGAGCTCGCCGGCGTGAAGTTTATGAGAGAAGGCGATAGGCTGTGTGGGGGCGTAACCCTGTTGGATACCGATGCCAATCAATCCGTCGAGGACGGCCTTGGCTACTACCAACACAAACACAACGGCTACTCCGCCTATGAATATCTTGCTTTGGAAAACCGCAAGGATGTTGAATTTCTGATTGAGCACCTCTTGGTCAGACTCGTCTAGCTTGCCACTTTGCTCTTGTTGCTTGAGGTAGCGGGTCAAGATGGTGATGAGCAAGAACAATACGGCCAAGATCAGCACCAATACAAAGGCCAAAACGCCCAAAATAATAGGCACATAACCAGCTAGAGCGCTATCACCACTGCCCGAAGCAGTCTTGTCATTATTTTCTCCGGGGGTAGTAGTAGCAACAACAGCATTACCTGCATCTACAGAGTAGGCTAGGATGGCACGAATATCATCGTCAGACAGCTCGGGGAAGCTCTGCATCTGGGTTTTGTTGTATTGCTCGTAAATTTTTACGGCATATTCATCGCCAGAGGCAATCACTGCTTGAGAGTTGCGAATCCACTTGATAAGCCAAGCCTCATCGCGGCGGTCTAAGATGCCTTTCAGACCCGGCCCTACCACTACTTCTGCCGTAACGGCGTGGCAAGACTTACACTTTTGATTAAAGAGTTTTTTGCCGTGTTCGAGGACGGCAGGGTCGGCAGCCGCAGTGGCTCCATCGTCTTGTCCGCCATCTTGGGCAAAAACGCTATTGTTTACCGAAAACAGTAGCAATAGCCCCATCAAAAGCGCACAAGCATAACGGGAAAGGTTTCGTGCTGAATACATATTTGAGTTGCGTGTTTGGTAAGTATAATGAGTGCGTTTCATAATTTTCTTATAAACTCCTTGTTTTTGACAAGCTTTAGCAACAAAGTTATCGATTGGAAGTATTACTATCATCTATCTATCTGTAGATAGTTTTTGTTTGGCCTGAAGAGGGGAAAAAATGAACTCAGTCAGGTCAAAACCAATCGATTTCTTGGCTCAAGCAATCAAAAAACAGGGGGATGCTTTGCTATGCAAATCTACTATCAAAAAATATTTATTCAAACATTCGTCACTCTCTAAGCCACAACGAGCTAAGGACTTGAAAAGGTTTGGAACAAGTCTAAACCACAATAAACTGATAATCAGTTATTTACACTGATTAAAAACTATTTAGAACAACTCTAAATAAGTAAAATGTACATGAATTGCCTCTGAAAGGCTTGCATTTTTGTGTGCCAACTCGATTTGAACGCTCAGGCGCATCTCTTCTGGCTCTCGTTTGTGATTGTGGTAATGGCTTGGGACTTCTATTTGGTTTTAGTACCCAAAGAAGACCGTTTTGACTATTTCAAATACACCCTCAGTCCTTCAAGCATTGACTTGCCTTTGTCAAACTACTTTTTGGTCGGGCAGGCTGGTCGTCAGTTGAGCAAGCACCCCCTTGCCTTGGGTGTAGCGCTCCTATTCTTCTTCGGGCTTATACTGGTATGCGCCTATGTCTGTGGGGCTTAGCCTTGGCAGGCCGCGCAAATCGACCGGTAGGCGGGGGGAGGCCACAACGCCTACAGCAGGAGACTCGGGTTTGAGCCTGAAATCGCGCCCAGAAGGGTTTACAAACAAGGGGTTTTGGTTTTGGATATTGCCCCCAATGACCGTATTGCTACGCCACAGGTTGCCTTCGGCAACAAGCTGTAAGCCGGTGGCTTGTGTTGACAGCCGCAGTTCTTCGTTGCGGCTTCCCCAGATGAGGTTGTGTTGTAGGGTCAATGTGGTATTGCCCTGCCCTTCGACCAATATTAGCCCTAGCGCAGGGGATGTGCGCACGAAATCAAACTCAAAGCACGCGATTGTATTGTGAATAAGCTCATAATTACCCCCTGCTTGCAGCGAGATGCCCGCGCTATAACAGTCGCTGATAAGGGTATTGCTCAAGGACAACACCCCTCCTGTGGCCGCAATACCGTGATGGGTATGGTGTTGGAGCTGGAGCTGTGTGAGCTGTGCGGTTGCGCCGTGTGCGAGGCTGATGCCCGTATTGGCACGCAAAATATCAACAGCCTGTAGGCGCACTATGGCACCGGCGCGCAGCCGTATGCCCTGCCACTGCCCAGGGCGGCTTTGAAAGGCTGGCTCCCGCCGCACTCCCTCCATCCGAATGCGCCCTTGGGGGCTGCCTAGGGCCGTCAGTTGCCCTTCGACGAGCAAGGAGGCTTGATTGAAAAAAAACACCCGCACACTGTCAGCAATGGTCAGATGACCTTCAGGGGCTATGCGCAATGAGTCCATTATCAAAAAATTGCTCCCCTTGGGCCAAGTACGCGCCTCTCGGATGACTTCGCCGCTTAGGGTGGTTACGGGGATAGCCCAGGCCAATAGCTTGAGATTTTGTTGTCGTTGATTGTAATTGAATACGATAGAGTCGAAGGCCAATACCGTACCGGGCATCATCCCGTTGGTTAACTGCGCCTCTACAACAATCAGCAAGCTGTCGCCACGTAAGATTTCGACTTGCTCGAATACTTGCCCTCGCCGACCTCTGACGAGCAAGGAAAAGCCCGACTGCGCTCCCACGCTGATTTGGTCTATCAACAATGCGCCGGGGTTGGGGTTATACACCATCAGGCGCTTGGCCGGGTTGCGTAGGGAGGTCAATAGGGTGTCAAATACAATCGCCTCTTCCGAAAAGCGCAGCGAGGCCGAAGGGTCTTGTAGGCGCAAGGTTTCGGCAGGTTTACAATGGCTCAGGCCAAGGCCAGTAAAAAGCAACAAGAGCCATAAAAGAGTGGCTTTTATACGCCCAAAACAGGGTTTAGGTGTTGAATACACAGGAAAGATATGGGTTATTTTGTTTTCTTTGCTTCATAAATCAAATTACCCCCTGCATCCCATTCGCGCAATACAAAGGGGGTATCTTCCTCATAAAAATAGCGTTTGTATTGGTGTTGGGCTTTGCGTTTGCCATTGGGGTGGTACTCTGTCCACAGCCCAACTTTCTCGCCATATTCGTACTGGCCCTGCATACAGAGATTTCCGTTTTCGTAGAAGGTACAATAGTTCCCGTGTTTGGTTCCGTGGGCAAAAGGCACAACCTCCTTGATTTTGTTGCCGCCATAGTAGCTGATGTCTGCATCTTTGAGCCAACCAAAGTTGTAGGTCAGGCGCTCCAACAAGATGCCATCTTTGTCATAGTTATACCAAGTTTCGTTGCGGACACCATAATACAAAAAACCTTCTTCGAGTGTTTGCCTACCCATCACCTGCCGATAATATCCGTGTAGGGGGACAAGCTTTTCGCCTTTTTTGAGGCGTGCTTGGTAGCGGTCATAGCTATCGGTACGGACAGCCTTGGCGCGGTAATCATAATAAAAAATCTCTTGTGCGTAGGGGTCTTCGGGAGTACCGCCACGTTTGGGATACCTAAACTGAATCGTAATCTGGCTGTTGCGCATTACCTTGCCCCTCTTGGTCTTGACACCCATGTAGACGCGCTTTTTCTTTTTATCGCGCTTAAGTTTTATTTTCTTGATTTTAAACTCAAAGTCCTGTTCGTCTATGGTTTCGAGATTGGTAGACACCAGCTCGGGGATACTATCGCTCTGTAGGCGCTCATAGGCCGGGGTTTCGGGTTTGTATTTGAGCTTTTGGGCAAAACTATGGTTTAGCCCTACCACACACAGCAATACCCACAGGCTTAGCCGCTGACGAATATTGCCAAATACCGGATAATGGATAGCAAGAAGGTTTGACATAGGTTTTGAGAAAATAAAAGCGATTTTTGGTAACATTTGGCTTCGACAATAAGTTTCTTACTTAGTTTTGTTTGCCAATAATAATTCTTGATGATTTGATTGGGTTTTTCTATCAGATATTGGTTACAAAACAAAAGCTCTTACTGAAATACTTCCTAACTAAATCAACGTGATGGCCTTCATTGAACCAATCTCAGCCATTGCACAAAATATTTCTTTCATTCAAAATCTGTTATACTTATGGACAATCAATATACGCCTAAATTTAAGATTTACAAACGCGCCTTTGTGTGTAGCTGTTGCAAAGAAAGCTCTTTTATGGGCATAGTAGGCTATAGCACCCAATATCCCAACATCTGCGATTTGTGTTTGGTCAATGAGTTGGATGATTCAGAAGAAGCCGTAGATGCGACCCAACCCATAGACCAACACCAATCCCTGACACTTCCTGTGGTACAGCCAAGCTCTTAATACAGGGCTTAGCCCCTTACTCCAGTTTTATCAGGCGGCTTAACCGCCTATTTTTTTAGCCTGATAACCTTCTGCTACCAATAGCTGCACTACTTTGTCGACAAAATCCCCTTGTACCAGAATTTCGCCGTCTTTGGCGCTCCCTCCCACACCACACTTCGTCTTGAGCCATTTGCCAAGCGTTTGCAGGTCTTCGTCTGTGCCTACAAATCCGGTAATGGCCGTAACCACCTTTCCTTTGCGGGCTTTGGCATCGCGGCTTACGCGCAGCTTTTGCTGGGCAGGGGCTAAGGTCTCTACTATTTCGGGGCTGTCTTCTTGGTATTCAAAATCAGGGTTGGTAGAATACACAACTCCTTGTCGGTTGTTTTTTTTGCTCATTGCTTGTTATGTGTTCATTTTGATTTTAATGCCTTGTAAGCCTTGTATTTCGGGCAAATCCGCACCTTGTGGTGCTATCAACCAAAGCATTGGGCAAACAGCCTTTTGCTCAGGGATAGCGGCATAGCCATCGGTAAAATAAACCATCGCATCAGGACGATAAGTCTCGTTGGCATAGCGTATGGGCGCATCAAACGCTGTTCCGCCGCCGCCACTGATTGTTTCGGGAGGCGTTCCGTTATAGAAATACGTTTGGTGAATTTCGGTATCACATTCGACCACGCAAATCTCTGCTCCTTGCCGCCAAATGTGTGCCATTTCTGCAAAAAAGAGTTTGAGCTCTTCCATCCCTATACTGCCCGAAGTATCGATAGCGACCAAAATCTTCTGTTTACGCTGGATTTTGATTCCCGGGCTTGTACCATAGCGCTTTGAGGGGCGGCGCAAGGTGTTGCGCAGCCGTGTTCGGGCACTGCTATACGTAAAAAGGCGCAAGATACGCCGCCAATCAACGCTGGGCTGTAGGCTACGTTCAAACTGCTCTAGGTACTCCGAAAGCCCTTTGGGCATATTGCCGTAGTTTTTGTTACGCACTCGGTCAATGGTCTCTTTCAGGTGTTCGTTGAGCAGGCCATCTACAATTTGGCGCTCTACATTGCTCAAGCCCTCAAAACTCTCCCAGAGACGGTGTTGTTGTTGGTAGCGGTGTGCTTGGTCTAGCAAACGCTTGAGTACCTGCCACGACTGGTGTTGCTGTGCTTCTGGGCTGTTGGGCTGGTCTACAAACTGTTGGTAGAGTTGCATCAACACCTGATAGTAGTGGTCGAGGCTCTCGTGTGCTGGCAGCGCCAACTCCGGAAAGCTTTCGAGCAAGATAGCCCCTTCAATAAGCTGCTCTGGCAAGATATACTGATTGACGACCAAGTCTGCTGCCACATTAAAAATCAGCTTATGCTGGAAATCCTGAATGCGTAAGACGTGTTTGAAGACCAAATGCAGGATTTCGTGCTTCAGTCCCCCCATCTTATAGTTTAGACTATGGAGGTCTTCTTGCCAAAAAATGGGGTTGATATGCAAAATCATAATATTCTTGCCCTTATCATAACTTACGGCCAAGGTCGGAATACGGGGATTGGGTTTGCGCACCAAACCGGTGAAAAAATGACCATAAAAAGGCTCTTGAATAAGCATCCGGAAGCTCACCTCTGCGATGCTATCTAATAGTTGGGCGGTATTGATGACGGTCATAAGAAAGGGGTAAAATCAGGTGCCTTTTCGTGAAGGCAGAAAATGGCGCTTGAATGACTATATAGTGCTGTCTACTGAAACAAGACTGTATTTGTTTTGCTTTAATCACATTTAGCTGCAAAAGGTAGCCATAGGCAAAAGAAAGTTACGGCTTTTTTGGGCAAAATCAAAAAAATGATGACCTTGGTGATGTCCCAGGGCTTTGTAGCTTTTGTCAAAAGCTACAACCTATGCCAAAATATACCATAGGCGCATAGTCTTGTTTATTTACCCCGATTAGGTTCTCATATTTCCTACAAATGTATACCACCCTCCACATCACACAACCCGAACAATTAGCCCAAGCCCATCAAATAAGACAACAAGTATTTGTGATAGAGCAAGGCGTGCCCTCAACACTGGAGCTTGACCAACACGAGTCCAGCGCTCATCACTATCTCTTGCTCCACACCCCCACGGGCAACCCTTGCGGAGCCGCTCGTTGGCGCTATACCGACAAAGGCATCAAGCTGGAACGCTTTGCTGTGTTGGCCGCTTACCGCAACCAAGGCGCGGGTTCTGTCTTGCTTAGAGGGGTATTGGACGATATCGCTCGACAAGCTCCCAAAAGGACTTTGTGCTACCTACACGCCCAGTCGCCTGCGGTGTCGTTTTACCTGCGTGCCGGTTTTGTGATTAGCGGAGAAGCTTTTGAAGAAGCGGGCATCGAACACTACCCAATGCTTTTACCCTTATGACCCCAACAAACACACCCCTGACCCAACAACCTGTTTTCCTCAAAGCCCGATGGGAATATCTGGCTATGGCCAATTATGTGATTGACCCTAAGGTGCTTATCCCTTATTTGCCTCGCCATACATACCTCGACTATTGGAACGGGCAGACATATGTAAGTTTGGTGGGATTTATGTTTAGAGATACCCGCGTTTTGGGGCTGCCTATCCCCTGGCATCGCCACTTTGAGGAAGTCAACCTACGGTTTTATGTGGTATTCAAACATACTGATGGTAGTTGGCGGCGTGGTGTGGTGTTTGTGCGCGAGATAGTACCCAAATACGCTATTGCTTGGGTGGCCAATGGCCTCTATAGAGAACATTATAAGCGGATGCCGATGGGACACGAAATCATTCACCAAGCCGACAGGCTGTCGGTAACCTATACTTGGGGCAAAAAACAAAACCCGCACAGTTTCCGGGTGGAGGCAGACCCTCGCCCACAGCCGCTTAACCCCAATTCTGAAGCAGCATTCATCACCGAACACTACTGGGGATACACCCGATACAGCGAGCAAACTACCTTGCAGTATGCCGTTGAGCACCCTACTTGGGATGTGTTTGAGGTACAGTCATACCATATCCAGCTGGATACAGCGGCCCTCTACGGTCAGGTGTTTGTGCCCTATTTGGAGGCCGCACCTAGCTCGGTGTTGCTGGCCAAAGGCTCCGAAGTCAAAGTTTACAAAGGGGAAAAATGCAAGTAACATTTTGGTCATTTTGCGCAAAAATCAGGTATTTACCTGAGGCCAAATACAGTCTTTGAGCCTTGTAAAGTCCCCTCATTAGGGGCTAACTTTGTATTGCAAAAATGACACACACCCACTACCCTTGCGATAGTAGCATTTTAAAATGAAAAGATACGACACCCAACAGCTCCTACAGTCGCTCAATGAGACCGTAACCGAGCTAAAACAAGTACGTGAAATTCGTACGGCTATGCTCGAAAAAGTAAAAGCAACCCTAGAGCAAGTAAGCGCCTTGGAGCAAGCCAAAAAATCTTGATTTGGAAAAAAGCCTGCTGGAATCCCAAACTCCTGGCAGACTTTTTTATGGGGCTTATTCTGCCCAAATCTTACGGTACTTTGGTTCTAAATCAGTAGGTATTTTTTTTCCGAAAAGCTTTTTGACTTTTCCGTCCTTGATGATAATCTCTGAGCCGTTACTGTAGGAATCTTCTCCTTCTTTTAGAAGGCCATCTTTGCGCATTTCGCTGATTAACAACTTGTGTTTGGTTTTAGTATCCATCTTTGAGCGAAAAACGAAAGCCATAGTCGCATCAGGGATTTCAGGAATTTCGCTAAATACCAAGTTCTCGGCCCAACGCTGCGCATTTTCGGCAAATTTTTCAGCCCACTCGGCTTGGCGTTCGGCCCATTCTGCTTGGCGCTCCGCCCATTCTGCTTGGCGTTCGGCCCATTCGACACTTTCCTCAAACTGAAAGTTGAAATTGCCGGCATCTTCGTAGTTAAAGAAGCGTACACTGTTTTTGACTTCATCGATTTGAGACTCATAACGGGCATAATCTTTGGGCTCAATAGTTTGCCCTCCGTCTTGTAGCTCTAAGATATTGCCGTCTTTGTCAAGTTTGATAAACAAACCGTCTCTTTGCCAAGTAGTCTCTCCAACCTGCCCTCTCATCATAATGGTTTTTGAACCTCTCAGACTATCCCTGTTGACTTGGCGGACGGCTGCCAAGCGTCGTTCAATGTTTTGCTTTTTGGGGTCAAGCCGTATGTTGATGGTCTGTTCGGGGTTGTTGGGTCGGATGCGCACCTGCTGCTCATCAATCTGAAACTCATCAGCATACTGCTCATAAGCTTCTTGCGGAATCGGTTGCCCATCTTTAAAAGCCTGTACTTGCCCGTTTTTATCGACCACAATCATAAAGTTTTGGCCAAAGCGGATAGTATCTCCAGGTAGCCATGGCAGTGTTTGAGCTGTTGGCATCAGGTCATTTTCCTTGTTTTTGAGGGCATCGATATAGACTTCTTGGGTCTGTAGTTGATCCATATCATTGATGCCGGCCTGTGCGCCCCAAGCAGCCACCCCCAAGAAGAATACCAGCAAGCAGGCAGCCCAGAATCCTTCGGTAAAGGTGGCCTGTGTGCGTGGTTGTTGCATCACACGCTTCACACGCGTCAGCAAAGAGCCTCGCGTACCCGAAAAAGCCAAGGCCGGCACTCCCAAGCGCAGTTCCTCAACGGCTGCCAGCGTACGGGCAAAAGTAAGGGGGTCTTGGGTAATTTGTAGCGCAATATCATCGCAACAGTGTTCGCGCTCTTCTCGAATGCGGGCGGCAATCCACCACATAGCCGGATGAAAGAAGAGCACAATCTCTACTACCGATTGCAGGAGGTTGACCAAATAGTCGTGACGGCGGATGTGCGCCAGCTCGTGTGCCAATATCATTTCGACCTGAGAGGCTGATAGCCCAGCCAGTGCCCCTATGGGTAATAAGATGACCGGCTTCAGAAAGCCGATGGTCATTGGTACTTGTACCAGGGCCGACTCCAATAGGTTGACCGTCTTACGGATACCGATGCGTTCGGCCAGGGCCTGGGTTTGGTTCTGCCAATGTGTGGCAGCAGCAAAAGTTTTGTAGTGCCGGATACGCTGCAAGTAGGCAATACCGCCCAATAGGCGCAGCATCAACACACCTACCCCCAGCAACCATAGCGTTACCAAGAGCGGTAGTTGTTGCTCGAAGTAATGTTGATATGTCTGTAAATACTCCTCCAAAGTTTGGGGCGACGATGCAGCCACAGTACCCACGAAGACATAATCAGCTGCCGTTTCGGGCAGGGTATAGGCAGTAGCAGTGTTTATTGTAGCATCAGCAGGTTTGGATTCGGCGCGATAAATCGTCCAAAAAGTACCCAAGCAAAGGCAGCACAAGGCCACCAACGCTGATACCGACACCACATAGCGCACCCGGGCGGAGTTTTTGCGCAAAAAAATCAAGGCCAGAGCCAACAACATCGCGATGGCTACGCCTTGCCATAGGGCGTGTAAGAGTGTCCAACCCAGGGCCTCGGTCAATTGGGTAGGTAGTGGCTGAAAATTCCAAGCAGTTTTCATTGAGCACCTCCTTTTTGTTCTAGTTCGTCCAAAAGTTTACGAATTTCGTCAAGCTCGGCCTTGCTCGTTTTTTTATTGCCAAGTGCCTGCATGACTAGGTTCATGGCTGAGCCGCCAAACAGACCCTCAACCAGCTTGTTGAGCATCGTGGCCTGCAAATCCTCTTGCTTAATCAAAGGACGGTACAGGTGGCTTCGTTGGCTTTCATTACGAGAGAGCAAGCCCTTCTCAACCATAATCTGCATCAGCTTGAGTGTAGTGGTATAGCCTACCTCATCGTTGCGTTTGGCGTTGAGCGCCTCGTGTACTTGCCGTACAGTGGCCTCTTGCCGTCGCCAAAGCTCTTGGAGTATCTCCAGCTCTGCTTCGGTGGGTTTGGGAATTTGTGCCATAGGTTTGCGGTGAAATTAAAGGAAGTGAAAATGTATAGTTTAACAGTACGAATTGAATCGTAGGACAAATATATACGAAGCTAATCGTACTAGCAAATATTTCGTACGAAATTTTTCGTTGTTTGAATGCTTTGCAATTATGTCACTCAAAATCAATGTGTTATGTTTGTTAAAAAACCTTTTCTGGAGGTGCTATGTTTGAAAAGCTACAATTTCTCGTTTTTTGAGCATATTATCCAAGCCCCAAGATATGACCACCGTAATTGTTGGTACCAACCGCCCCAATTCGCTCTCGCGCAGCTTTGCCGAATATTATGTAGACCTCTTAGAGGCGGCTCAAGTAGCTGTACAATTGCTCGACCTAAGTCAGTTGCCTGAAGATTTTATTTTCTCGGCGCTTTATCAGAACAGCGGCAAAAACCCGGCTTTCCAACCTTTTCAAGAGATGATAGATCAATCTGAGCGACTGGTCTTTGTAATACCCGAGTACAATGGTTCTTTCCCCGGTGTGCTCAAAGCCTTTGTAGATGGCTTGCGCTACCCCGACACCCTACAGGGCAAAAAAGTAGCCCTTGTAGGCTTAGGTTCTGGTATCCAAGGGGCCAGCCTAGCGCTCAGCCACTGGGGCGACATTTTGAGCTATTTGGAAGCCAATGTACTGGGCTTTCGTGTCAAAATTCCGCAAGTACATACAGTGCTCAAAGACCGAAAGCTCAACA
The DNA here is from genome assembly GCF_000430505.1 of Eisenibacter elegans DSM 3317. Lineage (NCBI taxonomy): Bacteria > Pseudomonadati > Bacteroidota > Cytophagia > Cytophagales > Microscillaceae > Eisenibacter > Eisenibacter elegans. The sequence goes on along the minus strand of NZ_AUMD01000011.1, from coordinate 59,039 downwards.
GCCCTTTCCATCAGGAACTGCTCCAAAAACAAGTGCAGCTTTTCCTAAATTTCTAATCGTTGATTAAACCTTTGCCCTAGGCTTGCATCTATAGTCTGTAACCTCGTATATTCGGTTGCTGTACTTAATTATTCAACATCAAATTCTCAAGCCTTATGCAAAAACGACTGTCAGCCTTTTTACTGATTGCGATCCTATCTATCGCCCTACTCCCTACAGAGCTTTGGGCGCAAGGCCGTGGAGGCAACCGCAGCCCCGAAGAGATGGCCGAACGCAAAACAGCCAAACTCGATGAAGTAGTCAAGCTGTCGGATGCACAAAAGACAACCATCCGCGCCGCACACCTCGAAGCCGAACAAAAGCGCGCCGAGGTAAAAGCCCGTATCAAGGCCAAATACCCCGATAAAGAGCAGATGAAAGCCAACCGTGGCCAAGTAAAACAAGAGTTTGGCCCCGAAATGAAAGCCATCAACCAAGCCCGCAAACAGACCATTCAGGCAACATTAACCCCCGAACAACAAGAGGCCTGGAAAGCCTATAAGGCCGAACAGCGCCAAAACCGTGGTCAAAGTAACCGTATGCAAGATGGTAACAAGGGCGGCAACAAGGGTGGCCAAGGCGGCAACAAAGGCGGTCAAGGTGGCAACAAAGGTGGCCAAGGCAAGGGAAAAAGCCAACCTGATGATGCCAACGAAGATGTATATGATATCGATGAGGACGACGACGATGAGTACGGCCTATAGTTAGGCTCAAAAGTCTACAACAGACGGTTTACAGCAGGTGTTGGCTGCCCCAAGTCGAGAACGCTAAAAACATTACTTGCTATATACCCCCCTCTACAAAACACCCGTACCCTGTGTATGGGTGTTTTTATTTTTTAGGCTCAAAATCAGACACTAATTTTGAAAAACAAAGAAAAAATAGTACTTTAGGAGTGTGGGTTTATACAAAGTATCTCTCCTGTTGTTTTAGCTATTTAACAAGCCGCTGTAGCGCATAAGCCCACACTAAACACTCACTACAAACTAACTTGATAGGATTATGCACAACAACATTGTTTATTTCAATGAGAAGTTCTGCCAAATCACCTACGATACGGACAGCAACATCATCACAGCCCGTTGGTACGGGTATCCGCTGCTGGCCAATATTCAGCGGGGAATGGAGGTTTATCTTGATATTATGCAAAACCACCAATGCAACAAGCTTCTCTCTGACCTTGGCAAGGCCAAAGGAACCTTTACGGTAGCCAACGATTGGATAGCCAACGATTGGATGCCCCGCGCTCTCAGAGCCGGATACCGAGCCTGCGCTATGGTTTATCCTGATGATGTGTTTACTAAATTTGCCCTCAAAGAGCTGAATCAGAAGTATGAAAAAGCACGACTCACCAACTTTGTGCTGAAATATTTCCACAAAGAAGAAGATGCCCTGTTATGGCTGATGGCCATCTAAGCATTCTTTGCTATCTTTACAGCCTGACCTGTTTATGGCTTTTTATGTGGACAACCCAACAACTGAGCAATATTTTATTCTTAGACATCGAAACTGTCCGGGCGACAGCCAAGTTTGAGGAGCTTTCGGAAGACATGCAGCGCCTTTGGGAGCTGAAATCCCGAAGCCTCAAACTCGAAGACCAAAGCCCGGCAGAAAGCTATGCAGACCGAGGAGGCATCTATGCAGAATTTGGCAAGATTGTCTGTATCAGTTTTGGGATGCTCCACGGCCTTGATAGCGCACAGCCCAGTCTGCGGCTAGGTTCCTTTTATGGTGCTGATGAGCGCGCTATCTTGGCCGACTTCAAACAACTGCTGGATGAAAAACTCAGTGGCGAAAAGTACCGCAATCTTGTATTGTGTGCACACAATGGCAAAGAATTTGACTTCCCCTATATGTGCCGCCGCTATATTGTACAGCAGATTCCGCTCCCCAAACTGCTCCATATACAAGGTAAAAAGCCTTGGGAAATACCCCACCTCGATACGATGGATTTTTGGAAATTTGGCGACTGGAAAGCCTCTACCAAGCTGGAGCTACTCTGCCATCTCTTGGGCATTCCCTCTCCCAAAAGCGATATGGAAGGCAGCCAAGTCAATGAGGTTTTCTGGGACGCGCAGCATCATCGCAAGATAGCCCGCTACTGTGAGCAAGATGTAGGCGCTATAGCCCAGCTGATGTTGCGTTATTCCCTACAACCCCTGATTGCAGCAGAACATATCAGCTACTCCATTCCTGAGAACCCTACGTTAACAGACGACACACAAGCTTAATTATATTTATTCTTGATTTTTCACCCTTCTTACTCTATATCATAGTGATAGCAGAACTCGAAGCAGCGTTGGCCTACATCCGCCAACAAACTGACCTGCGCCCCAGCGTAGGCATTATTTTGGGCACAGGCTTGGGCGGTTTGACCCAAGAAATCAATATCAGCCACACGATAGACTATGCCGATATCCCGCACTTTCCGGTATCTACGGTAGAATCACACAGCGGCAAACTTATTTTTGGTACTATTGGCTCACGTACGGTCGTGGCTATGCAAGGGCGCTTTCACTATTACGAAGGCTACTCCATGCAGCAGGTTACGTTTCCGGTACGGGTATTGAAAATGCTCGGCATTGAGACCCTGTTTGTGTCTAATGCTGCCGGTGGGCTCAACCCTACCTACCAAAAAAGCGAGTTGATGATTATCAATGACCACATCAACCTACTACCTGAAAACCCTCTGACAGGCAAGAACTTAGACCAGTTTGGGGTACGTTTCCCGGATATGTTCCACGCCTACAGCCCCAGCTTGATTGCAAAGGCTCTGCAAATAGCGCCTTCGCTGGACGTAAAGGTTCACCAAGGGGTGTATGTGAGTGTATCGGGACCTAACCTCGAAACACCAGCAGAATACCGTTACCTAAATATCATCGGAGCAGATGCGGTGGGTATGTCTACCGTGCCAGAGGTCATCGTAGCCCGACATATGGAGTTGCCTGTATTTGCTGTATCAGTGATTACGGATTTGTGTTACGAAGGGGCTATTCAGCCTGTTACGGTGGCAGAGGTTATCGAGGCAGCTCACAAAGCCGAGCCAAGTCTCACCAAACTAATGTGCCAGCTCATCGAACAATTGGAGTAGGCCTAAACTATTGTGCTGCGCCAAAATAGGTGATTTATGCGCCACATTGCCAAGCATTTTGGGCGTGAAATAGGCCATACACTACCGCTTGGGTGCTCACACAAGCAAGGGCAGAGGGCCCTGCTTCCACAAAAACAATGGAGAATCAAGGGTTTACCTTGGCTCTCCATTGGGTATCAAGCAAAGCTATGCTTTTTCGTTCGACTGTTGTCTATTTATCCGGCTTTTTCGTTTATCCCTTGCCAAACCTAAACCCCAAGCCATGTTTCGACGCTTTCAGTCCTTACGTCATCAGTTTTTGCTTACTTTTTTGGTATTCAACCTTATCTTGGGCTTGATTGCTTTGATAGGTTGGTGGCTATACCAAAGGGATTTGAAGGCCATGCAGCGCTTCCAAACCCTCGAACATACCCTGCTAGAGTTGGTTCACCTGATTTATACAGAACACCACCTGCTCTACGCCACCAACGATACAGATGAACAACCAAGCCTAACACAACTACGCTCGCGTAGGCTGCGCTTCGAGCAGTTACAACAAAACCTAGACAGCACCTGTAGCTCGACCGTAGCCATAGGCAAACCTTGGGGAGCGCTCTGCGACTCTATTCAACAACTCAAAACATCGCTTCAAACCTACGACAGCCTATTTATTACGGCCTACAATCGCCGCCAACTCCCGCAAAACTTCCTCACCGACCAAGGACTTGAGGCCGCCATGTATAGGCAAATACGTCAATGGCCTACTCAACAAGCCGCTACCGAAACACAACAACGCTTGTTAATCTACTTTTTGACCCACCACGACAGTCTCGTGCCTAGCTTAAAGTCAGATTTAGAAGCCCTAGCGCCAAGCATCCAAGCCCATCGACAAGCCTTACACACCTTGGATAGCCTGCAACAAGCCTACAATCAACATCAATCACCTTTGGCGCTATCCACTGCCCAACAAAAGCAAACCTCCGAACGCCTGTTCCGCTTTGCCTCCCAGCTCCACGAGCTGGCCGAAGCCCAAAAACAACGGCTATTTTATACCTTCTTGCTTATATTGGGTATCTCGGCGGTCTTTTGTACAGCAGTAGTTTATGGGTTCTCCAGCCGATTGGTCGGTATTATGCTCCGCCTCTCCGAAACTATCCAACAGATAGTACGCGAAACTTTTGGCAAGGCCTTGCCCAGCCCTGCCAAAAGTGAGAACGAAGTACGGCAACTGATGCAAGTTTTTTATGGGATGATTAATGAAGTACGCCAACAGCTGGAGGAAATTCGGGAAACTACCCAGGCTATGGAGCTTCAAAACGAAGAACTGAACCAAATCAACCAACATATCAGCGCCTCGGAAGAACGAATGCGCCGCCTCAACAATGTCAAAGACCGCTTTTTCTCTATCATTTCTCACGATCTCCGCAGCCCGCTGCGCTCTCTTTTGGGCTTTACAGACTTGATACGCCATCACGCTGCAACGCTAGAGCCACCACAGTTGGAGCTATTGGCTACAAACCTCGAAAAAGATGTAAAACGAGTGCTTGATTTGCTCGAAAACCTGCTCAACTGGTCTTTGTCTCAAACAGAAGAGATTGATTTCAAACCCGAAACCGTTGGGCTCAGCCAAATCATTGCCGAAAACACCGCTCTGTATGAACAAGGGGCTCAAGAGAAAAAAATCAGCCTTGTGCTCCAACTCGACAATATCGCCCAAACAAAAGTATGGGCAGATGCCAATATGTTGGCTTTTGTGGTCAGAAACTTGGTTTCTAATGCGCTCAAATTCACCAACCCTGAGGGAGAAGTACGTGTAACAGCCCAAATCTCCACAGAGGAGGTTCGCGTAAGTGTTTGGGATAATGGTATCGGAATAAGCCCTGAGGAATTGGAAAAGCTCCTACACTCCGACAAACACATCTCTACCCCGGGCACAGCACAAGAGAAAGGGACAGGCTTCGGGCTATTGCTATGCAAAGATTTTGTACAGCGCAACGGTGGGCAGCTTAGTATCCAAAGCAAGACCGCCCAAGGAACAGAGGTGGCCTTTACGATTCCCCTAGCCCTTCACCAAGCCACTACTGACACCAACCTAGGTCGGCAAAAACCCTAATACCATACACAAAGCAGCACTAAAGCCCCATCTGCTTCCCCCATCTCTTCTACGCCACGCCCTACTTTTTGTTAAATTGATTCATCGCCTGTTCCAAGCCAATGGTCGTGATGGCTAACAGCGCATCACAAGAGGTCTGTAATGGCTCTAGCAAGGTGTCGAGCTGCTCTTTAGAGAAATTGCTAAGCACATAGTCTGCTTGTTGGCCTTTCGCATACTCATTGCCAATCCCAAAACGGAGACGGGCATACTGTTGTGTGCCTAACACATCTTCGATATTTTGCAAGCCATTGTGCCCACCGGCAGAGCCTTTGGAGCGTAAGCGCAGCTTGGCATGTGGCAATGATACATCGTCGGTAACGACCACAAGATTATCAACGGTTATTTTTTGCGCCTGTAGCCAATAGTTGACGGCCTTCCCGCTGAGGTTCATATAAGTATTGGGCTTTAGCAAGACCAAGGTACGGCCTTTATATTTGGCTTCGGCCACTTCTCCGTGGCGTTGTTGTTCGAAATTGACCCCTAGTTTATCCGCCAGTTGGTCAAGCACCAAAAAGCCGATATTGTGTCGTGTTAGTTCATATTCCCCGCCGGGATTGCCCAGCCCTACTATCAGATATTTATTCATAATCCGTACAAAAAACCTGTTTCTTTAACTGTTACAAAGATATAATACCCCTTAGAGCGGAGCAATGTAAAAACTTTTAATTTTTTTTCACATTGATGGGTTACCATCTTGAGCTTGGGGTATAAAAGACGAAATTCAAACAAACACAAACACAAACATTTTCATTTATGAAAAAGACCTTGTTAGCTTTGTTGTTCGCCTTCGGCGCAATGACCTTCACAGCTTGTGGATCAGCTGAAACTAAAACTGATGCAGCTGAAACTACTACTGAAGAAGCTCCTAAAGAAGAAGAAGCTCCTAAAGAAGAAGCTCCTAAAGAAGAAGAAGTAGTAGAAACTGCTGATTCTACTAAAGTAGAAGAGAAGAAGTAATTTCAACTCAAGCCGGTTGTCCATACAATCGGCTCTCTGTATTGCACTTAATTTATCTATTCACATAAACACAACAATTGTCATGAAAAAGACACTATTGGCTATCTTGTTCGCTTTTGGCGCAATGACTTTCACTGCTTGTGGCGGTGGCAACGAAGCTACTAACGAAGCTCAAACTGAAGAGACTACTGAAGAGACTACTGAAGAAGCTCCAGTTGAAGAAGCTCCTGCTGAAGAGGCTCCTGCTGACTCTGCTGCTACTGAGAAAGTAGAAGAAGCTCCTAAAGAAGAAAAAGCTAACTAATTAGCCCTTTCATCATTAGAAAACGCGAAGTACGACTACTTCGCGTTTTTTGTTTTATACCAAGATTCGCTCGATTTGAGCATTCACGGGGCTTGATTTTCTTGATAATCAAGGGTTTTCAGCGAATACATTTCCCAAACCTAAGCACCCTATTCTACAAAGTAGGCGCTTCGGCAACCGCTTTTACGACTACCTCTATATTGCCTCTCGTAGCCAGAGAATAAGGACACACTTGGTGGGCATCATCTACTACTTGCTGAGCTTCGGCTAGCGAAAGGTTGGGCAGGTGTACTTCGAGTATGGCAGCCAATCCAAAGCCTCCTTCGGCACGTTTGCCTAGGGTTACTTGTGCTCGAATAGCCGCCCCGCTCACATTGCGGCCTTTGGCTACTGCGCCAATAGCACCACCAAAACACGCCGCATACCCAGCCGCAAACAACTGCTCAGGGTTTGTAAATTCGCCTCCGGGGCCTTGCATCGCTGTCGGCATGCGTACCAACAAATCAAGTACACCGTCTGATGATTTTACTTGGCCATTGCGGCCTCCAGTGCTGACCACCTCTGCGGTGTAAATAGGAGTGAGATTGCTCATAAAAATTGGGGGAGTAGATTAGAAAATAACATCGGCCTCGGCCTATGCCCTTAGATGCAACACCTGAGACCAAACACTAGGGCAAGTTATAAAAAAAATATCCATCAACGGATGTCTGTATTAAGATTTTGCTTACTTTTGTAAGCTCAAAAGCACCCGTGGCGCAATTGGATAGCGCATCAGATTTCGGCTCTGAGGGTTGAGGGTTCGAATCCTTCCGGGTGCACATCATTACCACAAACTACCGCAGTTTGTGGTTTTTTAATGCCCTATTCACGCCACTGGACATTTTTCAAACCCCACCGTTAAAACTGTGGGCTAAGCCTCATTTTATCGCCAAAATGAGGCCTCAGCTTGTCTCGGAGCTACTTTTCCAAAAATGTCCAGTGGTGTGTGTACCCTATTTTATACCTACTGCTAAGAACGCCCCTCAACAGCCGCTTTGTGGCTATCTATAATCACACACTTATGTGTAAAAACAAAAAGCAGCACACTCTGATGAATGTGCTGCTTTGGCGGAACGGACGGGACTCGAACCCGCGACCCCCTGCGTGACAGGCAGGTATTCTAACCAACTGAACTACCGCTCCTGAGAGAAATTCCGAAAATTCAAGGGAGAAAAAAGCAGTGCTTTTTTGAATAAGCACTGCTTTGGCGGAACGGACGGGACTCGAACCCGCGACCCCCTGCGTGACAGGCAGGTATTCTAACCAACTGAACTACCGCTCCTTCCTTGAATGTGAGTGCAAATGTACGCGCTTTGGGTTTACTGTCCAAACTTTGGCTACAAAAATTTTGCAAAAACATAATAAGCCCTTGATAGTGAGCTTATTTTTTAGCTCCCCCAAGACTGGCTATACAGCTTGGGAAGCTAAAAAGGCGTTATTGTTATACAAAGGGCAACTTGGTTACTACGGCCTGATAGTCTTTATTGCGTACGCGAATGTGGATAGTAGTGTCGGGCTTGGCAAGCTCGGCAGGCACATACCCCATTCCGATGCCAATATTGAGCAAGGGCGACATTGTACCAGAGGTTACACGGCCAATGACTGTACCTTGTGCGTCAACAATCTCGTAGCCACCACGCGGGATAGCCTTATCTACCATTTTGAAGCCCACAAGTTTTTGGGCTACACCCTGCTCTTTCTGAGCTTTGAGGGCTTGGCTGTTGATAAAGTCTTTGGTAAACTTGGTAACCCAGCCAAGGCCGGCTTCGATGGGCGACGTGGTATCGTCGATGTCGTTGCCATAGAGGCAGAAACCCTTTTCGAGGCGCAGGGTATCGCGAGCGCCAAGGCCGATGGGTTGGATGTTGAAATCCTTGCCAGCCTCAAAAACTGTACGCCATACCTTTTCGGCCTGAGCGTTGGGCACATATAGCTCGAAGCCTCCGGCTCCGGTGTAGCCTGTGGCTGAGATAATGACATCGGGCACACCGGCAAAAGTAGCTTTTTGGAAGGTGTAATATTCCATATCGGCCAGCCGCACTTCGGTCAGGCTTTGCATCGCTTCGATAGCCTTGGGGCCCTGTACGGCAAAGAGCGAGGTATTTTCGGAGATATTTTCGAGCTTGGCATCAAAGGTATTGTGTTGGTTGATCCACTGCCAGTCTTTGTCGATATTGCCAGCATTGACCACTAGTAGGTACTCTTCGGAACCCATACGGTACACCAGCAGGTCGTCGACGATACCGCCCTTGTCGTTGGGGAGATAACAATACATCACCTTGCCGTCATAGAGCTTGGCAGCGTCATTAGACACTACATACTGGATGAGATCTAGGGCTTGCGGGCCACGCACCATAAACTCGCCCATGTGTGATACATCAAACACGCCCACTCCTTGGCGTACGGCAAGGTGCTCTTCTTTGTCAGAGCTATAACGCACAGGCATCGAGAAGCCGGCAAATTCGACCATCTTGGCACCCAGTTCTTCGGCGTGTAAGCGGTCGAGGGCTATGGTTTTTATGTTGTTTGTCATCAGATTTGTATTGATTTGTTTGAGCTATGAGTACGTATTAGAAATCCTCCAGCGCCTATTTCTGCTGCTTGTTATTTTGTAAATGATAAATGTGACGCTGCTTGGGATTGGCTTGGTACTGAGCAGCCAAGAGCGGTAGTTTGTCAAATACCCGAGGCATTACCTTGGCGTGGTCGATGATCAGCTGGGGAGGGTTTTGGGTAAAGTTTTCTTGAATGTTGACCAACACATTGTACTTGTCCAGCGATTCGAAGTGCCTTTTGGCCAAGCGCCAATTGAGGTATGGTGTAGCTGCGCTGCCATAAAAGTAGTCGCCAGGGTTATTCCCCGTAATAAACAACTTTTTATCTTGAGCCAAATCTGCCGAAACACTAGGCTGTGTTACCAATTCGTTGGGATTGACCCAGGCCTGCCCATCGGCAAAATGAACACTGCTATTGTAAGAAAAAAACAAGACTGAAAACAGAAATAAGGTAAAGACCAACTCCTTGGCTAGGGTACTGCGCAAGAGCAAGAAGTAGTGGCTTATCAAAAAACTAGAAGCCGGGATGGCCATTATCCAACTACTGGGCGAGATAGAAGACCCCAAGAAAGCCGCCAACACACTGACCACCCACCAGAGAATCATCACGTTTTGGCAGCGCAACTGGTAGTTGGTGTAGCGCGAAGGCCCATAAAGCCTGCGGATGGCCAAAAACAACAAGAGCAAATGCCCCACAAACAACAAAAACAAGTCCTTGACTTCCATCAAGAGGCGTGGGCTGAGGTAGAATAGCGGGTGAAAATAATTGAGATACAGCTCATACTCTCGGTCGCTCATATAAAAGACCAAGAACATCACCAAGATAGAAAACACAAAGGCAAAGCTCATCGAAATATAACCTACCAACTTGGTGGGAGTATATAAAAAAAATACGATTACCGGTACCAACAACAAAAGCAAGGCCGGCAAATATAACAAAGTAGCCACCCCTAGGTAGATGCCTATTTCGACATAGGACTTACCTCGACGCTTTTCGCTGACCTCGCTAAAAATTAGGTTGATGACCCAAATCAACAAAGTGTTGGCCATCAAGGCTGGAGAGAGCGTATAAAAATCCATAAATGAGCACATCAACACCACATAAATCAGCGCTGGTAGCATGGTCAAATCTTGGTATACCTCTCTGCGCAAAAACAGTTGGTTGAGCATCAGCGCCTGTACAAATACCAAGGCCATTGCTAGGAGCTGATAGACCCAACGGGCTTTACCAACCAACAAGTCTAGCAGCCAATATATACCAGCAGCCAACGGGCTGATATCATCCCACACATCGACATATAAAAAATAACCTTGGTGTAGGCGCTCCCCAATTAACATCCTCAAAAGCTCCTCGCGCAATAATGGCAGCCCATATACAAACACTGGCAGGTAAAGAACCAATAACAGCAAGAACAAAAAAAAGTATTTGTATAGTGAGCTGATGCGGAAAAAGCTAATCATAGTCGGGGTTTACAAGTTAAGTGTGTCATTTGAAACCAGTATCGAACACCGTTCCTCACTTTGCGCCAAAGGTTTAGGCTTTTTTTCGTACCTTTGTGCAATAATAGTATCTCTGTGCCCGCCTAATCTGGTCGGATTAGGCAGCACGAAAATACTAAAAACTTATCATCAAATACAAAAAAGCACAAAGGTTATGGAATCACAACGTCAGCAAAAAATGGCACGCCTGCTCCAGCGCGAGCTTGGGGAAGTTTTCCAACGCGATGCCGTGCATTTGTTCAATCAACAGTTCATTACCATCACCGGCGTGCGGATCACTCCAGACTTTGGGCAGGCGCGGGTTTACTTGAGCTTCTTGATGGACAAAAACAAAGACCAAGCCCTCGAAGATGTACAAGCGCAAACCAAAACCTTGCGTCAGTATCTTGCCCAGCGTATCAAAAACCAAGTACGCATTATCCCTGAGTTACAGTTTTTCTTAGATGATACCCAAGAGTATGCCGCTCGCATTGATGAGCTGCTTTCGAAGCTGGACATCCCCCCAGCTGACGAAGACAAGCACTAAAGCTATCTCTTTCCACCCAATTACCATTGGTTTGGGAAATCAAATCCTGTAAATCCCAAAATCTTGTGGATTTTGATATAATTGACTTGTTGTTATGAAGTGCCCGTGTTTGCTCACGGGCATTTTGATTGCGGTATGGTGTACGTTGAGCAAACACAAAGCCCCTTGGCGCAGTTGTGTTATCACCATTGTGTACCGAGATTTATTTGATGCGCAAAGATGTTCAGTACATATATTGCCCCAACCAATTTTGATGGGCAATATTGCTTATTCCTCGTTTTCCCTTACTTATCTCCGCAGCACCAACTGCCATGCATTCCTCATTGACTCTAGCTCACCCCGCCTCTGAAAGCTTTACGGCGCTGCTTTTGGACTGGTTTGAAGCCAACCAGCGCGATTTGCCTTGGCGACATACCCACGATGCTTATCATATCTGGCTTTCCGAAATCATCTTACAGCAGACCCGCGTACAGCAAGGCCTGCCCTATTATGAGCGTTTTGTGTCAGCATACCCCACCATCCAAGACCTAGCACAAGCTCCAGAGCAAGAGGTCTTGCGTCTTTGGCAAGGGTTGGGGTATTATAGTCGTGCCCGCAATATGCACGCTGCCGCTAGGTATATTTGGGAGGAGCTTGGCGGGCAATTCCCTGACAATTACCAAGCCCTGCTCCAACTCAAAGGAGTGGGTAAATATACTGCGGCTGCCATTGCAGCCTTTGCCTTTGGAGAGCCGGTGGCGGTGGTCGATGGGAATGTGTATCGGGTATTGTCCCGTGTTTTCGGTATCGAAACAGACATCGCCCAATCCAATGCCCATCAAGTTTTTGCGGCGGTAGCCCAAGCCCATCTCCCCCCAACAGATGCAGCCCGCTACAACCAGGCTTTGATGGAATTTGGCGCACTCCACTGTACCCCCGCCAAACCCAATTGCCTCTTCTGTCCAATGCAGGCTGAGTGTGTGGCTTTTGCCAAGGGATGGCAACAAAAATTACCCATAAAGACCAAAAAAATAACACAAAAAACCCGCTACTTCCACTACCTCGTATGGGAATTTGAGGGGCAGCTCGCCTTGCGAGAGCGCCAAGACAAAGACGTTTGGCAGGGGCTCTACGACTTTGCGCTCTACGAACATCCCCAGCGCCAAACCCCCGAAGAAGTATTGGCACACATTGCCCCCCCAAGCCTAGCTACGCTCCAAAGTAGGTCCAAAGTATACAAACACCTCCTGACACACCAGAAGATCTATGCTCAATTTTGGCACTTCAAACTCCACCAAAAACCTGAGAACCTCCCCCATAGCCAAGGCATCCAGTGGTTTGATGCAGCGGCCTATGAGGCTCTGCCCAAGCCTATCCTGATACACAATTACTTGCAAGATATTTTCGCAAATTAATTCCAAAATATTTGCTACTTTTGCGATGAATTTGCTAATATTAGCCTGTCAACAAAAGCGGCGGTGCCAGAGCTTATCCTTGTGGCCGCAACCTATTATTACTATCCATCTCTAAACTTTCCCTAAACCTATGGCAAGCTTAAACAAAGTCATACTCATCGGCAACTTGGGCAACGACCCCGAAGTGCGTGAGTACAACGGGCGTAAAGTGGCCAATTTTTCTTTGGCTACTAATGAAGTATACAATGACAGCAATGGCCAACGCCAAGAACGAACCGAATGGTTTCGTGTCTCGTTTTGGGGCAATACCGCCGAAGTCGTAGAGCGATACCTCAAAAAAGGCTCACAGGTATATGTAGAAGGCCGGTTGAGCACCCGCGAGTACCAAACCCAAGACGGCAAGACCCGGTTTTCACTCGAAGTAAGTGGCCAATCAATGACTATGCTCGGCAGCCGTAGTGATAGCGGCGGCGGCAATAACTATACCCCCCCCAACAGTGGTAACTACGGCAATAGCAATATCGGCAGTACCCAAGCCGTGAGCGAGCCATCAGCCCCTAGTGGAGATGATGATTTGCCCTTCTAACTATTTTTGACCAAAATCTCCAAACCTTGGACAACCCAGACCCTGATAGTTCACTCCTGATTGCTGCCCTTGTTCTTAACAATACTGCCCTTCCGGCGTGGCAAGCACCTCTAGGGTTTTACCTGCTTAGTATCCTCTTGATGGGGATACTTTTGCTGCTTTCGGCCATTGTGTCAGGCTCAGAAGTGAGCCTTTTCTCGCTCTCGCCTGAAGAGCTAGAACACTGCCAACAAAGCAATACCCCCACCGATCGCCGTATAGTAGCCCTGCTAGAACAACCACGCCTGCTCTTGGCTACTATCTTGATTTTCAACAATCTCATCAATGTTTCGATTGTTACGCTTTCTACTTTTATCACTTGGCAAATTGTAGGCAGCAAAACCCCGGAAGGGGTGGTAGTGTTGGGGCTTACAACGACGGTTACCCTCCTGATTTTATTCTTTGGAGAGCTGCTGCCCAAGGTATATGCCAATCGTTGGCGTTTGAGCTTCGCCCGTACAGTAACCCCGCTCATAGGCTTGGCCGTAACGGCGTTCAAACCCTTGTCTTTTTTGCTGATGTCGATGACACACCTCATCGAAAAACGGGTACAACACAAGGGCTATCGCTTCTCTACTGATGAGCTAGATACAGCTATACAAATGACCACTGACAAGGCCAGCGAAAAAGAACGCGAAATCTTGAAGGGCTTGGTCAACTTCAGCCACCTGACGGCCAAGCAAATTATGACAGCACGCCTCAATATTGTCAGCCTTAGCAAAGAAGCTAGTTTTGCCGAAGTACTCGAAAGTATCAAAGAACACGGCTATTCCCGCGTGCCGGTCTATGGTGATACCATCGACCGTATCGAAGGGATTTTGTATATCAAAGACCTACTCGAACACCTCGACCAACCACCGCTTTTTGATTGGACGAGCCTGCTGCGCCCCAGCTACTTTATCCCCGAACAAAAACGCATCGACAAGCTACTCAAGGACTTTCAAGAAAAACGTGTCCATATGGCGATTGTTGTTGATGAGTATGGAGGTACGGTAGGGTTGGTAACGATGGAGGATATCATTGAAGAAATTGTAGGTGAAATCAATGATGAATCGGATGAGGCCGACAAAGACCGCCTCTTTATCAAAGAAAGCGACCACAGCTTCTTGTTTCGTTCACACATCCCTTTGGTAGACTTTGCCAAGGTGGTAGGTGTCGAAAGTCATTATTTCGACCGAGCCAAGGGCGACAGCGAGTCGCTGGGGGGCTTGTTGATAGAGATGAGCTCGGGTTTGCCTAAGCTTGGCGATGCCATCAGCTTTGAGCAGTTTGTCTTTACGGTAGTCTCAGTAGATAGCAAAAAAATCAAAGCCATCCGTGTGCAAATTCAAGAAAAACAAAACGCCCATGAGAAAAGATAAACGCCTTGGCCTAAGTTGGGCCGCTGTGGTGGTATTGTTGTTATTTAGCCAGTGTGGCAGCCCCAGCTATGTCCCCAAGCCCAAAGCTTACAACCGTATAGACCTGCCTGTTGCGGCCTATCAGGCCTTGGCCAGTGATACGCTGCCCTATCAGTTTGAGTATTCCGCATATGCCCATATCCGACCCGACTCATCGCACATCGCCGAGCCTACTTGGATACATATTGTGTATCCAAACTTTCAGGCCGACATCCAGATCACCTATAAGAATATCGCCCAAAATCCACAATATTTACAAGAGTACATCGACGATGCGCATAAACTAACCTCCAAACATCAGGTAAAAGCCTATTCCATTGATGAGACCATCATCCGAACCCCTTTGGGTAAAACAGCTGCTGTATATGAAATAGAGGGGGATGTGCCTAGTCAATTTCAATTTTATATGACCGACTCCACCAACCACTTCTTGCGTGGCGCAGTTTATTTCCGCACATCGACCAAGAACGACTCTCTAGCCCCCATTATAGAATTTCTCAAGAAAGATGTGCTCCAACTTATCAATACCGTAACGTGGCGATAGTTGGGCTGGATATGGGGTGATTTTGTGTGTTGAGGTTTCTACATCAAAAAATTAGGCAAGAAATACTGATGCGTGCGGGTTATTCGTTATATTTAGCAATTAGTAACCAGTCCATACTTTTTCAAAACTTGATTTGTTATGTTCCAGCCAACCAAAATCAGTACACGCCTTTCGTGGATGTTGGGCGTAGAGTCGGAGCTACAGCCCTCTGCCGACCAACGAGCCAGCAAAACAGCCAAAGCACGCCAACAGCAGCCGCAGAAGTCTAGCCGAATTGTGGATACCTTTAAAAGCTGAGTGTCCAATGTTTCGTAGCCTGTTGCAAGGTCAAGTATTCGGCCTCACCCCATAAAGCCTCTTTCAGAGGCTTTGCTTTTTTGGGGGGAGGGTATATTTTGTTCCAAAGCTGTTCGGGCGCTTCCTGCCAATCTGTGAAGCAAAATCTTGAAGCCGGATACTGCGTTAAGAACTGCGACCAAGCTTCATTGTGCGTAATGAGCATTGGCTTGCCCAATGCCAGAGCCTCATACATACGTGTAGGAATACGTGCGCGCAGGTTTGATGTAAGTCGATAGGGCAACAACACCCAGTCGGCAGCCTGCATGTAAGCCATACAGCGCCC
This sequence comes from Eisenibacter elegans DSM 3317, assembly GCF_000430505.1. Classification (NCBI taxonomy): domain Bacteria; kingdom Pseudomonadati; phylum Bacteroidota; class Cytophagia; order Cytophagales; family Microscillaceae; genus Eisenibacter; species Eisenibacter elegans. Next base: position 43,309 of record NZ_AUMD01000011.1, on the reverse strand, counting down.
ATGAGGTACGGGCTGCGTGCCATCTCCTTCCCTTATCCAATAAATAAGCTCAGGATATTGAGCGGCCAAACTATGGAGCTTTTGGGCATACATTTCTTGTGGTGCATATCCGACTAAATACAGCTGTACAGGATAGCCAGCACTAGACAGCGCCAGCGTTTGAGCTATCGCTTCGGTGATACCATAAGGTTCAGAAAGCGTGCCAGTACACACCAAGTTTAGCTTTTTTTCAGAAACTGTGGCCGGCGGAGTCTTATGCATCTCCACAAGCGCCTTATTGGGCAGGATAAATACTGGCGCTTTGGTGTTGCCAATGCCGCCACTAATCCAAGGAATCTCCTCGGCATAACAATATTCCGCAAGCCACAACTGCGCCAACGAAGGATAGACCATTCGCTCTAGGGTTTCGATAAGCCATGTCAAGGGTTTGCGCCACAAATAGGGATAGGTGCGGCCATAGCGCAAGTTGTGGCTGTAGTTTTCTTGCATATCATAAACCACCTCACAACCCACCCAGTACTTATATAAACAAGCCCAAGGCAGCAGCTCTAAGGCACAAACAACCACTACCTGTGGACGCAAACGCCGGAGAGTACGCCAAAATTGCCACCAAGCCCACAGTCTACGCCAGCCCCAGCGCCGCCCTAAGCGCAGCGGATGTGTATGAAAGCCATCAGGCATTGACTTAGGCATCGTTACACTGCGCCCAAATAAATGAATGGATGTTTGTGGTAGGCAATACCGAACACCCAAGGCTAGTTTTCCGTACATCCGAATGTCATCCAATGGCTTGAGTACTGAAGCCAAGAAAATCAACGGATTAGTGGTCTTATTAGCGGTATTTTTAATATCTTGCATTCAATAAATTCATCATAAAACCAGTGCTGCCTAGCACCTTAGAAGCCAACAACCAAGCCCCACTCCCTTCATTAATTATTACATTCTACATAACAACCTTTCATACACAAACAATTCGATTATGGAAAAAAGCAGAAGACAGCGCGGTGAAGACGTTATCAACTCACACATCTTATGGGCTATGGGAGCAGGCGCTATCCCTTTGCCTATGCTTGATATAGCGGCGGTAACGCTCATCAAGTTAGATATGATCAAGCAGTTGTGTCATATCTATGAGATTGACTACTCCGAAGAATCAGGCAAGGGCATCATCACCAGCCTAGCCGGAAGCACATTGGCCAAAATCGGGGCCTCCTTTCTCAAGGCTGTGCCCATTATTGGCGGTGTTTTAGGTTCCTTGTCGATGGGGGTTATCTCAGGAGCCTCTACCTTTGCCATTGGCCAAGTATTTCTCAATCAATTTGAACAAGGCAAAGGCATCAGCGATTTTGACACTGACTCCTTGCGTACCTTTTATGAAGAACAATTTGAAAAAGGTAAGAGCTATGTAGAGTGGCTCAAAAAACAAACCGGCCTTGGAGAGGACGCTTCCAAACAATCGTCCAAGCGTGAAAACCCTACTACTAAACCCTACAGCAACCCAAGCGCTACTCCTGCCGGCAGCGGCAGTAGCAGCAACCCTACCGCCGACGTAATTGGTGAGAAGCTCCGCATCTTGGCCGACCTCAAAAGCAAAGGCATCCTATCGGAAGAGGAATACAACCAAAAACGTGCCCAGCTTTTGAGCCAAATCTGACCCTGACGCTAACCAATTAGATTATGACTCCATTTCAGTGGGCAAGTTTATGGCAAGACTTCGTAACAATGCTTTTCCCGCATTGTTGCCTTACTTGTAATGCTGCACTGACCTCCCAAGAGCAGCAAGTATGTGTAACTTGTCAGGCGAATTTACCCACCACGGATTTGCACCAATATCAGCCCAACCCATTACATTACAAGCTCTCGGGCAAGGCCGAGATTATGCATGCGATGGCCTATCTGCAATTTAGTAAAGGAGGTAAAGTACAACGGCTACTGCATAGCCTCAAATACCACCATAACCCTGAGCTAGGCCGCCTGTTGGGGCTTTGGTATGGGCATTATCTGCGGGGACAGGGTTGTCAATTTGACTTTGACCTCATTACTGCCGTTCCCTTACACCCCAGTAAGCTGCGCAAACGCGGCTACAACCAAAGCGCTGTCTTTGGACAGGGGCTGGGAGAGGCCTTGCAGATTCCATTTGAAGAGCTACTCATACGCCAACGACATACCGAAAGTCAAACCCGTAAAACCCAAGCCGAGCGCTGGACCAATGTGGCCGAGGTTTTTGCACCAGCGCGTACTCCCTTATCAGTCAAACACTTGCTCTTGGTAGATGATGTCATTACTACCGGAGCTACCTTATCGGCCTGTATCCAAGCACTCCAAGCCGCCGGTGTGATGCGCCTCAGCATTGCAACCATCGCTACGGCAGGCTAATCACTGTCTCTACCACCCTTGATTCCTGTTTTATGTTACAGAATAATTTTAACGAATACAAGCAATTACGCCCAGAAACCCAACTCAACGCAGAGGGCTTCCAAGAATTGGTATTGCTCTACCCTTTGCTGTATGTCTTACAATCAGATGATAGGGTGGATGATTTTGAGCGTGCGTTTCTGAATGCGATGGTTACACATCGTAATCAGCTTCAGGATACAGCCCAGCTTGATGCACTCAAACAAGAACTTGCCTTTATGCAGCGCCACCGGGGCTATGCCGAAGCTATTCTGCTAGATACGCTCAAGCATTTGGTACATACCCTTGACCTCCAGCGCCCTGTACTAGACTGGATGGTAGCTGCCGCACAGGCCAGCGCCAATGATTTTAGCAACAACCTCCTCTATAGTACCCACGTCCCCCAGTGGCTACGACTACCTCGATGGGTATTAGGCGGATTTTTACACGCCAATACCGAGAAAAAATTTATTTCGGAAAATGAAAAAGAAGCTATTTTGTATATCCTCAATAACATAGATGCACTAACCCCTGAGAACAAAGAATACCTATCGGGGCTGTAATAAGCTCCGAATATCCTGAAAGTAATCTCAAAAAGGTTACTGTGTTTGTAGCTGTTTGGGATCGATGTAGCGAATTACCCGGCCAAGCGCCAACTCCACACTCCACATTCCCACCAATTGATTGTTTTCTATGTAGGGTGCCAGAAAAAGCACTTTGTTTTCTTTTTTAAAGAGTTTTACATTGGCCGCCGGAGCTTCTACTTGTTGCTCAGCACTATACTGATATGCCTCTAGTAGTTGTAGAGCATAGGGGTGTAAGGATGTAACAGTTGTATCTTTGAATCGAACGACCTGTATTTTACCCTCATATTGTGTGGTAATAGAATCTTGGCAAATAGGGTTTTGACGGATACGAGCAATCATTTCCTGACCTTGGGCAAAAACCCAAGACGTAATCTGTCCATCGGTTAGGCGCTTGATTTGGCGAGTGGCTTGCTCTTCGGCGATGGCGTTGCGGTCATATTTTTTATCAAAACAAGCCACAAGGCCTCCTCCTAATACAAGCGCCAAAAAGGCTAAAGTCAAGGTTTTTGTATTCATACAACAAAGATAAGGCTGTTTGGTGAAAAAGCCGTCGGGGTTCTCCAACGGCTTCTACTTTTTCAGATTTTGTGCTCCATCCCCTTTGTTCATATCAGGCTACTTGGTTGATAACCAGACTAATCACTCGGGTAAACTCGTCAACAGGCCATCAATACAAAACTCTAAACTTGATGGTATGCCCAATATTTTTGAGGTCTGCAATCACCCCTTGCTGGTAGGAGCTGTCGATGTCAGTAATCACATACCCCACGTGTTCGTTGGTTTTGAGGTATTGCCCCAAGATATTGGCCTGATGTTGGGCGAGTACTTGGTTGATTTGAGCCAAAATACCGGCGGTGTTATGGTGTATGTGAATGAGCCGGTGTGCGTGTTGTTGTTCGGGAAGCTGCAGATTGGGGAAATTGACACTGCCGAAAGTATCGCCCTTGTTGATGTAATTGATGAGTTTGGCCGGCACAAACTCCGCGATATTTTCTTGCGCCTCTTCTGTGCTTCCGCCGATGTGTGGCGTGAGGATGACATTGTCTAGCCCAAGCAAGGGTGATTGGAAAGGCTCATCGTTGGTTTTGGGTTCATATGGGAATACATCGACACTAGCACCACGCACTTTCCCACTTTTGATGGCCGCTACAAGCGCGTCAATATCAACCACAAAGCCACGGCTGAGGTTCAGAAAGATGACCCCCTCTTTCATCAGGCCAAACTCGCGCTCACCGATGATGTTTTGATTCGTTTTGCGTCCATCCACGTGAAGCGTAACAATATCGGCCACCTGTAACAAATCATCTAGGCTGGCTACTTTTTTGGCATTGCCCAAGGCCAGTTTCTCAACGGTATCATAGTAGTAGACTTCTAGCCCAAGGCTTTCGGCAATCACAGATAGCTGGGCGCCGATATTGCCATAGCCTATGATTCCTAGTTTTTTGCCACGCACTTCGTAGCTGTTTTTGGCTGATTTGTCCCAAATACCGGCGTGCATCTTCCTATTGGCTACAAAGGTATTGCGCATCAGCAAAATCATCTGCCCCAGCGCCAACTCTACTACGCTGCGGGTATTGCTATAGGGAGCATTGAATACAGCAATGCCGCGCTTGAGGCAGTCGTCGAGAGCGATTTGGTTAGTACCAATACAAAACGCCCCGATGGCCATTAGCTTGTTGGCGTGCTCAAGCACCCGAGGGGTAACCTGTGTTTTGGAGCGGATACAAAGGATGCTGACGTTTTTGATACGTTCGCACAACTCATCTTCATCAAGCCCTCCGGCCACTATATCTACACTGTAGCCCTCTTCTTGGAAACGCGCTACGGCCTTGGGGTGGATATTTTCGAGTACCAACACGCGGATACGGTTCTTGGGGTAAGAAAGCGCTGCCGGCAGTTGGTTGTCAAATAAAAATTCATCTAGGCTGGGAGCAACATGGTCGGCTTTTTCGGAGACGGCATCGCGCACTACGTTTTCGGTGAAAGCATAAAACTTGTTGGCCAGCCCTGCCTCTCGAATTTCGTAATCGGTATAGCCATCCCCCAACACATAGACATCACCTTTTAGGTCTAGTGCTCTGATTTGCAACACCTTCCCTTTGTCCTTACAGAGTAAGATATCCTCCCTGTAGCCAATGATATTACCTTGTGCATCATACCGGAATTCGTTGGCAAAGATATGGTCTTCCTTGATACCAAAGGGCATCACAATAGGGGCAATAAACTCCCGAAAGCCACTAGAGATGATGTAGATATGATCGGCATAGTTTTGTAAAAAGGCTTTGTTGCGCTGAAAAGAGGCTGATACCTGTGCCCTCAATCGCTCGACCAGCAAAGGTAGATGTTGTCGGTTGGCTTGTAAGCGCTGTATGCGGCTGTTGAGCGACTCTGAGAAAGTCAGTTTACCTTCCATCCCTTCGTTGGTGATGCGCCGTATGTCGGCCAACCTTTGAGCCCGCTCCGGATGAGTTTCGAGCGCAATAGCAGCCAGCTCGTCCAGCCCTTCGACCTTGGTGAAGGTGCTGTCAAAGTCGATGATAATGTTCTTTTTCAAAATTTTTTGCGCGTTTTGAGACAAGGAGTAATTGGTTTATAAGGCAAATTAAGAAAAGTAGCCCAATCACACTAGAAATAAACAGCATAAGCCACAAAAACCCTCAAATTGTATCAATAAAACTTTAGTAAAGCCAATTTTATGTTGAACACAGCGCTCGACACTGTTGTTTACTGTCCTTTTGTTTGTATTCAGACCAAAAAAGTAATCGTGTTGCTTTTGTCTTGTAAATACACAGATAAGTTGTTCAGTACAATATCTTTATAGTTTACAACAACAACCAGAAACACAAAATCGAAGTATATTCTGATTATTTCTAAAAAAAGACATATTGTATAGGCTATAATCCATACTACAGAATTTTTTAAACACGAAAAACATCAAAGCATTTTTTTTATCAAAACTTTCTCGTAAAATTACGGGCAATAGTTAATACAAAAATAACTCACTTAATCAAACAACTTATGAACAAATCTTTACTGTTATGTTTGACTTTGCTACTCTCCTTTGTATATATGGGAGTGTTTGCGCAAAGCAGAACGGTAAGCGGGGTTGTTACCGATGAGAACGGCGACCCAATCCCTGGGGTAACCGTAGTAGTGAAAGGCACTACTCAAGGTACCGCTACTGATATCAATGGACGTTACTCTCTTAATGTACCTGAAGGTGCTACACTTGTATTTAGTGGTGTAGGTTTGAGTCCACAAGAGATTGTTGTAGGCAATCAGACTACTATTAGTCCAACTATCAACCCTGACGTAAAATCTCTTACAGAAGTAGTGGTGGTAGGGTATGGCACTATGGATAAAAGAGATCTTACAGGCTCTGTATCCACCGTAAAGGGCGCAGAGATTGCTACCCTTCCTGTACAGAGTTTTGAACAAGCGCTTGCAGGTCGTGCTACTGGGGTGAATGTTACTATGCCCAATGGTGTATTGAATAACCCTCCTATCATTCGTGTACGAGGTACAAACTCCATTACATCCGGCTCTTCTCCATTAATTGTAGTAGATGGACTTCCCATTGTATCAGGTCAAGCATCTCAGATTGGCTTTACGGTTAATAACCCCTTAGGAGATATTAACCCTAGCGACATTGAGTCTTTAGAAGTCTTAAAAGATGCCGCCTCCTCAGCTATTTATGGCTCTAGAGCTGCCAATGGTGTTATTTTGATTACAACCAAAAAAGGGAAAACAGGTCGCCCACAAGTGAAATACGATACTTGGATAGGGATTACGGAGGCTTTCCGCCGGTTTGACTTGCTTAATGCTGAGCAGTTTGTAACCATCAAAAATGAAGGTGCTGTAAATGCTGGTAGAGCGCCATATACAGCCCTAGGTATTGATAGTGTTCGGGGGGGCTTTGTGAATACCAACTGGTATGATGAAGTATATCGCCAAGGCATTCAACATAGCCACCACTTGTCTATCTCTGGCGCAACAGAACAAACTCGTTACTATTTTGGTGTAGGTTATACAGACCAAGAAGGGATGTTGAAAGCTAACAACTTTCGCCGCACTACCCTCCGCGCCAATATCAGCCATAAAGTAAACAATTGGCTGACAATGGGCGCTAACTTGGGCTATACCAGTTCTTTTAATCAAAGCCCTAATACAGGCTCTCGTGGTGCATTTGCTACTGGTGGACTTGGCCGAGCCCCACTTGTGTTGCCTCCTAATGTGCCCGCTCGATTTTCTAATGGTGCTTACAACATTGAAGCTGGAAATCGTATAGGTCGTTACGCCAACACTCCAGCGATGGGTAACTGGTTTAATCCTTTGGTAGATATTGAGTTGAGTAAATTCACTTCTGAGAATCAACGTATTATTGCTAATGGATACCTAGAAGTTAAGATTGTTGATGGTCTTAAAATAGGTACATACTATGGCATTGATGCACTCTCTGTGGAGGATATCGATTTCCGTAATCGTATCCATGGCGAAGGTGCGGCTAACAATGGTACTGCTACCAATGCCTATACCCGTAACTATACTTGGAACTGGCAGAATCTTGCTACATTTGATAAGACCTTCGGGGATCATTCACTCAACATCGTGGCTGGGATGGAAACACAACGTACTACACTTGATGTCTGGGGTGGCGCTCGTCAAAACTTGACTGATGGCTTTTTTGTAACCTATCAGGGAAATTTTATTCAAAATACTCCTCCTCCTGCTTTACAAACAGAGAACGGTTTTGTATCATTTTTGAGCCGCGCTAACTATCGATTCAAAGAACGGTACTTGTTCTCAGCCAGCTTACGTCGTGATGGGTTTTCAGCGTTGTCTGCCAACAACAAGTATGGTAATTTTGGTGGTGTTTCTGCTGGTTGGCGGATTTCTGAGGAAGGGTTTTTCAAAGATGCTAACGCCCTATCTTTTGTAAATGAGTTTAAAGTTCGCGCTAGTTGGGGACGTGTAGGTAATGTAGCGATTCCAAACTTTGCGTCTCTCAATCTATATAACGCCGGCTTATATGGTGACTTATCCACTTGGTTCTTTTCACAAGTAGGTAATGATAACCTACGTTGGGAAAGCAGCACAAAGTTAGATGTTGGTTTTGATGCGGCTTTTTTCAACAATCGTATTGACCTGAGCTTTGCATACTACAACAACGTTATTGACCAGTTGATTATCAATAACCCTCAAGCACCTTCAAGAGGTATCCCTAATAATGCTATCGCCCAAAATATTGGCAAAATGCAAAACACAGGTATTGAGTTGGCTATAAGCTCAGTAAACATTAATCGTAATGGGTTTATGTGGACAAGCACATTTAACTTGACCACCAACCGCAACGAAGTTTTGGCTTTAAATGAGCAAAACTCTGATATAACGTCAAGTACAGGTGGCCTAGAGCTAACCAACATTACTCGTGTTGGACAACCAATTGGAAGCATTTATGCAGTGCCCTGGGTTGGGGTAAACCCCGCCAATGGTCAGGCGATGTTCCGCAATGCACAAGGGCGAATTGTACAATATAATCACGCAGCGCCACCAGCCAGCCGTTGGACATTTGTAGACGATGGAGGTGTAGCTTCGTCTCCAGCAGGTGATCGCATAGTAGCAGGTAATACTAATCCCCGCTGGTTTGGTGGTTTAAACAACACCCTAACCTATAAGGGTTTTGACTTCAATATTTTCTTACAATACTCTGGTGGTAATTTCATCTACAATGGTACTCGTGCAGGCTTGCTTGACCAACGTACTTGGAACAACAGTACAGAAGCGTTACAACGTTGGACCTCACCTGGGCAAAATACTACTGTCCCCCGATTAGTACAAGATGATAACATCTCCAATGGTTCCGCTTTCGCCATTACCCGAAATGTTGAAGTAGGCGACTTCTTGCGTGTGCGAAATATTGCCCTAGGCTATACTTTCAAACAAAACTTCATACAGCGTGCGGGGCTCAGTTCTTTACGCATGTATGCGCAGGTGCAGAATGCCTTCCTATTTACCGATTACACAGGAGCCGACCCAGAGGTTAGCACCAATGGAGATAGTAACCTTGCCCCTGGTATTGACCGCAACTCTACTCCTCAAGCACGTACTTATACCTTCGGCTTGAATGTAACCTTTTAGTGTCTGAGTACCTACCAAAACATTAAATCATTTATGAACATGAGATATTTCATCAGTGCTTTTGCACTTAGCTTCATCATCTTATTAGCCTCTTGTAATAGGCTATTGGAGCCTCAACCTGTTACACAGTTGCCTGCCATGGATGCTTTTACCTCTCCTGACCGCATCTTGGCTAACTTGCGTGGGGTGTATGCTGGCGTGAAGTCTGGGCAGTTTTTAGGCGGGCGTATGTTGGTATACCACGATACCCGTGGTGAAGACTTAGTCAATATCACCAACAACGGGGTAACAGCTCTATTCTCTTTTAATCACGGACAAACAGCTGGTAATGCCGAGCCACTCAACTGCTGGAATGCTGGCTACACAGCCATCAACCGCTGTAACGTTTTCCTAAAAGGGCTGGATGATAACCCTAACGTTATCTCTGCTGAATTAGCGACCCAATACCGCGCAGAAGCTCTCTTTTTACGTGCACTTACTTATTATATGATGGTGAATTTATATGCACGTCCATTTGCATTCAATAATGGCTCATCTCCAGGATTACCCTTGCGTATCAGTGCTGAGATTGCACCGGGAGGCTCGGATTTACCTCGTAGTACCGTTGCTCAAGTATACACACAAATCCTAGCAGATTTGAATACAGCAGAACAAAATCTGCCTCTTACTTATGGAACCCCTCTATTAAGAGTTACACGTGCCCACCGAAACGCCGCTATTGCATTAAAAGTAAGAGTATACCTGACTATGCAACGCTGGGGTGATGCTATTACAGAAGCCCAAAAACTTGTTCCCCAAACATCAGCTCCTTTTGCTGCTACTACTGGTGTTGCCAACGCATTGGTAGCCAATGTGGCAACTGTTTATCAAGCACCTTATACCACGGTAGAGTCTGTGTTTTCATTTCCTATGGGAGACAATGATGTACCAGGAGTGCAAAACTCCTTGGTAAGTTATTATGTACCCACTGGGTTAGGTGGCCCAATTGGAGATTATGCCATTCGCAATACTGGGGTAGGAATATTGGCAGATCCTGTATGGACAGCCAATGACGCACGCCGTACTAACTTTATCCGAACAACAGGGACGGGAGCTAACACCATCTTCTGGTGTGTGAAGTTTCCAACTAACCCTCCTGCCAAAGATTTTGTACCGATTATACGTTATGCGGAAGTATTGCTCAATTATGCTGAAGCGCTCGTGCGTCAAAACAATGCCATAGATGCTACAGCCATTAACTTGCTCAATGCTGTTCGCGGACGTTCTGCTCCAACAGCTACTTATACGGCTAGTGATTTTGCAAATCCTGCAGCCCTACTAACAGCTATTATGAAAGAGCGTCGTATCGAATTGCTCTGTGAAGGCTTCCGTGGTATTGATGAAACCCGATTGCTCCAGCCATTACCAGCTAAAGGAACTCTTGCTGCTGTGCCTATCAGTGCCCAAAATTACATCTGGCCGATACCACAGTCTGAGTTAGATAATAACCGTTTGATGACTCCAAATTAGTCTCCTCCTCTTTCTTCATTTAACTAATCAAAACCCACCCCTTGTTGAGGGGTGGGTTTTTCGATTATAGGCTGTTGTTAAGCTATTGCTTAGGTGCTATACCAAGTTTTGCGCCCGTAAGTATTCGGCTATTTGTACGGCATTGGTGGCTGCGCCTTTGCGGAGGTTGTCGGAGACTACCCACATGTTGAGCGTGCGGGGTTGGCTCTCGTCGCGGCGGATGCGCCCTACCCATACGGCATCGTTGCCGTGTGCGTCGAGGGGCATCGGGTATTCGAGCTGCTGGGGGTCATCTTTGACAATTACCCCGGGGGCATTGCAGAGGATTTCGTATACATCGACCATCTCAAAGTCTTGGGCAAACTCCACATTGAGCGACTCGGAGTGGCCACCGATAACGGGTACTCTGACCGTAGTGGCGGTTACACGGATGCTGTCGTCGCCCATGATTTTTTTGGTCTCCAAAATCATCTTCATCTCCTCTTTGGTGTAGCCGTTTTCTAAGAACACGTCGATATGAGGTAAGATGTTGAGGTCTATGGTATAGGGATAAGCTTTGGGGCCATCGATACCGGCGCGTTCGTTCATGAGCTGCTCGACGGCATTTTTACCTGTGCCGGTTACGGACTGGTAGGTAGAGACCACAATGCGCTCCACTTTGTAGCGTTCGTGTAAGCCTTTGAGCGCTACGACCATCTGAATGGTAGAGCAGTTAGGGTTGGCGATGATTTTGTCGCCCTTGGTGAGTACGTGTGCGTTGACTTCGGGGACGATGAGCTTGTGGTCGGGGTGCATACGCCAGGCCGAGGAGTTGTCGATGACGGTAGTGCCTACCTCGGCAAACTTAGGGGCAAATGCGAGGGAAGTGCTGCCTCCGGCAGAAAACAGCGCGATGTCGGGGCGCTGCGCGATGGCATCGTCCATAGAGCAGACGGTGTAGGGCTGCCCTTTGAAGATAATCTGGCTCCCTACCGAGCGCTCAGAGGCTACGGGGATGAGGGTGCTGACGGGGAAGTTGCGCTCCTCCAAAACTTTTAACATTTCGCGGCCTACCAAGCCGGTAGCGCCTACAAGTGCGAGTTTCATAGGTGATGGTAATCAAATGTTGTGGGAACTATGAGTGTCAAAGAAGCGCTAGGGGCTGCGTCGCTTTGCGCTACTGGGGCGCAAGCGGCTTAGGGATAGGCGAGCAGTACCCCGCAGCGAAGCGAGGAGTACAGCCGCCTAGCCCGACCCCGAAGGGGGAAGCCCCAAATCATCCAACATGTCAGTACCGATAAAGCGGCCTAACAGATGTTGGAGAGCCATAACGACTTTGATGTGTACAAAGATACAGCAAAAGCTTGCATCTGTGGTGTTGCTTGAGTGTACAAAGACTAACTTTGTGTCAGACTTGTTGTAAGTTGTGCTCCCTTAGGGTATATTTGTACAATTATGGGAATACGCGAAAACATTCAAGAGGCACTCAAAGCAGTACGGGCCAACTTGCTACGTACGATCCTGACTGCCCTCATCATTGCCATTGGCATTATGGCACTGGTAGGCATTCTGACGGCCATCGACAGTATCAAGGCTTCGGTAGATAACAGCTTTGCAAGCCTTGGGGCTAATGCCTTTGATATCACGACCAATTCCAACCGAGGGCGTGGCCGCCAAGGGGGACGTGAGGAAAAGGTGCAGCAGGCCATTGATTTTTATCAGGCGCGTACTTTTCAGGAAAAGTTGCGCTACCCGGCCACCGTGTCGCTCAGTGTAGAGGTAAGTGGCGCAGCAGAGGTAAAGTATGGGTCTAAAAAAACTAACCCCAATACGCGGGTGTTGGGGGTAAATGAGCATTATCTGACAGCCAACGCCTATGACTTGTCGGTAGGCCGCAATTTTTCGGAGCTTGATGTACAACAAGGCACGCCGGTAGCCATTATAGGTCATGAGCTGGTAGAAAGTGTTTTTGGGAAGCAAAGCCCGCTCAACCGCTCTATACAGCTCCAAGGGCGCTATTATCAGGTAGTGGGCGTGTTGAAAAAGACGGGGGGATCGATGGGCAACTCCGGGGCTGACCGCAGCGTATTGCTCCCTATTGAGGCGGCTAGGCGTATTCCGACTCCTTTTTCGATGAACTATGAGCTGAAAGTAATCCTTGATGATCCTAACGATATGGAGGGCGCTATTGGCGAATCGACGGTGCTGATGCGCAAAATCAGGCGCGACCGCCCGGGCGCACCCAACTCTTTCAGTATAGAACGTAGCGAAACGCTGGCCGAACGCCTCAATAACATCACGGGCTACCTCAAGGCCGGTGGGGGTGTGGTAGGGTTGGTTACTTTGGTGGGAGCTGCGATTGGGCTGATGAATATTATGCTGGTTTCGGTTACGGAGCGTACCCGTGAAATTGGCGTGCGCAAGGCGCTAGGCGCTACCCCTAACCGTATCCGACAACAGTTTTTGATGGAGGCCATTGTCATTTGCCAAATTGGCGGCGCTGCCGGTATTGTGTTGGGAATCAGTATTGGTAACCTCGTGGCGGCGCTTATTGATGCGGGCGGATTTATTATCCCGTGGCTTTGGATTTTTATGGCCGTCGTGATTTCGGCCATTGTTGGGGTTGTTTCAGGGTACTACCCAGCCTACAAAGCCTCCAAATTAGACCCCATCGAGTCCCTGCGTTATGAATAATGAACTAAAATACGATAATTTTTTGTGCAAAGCTTTTGATGTTTATGCGCCAAAGTTATATTTGCTGTAATAACGCTTGCATCTTACATATACTAGAGGATGCGCAAAATATGTTTTTGTAGCAAACCCTACGATAAATTACACTCGAAGCCTTGTTTTTCACCATCAAACACAAAACACAATACCGTATCTTAACCTTTTACCTATTATCTATTGTCGTCTGACGAAGTTAATCTGCTTTTACTATTACTAATAATCCTAAGAAAAATGAGTGATCATAGCGAAAAAACATTCTTTCAAGACTTTGGCCAACAAGGAAATGGCAGAAGTAATGTCCCCATCATTGTCATTTCAATATTGGCTTTGCTGCTTGTTGTATCGTTGATTTTCAACTATACCCTTGCTAGCAAAAATACTTCTAGCACTCGCGAGCTAAACGAACAAAAGGAGAGTATGCGTACCCTCCAAACAGCGCTGACTACTACCGAGGCGCAGATGGAAGAGCTCCGTGAAGAGCAAGAGCGCCTGCTAGACAGCCTCGAAACACAACGCAACGTATTGGAGTCGAAAGTAGATTCTGTAAATCGATTGCTCAACTTCGCCCGACGTGATGCTCAAGGCTCTAAAGCCCGCGTAGCACAGCTCGAAAAAGAGCTGAAGGCGCTCAAAGGACAGCTAGCCGAAGTACAACAAAAGTACGAAGAGGCTGTAGAGTTGAATGCGTCGATTGCGGAAGAATACCGTACACAAATCGAACAACTGAATTTGCAGATACAAAGTTATGATGCTGAAAATCAGCAGCTAAGGGCTGAGCTAGAGCAATTCAAGGGAAGCGCCGACAACCGAACCGCGCTATTTACGACCTTAGTCATTGCTACGCCAGGGCGCAACCGTAACAATGGTAACTTTGATGCTACCTATAACCGCCGCCGCGTAGAAGCCATTGAAGTAAAATACCGCTTAAGCCGCGCCCCACGCCCTACCGAAAATATAGCTATCCGCTTGTTTGACCCCAACAACCAAGAAATCACCGTTTCGGTACAAGGCCGTAGCGAAGTCAACGCCGACCCAGTCAGCAAGACCCGCCTGATAGCCCCCGAAGCAGGCTTCTCCTTTGGTCGTGGTAACTACGAAGTACGCATCTATGCCATCGAAACAGGCAAAGAAGGCAGTGTAGAGATTGGACGTGCCAAATTTGAACTCAAGTAAGCTGATTTGCGTTCTTAAAATAGTACTACACAAAGTATACAAGGTAGATTGTTGTATAGCGATACAACAATCTGTCTTGTTGTTTTATTACAATTAAGCACCCAGTTTTTCTATTATTCATCCAAATCAAGGAGGTAACAATCGCAAGAAACAATTACAGAGGCCCTCGCGGGAGAGTCGAAGAGCCCTATCGCATTAATGAACGTATCAATGCCCCACAAGTACGCCTCGTGGGCGAGAATGTAGAGCAAGGAGTGTATAACACCTCCCAAGCTCGTAGTATTGCGCAAGCACAAGGCTTAGATTTGGTCGAGATTTCTCCCAAGGCAGACCCACCGGTGTGCCGTGTTATCGACTATTCTAAGTTTAAATATGAGCAAAAGAAAAAACAAAAAGAACTCAAAGCCAAAGCCCAAAAAGTGGTGGTGAAAGAGGTGCGTTTCGGCCCTAATACTGATGACCACGACTTTGAGTTTAAGCTCAAACACGCCCAAAACTTTTTGAAAGAAGGTGCTAAAGTAAAAGCTTATGTCCATTTCGTGGGTCGTACTATTATGCACAAGGAACGTGGAGAGGTACTTCTGCTCAAATTTGCGCAAGCCTTAGAAGAAATTGGCAAAGTAGAACAACTCCCCAAACTGGAAGGCAAACGGATGATTATGATGATGGCTCCCAAGCCCGCTACTCCTGCCAAAAAGAAGAAATCTGCGGAAGAAGAAGATGATGCCTCTGAGTAAACAGTAGCCTATGTGCTGTTTGCAAATAC
This sequence comes from Eisenibacter elegans DSM 3317, assembly GCF_000430505.1. Classification (NCBI taxonomy): domain Bacteria; kingdom Pseudomonadati; phylum Bacteroidota; class Cytophagia; order Cytophagales; family Microscillaceae; genus Eisenibacter; species Eisenibacter elegans. Next base: position 28,033 of record NZ_AUMD01000011.1, on the reverse strand, counting down.
GACTAGACATTTTAGAAGCCCACAGTTAACGCTGTGGGTTAAATGAGTACAAGGCTTTAAGCCCATATCAAAGCTTTTTGTTGATATGAGGCTTTCGTTTTGCACATACACTATTTGACACCCAACCCTCTGTGTTTGGGTGTTTTGTTTTGAGCCCAATGTTTGGATATGCATTTCCCCAAAATCTCCCCCCAAAAATACTGGCTCATCGGGAGCACTATCGGCTTTGTGTTAGGGCTGTGGTTGCCCTTTGTGCTGATGCTCAACTACTACCCGCTGTTTCGCTTCGGAATGTTTGCCGAACCTATCCGGCAAGCAGCTCAGGCCGAATACTTTGTGGTATGTAGCGCAGGCCAAAGGCTACAGCCCGAAGCCCTACAGCTGAATCAGGAGTATTACGACTATATTGTCCGACATTACTATTACCGTCAGCAGGGCGTTGCGCTGTTGCGTATTTTTCAAAGTCAGTATCCACAACAGACCACCGACTGGGTGCTCTACCGGCTTTCGGTCAATCAGCCCGATACGCTTGACATCATCACCCTAAAACAAGCCGAATGAGTCGACCCTTATACCTCTCCAAGAAAAGTGCCTTGCTAGGGTTGTTGTTAGGGCTGGCGGGGCTGAGTTTGGCTGCCTATGGTTTATTTTTGTGGGCAATGAACCTGCTGCTGACACAGCCCGAAGCTGACACTCTTTGGCACAGACTGGCCGACCAGGCCTACCCTCGTTGGCGCGTAGAGCTGGCGCGGCTTGGTCATCCTTTTTTTGCGCAAAAAGCTACTCAAGTTGGCTGGCGCTTGGGCCTTTCGTGGCTCGTATTATTACTAGGAATGGGTCTGTATCGGTGGCATCCGGCCTGGCCACAACAATGGCGTCGTTACTGGGCCGGCCACCTAAGCCCTCAAGCCGCCGGCTGCCTACGGGCTTGGTATTGGCTTGTATTTGGGTATTGTACTTATGATTGGTGTTGGGTGTTGGCCAAGCTCGAATCTCTACGGCCATTTTATAGCCCTACGGGTATTTTGGGGTTAGTACAAATGCCCCTTCCTACTACGGAGTGGCTCTGGGCGCTGTGTGGACTGATGTATGGCGCAGCAATCTGGGCGTGGGTGCGTCCCAAGGCCGCAATAGCCGCTAGCCTAGCCATCGTTCTTTTTGTCTTGTTGCAGGGTTGGCTCTACAGTTTTCATAAGCTTGACCATACTTTCGCGCTCTTTACCCTGCTGAGCTATTGGATATTGGTGGGCTATTGGCAACCACAATGGCCAGTGTGGGGGGTGCGTTGGATGCACCTAACGGTCGTATGGGTGTATGTATCCGCAGGTTTAGAGAAAATATTGGTTGGAGGCTGGGCCTGGTTTCAGCCCGAAACATTACAGACCTACCTCCGCCTACATGAGCAGCCGCTTGGTCTATGGCTGGCGCAATACCCTTGGCTTTGTAGCCTGATGGCTGTAATGGCTGTTGGCCTTGAGCTAGCCTTTGGGCTGGTACTTTGGCGGCTTCGGTGGCGCTCTTGGGTGGTTTTGGGCGGCATCCTGTTTCACCAAAGTACCTATCAACTAATGGGTGTGGGCGGCTTATTGTCGCCTTGGCTGTTGTGCTACGGTTGTTTGTGGATACCTTTGCCCAACCAACCAGCGGTCATCGCTCCTAATGGTAGATAATCAGGAAAAAATAAAATCCATAAACCAAAGCCGCTTGATTTTTGTATTGAACAAAAGAACTGCTACAGACAAATCTGCTTGATCCACACCTAAGCATCTTATTATCAACTTTTTTCCTTCTTAATTTATGAAATATCTCAAAACAATTACCCCTAACCTACGCCTAGCCACACTGTTAGTGCTTGTGTTGAGCTTTCAGGCCTGTACTATAGAACAGCATATTCATTTTAAAGAGGACTTTTCGGGGAAATTGTCCCAAAAAATAGACCTCTCCGGCCTCAAGATGATGGGCGAAATGTTTAAGCAGAATAACGAGGATACAGAAGACGAGTCAGCACAGTTTACTCCTTATGGGGATATGTCTGAGCTTGATAAAAACCTGGGCCAAGCAGTAGATTCGCTAAAGGAGATGTTTGCCCAAAAAGGGATTGATGGCATCAATAACTTGCAGCTAAAGTCTGATAAAGAGGGGCTGATAGAGCTGGTGTATGATTTTGAGAACCTCCAAGCTCTCAATGGGATGTATACCGGCCTAAAGACTGACGGGATAATGCCTTCGTTTTTGGCTAACGAAACCCGTACCGTGCCTGAGCAGCCCAACAACAAGCTTAGCTTCCAACGAAAAGGCAAAAAACTGATTTTTGAGCTCCCCAGCATTCGTCAAGGAGGGCTTGATAACGACCCTATGCAAGAAGACCTTGGCAGCAACCCAATGGGCTCTATGATGACCAATATGTTCAAGACCAAAACCACTATCTCTTTTGAACGCCCCATCGCCAAGGTCAAGGTCAAAAATCTTGATGAGTCGATGAGTGTCCGGCAGCAAGAGCGTAGTTATACCATTGAGAGCGACTTGACCAACCCGCCCAAACAACCCGTTATCATTACTTTCAAACTCAAGTAAACACCACTCCGGAGTCGCTATCGGCTCCGCTTTTGCCCGATACGATGTCTCTATCTCCCGAATCTCCTGATTTTGTCATACAATTCCGGCAGGCCTTGCTTTGTCATCCGGTCAATACACCCGTGCCCGATGCTTGGGTGATGGCGCTTTTCCACTACCAAGCCCAAAACAACCCTGTCTATGGTCAATTTATCGCCTACCTTGGGGTAGACCCAACAAGTATTAGCCAGATTACTGATATTCCTTTTCTGCCCATAGAGCTATTCAAAACCCAAAAAATCTTGACGGACAGCGCTCTAACAGCCGATAGACTCTGTTTTGAGAGCAGTCGCACCACCGGACAAACAGCCAGCCGGCACGAAGTACCCAATACAGGCTTCTACGAACAAATAAGCCAGCTAATTTTTGAGGCTCAATATGGCGCGCTCACAGGCTGGCATATCTTGGCGCTCTTGCCTTCTTATTTGGAACGGGGCGGCTCTTCGTTGGTGTATATGGTACAGCACTTTATCGGGCAAAGCCAATCGCCCCTGTCAGGCTTTTTCTTACACGATACAGATGCACTGCTTGAACGGTTGGGGAAGGCCTTGGCTGATAAAACCCGCCGTACGCTCCTTATCGGAGTAAGTTTTGCCCTACTTGATTTGGCTGAAGCTCAGGCACTTGACTTGGCAGGGGTCGTTGTAATGGAGACCGGCGGGATGAAAGGTCGCCGTGCCGAAATCACCCGTCAAGCACTACACCAACAGCTCCAAAGGCGTTTCAACACAGACACCATTCACTCCGAATATGGGATGACCGAGCTGCTATCACAGGCATACTCACAAGGCCAAGGGATTTTTACATTGCCACACAGTATGCGTGTGCTTATCCGCGAGCCCAACGATCCTTTCAGTTATCAAGCCCTAGGGCGTAGTGGTGCGCTCAATATCATTGACCTCGCCAATATTGAATCTTGTGCTTTTATTGCAACACAAGACCTTGGCCAATCGATTGATAACCAAAGCTTTAGTGTATTAGGCCGTATGGATAATAGTGATATACGGGGCTGTAACTTGATGGTCAGTGTTTAGGGATTGACGAGTTGCGATTGATGAGTTACGAGTTTGGATTGAATCGTAACTCGTCAATCGTAAATTCCAAATCGTAAATCATAAGCCTCTAAACCTCTAAATGTAGTTTATCAGCTATTGTACGTATGATACGTTCTTGGACAGCTCCCTCCTCTCTAAAGTCAGCATCATTGACATCAATGACTAGCAGCTCCGAGAAGTCGTAATTTTTGAAGTAATGCTCATATTCTTGGTTGAGCAACTCCCAATATTGCCTAGGGACAGCCTGCTCAAAGTCTCGTCCGCGCTCTTGAATACGTTTGATGGCATTGTCGACATCAATCTGTAGGTATACCATCAGTTTTGGGCGAGCCACATGTTCGAGCATATTGAAGAGCAGTTCTTCGTAGAGCTCAAACTCCTCTTGAGACATCTTGCCCTGCAACATCAGCAAACGCGCAAAAATAACATCGCCATAGATGCTTCTGTCCATCAAGCAGCTATTGGGCAATGCCGCCGCTTCTTTGAGCATCCGAAAGCGTTTATTTAGAAAATAAACCTGCATTGGGAAGCTGTAGCGCTCTTGGTCGTGGTAAAATTTGGCCAGCAGCGGATTGTCATCTACCGGCTCTTTAAAAAAGCTGAAGTTCAGTTGGCGGCACAAAATTTCGCCCAGCGTAGTTTTGCCTGCGCCAACCACTCCATCAACACAAATCAATGAGTCCATAGTGCTATCGACTAATACATTTTGCCTAAAAAACACGGGATAATAGTCCATGCTTTAAGAGTATGGTTCAGCGGGCACTTGCCCAAACAGGGAAGCCCCGCAGAGATTAAACTTATTTTGAAAAAACAACAAGGCTGACCCTAGCACCTGCCGGTGTGTCAGCCTTTTGATAAAAGCTTCTTGGAATATCCTTCTTCGCTTAGATAATCAACATCGCATCGCCATAACTGAAGAAGCGGTATTTTTCTTTAATCGCCTCTTGGTATGCCTTCATGACAAGGTCATAGCCTCCAAAGGCGCATACGGTCATCAGTAGGGTCGACTCAGGTAGATGAAAGTTGGTTACCAAGGCATTTGGAATCTTAAACTCATAAGGAGTGAAGATAAACTTGTCCGACCATCCGTCGGCTTCTTTCAAATGCCCACTGGCTGATACTGAGGATTCGAGCGCCTTGAGCGATGAGACCCCTATGGAACATACCCGCTTTTTGTCGTCGAGAGCGCGGTTGACCTTGTTTACTGTGCTGCTTGGGATGGTAAAATTCTCCGAATCAGCCTTGTGTTTGGTCAAGTCTTCTACTTCGACATTTCTGAAAGAGCCCAGGCCAATGTGTAGCGTAAGTGGTGCGATTTCTACTCCCAGTATTTCCAGCCTTTTGACGAGCTGCTTGGTAAAGTGTAGCCCTGAGGTGGGTGCAGCTACAGCGCCTACGTGTTGGGCGAATATAGTCTGAAAACGCTCTCTGTCGGCGGGTTCGGCTTTTCGCTGGCCGTGGATGAGCTTGGGCAACGGCGTTTCTCCCAGCTTGTCGATTAGCTGGTAGAAGTCGTGATCGTCTTTATCATATAAAAAACGGATGGTACGCCCGCGTGAGGTAGTATTGTCAATCACCTCGGCCACTAGCTCGCCATCTCCAAAAAAGAGCTTGTTACCTACGCGAATTTTGCGGGCAGGGTCAACAAGTACATCCCAGAGGTGGTTGGTAGGGTTCAGCTCCCGAAGCAAGAAAACTTCTATCTGAGCGCCGGTCTTTTCCTTGCTGCCATAGAGCCTAGCCGGAAATACTTTCGTATCATTGACCACAAAAACATCGCCCTCGTCAAAATACTCAATAATATCTTTGAACATCCGGTGTTCAATCTTACCACTATCTTTGTGGACGACCATCAGTCGAGACTCGTCGCGGTTGGGCGCTGGGTGTAGCGCCACCAGACTATCGGGGAAGTCAAACCGATACTCAGAAAGTTTCATCATGTGTGGGGAACCTTTGATTGCTGTAAGAGTTTTTTAATAAAAAAGCATTGTCTAAAATCTAAGCCGCTCGTTTTGCGAAGCGCGTAACTAGGGCTTACATCTCAAATAAATAGGCAAAATTAGGGAATAGTTCCGTAGCTTGGTTATTTTTGTGTGCTAAAAAATACGACTACCTACTGATTGCTTCAAAAAATGATATTTGTACTTCGTCAAATCTATGAAAGCTTCCGCTTTGCGATGCAGGCGCTACGAAGCAACCTCACACGCACAATCCTATCGTTATTAGGTGTTACGGTGGGTATTTTCGCTATTGTGGCTGTATTTACGATAGTAGACTCGCTTGAGCGCAGCATTCGAGAGGACATGTCCTTTATTGGCACCAATGTGATCTACATTCAGAAATTCCCTTGGTCTTTTGATGGCCCAGACTACCCTTGGTGGAAGTACAACCGCCGCCCCAATAACAGCATTGACGAGTTCAAATTTTTAGAAAAAAACACCAGCCACGCCCAAGGAGTAACCCTTTTGGTACAGCGGGGCAACGGAGTAGTCAAACACAAGAGCAACAGTATCAGCAATGTTTTGGTACAAGGTGTTTCGTTTCAATATGCTCAGGTGCGGGAGGTCAATATTGCTTCGGGGAGGTATTTTTCACCTCAAGAGATTGAGCGTGCTCGAGCGGTAGCCATTATTGGCGCAGATCTGGCCGAGAGCCTTTTCCCCGGCCAAGATCCCGTCGGCAAGTCTGTTTCTTACAAAGGGCTGCGTTTTGCCGTTGTTGGCGTAATGCAGAAAGAAGGCGCTAATATTTTTGGTGATACCTCCAATGACATCCGCTTTATTGTTCCTTACGGAGCGATGGCCAAAATCTATGCTTTTGGTCGCCGTGGTATTAGCCCTACGATTGCCCTCAAAGGACGAGATGATGACGCAGGCTTGGTAAAGCTGGAGAATGAAGTACGCGGCCTACTCCGTGCTAAAAGAGGGCTCAAGCCCACTCAGGAAGATGATTTTGCCATCAACCGTACCGAGTTTTTTGCCGATGCGATTACCTCCCTCTTCGGTGTTATTAGTTTTGCCGGCGGGATTATCGGCAGCTTTTCTATTCTGGTAGGAGGCTTTGGCATCGCCAATATTATGTTTGTGTCTGTCAAAGAACGTACTAACCTCATTGGTATTCAAAAATCCTTGGGCGCCCAAGACTATTTTATCCTAGGGCAATTCTTGTTCGAGGCTGTCTTGTTGAGCCTCATTGGCGGCGTAGTCGGAGTAGCGATGGTATGGGGACTGACCCTTATCCCCCAAGATATCCTAAGCCTGAATATGAGCGAACGCAATATGATGATAGGCTTGCTGGTGGCTGTTGTGGTGGGGGTATTGTCGGGAGTGGCTCCTGCTTGGATAGCCGCCCGTCTCGACCCTGTAGAAGCCATTCGTTCTTGAACTTGTAGTGGCAGTGCTTTTCTCAAAAAACCCTGTTCACTGTTCGTTTTCCTAGCCTATTGCCATACTCCAATGTAAATTATACCCAATCAACATTGACTTGAGCAATATATCCGCTGAAAATCCTTGAGAATCAAGAGAATCAAATCAAGTAAATCCTCAAATCAAGAAAATCTTGGTATGGTTTGGGAAATTAATCTGCGGAAAATCATCAGTCATCAAGAGAATCAAATCAAGTAAATCCTCAAATCAAGAAAATCTTGGTATATATTTGTGGAGTTATGATAACAACAAGTACAGCACCAACATTGAGCACATTGCTACGCCTCTGCCTTATTTTAGGATGCTGGTGGGCGCTTGGCTTGAGCACTGCCACCGCTAACGCCAAAACCGACCTGCCCCTCCAATACACCAAGGTCTATGACATCGCCCATACTTGGCAAGTATATGACGACAATTACCAAGCATATGTGCCTTATATTGCCCGCCGCCACGGCAACACCAAAACCGCCAGCCTATGGCTTGACCTACAGCAATACGAAGGCTACCACCTCGCCCTATACACCCCCAAGGATGTAACCTTATTTATCAACCAAAAACTGGCGCAGATGTATTCAAAAGAGGCTTGGGTGATTTTGCCCATCGACAGCCTCCGGCAGGTGTATCCCACAACACCCAAGCTATTTTTTACCATCTATGACCAAGAGCTGCGCCTCCCTTTGGGTAAGATCTGGATTGTCAGCAAGGCTGTACAGCCGCGCCAGCTATCCAACCGCCAAAAAGAAAACCTACAAACAAATACGCAAAGTCTTCAAAATAAAACCACAAACCCGCTCCTGCCCAACTTAGGCGACATCAAAAACTTTATTGGCATCTTGCTGGTGCTCCTGTTGTTGTTTTATGCATTGATGCGTAACCTCGCCCCCCGCACATTTGATTTTTATCATGGATTACGCAGCAATTTTTCTTATACCAGCCCCTTTGAGAGCAGCACAGCCCCCATCAACATCCTTGGACTTGGTAGCCAAGGCATGCTCCTGCTCCATAGTTTGTTATTAGCCCTGTTTTTTACCTTGGGCCAACGAGACATCCTAGGTTTATTGTCCTTCCGCATCCAGTTTGTGCAAGGCTACGAACTCCTAGCCAACTTTAGCAACTTCTTTATTGCCAGCGGCCTGATATACTTGCTCTTAGGTGCCAAATACGCCCTGCTCTCCGTCTTCAGCCTTCCGATGAATACCCGCAACCTAGCCGCCAAACACTTTAGCGAATATGTGCGCGTAGCCAACTGGTTCTACCTTATCTGCACCTGTGCTGCATTAACGGCCTTTTTTGCCGAAACAATGCCACAGCCCGCCTGGATATATACCTTCGTAACCTTCCACATAGCCCAAAGCTTATGGGTTGGCTATCATACAAATCGAGAAGCGAAAAATAATAGTTTGTATTTATTTTACTATCTTTGCATCACAGAAATCAGCCCCCTACTCATTGGGGTAAAGTTTCTCTTATTTTAAAAATTCCAAGACAGACAACCCAGTCAGTTTAGTTCTTAAATTGCCCACGGAAATTTTCAGAGCGCATGAGCGAGATGCAAACCAACACAATCAGAGACAGCCGCTTGAAAAAAGTAACCAGCCTTTTAGTTTCACAACCTCCACCCGCTGATTTGCAAAAATCACCCTACAACATTTTAGCCCAAAAGTATAAAGTTAAGGTTGATTTTCGCCCCTTTATTCACGTAGAGCCGGTTTCTGTCAAGGAGTTTCGCAAACAGAAAATCAACATCCTCGACTATACAGCAGTCATCTTCACAAGTCGAAATGCTGTAACTCACTTCTTCACGATGTGTAAAGACCTCAAGATAGAAGTGCCTCCAGAGATGAAATACTTCTGTGTGTCTGACCAAACAGCCTACTACCTCCAGAAATACATCACTGTACGCAAGCGCAAAGTGTTTGTAGGCGAAAAGACGGCCTCCGATCTCTTCGATGTGTTCAAGAAACACAAAAACGAGAAGTATCTCTACCCCTGCTCCAACATTCGTAAAGACGATATTCCGGCTTTCTTAAAGCAAAGCAAAATCGAACACCAAGAGGCTGTCATGTACAAAACAGTCTCCAGCGATTTATCGGATCTTTCGGATGTAAACTACGACATTATCGCATTTTTCAGCCCCTCCGGTATCCAATCTCTTTTTGAAAATTTCCCCGATTTCAAACAAAACGACACCCGTATCGCCGCCTTTGGACCTACTACCGCCCAAGCCGTACGCGATGCTGGCCTAATATTGGACATCGAAGCCCCTATGCCCAATGCGCCCTCTATGACCGGCGCTATCGAAGAGTATATCAAACTGGCCAACAAGATTAAATAACCCCCTGTCTGCCAATACCATCAGATACCCCTAAGGGCTGCTTTGCCAAATAGAAGGCTTTGTAGGGCATAAAGTTTGGAAATTAAGCGTTTCTAAGTTTTATATTCTGCAAAGCCTTCTTTATCTTTAGTGCCAAATCACGCAAAGCCAAAACGATAGCCAACCTTTTTTGGTTGTTAGGACTAAAACAGTATGAGTGCAAAACTACCCTTCTTCATCTATCTGTATGGGTTCGGCCTATGGTTATTTACCAGCCTGCTTTGCTACCCCTTATACGCACAGCAAGACCCTCAATTTAGCCTGTTCTTGCTCAATCGCCAATACCTGAACCCCGCCTATACAGGTAGCGAGTATGAGCGCAACATCTCCCTCACTCACCGCAGCCAATGGGCAGGCTACAATCCCTCCTTCGACCAAGGCGGCGCTCCCGTTACGCAAGTGCTGTTGGCCTCTACCCGTATTCCCCTCCTGCGTAGTGGCATCGGGCTGACAGTGGTCAACGATGCCATCGGCGCACAAATCAACCGCGAAGTACAACTCTCCTATGCCTACCATTTCAAACTCCCCATAGCCGAGCTATCACTAGGCCTGAGCGGCGGCATCCAGTCCCGAGGGCTTGACTTCAACAGGCTGCGCCCCGTCGACAATAACGACCCCATCATCGGCCAAGGAGATGCCTCACAAATACTACCCGACCTCCACGCCGGAATTTATTATAAAAGAGAGCAACTTTTTATAGGCGCAAGCGTAAGACACCTCAACGAACCTAACTACAACTTCGGATTCAGTGACCAACAAAACCTACTCAAACGCAGCGCCTATCTTATGGCTGGCTACGAATTTCGCTTGGCCTACGCTTGGTATCTTACCCCTTCAGCGCTTATCAAATCAGATTTCAGCAACTTTTCAGTCGATATTAATGCCATTGCAGCCTACCAAACCTACAACACCAAATTTTGGGGTGGCTTCGCTTATCGCTACCAAGATGCCTTCAGCGTAATTGTTGGCTCAGATTTTGCCGTGGGCAATAATCAAATGCGTCTAGGATATGCCTTCGACTATGTCCCCCAAGGGCAAGTTGCTAAATCTCCTACCTCTCACGAGATTAATGTGGCATACATCTTGCCTGTGGCTCCCTTGAAAAAACCTACTATCATAAGAACTCCACGCTTCAGATACTAAGATGATAACCTGTACGTTATACCCCCGAAACTTAACCCTGAAAACATCGGAAATTTTTCGTTTTTTTGAAAATTAGTATGAAGTTTGCACCCAAGAGAGTAACTACCACAAAATCAATAAAGTGTTCGTAAGTTTTTAACCCACAAACGTGTATAATAAATTTTATAGGTGTTATGAATAAATCAAGGTCGAATTACCGATGGATGCTGCTGACGCTTCTCGGCTTTGCTGTTTCCTTGCAGAGTTGCGGATTGTTTGGCAAGAAAAACAAGGACAGCCTTGAAAGCCGCATCAACGGTTCAAGAGGCGAGATATACTCCTTCAGCGATGTCCGTAAGAACTATAGCCAGTATATCCCCAGTGGCATGGTGGTAGTCCCCTCCGGTACTTTTCACATGGGGCAGGCTGATGAAGACCCAGCCTCTTCGCAAATCAACTACAACAAGCAAATTACTATTAGTGCCTTCTTTATGGATCAGACAGAAGTTACTAATAACCAATACCGCTTCTTTGTAGACCTCGCCATCGCTTACTCAGGTGGTGACCCTGAATCCGACGATGCCGCCGAGAGCATCCCTTCTGACTACGAAGAGGAAGTAATGAACAAGATTTTTGAAAACCAAGCTACTGGTAGCCTTGATGTGCCTAGCTTTGATGATGTCAAAAAGAAAATTCACCCCGATGTAGACCTCTGGGTAAAAGAATATGCCCACCACATGGGCGACCCGCTGATGGAGTATTATTATATGCACCCAGCTTTTGACGACTACCCTGTAGTGGGTGTGGATTGGTATGCAGCCAACCTCTTCTGCCAATGGCGCACGCTACACTTGAGCTACTACAAGCAAGTTCAAAAAGGTGAGCCTTATGCCGCACCACGCTTCCGCCTACCAACCGAAGCAGAATGGGAATACGCCGCACGTGGCGGCCGCGATATGGCCAAATACCCTTGGGGCGGCCCTTATGTACGTAATACCTTAGGATGTATGCTCGCCAACTTCAAACCCGGGCGCGGCAACTACTACGACGACGGTTTTGCCTACACAGGCCCAGTAGCCCAGTACTTCCCCAACGACTACGGTCTCTATGATATGGCCGGCAACGTAGCCGAATGGTGTCAAGATGCTTACTATGAGTCTTCAGTACCAGTAGTGTGGGACATCAACCCCGTGTTTAACCCGCCTACCTCCGAAGAAGCTGGTGATTTGCGTAACCGCCGCGTCGTAAGAGGTGGCTCTTGGAAAGACATCGCCTACTATTGCGAAACAGGTACCAAAACTTGGCAACACTGGGACTCGGCCTCTACTTCTATCGGCTTCCGATGCGCCATGACTTACCTCGGACGTTCTTCCGGCGACGAGTTTTAAGCAAAAATGAGTTGGGTTTGTTGCATCGTATCGATGCAACACTTAACTTTAGAACACAACGAACCACATACACAATTATCATATCCATTAATTATCACTTAAATCTTGACTAACAATGAGTGCAAACAAAATGAGTACTTATGAGTGGGTATACGCTCAAATCGTTCCTCGTGTAACCAGCGCAGGGGCAGCCCTTGTAATCGTGGGTGCCTTGTTCAAAATTATGCACTGGCCATTCGCAGGCGAAATGTTGACCGTAGGTCTACTTACAGAAGCTTTCCTGTTCCTTTTGGGTGCAGGCCAGCCTATTCCTAATGAGCCACACCGCCACAACTGGGAACGCCTATTCCCCCAACTCAATGACCCTACCTCTAAAGGTCTAGACCTCAGTAACCTCGGAAACCTCCCCGCTGCCAAAACTCCCGGTCAGGATGTCTCTGTCGTTACCAAAATGCAAGCGCTTGAAAAAGCTCTCGCCGACAAAGTAGATGGCAAGATGATTGACCAGTTTGGCAAAGGAATGACTGACCTCTCTGAAAATGTCTCTAAAATGAGCAAACTAGCTAACGCCTCTGTTGCTACTGAAGAATATAGCAAAAACTTGAAGCTAGCCTCTAATGCTATCGTAGAAATGAATAAGTCTTTCCAGACTACCGTAACTACCATGCAGTCGCTCTCCAACGCATCTAATGATGTGAAAGCTTATCACGCACAGTTGAAGCAGTTGACCGATAACCTCAGCGCCCTCAATACAGTATACGGCGAAGAAGTGAAAAACACAAGCAAGAATATTCAGCTTATGGGACAATACTACCAACAACTATCTGTTGCTATGCAGAGTGTCTCTGAGTCTAGCAAAGACACCGAGAAATTCAAGCAGGAGCTTTCCGGCCTCACCAACAATCTTACTTCCCTCAACAAAGTGTACGGTGGTATGCTGGCAGCCATGAAAAGCTAATTGGGTTGTATTCAAATAAAATATTTGTCGAACCAATAAAAACAATAGCATACTATGGCTGGAGGAGCAAAAGAAACCCCAAGACAGAGAATGGTGGGCATGATGTACTTGGTACTAACAGCGATGTTGGCACTCCAAGTAAGCTCGTCCATCATGGATAAGTTCATATTCCTAAACGCAAGTTTGGAGAACTCATTCATCGCAGCCGAAAACTCTATCATCGCTACTTTAGAACAAATTGATAAAGAAGCTAAGGAAAGCCCAGAGGACAAAAAGCTGCAAGCGAATGTGAAACGTGCCAACGAGCTTCGCACAAGGTCAAAAGAAATCATTGACTACATGAAGGATCTTAAAAAAGAGCTGATTGAGTTTGCCGGTGATGGCATTGACGAAGATGGGGTAGTGAAAAACCCCAAAGAAGAGATGAAAGTGGAGCAGACAATGGTTGGCCCTGTTGGCGCTAAAAATGGTAAAGGCTATGAGTTGGAAAGCAAAGTCAACGGCTTTGTTCAGTGGCTCAATACCACTTACAAAGAAGAGCTTGGTGCTGACCACCCACTACCTATTTTGGCCGAAGGCAACCAAAACAAAGCTATCTATCGCAATGACCCCATACAACGCGATAAGGATTTTGCCAACGCCAGCTTCCAAGCTACTCCTGTAGTAGCGGCTCTAGCAGTATTAACGCAGCTACAGTCTGAAGTATTGCGCTACGAGCAAACCATTCTCAAAAAATTAGGTGCTGAAACAGTTCCCTTCGATGATTTGGGCGTGGCCGTAGCCGCAGAGTCTAACGTGCTTTTCCCTGGCGAAGAATTCAAAGCTAAAATGTTCCTATTTGCCACCACATCTGCTAAGGTAGATATGACTTTCAACGGCAGCCCCATCGAAGTAAAGAACGGTGTCGGTGAAATCACCCAAAAAGTAGCTGGTGGCGGCGGATATGACGGTGAAGGTAAGCGCAAAGTAGCCTGGAAAGGTACACTTTCTTTCAAATACAAAGGCAAGGATAGCTTGTTTACCTATGAAGGAGAATATGTAGTTGTAGCGCCTAACTTCCAAATCGTTACAAGTACGCCTCCAGTATTGTATCTCAACTGTGCCAACGGACTCTCTACCATTTCTAACCTTGGAGCTAACTACAACCCTCAATTCAACGCCTCTAATGCTCGCGCAATCCCTGGAGGTAAAAAAGGTGATGTGGTGGTTGTTCCAACCTCACTAGGTAAAGTAGTAGTTACTGTAACGAACGGTGGCAATATGTTGGGTGATAAGGAGTTCCAAGTGAAGCCTGTTCCCCCTCCAACAGTAGCTCTAGTAGGCCCTAACGGCCCCATTGATACAGAGAAGCCGATTCGTGTAGGTGGTACTTTGAGTATCCAAGCGATTCCTGACCAAAACTTTGCTGAATTGCTCCCCAACGAAGCTCGCTATAACGTAACCTCAGTAGAAGTTACTCAAGTGCGCGGCGGAGCAGCCGTAAAATCACAAACTTTTGGCGGTGGAGCGATCAACTTCGGAGCCTTTGACATCCGTGCTGGCGACGGCTTCAGCGTGAAAGTGCTGGGCGTACAACGCGCAATGTCTACTGGTGGTGTAGAAAATGTTGACTTGAAGCGTGGCCGTATTATCAGCTTCTTTGCCCGATAATCTTACAAACCACGTGTGATATGTACGAAAGTATGCCGTCTGTACGTTTTTGATGAGCAGATGGCATACTTTTTAAAGTTCAAAACGGTGATTGTTATGAAAAATTTATTTGTCTTTGGTATAGTTCTGATAAGCCTACTGAGCTTGTCTATGCCAAGCCAAGCGCAAATTGGTGAGCTGGGCTACAACCCCCTCTCTATCAGAGCTGATGAAGAGCTGCGCTATATCTACGGACAGCCTATCTATGAGGCCGACGTAATGTACCGTACGACGCTCTGGCGCAAAATCAACTTAAAAGAAAAGCAAAACCTGCCCTTCTTCTCGCAAGGTAATGAAATCACAGCCTTGATTATTCGTGGCGTACGTGAAGGCAAAATCACACCTTATGACTTTGACGGTGGGCCTTCTTCGGATGGGGTATCTAACCCTATCGAGCTAGAAGACTTCGAGAAAAAAATCGAAATTGATGATCCTGACATTGGCGTAGTACCGGCCAAACCCCGCGAAATGTCAGTGCTTGAAATTCGTGAAGACCTGATCTTCGACAAGCGCCGCTCACGTATGTATTATGACATTCAGACGGTAACTGTTTTTATTGAAGCCGCCGCATTTACAGATGGAGGGTCTCTGGCCTTCGACCGCCCTGTGGCTACTTTCAAATTTAGCGACCTTTACCGTTATTTTAAGGAGATTTATGACCAATCGCAGTACGAAGACCGTACTGATGACACCGGGCGCACAGTCGCTAGGGGTGGTACTGCTCAGGCTGTACGTGGGCATTGGGTAAACCCTTATAACCCTCGCCGCCACATGAGCTTGGCTGACGCTTTCGAGCTGCGCTTATTTAGCTCTCGTATCGTAAAGGTGATTAACCCTGAAGACAAAAATCTAGTTGAAATCATCAGTGATGAATATCCTGATGCTCCAGACAAAGCCCGCCGCGTATTGGAGCTTTCACAACAATATGAGTATGATTTGATGGAGTATGAACACAATTTGTGGGAGTTTTAACGTTGTATGAATGAGGCTCTTTTGGCCTTGCACTTTTTATTATTCAAGAATAAAGGAGCTGCTTATAGCAGCTCTTTTTTTATTGTAGTTTTTCTAAATTCACCTACAGCTTATGTGGCTCGGTTTTGGGGCTGCTCACAAAGTACCGCATACTCTCTCAGCGCCAAAGCTCCAAGCTGCTTTTCCCACTACAGCTGTGTGGCTTCTTGATAACATTGATGTATTTGAGCTTCGGATAGCATAGGAGTTGCGCCACAACGCATCAAGGTGTTGGCTGTATGTCTGAACTGTACTTCGCTAAATATGGCTTGGGTACTCCAGCGGACATTCTGAAGCCAAGCCTCGGCCTCGGTCTCCAACAAGCCAAATCGTTGGGCAATTACTTGCGCCAGCGCCGGATTGAGACGCAAGGCTTGTGCTTCTTTTGATACCAATCCGTGTAATTGTTTTAAAGTAGCAGCTTGTTTATGAGCCCATTGCTTATTAGCAGCCATCAAAAAACAAGGCCAAGGCGTTGGGCATATGTCAATTCGCTTGAGCAGCCCTTGGGCAACATAGGGCTGTGTCATCCAGCGCTCCCACAAAATCACTTGTGCTTCATCGGCCTGTATTGCTTTGACAGCTCCCTCTATCCCTCCTACAACCTTAAACTGCTCTTCCTTTAAGTTTTGCCCACGTTGTTGGGCTTCAACCATTGCCATCAGATGCGACCCAGAGCCTAAGCGACTCACTGCGTAGGTAGATTGTGTTAGCTCGCTCATCTGCTCATAAGGCGCATCGGCACGCACAAAGCAGCCCCATTGTAGTGGACTTTCTACATAAATGCCGATGATGGCAAGCTGACTGTGTGGTTTGAGAGCCTCTTTGACGATACCCTCTGTAAGGGCGATAATCACATCCGCCTTACCTTGATGTAGGGCTTCGAGCATAGCACCCGTACCACCGGGATAGTCTTGCCACTGCAAATGGATGCCCTGAGGAACTAATGATTGCTTGTGGATTAGTTCGTACCAAGGCAAGTTAAAATGCTCAGGTACTCCGGCTATTGTCCAGGTGGAGGTAGTCGACATACACTTAACGTTAGGGGTGGTGTTATTTCGCCCATCGATATACTGCCCAGCAGCGTAGCGCCAAGGCGAGCATTATGGGTATTAGACTCGGGTGTAGCGGTTGTGGATGTAGCGGCCAAGTAAACAATACCAACGCATACCAGATAGTGGCCAAAAGCGCATAGAAGCGCGCATAGTCGGGCAACTTCTTGCTCCCCAATACCACTATCATCCAAAGGGTGTGTAAGGGCACAGCCCAAGTCAAGTTCCAGTTTTGGGGCAAAGCTTGGTGATCAGTACCTACCCAAAGCAATACAAAAAAGCACCCTATCAGTCCGACAGTGCCAAGCAGCAACGAGTCCGTCCAATAAGACAAACGACGGCGGCGATAGTCGAGCCAGGTCATTGTAGCCGCAAAAACCAAAATCAAGATGCCTAGTATCCATGGGCCAGTCAAACCAGTAGGAACTGTAGCCTCAGGGGGGGCTTCTAAGAGCGAGGTTGTACGGGCAACGAAAGGTTGTGTTTTGCCATCTATGCGGATAGTAGCTTGGTCAAAAGCTTGTTGGAGGTATTCGGGCAAAAACAAATACTCGGCAGGTTTGGCGACCCTGTCTGTAGGCAAACCCAGAAGCAGATTGATCCCAAGGTCAATCCATGGGCGGTGTGCCAGATACGGATGGATGAGGTCGCGGAAAGTCTGCTTTTCGGGAAAGCCTTCATAGCTCCACCCAAGGTCTGCTCCTAAGGTTTTTTGAAACAAATCCCGCACCCTAGTAGAGCAATTATCAAAAAAGAAATCGTAGGGGTAATACTTGTTTTCGGGCAGCCGGTTGGTTTCTAATGCCTCAAAAATAGCCTGTTTTTGGGCTTGCGACAGATTGAGGACTTGCTCCGAAAGGCCACGCCCTTCTTCGGCATAGAGATACATCAGCCCTGCATAGCCTCGTGAAGCTTCTAGCTGATATGGCAAACGACCACTGGCAAATTTGAGATAGAAATTGGGGGTGTCAAAATCAAAAACACCATAATTGTAAACCAAATCCATTCCCATCAGCGGGTCATATACACGCACAGCACTATGCCCAAAAGCGGCATAAAGCGGCTGCCCGGCAGTGCCGGTGATGAGACTGATTTGAGATTGCTCAGATAATTGTGGATAATGCTCTTGAGCATAACTCCAGAAGCTATAGGTAGACAATACCCATAGGCATACCAAATGTATGAATATAGTGAGGCGCATTTTGAGGTCAGAAAAAGTGGCTTTATGTGGCAGCAAATTAGGGATTGCCTATCGGATTTACAAGCAATTGAGTAGGTTCGAAGGCCTTACTAGCAAATATGTACCATCTTCATCCAAAAGACATCAGGAATCTTCTGTAAGTATTGCTTCAACCCTTGTAGGCTTAGGCCTAAAAATACGCCAAGGAAAAAATCATTAAATATCAGCATAATCATCTAATTATCAGTATATTATATTCATATATAGTCTACAGTATTGCGCTAGCTAGCCAATATTAGATGCCCGATATTGGCTCAAAAATACCTACCTTTGCAGATAAACTATTTGTCTTGCTCTTTTCCTGACTTCCGCAACAACTCCGTTTGCGGCGACTAAAAGATATGTTTTTAGAACCTAACCTCGACCCCAAGGCCGAACAATCATCTCAAGGCTGGATAGAAGTCATTTGCGGCTCTATGTTTTCGGGTAAAACAGAAGAGCTCATCCGCCGCCTAAACCGCGCCAAGATAGCCAAACAACAAGTAGCTATTTTTAAACCTTCTATTGACAAGCGCTACAACGTCAGCCATGTGGTTTCTCACGATGCCAATGCCATTTACTCCGTTCCGGTACAACACTCCACCGACATCCTGACACACATCACCCAAACACAAGCGACAGTAGTGGGTATTGATGAAGCACAGTTTTTTGATGAGCAAATCGTAGAGGTGTGTACCCAGCTAGCCAACAAAGGCAAACGCCTCATTGTCGCCGGTTTGGATATGGATTTTCAAGGGAAGCCCTTCGGGCAAATGCCAGCATTGATGGCCGTGGCAGAATTTATCACCAAGCTACACGCTATCTGTGTCCGATGTGGGGGCGTAGCCAGCTATTCTTACCGCTTGATTGGCTCCGAAGAACAGGTCGTATTGGGCGAAACAGATGTGTATGAAGCACGCTGCCGCAATTGTTTTCACAATGAGGCCTCAGCGGATTAAGCACTATTTATCAACCCAAAAACATCTGTGATTTTCGGCTTAATATTTTTGCCACACCTCTCTGACTGGAAAGCCCACAACTTCGCAGCGGGCGGAGGTAGGCAAAAACTCGGCTTTACATTCCTATTATCTCAAAGTCAGACCTTTGCGGGCTGCATTTTCGAAAATATCCGCTGGCATCTACTTTTGCTAGCACACCCCTGCACAGCAAATCACTGAAAATCAATTATATACCGACATATTTTATCTATTCTTGTCCCAAATATATGCGTACACTTGATGTTTGCCTGACCCCAGATTTGCTACCCTTGTATCCTTTGGGGGGTAAAATTGCCGTAGTCATAGATGTTTTGCGAGCCACCTCTTGTATGGTAACGGCTTTTGCTCACGGGGTAGCCGCTATTATTCCTGTAAAAGAGCTGGA
The DNA here is from genome assembly GCF_000430505.1 of Eisenibacter elegans DSM 3317. Classification (NCBI taxonomy): domain Bacteria; kingdom Pseudomonadati; phylum Bacteroidota; class Cytophagia; order Cytophagales; family Microscillaceae; genus Eisenibacter; species Eisenibacter elegans. The sequence goes on along the minus strand of NZ_AUMD01000011.1, from coordinate 8,744 downwards.
AGTCTGCCGTGATTGGCAAGCCAAGGGTTTTTTGGCCGCTGCCGAGCGTGGTGGGCAAAAGGTCGAAGGCTTTGACCTAGACAATTCGCCTTTTAGCTATATGCAAGCCTCCCTCCAAGGGCAAACAGTAGTTATGACGACCACCAATGGCACTCGCGCCATCGAAGACGCACACGAAGCCGAGGCGCTCATCATTGGGGCTTTCCTCAACAAACAGGCCGTTATCGACTATCTCTATCAGGCTACGCAATCGGTTGTCCTTATTTGCGCAGGCTGGAAGGGTCGGGTGAATATGGAAGATATGCTTTTTGCTGGAGCTGTGGCCGAAGCGCTCCACTCTAGCCACCAACTAGCCGATGATTCGTCCATACTCAGCCGCAGTGCCTATCAACAAGCCAAGCCACAACTCAAGCAAGCCTTAGAGGGCTGTGGGCACTTTGACAGGCTCAAGGGCTTTGGCGCTGAAAAAGACGTGGATTTCTGCTTACAAGAAAACCATTATGCCCACATATTGCCCATTCGCCAAGGAGACCGGCTTGTTCGCCACCAATAAATTGCTGGTATTTTCACGCCTCTGGACATTTTTCAAATTACCCCCAAAATGAGGCCTCAGCTTTTCTCGGAGCTGGAGCTCCGAGCTACTTTTCCAAAAATGTCCAGTGGCGTGTGGTATTTTTTATCTACACTAGCAGTCTCTCACAAACAATACCTTATCACCACACCTTGAAGCTTCTCCACACTTGCGCGGGGAGCTACTTGGGCTTGGGTGTCTAAGCCACAACAGATTTAATCTTCTCCGAGCTTATCTTCAGCAATATTTGGACTCGGAGGAGCCTCCGTTGGTGGTTTTGCGGCAGCCCTTGGATGGAAATCCGTCAATACTTGGCGGAGATAGTCGCGGTCTAGATGTGTATAAATTTCTGTAGTCGTGATTGACTCGTGCCCGAGCATTTCTTGTACGGCGCGCAAATCAGCGCCTCCTTCTATCAGGTGGGTAGCAAAAGAATGGCGAAAAGTGTGTGGACTGATATTTTTGCGCAAGCCCGCCTTCTGTCCCAACTCTTTTACAATCATAAACACCATAATACGCGAAAGCGGCGTACCATTCCGGTTCAAGAACACATAATCTTCGTATTCCGATTTGATGGGGATATTTTTGCGGATATACTCCAAATAGATTTTGAGATAATGTTGCGCGGAGCGCCCAATCGGCACAAAGCGCTCCCTATTGCTCTTGCCTATAATTTTGATAAAGCCGATGTCTAGGTATAAATTACTGATTTTGAGGTTAATCAATTCGCTTACACGCAGGCCGGAGCTATAGAGTACCTCTATCAGCGCACGGTCGCGAGTACCTTTGGGGCGCGAATGGTCGATGACAGCAATGATGGCATCTACTTCTTCGACCGAAAGCACATCCGGTATTTTCTTGCTCATTCGAGGGCCTTCGACCAAGCCCACAGGATTTTCTTGGATGATATTTTCGGTCATCAAAAAACGATAAAAGCCTTTTATGCCCGATAAGATGCGCGCACGGGAAGCGTCGGCCACACCAAGCTCGGCCAAATACGCAAGAAATTCACGGAGGTGTGCCGGGGTAAGCTCGGCAGGAGAGAGCGAAAGTTGTTTGAGCTGGCAATAATCAATCAACTTACGGATATCTCGAAGATAAGCTTCCACAGAATTTGGCGACAGCCCTCTTTCAAGCTTCAAATAGTTTTTGAAAGGGGCAAGGTAAAGAGTCCAATCCAAAGGAATTATTCGTTTAGTGTTACTGAGTAACAGTATAGGTGATGTGTCGGGTGAATACGGATAGGAGGCAATGGTATTGCTTATCGAGTAGGGGGTTAAAGCAAGGAGACGTAGGGCGGCTCTGTGATATTAAGCAACACCATACGTCTCAAGGAGTAGGGGAATATGATTAAACTTCTTCGGCAACGACTTCCTGTACCTCGTCAGGCAACATACGCTTGAGCAAGTTTTCGATACCGGCTTTGAGGGTAATCATAGAAGAGGGGCAGCCGCTGCAAGCGCCTTGCAAAGATACTTTGACTACACCTTCATCGTAAGAGTGAAACACAATAGCACCACCATCCGACTCTACAGCGGGGCGCACATATTCATCTAAAATACCTTTTATTTTTTTAACTACCTCCGAATCAGTCGTTTGGCCTTGCTGGAAAGCGCTTTCATAATCTTTCATCATTTGAACACTGAAAAGTGGCTTTTCGGTTTCAAAGTATGTTTTGAGAAAGCTTTTGACTTCTCCGGCTACCTCGTGCCAGTCGGTGGTATCGTCCTTGGTGATGGTAATGAAGTTATTCATCATAAATACCCGTTGTACAAAACCAAATTCTTGGAAAAGGTTTTGCGCCAAGGGGGCTTGCGCAGTGCTGGCTGCGTCGGGGAAGTCAAATGTTACTCCATCAGGAACCAGCATTCGGTTGAATACAAACTTCAGAGATAGGGGGTTGGGGTTGGCTTCTGTATAAATAGAAAGGGGGAGTTGCGTAGTAGATTTCATATCAGAAAGGGATAATCTGAGAGACTGTTTTAGATTGGGGTACAATTGTACATAAGGCAAACAAAAAATCCGGCGGATAAGTTTTATCTGCCGGATTTGTGCGAAAAAATATACGTTTTTGAACTAAGCGATGGCGCTAGTCGCGTCCCATAAAGATAGACACATAATACAAGAGCATTGCCAACGAACCGAGAGCAGCCACCACATAGGTCATTGCTGCCCATCGTAGCGCATCAGAGGCCATCCCATATTCTTGGGGAGAGGCAATGCCTCGGGCTTCTATCCACGCTAGAGCGCGGCGACTTGCATCAAACTCTACTGGGAGGGTGATAAAGCTGAAGAGCGTAATGACCCCATAGCAGGCAATGATAGTCAGTAAAATCGTCGATGCGCTGAAGAGGTTGTACGCAAATCCGAACAAGCTTGCGATGAAGATAAAGTTCATCACACTGGCGCTAATGTTTTGTAGGGGAACCATCGCCGATCGAAATTCCAACATACTATAAGCAGTGGCGTGTTGCACGGCGTGGCCACATTCGTGAGCAGCTACAGCAGCTGCGGCAGCCGAATTGCCATAGTATACATCTGGGCTAAGATTGACAGTACGGTTACTAGGGTTGTAGTGGTCGGTCAATTGCCCTTCCACACACATCACATCCACGTCATAGATGCCGTGATCGGCCAGCATTTGTAGCGCGATTTCGCGCCCTGTCATATTGGCACGTAGCCCTACCTGCGAATAGCGTCTGAATCTAGACTTGAGAGTTTGGCTAACAATCAAGCTCAAAAGGAAGAAGAATCCTACAATAATCCAGAACATAGGTTTATCGTGTTTTTAGGTAAGAGATAATATATGCTTTGCTTAATCATTAAACTGAAAACAAAGCTTTCTTGTTCCAAGACTGAAAATAATGTGCCAAAAAAGGATGCCTGACAATTTGTCGTGGGAGTTTGTTTTTGTGGGGTTAGTGTTGGTGGTCGGTACAGGTATTGTGTAGGTGTTGCCTTGGTTTTTCGAAATCATAGTTGAGTAGCCTCTGAAAATCAGGGCTTTGGTAGTCTACCTCGGCGCTGTGCCCGTGGTCGCAGCGACAGGTTCGGATTTGATGATTGTGTGCAAGGTTGTCCATTATTTTGCTCTGCCAAGGCATCATCAAATAACTGAGTGTTTCGTGTGGACGAGCCAAGATACGTTGTTCTTTTTGGCGTTCTTCTTCCATTTCTTTCATTTCTTCTTCGAGCACTTTCTTGCTGATGAGCCCTTCGAGGTCAGGCTTACCTGCGTCAACCCAACAGGTATACCAGAAATCGCCAACCATTTTGATAGAAGCCCTGAATCTCCGTTCTACTTGTCCAGCCAACATATTGTGGTAGGCTTCCGAAAAGGGGCGGGAATAGGTTTTGATGGTAGAGCGCCCACGCTGCTCAAAACTATACTTTTTGCTTTCGTCAAAGCGCTCTGTCAGGATACGTTCAAAATCAAACACAGAATCTAGCGCCATATGTGCATTGATAACAGCCTCCCATGCGGCCAACTGTGTGTTTTCGAGATAGCGTGCCTGCCCCACAAACAAGTCATACTCATTTGAAAATAGCTCGGGCAGGCGTGATTCCCAAAAACCGTGGATGCCCCGTTGGTTGGTAAATTGCCCGTTGTAGTTTTCGGTTGTATGTAGGGGCACGTTGATGTCGGCCACATAATGCCCCAAATCACTAGAAAGCCTGAGGATTTCGCGCGCATCGCGGCGCTCAAAGGCACGTGTAAGGCGGTGTTTCATATCCTCTACATTCCAAGGTCCTGTGCCATACTCTAGTAGGGTATCTGCTCCAAACTCGGCTACGGCATCTTTCCAATAGCGCGGCAGCTTGTGGATGGCGGTTCCTTTGCCACCATAGTACTTGTCATAGACATCGGCATCGATAAAGTGTTTGGGTGCTTCCCCCTCTACCGCATAACGACGCGCATCTGGGTTTACGGCCTTTTCGGTGATATAAATGATGTAGTATTTGTAAAACACAATCATTTCAGGGGGCAGGGTAAATACTGCTGTTCTGTTGATCAGCCTATGTCCAAAAAAGCCCCAAGCTTGTGAATAGTTTGGTATTAGCATCAGAAAGATGAATAACCAGCAGAAAATCAGTTTTTTGCGTAAAAAAATCATACAACACTCGGCTTCAATCGTGGCTTATAATTTATTTTGAGAGCTAAAATAATGAATTTGAGCCGATTGTATATGCTAACAGCGGTTATTTTATTGTTACAAGTGATTAGGTGAATCTTTCAGACCTATACATTGGGGCTGTATCATCCCATATTTTTAGTATTTTTGGCCTTGGCACTGTTTTTTGGTGGCATTGTTGCTGCTTTTTATCTCAAAATGGAAGAACTACTACCTAGACCTTTCTGGAGCGGCTTTCGGGTGCGCTTCAATATTTTACTCAGTATCATCACATTGATTGCCTATGCAACTACGTATATCCCTCCGACAGATGGCTGGTGGTGGTTAGGGTTTATCCCTTTTGGTATTCCGGGGCTTTTGTTATTGCATTTGGGGGTGATTGCCTACTGGCTATTTGTCAATCCCTCAAAAGCATTGATTTCGGGATTGACATTGTTGGTCGGGATGAGCTTTGTAAAGAGTACTTTTACCTATACCTTCCCTCCTGAGCGGCCAGCAACAGCCAATCATTTTGAGGTTTTGAGCTACAATGTACATATTTTCAATGTATATGAAACACCCAATGAGGCCAACAAACAAAAGAGCCGAGCGATGATTGACTGGGTGGCCAAGCATCCTGCGCCCATCAAATGTTTGCAAGAATACTACCATTCCGACCAATCGGAGCTGTACAATACCTTGCGCCCTATCGCTCTAGAGCGGGGTTATAATGTATATGTGAATTCGATAGAAAACCTGCGGGATAAGCGTGGCTTTTTTGGAGTGGCTATTTTCAGCAAATATCCTATTGTGCGGGCAACAGAAATTCCATTGGGCAAAAAATCGCACCAGAAGGGTATCTTGGCCGATGTACAGATTGGCGCAGATACGGTTCGAATCATCAATGTGCATTTACAATCGATGAGTATTGATGAAAACCAACTATTTGATGCTATCGAGGACGAAGAAACACGCCGCGCCTATGCTGAGACGGCCCAGCGAATCCGCCGGGGAATGGGCATCCGCGCTACTCAGGTACAGCTCTTGCTCCAAGATTATATCCTCAACAGCCCCTATCCGGTAGTGATTTGTGGCGACTTCAACGAGATGCCCTACAGTTATGCCTATATGCGCCTACGCCGCCATTTACATGATGCTTTTGGCTATGCCGGCAGGGGTTTTGGGTTTAGCTACAACGGTAGGTTGTCTTTCTTACGAATTGATTATCAGTTTTTTAGTGAAGGATTACGCGCCAGCACTTTCCGTACACGCCGCGATATTACCTACTCCGACCATTTTCCGCTAGAGGCTACTTATTATATTCCTTAGGGAAACTCAACTCTATGACCATGTCCACGGCACTGATACGTAATTGTAACATTTGCTCCAATCCGGCTTCTGTGTGATATCCCTCTTGGCAGTGCGCACCAGATTTTATATAATAATAATAAAATTTTTGATTTCGCTCATAAAGGCGTTGTTTGTCGGGTTTGCCCAACAACAGCTGTATTTGCGCTTGATTGAGGCCTTTGAGACGCTCTCTTTGCTGGTATAGTGATGAGACAAGCGCTTCACGCTGCCCTTGGCAAGCATATCGGTCAGCTTTCCAGACCTTGGTATCAAAATTATCCAGATGCGGGGCTGTTTCGCATCCGCTCAGTAGTATCAAAACCAACAAAGTCAAAAGTAGATGAATACGCATATTTTCAAAGTTTTCGGTAGCCTACGATTACAAACACAATAAAAGCCGGCCTTAGAAAAGCCGGCATTTAACTATTAAACTATACATTATGAAAAAAAGCTATACAGCAAAACTCTCGCCACAGCCACAAGTTCTAGAAGCATTGGGATTGATAAACTGAAACCCTTTGCCGTTGAGGCCGTCACTGAAGTCGAGCACTGTACCCAAAAGGTACAAAAGACTTTTCTTATCCACAAGTATCTTGACATTTTTGTCTTCGAAGACCTCATCAGTAGCCTGTATTTGGTCATCGAAGCTAAGGTCATACATCAGACCAGAGCAGCCGCCACCCTTCACAGAGACGCGTACGTTGTGCGCTTCTGTATAGCCGTCTTGTTGACGGAGTGTGGCCAATTGTTCTTTGGCTTTATCGGTAACTTGTATCATAAGGCAAAAATTGTTTTCTTGGTTGAGCAGACAGAGGCAGGCCATCAATTCAAAGTTATTTGACCTAACTTTGTAATGAGTACAACCTCATTGCAAAATAAAAAGTTTCCAAACATTTTTCCAATGCTCAAAGTAGAACATATCGGCATCGCGGTCAAGGATTTGGCCAGTGCCAACGAATTATTCAGCAAACTACTCAATACCAAGCCTTACAAAACCGAGACGGTAGCGTCAGAGGCCGTCAGTACTTCTTTTTTTGCCGTAGGCGAAACCAAGATAGAATTGCTGGAGGCTAGCGCACCCGACAGCGCCATCGCTAAGTTCATCGAGAAGCGTGGCGAGGGAATCCACCACATTGCCTACGAAGTAGCCGATATTGAGGCCGAAATGGAGCGCCTTCGTGCCGAAGGCTTTACCCTGCTCAACGACAAACCTAAGCGTGGCGCAGACAACAAGCTGGTTTGTTTCCTACACCCCAAGTCGAGCAATGGTGTGTTGGTAGAACTGTGTCAAGAGATTCGCACCCCAAGCCACTAAATCAGCTTTAGCCCGCTCAGTGCTTCGCTTACTTCCCAAAGCTTTTCGGCTTTTTCGGGGTTTTGTGCCAAAGCGCTGGGCGTTCGAGGTCGCTTTTTGTCAAAGTATAGGCCATTGTATTGCGCAGCCTCCGCAGCTGTAGCAAGATACAGGCTGGTTTCGGCTCCTTTTTGGGCGCTAATCATCATCGGGCGCGCCAACTGAGCCAATACCTTAAAAAAGCCTGATGATGTAGAAGCAAACCCTGTGGCTACTACCCCCGGGTGTAGGCTGTTGGTAGTGATATTAGTGCCTTCCAATCTCTTAGCTAAACTCTTGGTAAACAAGATATTGTGTAGCTTTGAAAGGCCATAAGCCTTCATAGCACTGTATCCACGTTGGAGTTGGAGGTTGTCAAAATCGAGTTGGTTGCTAAAGCGGTGTGCTTCTGAAGCCACATTGATGACACGCGCCTCGGGAGCGGCCTTGAGCATCTCAAACAACACCTGTGTGAGGGTAAAATAGCCCATATGATTGACGGCAAAGGTCTGCTCCCAGCCATCGGCGCTCAACTCACGACGGTTGCCAGCAATAAACCCGGCATTGTTGAGCAGGATATCAATATGTGGATACGCTTGTTGGATGGGCTCAGCTACTGCCCGAATCTGCGCTTGGGAAGCCATATCAGCCACAAAAATCTGTATGGACTCGTTGCCTGTTTGGCGAATAATTTCTTGGCGGGTAGCCTCCCCTTTTTGGGGGTTGCGCACAATGAGGCCTAGTTGTGCGCCTTGGCGCGCCAACTCCAAGGCCGTTACTTGACCAATGCCAGAAGTGGCTCCGGTAATAAGGCAGATTTTTCCTTGTATTGTCATGAGTGTTAAAATGGGGTTGGTTTGGGTTGTCCTATCCAAACCTATTTACACTCCAAATAGTTGGCATTGATTGCCAAATATATCTGTAGACACAGCCTCACATCCTGTACTTCATAATTCTCTACTTCATAACATTAACCTTATTTACAACCCTATGACTCCTGACAAGCCTTACGGTCGCTATATCGACCTTTTCACTGATTTTGGCTTCAAGCGTATCTTTGGTACTGAGCGCAACAAAGACATCCTTATCGACTTCCTCAACACCTTGTTAGCCAATGACTTGCCGCCTATCAAAACCCTAACCTACCTCGACAAGGAAAAGGCGGGTAAAAAACAAGAAGAACGTAAGGCGATTTTTGACCTCTTCTGTGAGGGTGAAAACGGCGAAAAGTTCATCATCGAACTCCAACGGGCGGCGCAAAGCTATTTCAAAGACCGAAGCCTCTATTATGCCGCCTTTGTCATTCAGGAACAAGGCCGCAGGGGTAAAAATTGGGACTACTCCCTCACACCCGTCTACAGCATCTCTATCATGGATT